>CAYJVR010000004.1:0-153722 GCA_964373715.1 uncultured Planctomycetia bacterium | reverse complement strand
CCGAGGGGATTTCGTAAAGCGCGGGTCGGAGGTTCAAGTCCTCTCGGTGGCTTCAGCCTTTTTGTTTGAGTGTTGTTGAGAGGAGAGAATGGCTGCTATTTCCATGTTGCAGGCGATCCTTCTGGGCATCGTTGAAGGACTCACGGAGTTTATCCCTGTTTCCTCCACAGGCCACCTGATTCTCGCCGCGTATTTTTTGGGGATTCACGGAGAGGCGGCGAAGACATTTGAAGTCGTGATTCAGGCGGGAGCACTGGTGGCCGTCGCCTGGCTGTATCGAGGCCGGATAGTATCCCTTGGACGATCAGTGGTCAATAGGGATGAATCGGGCCTGCGGTTGCTTAAAAATCTCCTAATCAGTTTTGTTCCATTCCCCATTGTTGGGTTTCTTTTCTATGATGGGATTAAGAGCCATTTGTTCGGGGCATGGCCGGTAGTAGCCGCTTTAGCCACGGGCGGAGTGTTGATGGTTATGTTTGACAGGCCGTCGCGGGCAGGTAGACAGACTCGGGGCATGGGAACGCTGACAGCGAAGGATGCTGCGATCATCGGTCTGGCTCAATGCTGTGCGTTCTGGCCGGGAATGTCTCGATCGATGGTCACCATTTTGGCAGGGATATGTTTGGGATTACCTGGCCCAATGGCTGCTGAATACAGCTTTCTGCTGGCGTTGCCGAGCATGGGGGCGGCAACCCTGTTCGAAGCAGCAAAGGGCGGACCGTTACTTTTCCAAGAGACGGGCTGGATAGCGATCATCAGCGGGTTCCTGACAACTATCTTTGTCGCCATGTTCACTATTCGAGCCTTCATTGGCTATCTTCAAAACCACGGATTAGTTCTGTTCGGCTGGTACCGCATCGCTCTGGCGCTGGCCATGTGTTTCCTCCTAGCATGATACTCGCAACGCGGCTAGCGCGGTTTTATGCGGCCGGTTCTGAAGGGTTTCAGAGATGTGCGGGAATAGAGTCTTCCGCTTAGAGTTTATTATTGCAGGAGGTTTCGCGCATGGGCAGCAATCTTAGTCAAAAGCTTTTGCTTCTGCTGAAGTATGACTTAAAGATTGCCTCGGAAACCGACCTTGACCGGTTATTGGTTCTCTTGACGGAGGCGGCGCGTCAGGTTTTGGAGGCGGACCGGTGCACGGTGTTTTTGGTGGACCGGCGGACCGGTCAGTTATGGTCGAAGCTTGCGCAGGGGATGGAGACGAAAACCATTCTGCTCCGCAAAGGGCAAGGATTAGCCGGGCAGGCTTTTCTGACATGCAAGACCATCAATGTTCGCGATGTTTATGCCGACAGCCGGTTTTCGCGTCACGTGGATGTGCAGACGGGGTATCACACTAAGACTGCCTTAATGATGCCGATGTGGGATTCCAAAAACCAGAACGTGCTAGGCGTTTTCGAGGTTTTGAATAAAAGGCGGGGATGGTTTACTCAGGAAGATGAACGGCTTTTAACAATCCTTTCGAATCATGCTTCAGTGGCGGTGGAAAACTCTCAACTCTATGACGATCTCAAGCAGGCCCAACAAGAGACCATATTTCGTCTGGCGTTGATGGCGGAGCATCGGGATCAGCACGATACGGCGGCGCATCTTAAGCGCGTGTCCGTCTACACGTGTTTGGTTGCCGAAACAATGGGGATGGAGCCCGAGGAGGTCGAAATGATCCGGCTTGCCTCGACCTTGCATGACATAGGAAAAGTGGCCACGCCGGATGCCATTTTGCTCAAATCGGAGAAACTCACGTCGACCGAGCTCGGGGCGATAGAGTACCGGTTGGCGTGGTGGTCAGAAAAGCTGAAATTGGTTGATGCGCCTGCGGAACGCTTAAAAGAAATCTCCCGGTTTGCGGAGGAGATCCGTCAGGCGAATCGCCCCTCCAGCATAGAAATGCCCGAACCGCTGATGGCGCAGATCCGCCACATCGGTTCCCAGCGCTTTATGGATCGCGACGGGAAGGTGAAGCCTTTGCTGACGGTCGATGAGGTGAAGAAGCTGACGATTATGCGGGGCAATTTAACCGAAAGCGAGTGGGAGGAGATTTGCAAGCATACCATCTATGGGGCTAAGATCTTGGCCCAGGCGGATTCCCAGTTGATGCGGATGGCGGAGCGGATTGCCCTCACACACCATGAAAAATATGACGGTTCCGGGTATCCCAAAGGGCTTAAAGGGAGCCATATTCCGATGGAAGGGCGAATCGTCGGGCTCGTGGATGTTTTCGACGCCCTCAGCTCCCGCCGGGTTTACAAGCAGCGGTGGAGCTTTGAGGATGTTATAGCGCATCTAAAGCGGGAATCCGGAAAGCACTTTGATCCAAAAATAGTCAAGGTTTTCCTCAAGGCTTTTCCGGGGATCCGGCAGGCCATGAAAGATTTGTCGGGCTAGGAGCTTTTTCCTAAGCGGCGATTTCGAGGAACTGGCGGATCTTGGAACGGTTTTCCTCGGAGAGATCACTCATACAGATTCCTGTCTGGTAATTCCAACCGATTTCCGGGGCGACAGGGATTGGGCGGATCCAAACGACGGTGCCTCGGCTTTTAATGAGGTTTGGGTGCGGCTCGCTGGGCATGCTGAGGAAGATGTCCACTTTAGCGGATTGGCGGAACGGCTTGGTTAGCAGGCAAGATATGCCGGTTGCGCTGATGTCCCGCGTGTGACTTTTGACCACTTGAGTTTCATCGGCGACGATGAGCGGCAGCTGCCGGTTGAATCTCGGCTCGTTCCGCCGTTCGTGCCGGCCGGCCTGGGAGTTGTAGTAAAGGTCGATCATCGTCCTGATGTCCGAAGCAGTGCTGACGAGCAGCAGGATCTCACAGTGGGTAATCTGCCGGATTTTTTCCAGGGCCTGAGTGTTAGAGGGATCGGCTATGACGACGGTCAATGAGTTGCCCATCCTCTCAATCGGAATGATCAGGTTCTCTTTCGCCA
Source organism: uncultured Planctomycetia bacterium (assembly GCA_964373715.1). GTDB lineage: Bacteria > Omnitrophota > Gorgyraeia > 1-14-0-20-64-10 > 1-14-0-20-64-10 > CAMTXI01. The sequence goes on along the minus strand of CAYJVR010000004.1, from coordinate 150,791 downwards.
TCTCTTGGGGGATAAGATCTACGGCCCATCCGTCAATTTCGTAGTGGTGCAGAGGCAGGTAAGGCAGGTGGTAGAGGCTGGTCATGGCGATGGCCAGCTCTTCTTCAGAGACAAACCCCAAATGGATGAATATCTGTCCGAGCAGCAGCCCCCCATGGCTCTTCTGATGATCCAAAGCCTCCTGAAGCTGCTTAGGCGTGATCACCTTGCGCTCCACCAGGATTTGCCCGATGTGAGGCTTTTTCTTAAGGAAAGCCTCATTTTCGCCGTAATACGGTCCGTTTATCATGATTTTACTTTTGCCTCACTTCTAAGTTTACTTGGCTTTTGAAAGATTTTCAGGAAGCTGAATAAGCTATAGCGTACAATTAACAGATGGTTTCATAAGTTTATAAGTTGCAAGGAGTAAAAATCATACCGAAAATTCTTCCGATAACAGATTCCGCTGTTTTTGCGTATCCGTCGGGTTATTTTAAATGCGGTATTTATTAACAAATACTAAATTTAGAGAAGCACTTATCGAGGTTTTATTCTGCAGAGAGACTTGCTGAGCCTGCAAGCATCCTCACGTGTTTCTGTTTCAGGGGGAGATGATCTGCGCCAGCAGCGTTGCGATCAAACCGGTTCCCCCCACGTGGAATGACCAGCTGAGCCAGTAGTATTTCGCCGCGCAGATCTTCGAGAGGTCATAGTTGCTGCCCGCCAGCTCTCCTAGTATTTCTGAACGGGAGGAGTTGCCCAACTGGCTCACATAATCGGTGCAGGTTTTAAAGCCGCTCACATGAGGCCAGGAAATCAGGCCATTGCCCCTGTTTTTAAGGAGGCGGGGCCGGACGACATAAATCCCCAGAAGTATTCCGGCTGCCAAGCATGCCAAAGAGCAGAGGGTAACCCATTGGACCGGACCCCAGTCGGTTCTAGGACAAGAGAGCGTTTTGCGCGCGTCGTTGGTGTAGAAGGTAACGAGCAAGGCGCTTAGAATACCGATCAAGAATGTTGCTTTGGTGTCCGCGCTTGAAATGTTGTCGCTGAAATGGTTCATCTGCTCGATCAGAAGCTCAGCAGGAACATTACCCGACCCGATTCCCAGACCTGCCGGATTTCCGGTTTCTTGCTCGCGATTTTTCCTTGCTCACTCATCGTATCGGCAGTTTCTTTTCTAGTGTATTTTTCGGTTATTCCGGCTGGGGCTGTGAGTGGAGCTTTCGGAAGACCAGCAGCCCCGCCAGGAGCATCTGCAGAAAACCGGGAATGATATTTTGAAGGAAGCCAACCTGACCCTGCGGTATCGGAGCATAGAGATATGAGTGCGCCGTCAGTTTAAAGGGAGCCAGCAGCATCGGGGGCAAAGCGTAGGCCAGGCAGATGTAAATAGCTGCCATCATGTCGGCCCGCCGGCTCCGGGTGAATCGGCACCACTGCAGGAAAAAAAGGTCTCTTCCTGCGAACAGAGGAAGCAGGACCAGCACCCTCGACCAGCCTCCTTGAATTTTCAGAAGTGCCAGCACGCTTAAGTATGCCGCGATGACCGCCAAAGAGATATAGCCTGTTACCCATACCGGCGTCCGGTCAAGCCAGTCGGGGTCCTCCTTCCGTCCGCGCAGCCAGCGCCTCCAGTAATCGGCCCGTTCCACCCAGAGGAATCCGCCGGCGTAGACGAAAAAACAAGCGTAGGCCAATGCGGTGAGGGTACTTATCTCCTTGGAATTTGATGGGACAGGGAAGCCCATGGGAACGCTGCTTCCCAGCGTATACCAGGTCAAAAAAACCAGGAAGGCGGGGAACCGCCAGAATCTCCTTTTCTCCAGCAGATCCTCGCCGATCCTCCACTGCGCCCCGAAAAATGCCCAGATACCGTAGACAACCAGGCTGAGGATCATGAAACCCTCAAAGCTCATCGGCAGGCTGTAAAAAGAGACCGTTTGCTGGACCGCGGAGTTTTCCGGATGCAGCCTCTTCACGATGTGGACGGCCTGCATCGAAACCAGCTGGGAAACTGCCCAAAGCCCCAGGAAGGCCCCCATCGAGCTGGCGAATTTGCTCTGGCGGCCGTCGAAAGACTGGGCGGAGATCAGAAGGCCGAAGTTCAGCGCGAAGAAAGCGACCGCGAAAGGCAGCCGGTAGGTCGCCCAGAAATCGGCCAAGCCTATATCACCCGACGCCAGGATCACCAGAAAGGTCCAGGGTAGCATTGCCGCGAAGAGGAAATAGCCGAAAACCGGCGCTCCGAGGAGTTTGCCCAGCGTGATGTCGAATGAGTTCAGAGGCGTCAATCTCTGGAAATCCCAAGTTCTTTCCAATCGTTCCTGGGAGATTGCGCCGGTCGTCCGCAGCGTCCCGTAGACCAGCAGGGGCAAAATCTGCAGCCACAGCGCCGTGTGGTAGAAGGCCATCCATCGGTTCGGCAAATCCTTCATGAAAACGAAAACGGAGAAACAGATGAAGTTTGAGGTCAGGAAACCGGCCAGCAAGCGGGCCCTGGTAGCTTCACTGCGCGTGTAGCGATACAGATCAGGGAAACGGGAGAATAGGTTCATGGCTTTCTGTTCATCAGCGCTAAGTAGGTGTCCTGAATAGTCCGTTTTTCTTCGCCGAAGAAGGTGACCGTAACGCCGGCGTCGACCAGATGTTTCAGCAGCGCGTGCTGCTCCTGATCTCCGCCGGAAAAGGAGATAAGCCAACACTCCGGCTCTTTGACACACCGCTCCACGTTCGGAAATCCTTTAAGCAGATTCTCCAGATCGCCGGAATCGGAAGAAACTCGTATCCTCAGCTGCCGTTCCTTTGTGAGCGATTCCCGGATTTGATCCGCTCTTCCGGCGGCGGCAAGGGTCCCCTTCTGCAGAATGGCGATGTGACTGCAGTAATCCTCCAGTTCGGTGAGGATGTGAGAGGAGACGATCAAGGTTTTTCCCTCCTGTGCCAGCCGGCGGAACAGCTGCTGCAGATCGTGCCTGCCCTCCGGATCCAAGCCGGCCGCCGGTTCGTCCAGCAGCAGGACCGGCGGGTCGTGCAGCAGGGTTCGGGCGATCGCCAGCCTTTGCCGCATCCCCCGCGAGAGGGTTTCGATCGGGCTGCTGCTTTTGTCTATCAGCGTGACGAGGGCCAGCGCCCGGTCAATAATATCCTCCCGGCGGTTTTTTTCGAGGCGGTAGGCCATTCCGAAGTACTCCAGATACTCCCTCACCGTCAGCTCATCGTAGAGCCCGTAAAAGTCAGGGAGGAACCCGATTTTGGAATGGACTTCCCGGGGGGATTCCCGGACATCCAGGCCGCAGATCCGGGCTGTTCCGCGGGTCGGCTCCAGCAGCGCGGCCATCATTTTCAGGAGGGTGGTCTTTCCGGCGCCGTTCGGGCCCACCAGCGCGACCACAGCCCCTTTCGGGACGGTGAGGTTGACATCCTGTACGGCGATTGTGTCGCCGTACTCCCGACGCAGATGGATTGTTTCAATCAGAATGTCGTCAGCCATAGAGGGAAAGCCAGCTATCCCACTCTACAATTCTAGGTTATAGGTGTCAAGCCATTGCATGTGCCAAAAAGGTATCTTCGTACCGTCTTCCCGTGATATAATTCCTTCCTGCTGTTAATTAAATTAAAAGGAGATTATTAATTATGTTCTCGGGTTTTTGCAAAAACGGTATTTTTCGGGTAGCGGTTTTTTTAATAACGGTTATTTTTGGCCTGGGGCCGGGACTTGCTTCTGCGGTTTCCACCCAGACGATCGACCAGCAGATCGACAGCGCCAGCGCGACATTGACCCAAAACCTTGAGGCGGCGCGGGCGGAGCAGGCCGATTTCTCCCAGAGACAGGCGGTCGAGCGGACTCGTGTCGCGCAAATGACTCTTCAAGTTCCCACAACGCCGGCCGGCTATGTATTCGGTGAGGGAAGCTTAACATGGCTCACCGGCAGGGATGATCCTGCTTTGACCGGTATACAGCCGATCGCGAGCCGGGCGGGGCTTTTGGTGAGCTTCGACATTCCTGCTAGCGACCCGCAGGCTTTTTTGAGGGGCCGTTCTTGGACCTACGATGATGCGATCGGGGCCATCTCCTTTTTGTTTCAAGGAAGGACCGCGGATGCGCGCTCTGTTCTGACCGCTTTGAAAGGCCTGATGGCCGCAGACGGCTCCGTGGGTTTTTCCTTTCAAGTGGATTCGACTTATAAAGACAGCCGGGTTCGCAGCGGCACGCTCGCGTGGGTCGGATACGCGATGGCTCTCTATCAGCGGGTGACCGGCGACAAGAGGTTTGAATCTTCGGCGATGAAAATCGCGCAAAAGCTCAAAGGGCTGCAGACCTCCTCGGGTTCTCTGTGGGGAGGGCCGGACGTCACCTGGATTTCCACGGAGCACAACGTGGATGCGTATTTCTTTTTCCGGGAGTTCTACCGCGTAACCGGAAAAAGCACCTATCTGACCACAGCGACCCAGATCAAAAATTCCCTGTTGAATAACCATTGGACGGGAGGTGCCGGCGGGCATTTTCGCCAAGGGATAGGGGATGATGCGGCGGCTTTGGACGCTAACGCGCTGGGAGCGCTCTTTTTGAATGCGGTCGGCCGCGCCGATTTGGCCCAGAGCGCGCTGAATTACGTCGAATCGGTTTTCTCGAACCAGCAGACGATCCCCGGAAGCGCTCAGGCCATCACCGGCTATTCGCCCGATGCGGCCCGCCAGACCGTTTGGGTGGAAGGGACGCTCACGACGGCGGTAGCCTACTACCGAGTGGGCGATATCGCGAAGACCAGCTCCATTCTACAGAATGTCGGCCTTATTCAAGACGTCCGGACAACCCAGGGGACCTGGAACGGGGCTCTCCCGTTTGCCGTCACCCGGTATGTCAATCCGGATGGAGACACTTACGCGGAGTGGAATTCTGTCTCCTCGGTGAGCTGGCTGTTGTTGAACACGGCGCTCCAAAACGGGGATACCCGTTTTATGAACCAGGATTAACGGGAAGAGATCGTTGTTTTCGTCGGGAGACCAGAGGATAGGATTTACTGAAGATGAGCAGGTTTTTTCGAAGAAATTTCGGGATTCTAAAATAGAGATAAGGTAGCGGGTCTGAAAGAATTGCGCATAGATCCCGAAGGATTGATCCTGTGATCCACCATTGGATGGAAACCCGGAATGTAAAATACTGACGGAAGCTCCGTTTCGGAAAATAAAAACCCGGCTTGTAATTCATCCGTCCGTCGAGGGAATAGCCAAGAGCGGCAAGGATTCCGGCGTAAGGGAAGTTGACCCCGCGCTTCGCGGAAGCCTCGATAGATCCCCAGCAGCGGGGGTTGCATTCCAGCACCTTGAGCGAGTTATCCCGCTCATCAATTCGCATGTCAAAATGGGCTATCCCTGTAAACCGGGTTGAAGAGATGATCTGTTCGCCGATTTGCAGGACACGGTCTTCCCGAACAAAGCGCAATCTTTCTTCCGTTAGCCATTCTTGGATGGTCCAGGCCAGAACCCGGCCGTCAACCGCTAAAACACTTAAATCGATGTCCTTCCCCGGTATATATTCTTGCGCGAGCAGGGAGGACGCCCATCCTTTTTCGAGAGCGTAAGCGGATAGTTCTTCTGGCGAATCGACCCGGCGGGCGGAGGAACCGTAGCCCTCCTTATCGTCCAACCGTTTGGCCATGAGAGGGAAAGGCAGATCAAGCGAATCGAGGTGCGCTTTCTCATCAAGCCGTTTCGTGCTTGGGAAGGGGATTTTTTTCTCGAATGATTTCATGAACTCCCATTTGTTGTTCAGCACAATAAGAGTTTCCGGATCGGCCGTCGGGAAAAGTGCCGCGGCATGCAGTTCTTTCTTTATCTTGGAAAGGAGCAGCGTGCTGATGAAATCGGTGGGAACGACAACCGAGATTCGGTTTTCTCTGCAGTAGATGTTGAGCGTATCCGCCAGATGCCCTTGCTCTTGCATCAAACGCAAAGACCCGCAGATCCAGTAATCAGCGCAGTAGCGGGACAGTTGTACGTGAAGGTCCTCCTTGGCTGACATGACATGCAGCCGGATTCCTAACGGCCCCAGGCATTGCAGAAGCGCTTCGAGGTAGTAGTGCTTCTCGGCTAAAATAAGCGCTTTTAGTTTTTTAGGATTAGACGAGGCAGACATTCTTTCCTCGGGCTATATTTGGCCGATCCGCAGAATGATTTCCGGCGGCAGTACGCTCTTAGACTCTGCTGCATTGTAATCAAGAACTTAAGTAATGTAAAATAAGGGTTTTCAAAGGTTCGTTCCATGACACAGCCATCTTCTATGAATAAACCGGAGGTTTTGATGAGCCGAGCGTTTAATTTCAGCGCGGGTCCGGCCTCTTTGCCGGAGGAAGTCCTCAGTCAGATTAGGGAAGACTTGCCCGAGTATAAAGGCTGCGGATCGTCCATCATGGAGGTGAGCCACCGGGGTAAGGTGTACGGCGCTGTTCATGAAGAGGCGATAGGCAATATCCGGAAATTGATGAACCTCCCGGATGATTACGCGGTCCTTCTTCTTCAGGGGGGTGCCACCGGCCAGTTCGCCATGATCCCATGGAATTTTTTGGGGGACGGGCAGACGGCCGACTACATCAATGCCGGAGCATGGGCCACAAAAGCGGTCGGCGAGGCGAAAGCGGTCGGAAAAGTGAATATCGCGGCGGATACCTCGAAAGAGATCCCGACCCGGATGCCGGCTTTTTCGGAGTGGAAGTTGAGCTTCGACGCCGCCTATCTCCATGTCACGTCGAATGAAACGATCGCCGGAACGCAGATGGCCTCTTTCCCTGACAGCAAGGCCCCTCTGGTGGCCGACATGTCGTCGGATATCCTGTCCCGTCCCGTAGATGTGAAAAGATTCAGCCTCATCTATGCCGGGGCTCAGAAGAATCTGGGGCCTTCGGGTGTCACGCTTGTTGTGGTGCGGAAAGACTGGGCTGCGAAGCCGGTTCGCAAGCTTCCGGGGATGTTCGAATACGCCACTCAGATCGCGGAAAACTCTCTTTACAACACCCCCCCCTGTTTCGGGATCTACGTTTTGTCCCTGGTGACCCGTTGGCTCATTAAGCAGGGAGGAGTCGAGGCGATCGAGAAGAAGAATAACCAGAAGGCCGCCGCGCTTTACGCGGCGATTGATTCCAGCCGTTTCTACAAGCCGACCGCGGCGAAAGAGTGCCGTTCCCGGATGAACGTGACTTTCCGGCTTCCTTCCGAAGAGTTGGAGGAGAAGTTCATCAAAGAAGCAGCCGCCCAAAAACTGCTCGAACTCAAGGGCCATCGTTCGGTGGGCGGGGCTCGCGCCTCGATCTACAACGCGATGTCTCAAGAAGGGGTAGACGCGCTCATCTTCTTTATGAAGGAGTTCGAGAAGAAGAACGGCTGAAAAACCGTTTACCCTGAGTTTAGTAGAAGGGTGGGGCGCGGTTACTTTGCTGGCGCCGACTCCAGGAAATCCCGGTAGCTGTTGTAGTAGTGGATCAAGACACCGCCGAATTCTCTTCGCTGGCCGAACGTTTTCTCCACCAATCCCACCTGTTCCCGGAAAAGGGCAACAGTCGTTCCGTAAAACGATATCGTCGGCGGGTCTTGGTCCGGCGACATTTCGACGCCGGAGAAGACCTTCTTCCCAAGAGTCTTCGCGTAGGCCAGCTCCCCCAGGCACAGCTGCGTGATCGAGTTTTCACCGAGCGCGTGCTGCCGGTATGACATGATGCCGATGTAGTCGCATATGTCTTGGATATGCTGGCTGACCGGTTTTTTCGCGCCTTTAAATTCAACGATGCAGTGGTTGGAATATTCGTCGTCGTGGAGGATATTGTCGTACCAGAACGGGATGTCGGCGGCAAAAATAAGCTCCGGAGATCTTTTTTTCAGAGCTGTTCTGACTTCGTCCATGTACTCGACGTATTGCGTCAGGATGTTCCATTTCTCCGGCGTGTCAAAGCCGTCTAAAAGGTACGGTTCAACGTCGAGATGGAGGCCTGAAAACCGGCGCTGGCTCGGCTGCCGGTCGTACCAGTCCATGATCACGTCGAACTTCTGCCACCAGGTTTCTCTCTGGTCTTTAAGCGCCCAATGCGGGTCTCCTTCCAGCGCTTCCACCGTGATGCCGGCTTTCTGGGCCTGCTCAATCAGGGCGCCGTAGGCCTGGGGGTCCCTCATCGCCAGCGGGATCTGGGTTGCCGGATCCAGCTTGTAATGAACCTGAACAAGCATAAGAGAGAGGTTCTCCCCCCGGCAGAATTCGATCAGCCGGTTGCGGGCCTCCACGGTGGAATAAGCCTCGAAATGCCAAACCCACATGCCACGAATTGGTTTGCTGTATCTGGAAGCGGCGGGCGGCGGCGCTCCCCAGCATGGGATAGCGCCCGGCATGATAAACTGAAACAGTAAAAAGAGGAACAAGCTTTTGAGGAAAAATCTCACGTATTCACTATATCATAAAAAAATAATGCCGAGGGCGGTCTACCGGAAGAGCTTTTTGTCGGCGGCAGTGTGGGTGCTTGCTCTTGTCGCCGGATCCTGCTCCTGGGGGACGGCGAACCCTGAACTTTCAGGGAAGGGGCTTTTCTCAAAGCCGATTGTCCCGAAAGACGGCATGCGTTTTGGAAAAGGGGGTGAACTCGTTTTCGAGCTGTTTCGCGGAGGCACTTTTGTTATTGATGGGGCGTCCAGTTTTGCTTGGCAGAGGTCCGACAGCTACGGTGATTCAGCTATTATCCGGTCGGCCAGGCCTCTTGGGAAAAGGTACAGGGTTGCCGTGGAGGTTGGAGAAATTGATTACGGGCTGGAGAACCTCAAAGGGGTTGGCCAAGACCCCGACTATTCGGAAGGGCCGCTTAACGAAAACGGCTGTTACCTGTTAGCGATTACGGATGAAGCCCCCGCAGGGCACTACATCAATGAATGGTGGCACAAGCATCGTAAACTGGTCATCGATGTGGACAACAATACCTACGGCAGCGGGATGCCGAATCCGATCTTCATGGTCTACTTCGATAAGGGCAACAGCCTCACAGCTTTTAACGGTTATACCCAGAAGTGGACGAAATCTTGGGATAAGGCGGTGGAATACAAAAGAAATGCCTGGTACCGGGCCGAGGTCGAAAAAACCGACACCGAGTATGTTTTAAGCCTCTACGATGGCAGGGGGAATCTCCTGCAAAAAGCTCGTGTGAATAAAGATAAGGTCTGGCATGCCGACTCTCACCCCGATTACTTTGTGGTCGGCGATCCGCATGAGAACTATTATCAGGGTTCTTTGAAGATCCGGGCGATTGAATTTGAAAGAGATCCGCTTCAGCGCTAATTCAGTTTATGCACTACGGAATATCTATACAAGACGACGTCCGGTTGTATTTTTCTGGATAGAGCTCCCCTCAAATCACTTCTGCGGATTTGCGAGATAGCTGCTAAGTGCTTTTTGGAGAGGCCCCCTCTCTTTTCGAGAGGTAGCCGAGAACGTCCTTTATTGAGACGATACTGAGTGGGGTTCCGTCATTTTGAAGAACCGGCACATGCCGGAAGCCGCCCATCGCCATTTTGTTGACCATGAAGGCGATCGGGTCTTCTCCGCGCACAAACTCCGGATTCGGGGTCATCACCTTTTCTACCGTGGTTTTCGATAAATCCAGTTCCTTAAAAGTGGCTTTCCTCAGAAGGTCCCGCAGGCTCAGGATTCCCACCAGCTTTTTCTTTTCGTAGATGAGGACGCAATCCTTCTTTTTCTCCCGCAGCACCTCGACGATCTTCTTGATGGTGTCTTTTTTGCTGGCCACGAGTAGGTCCTTGCCTGTGACAAGCGTGGAGATGGGGGCGGTCATCAGCACGTTCTGATAGACGTCATCTTTTTTTGGCTGCGGCAGATCCCGGTGCATGAGGGTGTGCAGGCACTGCGGGCACCTATCGTCCCCCGGCAAGATCTCAAAATGGCATGATGGGCACTGGTTTTCGTGCATTTAAGTCACCGTCCAGGTGTCGGGTCCGTAGATCAAGTTTTTCAAATCCCCAGGCCCTTTCTGTTTGATTGCGTTTTGAATCTGCTGGTTCATCATATCGTCGTAAGTCGGTTTTTCGATCGCCCTCAGGACGCCGAACGGGACCGGTAAGGGGGATTCCGGGTCATCCATCTGGGTGAGCATATAGGCGTAGTACGGGTTCGGGTCTTTTTCGTTATGGACTAAAAGGCTTTCCAACGGGACATCTTTAATGTTGACCACCTCCGGCCGGAGGCCGTTCATCCGGACCCCCTTCTCTTTCTCCTTGCCGAAAAGCAGAGGTTTGCCGTGTTCCAGGTAAGCCATCCGGTCGTCGCGCGTGTTGCGGCCCGCCACCCCTTCAAAGGCATTGTCGTTGAATATGAGGCAGTTTTGGTAAATTTCAACGAAGGCGGTTCCTTTATGCTGCATTGCCCGTTCCAGCACGGCGTTCATATGGGCCGGGATGCTGTCCACGGTTCGCGCGATGAAGGTTGACTCTGAGGCAATCGCGATGCACAGCGGGTTGATCGGGTAATCGATCGAACCGATCGGCGAAGACTTCGTCATCTTGCCGATCTCTGACGTAGGGGAATACTGCCCCTTCGTCAGGCCGTAAATCTTATTGTTGACCAGAAGGATCTTGAGGTTCACGTTGCGGCGCATGCAGTGCATGATGTGGTTGCCGCCGATGGAGAGGCCGTCCCCGTCCCCGGTGATGAGCCAGATTTCCAGCTCCGGGTTCACGCAGCGCAACCCGGTGGCGATCGTCGGCGCCCGGCCGTGGATCGTGTGAAATCCGTAGGTGTTCATGTAGTACGGAAACCGGCTGGAGCACCCAATCCCGGAAATGAAGACGTATTTCTCTTTGGGGAAATCAAACTTCGACAAGGTCCGTTGCATCGTTGCCAGGATGGCGTAGTCCCCGCAGCCGGGGCACCAGCGCACCTCCTGGCCCGAGACAAAATCGTCCTTCTTGTAGGGAGATCCGGCCACCGGCAGCGGAGATTGCGCGCTCATAGCAGATCCTTGATTTTTTGGATGATTTCAGCGACCTCGAACGGTTGGCCCTGCACTTTGTTGAGGCCTACCGATTTTACGTTGGGATAATGATGGTGGAGCAGAACAATCAGCTGGCCCATGTTGAGTTCCGGGACAAGGATTTTTTCAAACCGGCCCAGCACCTCCGCCAAATTCTTAGGGAACGGGTTGAGGTAGTTTAAGTGGGCGTGCGACACCGGGATTCCCTGTTCCTGAAGCTGAAGCACCGCTTGGCGGATGTGTCCGAAAGTCCCGCCCCATCCGACAACAAGAAGTTTGCCTGAGACGGGCCCTTCCACCTCAAGCAGAGGGATGTCATCGGCGATCCGCCGCACCTTCTCGGCCCGCAGGTTGACCATCTTCTGATTGTTGAGCGGGTCGTAGCTGACGTTGCCGGTTAAATCCGCTTTACCGAGCCCTCCGATCCGGTGTTCGAGCCCCGGCGTGCCGGGAATAGCCCAAGGCCTGGCGAGTGTCGCCGGATCTCTCTGATAAGGAAGGAAAGGGGTTCCCGGCAAGGCGCTGGCGTGCGTAATCTCAATCGCAGGCAGTTTTTTGATTTCCGGCAGTTTCCATGGTTCCGCCGCGCTGGCAAGATAGCCGTCCGAAAGAAGGACCACCGGGGTCATGTGTTTTACGGCAATCCGGACTGATTCGACTGCCATGGCAAAGCAATCCGAAGGAGTTTTTGCGGCGAGCACCGCGATCGGGGATTCGCTGTTCCGGCCGAACAAAACCTGCAGAAGATCCGCTTGTTCCGTTTTAGTCGGCAGGCCGGTCGAGGGGCCCGCCCGCTGGACGTCAATGACGACCAGCGGAAGCTCGACCATAATTGCCAGGTTCATCATCTCCGCTTTCAAGCAGATGCCGGGGCCGCTGGAACCGGTGACTCCGATCTGTCCGCCGAAAGAGGCTCCGAGCGCGGCGCCGACGGCGGCTATCTCATCTTCCGCCTGGAACGTCTTGACCCCGAAATTCTTGTGCTTGGCCAGTTCGTGCAGGATCGAGCTGGCCGGCGTGATCGGATAAGTGCCGTAGAAGAGGGTTTTCCCCGCCAGATGGGCGGCCGTAATAAGCCCGATGGCGATGGCTTCGTTGCCGGTGATCTTCCGGTAGATGCCGGGCTCCAAATGCGCTTTTTTGACATGAAACTGGATCGGCAGAAGCTCCGTCATATCGGCATAGTTGTAACCGCCTTTGAGTGCCAGCATATTGGCCTCGCCGATCTCGGGCCGCTTGGAGAACCTTGTCTTGATCCACGCCACCGTGTGATCCATGCTTCTGTCGTACAGCCAGAAGACGAGGCCGAGCGCGAAAAAGTTCTTGCACCGGTCCGCTTCTGTTGTCTGCAGAGGCAGGTCCTTGAGCGTTTTCAGGTTCAATTCCGACAGGGGAATGCTGACCAGCTGGTAATCCTTCAGCGTTCCGTCGGCCAACGGGTTGGTTTTCCAGGCCGCCTTGCGCAGGTTCCCCTCATTGAACGCGGTTTCGTTGACGATCACCATCCCGCCCTTCTTCACGTTGCCCAGGTTCACTTTCAGGGCGGCGGGGTTCATCGCCACGAGCACGTCGGCTATGTCGCCGGGAGTGAAGATCACGTTTTCCGAGAACTGGATCTGGAAAGAGCTCACGCCCGGCAGGGTGCCGGCGGGCGCGCGGATTTCAGCTGGGAAGTCGGGAAACGTTGAGAAATCGTTTCCCATGACGGCGGCGGTATCGGTAAACTGGTCTCCGGTCAGCTGCATTCCGTCGCCGGAATCTCCGGCGAACCGGACGGTGATCGCGGAAACCGCCGTTTGTTGCTTTGCGGCCAACCCTTTAGTTGACTCCTTCTCCATGATGCACTAGCCCCCTTCTTGCGTGTTCATCACCTGATGCGGGTCAGGGGGTAAATTGTACACCTCGGTCGGATAGAACTCTGCCAGGAATTTGATCACGGAACGGACTGAGATAATACCGGCGAGATTTTTCTTTTCATCCACCAAGGGGATATGGTAAAAGCGCTCTTTTCCCATCAGGTCAATCGCCGTACCGACGGAATCAGCCTGCGTCAACACGGAGGGGTTTTGTGTCATCACGGTGCGGACAGGTTTGCTCCAGTCCACGGTGCTGCAGAGTATCTTGCGGACGACATCCACCTCCGTGAAAATGCCGGTCACTTGTCCTCCATCAACCAGCAGCACGTACCCGGACTTGTTGTTGCGCATGAGCTCGATCGTTTGGCCGATCGAGAGGTTCGGGCTCGCTTGGATGCACTGGGCGTGCGAGACGACGGTTACCTTGTTTTCTTTTAGCAGGTCTTTGATCGGTTTTCGTGCCATTGATGGCAAACCTCCGCGACAAGCCTTTCGGCGTGTCTTTTTATTATAAGCCTTCCGGCCTTTCTTCGGAAGGGAATCTGATTTTAGGCAGTGGCCTAGTTTAAAACCCCACAAGGGGAACTCCGGCAGGGCACCGTCATGAGGCGCAGCGGGCAAGGTGTCCCCCGCCGGGAGAGCCTGTCTTCGGGTCGCTTGTTCGGCCCGGCGTGCCGGACTGCGCTCGACGGACTCGCTCGCTCTCCCTGAAGGGAACCGTGCCCGCTCGCGTCGTCCGACGTCCCTGCAGACAAACTCTCCCGCGGGGGACGAGCCAGCCGAGTGCCGGAGCGAGGAACGGCTCGCCGGGACGTTCCGAGCGGTGCATCGCCGGAGTTCCCCGAGGCGGGGCAAACTAGGCCACTACCTACCCCTACCTCGCCTGAATAGTCTGATTTTTTCGACAAAACTGTAGCTTTCCTCATCGAAGAGTTCCAGTTATACCCCTTTTTAAGAGAGAAAAAATGAAATCTGCTTAATTTTAGCTATAGGAGAGAGGGTGTCTTTGTTAGGCATGAAACATGCTTTATATAGAGATGCTGTACTGTTTTTATCTTGGGTTTTGATTAGAAGTAACTAGAAATTTAGGTTATAGGAGGCTGGTCTTGATGAAGAAGCTGATTGGATTCGTGCTAGTTTTTGGGGGGATGCTGTTTGTGGTTCCTCAGCCAGCGCAGGCCATCGTTTTCAGCGATTTCGTTGATTTGTGGGATTCGTTTAATGTTCTCGGCCCTGGAAATACTGGGAGTGATAAGATAAAGGATGGCGCTAGTAATCCAGATGAGAGTTGGATTCATGACATTCTTGCCGAGATTGCTCCGAACTTGATCGGGAACATCACCATTTCTGATGCCAAGCTGACGATTTCCTATAAGGATGTGAATACTAGCAACGAGACGTGGAATGTCTCCGGAGACGGAAATGCCCTTGGAAGTTTAGCCAACGTTGGCAGCACCATAACAACGACCGATTTTAACCTGACTCCCGCTGCTCTGGCTGCTTTGCAGACGGATGGGATTTTCAATGCGGGCGTTGAAGAGAGCACGGCCGGCAACGACGAGTTTCGCCTTTATCAGTCGACCCTTTCCGGCAACTACACCGTCAACCAGCAGGGCGGCGGTAATGGCGTTATTCCCGAGCCAGCCTCCATGCTTTTGATGGGAGTGGGTTTGGCCGGATTCGGTCTTCGTTCGCGTAGGCGGGCTGCCTAAGAAATCCTCCGGGCAGATATCCCCGCTTTAGATTAGATTGAGCCGGTACGGGTTCCCCGTGCCGGCTCAATTATTTTAGAGATGGGCAGCAAGTCGCAGAACCAGAAACCCTCCCGTTCCACAATCTCGCCGCGCTGGATCGGGATCGGTCGCTTGAATATCGGTCCTTCGTACACGAAGGTGTGAAACTCCCCATTTTCCCCGCACGGGTCTGCGCTCGGCGGCAGATCGCGCAGGAGCGAAGCATCGAATTCTCTGCCGCAGAACTCCGGGGAGATTTGTTTTGGGTCCACGCAGACAAGGACCGCCTTGAATCCGGAGGCGATGAATTTCTCCGCCAGCCGGCGGGTGTCCAGCCCCCACAGAGGATAGAGACCTTCCATGCCGATACGGGCCAGGTTTTTCTGCCGGTAAGCCCGTATCTCTTCGAGGAAGAGGTCACCGAACACGACCCGTCTTACCCCCTCCTGCCGGTAATGGCTCAGCACGCGGCGCATGGCCTCTTCGTACGTTTCATTGACGCAGGCGTTCGGGATCTTCACCTCTTCCAGCGGAAGGCCGACCGCTTCGGCCTGCTCCAGCAGCAGGGTCCTGCGGACGCCGTGCATGCTGATCCGGTCGTAACCCTCCGTCACGGTGGTCAACAGGGACTGTACGTGGAAGGCGGGGTCGCTTAAAACCGCCTGCAGAGCGAGAGAGCTGTCTTTGCCTCCGCTCCAGCAGATCAGCACAGGTTCTTTTAAAGAAGGCATCGGAAAAACCTCTCCTTCAAAGGGGTGTTTGTCTCTGTCGGAAGTATACTATAATGCCTCCAATGAGCAAGGGTAAGCGGCCCCCTTTTAATAAGGTGATGGCTCACTGGCGAGGCTTGGTGGGCCAGAGGGGGTTGCCTTCTTCCCTTAAGTGGGTTTTCCGGGAGAACCTGTGCCTGGAACGGACCGGCCGCGGAGAAGAGGAGAGGAAAGTCTCTTTTCAAACCCAATGGCCGTTTGTCACCGAAGAGGATGTCCGCCAGGTCTACGTCGAGTTTGTCTCTGAGAAAAGCCCGCTTGTTTTTGCCGTTTTAGACCACACGGACCTGTATACCCTGTGCACAATCGCCGCGGATAAATTCCATCTGGATGACGACATCTATCAAGAGGATTGGGACCTCTACTTTTTTCTGAAGAAGAGGCAGTTCATCTTCGAGGAGATTTTTGATCGGAGGGAATGGCGGCGGCGCAAACGGCGCGAATCCGGGAACCTGAACGATTTTGATTATGTGCCGGTCCTCAAGTATGTGAAGGAGCAGAAATCTGTTTTCGGCAGAGCCATTTCGAATCTCCGTTTAGAAACGGTCGAGGGGGGGACGGTCATCCCCGTGTTTGTGGCCGTGATCTATCTGATGGTCGGTCTTTTCGACAGGGGAATGCTCGGCGTTTTGTTCACTGCTTTTTGGTTGTCGATCGCCTTTGTCTGCCTGTGGCTCGGACGGATGGCCCGAGACCGCTGGAATAAGGTTGCCCTCGGTGTCGCCCTGGAAATCCTCGGGTGGGTTTGGCTTCTTTTGACCGGTTTTGTCCTGACGATGTACCGGCCCGCCTCTGTTTAAAGATCCGACGAAAAGGGAGGCCTGATTGTTTTCTCTCCTGAAGGATCGAAATTTCCGGCTGCTCTGGCTGGGACAGCTGTGTTCGCAGTTCGGCGACCGGCTCAGCCAGCTGGTCCTTGTGGCTTTGGTAACGACCCGCGCTTCCGGTTCGACAATGACGCTGGCCACAGTGATGGCCGCGATCTCTTTGCCGGGGCTTTTAGTGAACCCGCTTGCCGGCGCTTACGTAGACAGGTGGGACAGGAAGCAGACGATGGTCGCTTGCGACCTCATCCGTTCCGCGGCGATCCTCACGTTTCCCTGGCTGGCCGTGTATCACGGCGGTATTTTTTTATATGTCGGTGTCTTTTTCCTCTTTTCCGTCGCGACCTTCTTTGTCCCGGCCCGGCTGGCGATGATCCCGGACGTTGTGAAACCGAAAGAGTTGGCGCAGGCAAACGCCCTTTTTACCAGTTCCGGCATGATCGGTTCCGCGTTGATCCTTCTCGTGGGGGCGCTGATGGTGGAGTGGATCGGTGTAAATCGAAGCTGCTGGGTCAACGGCGCCAGTTATTTGGTTTCCGCCCTTTTTATCATGCCGCTCGCGCGCCGGCGCCATCAGAAGGAGAAGGTCTCCCATTCGGTCCGCTTGGTGTTCAAGGAGGTTTTGGAAGGGATGCGGGAGCTGTGGCGACACAAGGCGACCCGGCGGGCGGCCGGGCTCCTGTCCCTGCTGACGATGGGGGCCGGAGCCAGCTTTGTGATCGGAACGGTCATGGTTCAGCAGGTGCTGGGCTCGGTCACGAAAGACCTCGGGTTTTTAAGCCTTTGGTTAGGGGTCGGTATGCTGGGCGGTTCGCTGGTTTATGGGCGGTGGGGAACCCGGTCGCCCAGAAGGATGGTCCTGGGCCTCTCCTTTATGGGCAGCGGCGGTGCCCTCTGGCTCTTCATTGCGGGCGTTCTGTGGCTCAAATCGGGAGTGGCCGCTTCGGTCGCCACCGCATTTTTAGGATTCTGGATCGCCCCTGTGGGGATCGTGACCAATATCCTGGTCCATGAAAGCCATTCGACCCGCCTCCACGGGAGGATTTTCAGCAGCATGGGGGTCGTCATGAACCTGTCGTTGATCGGCTCGATGCTCCTCGCTGGATGGCTGGCCGAACAGGGAGGCCGCGGGGTTGTGCTGGCTGCTGTCGCTGGGATTTTCGCCTTAAGCGGGTTTATTCTGTTGTGTTATACTGAACCGCGGCATCCAAAACGCCATCATCAATAGAAGGAGAGAGAGTCATGAGTGACGGGACTTTGACGGTGACGCAGGCGAATTTCCAAACCCACGTTCTTCAGTCCAAGACGCCGGTGGTTGTTGATTTTTGGGCGAGCTGGTGCGCTCCGTGCCGCGCGATCGCTCCGGTTCTCGATGAGCTGGCCGGCACTTATAAGGGCAAAGTGACCGTAGGCAAGGTGAACGTGGACGAACATCCGGATCTGGCGGCGCAGTTCGGCATCCTCAACATTCCAACGCTGATCTTCATCAAAGCTGGGCAGGAAGTGGATCGGGTGGTGGGTGTCCAGTCCAAGAGTGCGCTCGAAACCAAGATCCAGAAGTTGGCCGGCTAAACAGCCGTTTTCCGCCGTGGCGCACCCCGCAATCGCCGTCTGCTGTTCCGGTCAAGGGACCAATCTTCAGGCGATCATCGAGGCGATCCGGCGCCGTTCTTTGCGCGCCCGGATAGCCGTTGTCATCAGCGATAATCCGCGCGCTTACGCTTTGGAAAGGGCCCTGGCGGCGAAGGTCCAAGCGGTCGTGATCGACCCCCGGGGGTTTTCCTCCCGGGAGGCGTTCGATCGCCGGATGGCCGAGGTGGTCGCCAAGTCCGGCGCGACACTTATCGTGTTGGCGGGCTTCATGCGGATTTTGTCCCCATGGTTTGTCCGGCGGTTCAAAGGCAGGATCATCAACGTGCACCCGGCGCTTTTACCGGCGTTTTCAGGGGCGCGCGGCGTGCGGGACGCGTTGGCCCACGGCGTTAAGGTAACCGGGGTGACGGTCCATTTTGTGGATGAAGAAGTGGATCACGGGCCGATTATCGCGCAGGAACCGGTGGCTGTTCAGGAAAAGGATACGGAGGAGACTTTGCTTGCCAGGATTCACCGGGTCGAGCACAAGCTTTATCCGCGGGCGATTCAGAAAGTTTTAAACGGCCGGGTTCAAACGGCCGGAAGAAAGGTGCAGGTTCGATAAAGATGCGCAATGGTTCGAGCACAATTCAGCGGGTCAAGGCGCGGGAGATTTTGGATTCGAGAGGGATACCGACCATCGAGGTGGATGTCGTTTTAAACGGCGGGGAGATCGGCCGCGCTGCGGTCCCCAGCGGGGCTTCCACCGGGCGTTATGAGGCCTGGGAACTGCGGGACAAGTCGGCCAAGCGCTTCGGCGGCAAAGGGGTCCTGCAGGCGCTCGGCGGCATTGAAAAGGTGATGGCGCCGGCTTTAAAAGGGGTGAGCGTTTACGACCAGGAGAGAATTGACGAGAAGCTGATCGGGCTCGATGGCACGCCGAACAAATCCCGGCTTGGGGCCAACGCGATCCTCGGTGTTTCTCTTGCGGCCGCCCGGGCCGCCGCCGCTTCGGCGGGCCAGCCGCTCTATCGCTATTTGAGCAAGGGGAGAGGGAATCTCCTGCCCGTGCCTTTGATGAACATCTTAAACGGCGGCCTGCATGCCGATAACGGCCTGGATATCCAGGAGTTTATGATCGCACCCATCGGCGCCGGCCGGTTCCGTGAAGCGCTGAGGATGGGGGCCGAGGTTTTTCAGGCGCTCAAGGGGATACTTAAATCCAAAGGGCTTTCCACCTCCGTCGGGGATGAGGGGGGATTCGCTCCACGGGTTTCTTCCAATGAAGGGGCGATCCGGCTGGTTTTGACGGCGATCGAGAAGGCGGGATACGCGCCGGGCAGGCAGATCATGATCGCGTTGGATGTCGCCGCCAGCACCTGCTACGGCAAGAAGGGCTATACCTTCAAGGCCGAGAAACTTTCCAACGTCCCGTCGGAAAAACTGATCAGCCTCTACGGCCGTTGGATTTCGAAATACCCGATTGTTTCGATTGAGGACGGTCTTGAAGAGGACGACTGGGACGGCTGGGTGAACCTCACGAAGACCCTCGGCAAGAAGGTCCAGCTGGTCGGGGACGATCTTTTTGTGACCAACGCGACCCGGCTTCGGGAGGGGATACACCTGGGGGCCGCCAACGCGATACTGATCAAGGTCAACCAGATCGGCACGCTGACCGAAACGCTGACCTGCATCGCTATGGCGAAGAAGGCAGGATACCGGACGATCATCTCTCACCGTTCCGGCGAAACGGAGGACACGACGATTGCCCATCTGGCCGTCGCGGTCAACGCAGGCCAGATCAAGACCGGGTCTGTCTCGAGGAGCGAGCGGGTGGCGAAGTACAACGAGCTTTTGCGGATCGAAGAGGAGCTCGGGAGTAAGGCTGTTTACGCGGGGACCCGGTGGGCTCGAAAAAACAGCTGATTATCGGCATCGTTGCGGCCGGAGGGCTGCTGGCCGTTTACGGCGCCGGTGCTATCCGGTGGATGGAGCTTTCTTCCGAAAGGGCCCGACTCCAGGCGGAGATCTCCGCGCTTAAGGTGGACAACCAGAAATTGTATGAGGAAGCAAGGCGGCTGCGTGAAGACCCGGCTTACGCCGAAGCGGTTGCCCGCCGCGAGCTCGGGTTCGTCCGGCCCGGCGAGACAAAGATCAAGTTCACCACCTCCCGCCCGAAAGAATCCGGCGACTAAATAAGAAGGTTTGCCCTTGTCTCTTAAAGGGGCTATAATAGCTTCCAGTATCTTTGAAAATCTATTGCGGGGTGGAGCAGTCTGGTAGCTCGTCAGGCTCAAATAAAATCTGGGCCACTCAGCCGGCAACGGTTGAGTTAAAACCCGTCAAAGTCGGGGAAGCCTTTACTGGTGATCCCGAACCAAGCCTTGTGGTTTTGAGCGCAAGGAAGGTGTAGAGACTAGACGGCGGGCACCCCGTACCACTAGGTACGGGGTGATGGGATAGTCCAGACCACAAATTCATGCTGGAGCATGAAGCAGCGAAAGCTGAAGTGGTACGCATAACCTGAAGGTCCCTGGTTCAAATCCAGGCCCCGCGACCAACGTCAAGGGCCGCAGCCGAAAAGGCTGCGGCCCTTGTTTTTCCGCCGGCAAAAAACAACCCGGGGTTGTTTCCAGCAGCCCCGGGCTCTTTTCAGAACGGTTTTTGAAATGGAATTCCATCGGTTTTTGGGATAACGGTCAGGTTTTTTCTCTAGGCGCCCCCTTTGTTGTTTTGATGTCGCTTCTGAACCAACTATGCCTGATGGGGCGCGAAAATTCAAGAGCTCATATAGATTTAGTTTCTATTAATACAATTGTTCAAGAACCTTTTCGACGGTTTCCAGAACTGCTTTTTGGGAGAGGTTCAGCGAGGAGGTCACCCGCCAGATGACGCCGATCTCTCTCTCCGGTTCCGGCGGCGTGAACGGGATGTACGCCAGGCCAGGGTTTCCTTTCGGGTCCAGAGCCATCTTCGGGACGAAGGTCA
Source organism: uncultured Planctomycetia bacterium (assembly GCA_964373715.1). Taxonomy (GTDB): domain Bacteria; phylum Omnitrophota; class Gorgyraeia; order 1-14-0-20-64-10; family 1-14-0-20-64-10; genus CAMTXI01. Next base: position 130,051 of record CAYJVR010000004.1, on the reverse strand, counting down.
CCCCTTCGCCTGAGGCCGCGAGTTTCAGCACGGAAGTAAGGCTTCCCCCCTGGAAGATCACATGGGGGTCTTTCGGGGAAAGCTTGCAGTATTCGAGCGACTGGTTCCGGAAGCAATGCCCCTCCTGAAGGATCAAGACCCTCTCCCGGGCCACCTCCTTTGGGCTGATCCGCCTGGCGCCCGCCAGCCGGTGCCGTTTCGAGACGGCCAGGTAGAATGGTTCGCTGCGGATCGAAAGGCTGGATATCCCCTTTTCCGTGATCGGCAGGGCCAGAACCCCCATGTCCAACTCCCCCGCCTTCAGGTGTTCGACCAGCAGGGAAGTGGTCTCTTCCCGGAGTTCGATCGTGAGCCGCGGGGCTGTTTTTCTAAGCTCCGTGATCACCTGGGGCATCAGGTAAGGGCAGATCGTCGGTATCGAGCCGACCCGGACCGCGCCGGCCGCTTCTCCGGAGGCTTCCTGCAGTTCCCGGATGCTTTCGCCAACCTCCTCGAGAATGGAGATTGCCCGGGGGATGAATTTTTTGCCCGCAGGCGTGAGTTTTACCCCGCGGGGTGAACGCTCAAACAGAAGGGAACCCAGCTCCCCCTCGAGCTTCTTGATTCCCTGGCTGAGGGTCGGCTGGGTGACGTTCATCTTTTCCGACGCTTTACGGAAATGGAGTTCCCGGGAAAGCGCGACCGCGTAGCGGAGCTGTTGGAGATCCATAATAGATATATTCTATCATAGTGATAGTTATAATTGATTTGAGTTATTAGTTAAAAACAGATAACCTGTTTATACCAATCAATCATTCTTGCCGTAACAACAGCACAAACGAAACAAGGAGGTTTTACCATGCTGAGTGTTGGAAGCCGTTTCCCGGAGTTTAATCTTAAAGCAACCGTTTCGAACGACATCAAGAACGCCTTTGTGAACATCAACAACGATACCTACAAGGGCAAGTGGCTCGTCGTGTTCTTCTGGCCTAAGGACTTCACCTTCGTTTGCCCGACGGAAATTACCGCGTTCGGCAAGCTGAACAAGGAATTCGCGCAGCGGGACGCCCAAGTTCTGGGTTGCAGCACCGACTCCGAGTTCGTCCACCTCGCCTGGCGGCAGCAGAAAGAGGAGTTGAGCACGCTCCCTTACCCGATGCTGGCCGACATCAAGCGGGAATTCGGAACCGCGCTGGGAATCATTGACCGGAACGAAGGGGTCGCCCAGAGGGCCGTGTTCATCGTGGATCCGGAAGGGATTGTCCGGTTCGTCATGGTCACCGATTTGAGCGTGGGGCGCAACCCGGGTGAGGTGCTGAGGGTCCTGGACGCGCTGCAGACCGATGAGTTGTGTCCCTGCAACTGGCAGAAAGGCCAGGCGACGCTTAAGGTTTCTTAATGGAAGCTTTGCAGGAAGCGATACCGGATTATGCCAAGGACATCCGGCTGAACCTGTCGAGCGCCCTGACGAAAGAAGGAAGCCCGGGATTGTCCGAAAAGCAGATCGCGGCGGCGGCGCTGGCGAGCGCCTACGCCGCCAAAAGCGAGCCGGCGGCCAAGAGCCTCTATGCCCATGCCTCCGAGTTTTTGAATGAGAGTGAGATCAACGGCGTCAGGTCGGCGGCGATCATCATGGCGATGAACAACGTCTATTACCGGTTCACGCATCTCGTGGAGGATAAGGATTACGCCTCGATGCCGGCGAGGCTGCGCATGACGGTAATTGCCAGCCCCGGGATGGACAAGCTCGATTTTGAGCTGGCCTCGCTTGCGGTTTCGGCGATCAACGGGTGCGGCGCGTGCATGGAGGCCCACACGCGCCAGGCCGTCAAGGCGGGGGTGACCAAAGAAGGGGTGCAGTCGGTTGTCCGGATCGCGGCAATTGTCACGGCGGCGGCCCAGGCCATCACCATCGCCGGTTTCGCTAAAGGCTGAGACCAAGCCGGATCCCGTCTGATGGGAAAAAGGGCTGCGGCAGAGCGCCGCGGCCCCTTTTGTTTTACAATAGCTGTAAGCCGTAAGCCGCTTATCAACCGGCATCAAAGCAGGGGGTAGGAATGAGGATTGCCAAAGCGCTGGCGTTGGGCGGTGTGGGCGCCAGGCGGAAATGCGAAACCCATATTCTCGAGGGACGGGTCACCGTCAACGGCGAGGTGGCGAAAGATCTGGGCCGCCAGGTGGAGCCCGAAAAAGACAAGATTACCTTTCTGGGCAAGCCGATCCGTTTTGAGGCGCAGGTTTATTTCCTGCTTTATAAGCCGGAAGGGTACACGACAACCGCTTCGGACCCTCACGCGAAAAAGACCGTTTACGAGCTGCTGCCCAAGAACCTTGTCCGGGCGCTGGCCCACGGTCCGGGATCGAAAACCCGGGTTCTCCCCGTCGGCCGGCTGGACCGGGACTCGACCGGCCTGCTTCTTTTCACCAACGACGGTGATCTGGCAAACAGGCTTATCCATCCCCGCTACGAGGTGGTGAAGTCATACCGGGCCGAACTCGACCGGCCCTTTGACCCAAAGGAGACCGGCCGGTTGCTGGAAGGGGTGCGGCTGGAGGAAGGAATTGCGAAGGCACGGAAGATCGAGAACGTTTCCGGCGCGACGGTTGTGCTTCAGATTTCCGAGGGAAAAAAACGGGAGGTGCGGCGCCTGTTCGCGGCGATCGGCTATAAAGTCGTGCGGTTGTGCCGGGTCACCTTCGGGCCGCTTTCTCTGGGGAACCTCGCCGCCGGGGAGGGGAGGTTCCTCACTTCCGATGAGGTCGAGAAACTGCGCAAGGCGTCCGCTTCAGGCCGGTAGGAGATATGGTATCCTGCCTGGAGCGATGGGGAAAACGGCGTGAATGAAGACCCGATCATGGTGCGGGAGCTTGTCCACCGCTATGCCGGTTCCGAGCGGCCGGCGGTGGACCATTTAAGCTTCCGGGTTCGTTCAGGAGAGGTGGTCGGCATGCTGGGGCCGAACGGGGCCGGGAAAACAACCACGCTACATGCTGTTTTGGGTCTGCTGCAGCCGACCTCGGGCGCGGTGGAAGTTCTTGGATTTTGCCCGATTCGGCACAGGCTCAAGGTTCTGCCTCGCTTAAGTTTCGCTTCTGCAGATGTGGATCTTCCCTCGAACCTCAGCGTGACCGAATGCCTGAATGTTTTTATAGGTCTCTACGGGGTGCGCGACGCCGGCCGGTTCCTGGAAAAACTTATGGAACAGTTCGGCTTGGTGAAGCTGCGCCGCCAGTTGGTCGGGACCCTTTCCGCGGGTGAACAGATGCGCTTGAAGCTGGTGAAAGCCCTCTTAAACAGCCCGGAACTGCTGATTCTCGATGAGCCAACCCGGTCGCTTGATCCATACATGGCCTCTAAGGTGAGGGAGCTTTTGCAGGAAATTCGCCGCGAGAGGCAGATGACGGTCCTCTACACTTCCCACAATATGCAGGAGGTGGAAAGCTTCTGCGACCGGATACTCTTCCTTCACCAGGGAAAGCTGCTTGTCGAAGGGACAACTCGGGAAGTGTTAACGCGCCTGCAGAGCCGCTCTCTGGAGGAATTGTTCATCCGGGTGGCCACCAGCGGGGAGCTGTTTCATGTTTCCTGAAGCCTCTTCTCTGAGACGGATCCGGGCGATCTTTTTCCGCTATCTGATCCTTCACCGGCGCAGCCTGGTCCGGCTTTTTGAGGTCTTTTTCTGGCCGGTGATGGATCTGCTGATCTGGGGGTTTGTGGCCTTGTATATCCAGAAAGCGGCCAACGGCCCCATCATCCAATTTATAGTCTTTCTCGTTGGGGCGATGATCTCATGGGACATCCATTACCGAAGCCAGCAGGCGTTGACCCTTTCCTTAATGGAGGAGGTTTGGACGCGCAACGTGACGAACATCCTGTTGAGCCCGTTGAGGCTTTGGGAGTGGATCACCGCCGTTTTCCTCTACGGGCTGATCAAAGTGACGGTGGTGACCTGCGTTTTATCCTGCATCGCTTATTTCCTTTACGCTTTTGAGATCATCCGGATCGGATGGATTTTTCTCCCGTTGGCCGCCTTGCTGCTTTTTTTCGGTTGGGCGATCGGTCTTTTTACCGGCGGGCTGCTGCTGCGTTTCGGGTACGCGGCGGAGGCTCTGATCTGGGGGATACCGTTTCTCATACAGCCGTTCAGCTGTGTTTTTTATCCGGTGGATGTTTTGCCGGCTTGGGCGCAGGCAGTCTCCCGGTGTCTGCCGACCACCTATATTTTTGAGGGTCTGCGCGCCTCTTTAAGAGGGCAGTCCCTTTCTCTATCCATGTGGCCTGCGATTTTTGGCTTAACTCTCTTTTATTTCCTTCTGGGGATTTTGTTTTTCGTCTGGATCTTTCGTCGGGCGCGCATGCAGGGTCGTTTGGGGCGGCTTGCGCAGGACTAGAGAGGTGTGATGATGAAGAAGCATATAGGAAAACTGCTGGTCGTGCTGGTGATCCTCATCGTCTTAGGGATAGAGTTTTTCCTCCACGCGGGGGAGTTCTTGGTTGTCAAAGATTCATTCGTCCAGGCCGATGTGGCCGTCGTCCTGTCGGGGGATCCGGTCCGCAGGTCATTGGCCGCCCGAGATCTTTACAAGCAAGCCCGCGCGGGAAAAGTCCTGGTTGTTCCGGAGCCGACCGACACCATTATGGTCAGAGAACTGTTGGGTCTCGGGCTTTTTGACCCGAAGCAGCCTCCTCTGTCGGTACGGATCCTCATTGCGTCTGGGGTTCCGGAGTCGCAGATCCAGGTTTTGCCTGGAGCAGCGAATGGAACGATCGAGGAGGCGCTGAAGGTAAAGAGGTATTTTACGCCTGATTTGCCCCGGCAGATTGTCATCGTCACGTCGCCGGTCTCTTCCCGGCGGGCCCGCTTCATATTCAGGGAGGTATTTGACGGAACAGAGGTGTTCTCTTACCCGACCTCCTATGATATGTTTGAGCCGGGGAGATGGTGGTCCAACCCCCGCAATGCGCTTTATGTTGTTGAAGAGTATCAAAAATTCCTGGTGAACCTGGTCACCCTTCCCATCGTTTTGAGGGCGAAAAAACCGGTTACAGAAGGAGAGTCCGATGGTTAAAAAGGCGGCGGTTGTCCTTGTCGCCGTCTGCCTGGTTCTGTTTTTCGGAAGGAACGTGTTGGGCGGCATGGCAGTTTCCGGGATGGTCCGGGCGGTAACCGGCCTTCGCCTCGATATGAACTTGAACGTCGACCTCTTCGGCTCTTCGGTTGGAGTCAGGGGCCTTAAACTGTATAACCCCGCGGGGTTTTCCAACTCGGTGATGATGGACCTGCCCGATCTCTTTGTCCGATACAACCTGGGAGCTTTGCTGGGGGGCAAGATCCATCTCCAGGAGGTCCGGCTTAACTTGAGAGAATTCCTGGTGGAGAAGAACGAAAAAGGGGCGCTCAACCTGGATTCCCTGAAGTTTGTCCAAGAGAAAAAACGGCAGGGAGCCAGCCCTTCTCAGCCGGGCCGGAAGCAGGAATTCAAAATTGACCGGCTTCATCTGAAGGTTGGAAAGGTGGTTTACAAAGATTATTCCAACGGGGGCGATCCGTCTGTTGAGGAGTTTAACGTGAACTTAAACGAGACCTACGAAGGGGTCAGCAGCCCCGAAATGCTGGCGAGCCTGGTGGTTGCCAGGGCGCTGACCAACACCGCGATCGCCCGCCTGACCCATTTCGACCTTGGGTCGCTGACACGGGATTTGACAGGCAACATCAAGAAAGTTACGTCGCGGGCGGTCGACGCCGTCAATGCCACAATCACTACAGGATTGGATGCCGGCAGTAAGGTTCTCGATTCGACAAAAGAGGCTACCGGGAAAGCGACAGACACCCTGAAGAGGTTTTTACCGGTTAAGAAAGAGTAGACAGGGGGAGGGTTTTTACGATGTCCAAGAAAGTTGCATTCGCGTTGTTCCTGTTGGCTCCTTTGGGGTTGAGCGGCTGCCCTCTTTTCCTGATAGGGGCGGGAGTGGCGGGCGGCTATGCTATCAGCAAAGATTCGATCAAGAATACGTATGAACTGCCGATGGCCAGGGTCTATCGCCAAAGCTTGACTGTCGCCAAGCAGCTGGGTTCTGTGACTCTGGAAGATGAGCATCACGGGAAGATTCAGGCTACGGTGGGCGAAGCTACGGTCACGATCACAGTCAAACAGCTTACGAAAAAGACGGTGGAACTGTGTGTTAAGGCCAGAAATGTGATGCCCAAGATTGAAATCGCGCAGGAAGTTTATAATAAGATTAACGAAAGGCTGTAAAACCGTTTCTTCGGTTTGATTTCCCCCCAGCGATCTGTTATCTTGGAGAGCCTACCTTCGTCGAGAGTGTCTTTTTGCGCCCGTAGCTCAACTGGATAGAGTGACAGGCTTCGAACCTGGAGGTTCCGAGTTCGACTCTCGGCGGGCGCGTTTTTTCACGGTTATGCCTGCTGTGAAGTCGAGTTCAGGAGGTACGGGGACAGGGCCTTAAAACCGTTTATATGGGTCTGTCTGTAGGCTAAAATAGTCTTTTGGCCGGCCTAGGCCAAATTCCTTGAAGGTTTCGGGCCGTTAGCTCAATCGGCAGAGCAGGACACTCTTAATGTCAAGGTTGTAGGTTCGATTCCTACACGGCCCATAAAAATTCAGAGCCGGATTTTGAATGGGCTTCCTTTTTCGGGCACGTGGCGGAACTGGAAGACGCGCAGGATTTAGGATCCTGTCCCGAAAGGGGTGGGGGTTCAACTCCCTCCGTGCCCAAGAGCCGGTTGTAGATCCAAGAGTGCTGTTTTAGATTTTGAGGAGTTTGTTGCGGGTGTAGCTCAGTTGGTAGAGCGCCTCGTTGCCAACGAGGCTGTCGAGGGTTCAAGTCCCTTCACCCGCTCCATCTTTATGTTGTGGGGCTGTTCTTTGGCCTTTTGTAAGCGGGAGAGGACTTGAACCCAGGGGTGCGCGAGGGGGATCGCCCCTCGCATTCCTCGAAGGAGGATCGTCGGGGAGGAACCTTCGGTTCCGCCCCGGGAGCCCCGCAGGAAGCGGGGCGAGGGTTCTATGTCCCTTCACCCGCTCCAGTTTTTTTCTATAAATGCGGATGAAACGATTGACGTTTTGATGTTAAGGTGCACTTTATTCGGAGGTAGTACAGCGTGAAAATCACCGACTTCCTTCATGAAAAAGCCATCTGTGTGGATCTGACCGCCGCAGACAAAGAGGGGGTCATTCGTGAGCTCGTTAAGTATCTTGTCAAAGCGGGACAAATTAAAGCATCCGACGAGGATAAGCTGATTCCCATCCTCCTGGCGCGCGAGGCCCTTGGTTCCACCGGTATCGGGCAGGGCGTGGGCATCCCGCATGGGAAATCGAATTTCGTGAAGCAGCTGGTGGGCGCGTTCGGTCTTTCCCGCCGCGGCGTCAATTTTGATTCTCTCGATGGAGAGCCGGTCCAAATATTCTTCCTTCTGGTCGCTCCGGAAGATTCGGCGGGGCCTCACCTGAAGGCGCTCGCGAAAATCTCCCGGCTGTTGAAAGACCGGTTCTTCCGAGAGGGCCTTAAGGAATCGAAGGATGAAAAGCAGGTTCTAAAGATCATTCAGCAGGAGGATCAAAAGGGCTTGTGACGTTGTTATCCATCCAATCTCCCGGAAAGAATTTCTCTCATGAATGTCACCCGTTTCATTCTTGCTGTTCACTGCCATCAGCCTGTTGGAAATTTTAATTGGGTTTTCGAAGAGGCCTACCAAAAGGCCTACAAGCCCTTCGTGGATCTCCTTGAGCGGCATCCGAATGTCCGGGTTGTTTTCCATTATTCCGGCTCTCTGCTCGATTGGGTCCGGCAGAAGCATCCCGATTTCCTGAAAAGGCTGAAGGCCCTCGTCCGCCGCGGACAGGCGGAATTCCTTGGCTCTGGTTACTATGAGCCGATCCTGGTGATGGTCCCGGATAGGGACGCGCTCGCTCAATTGGGAATGATGCGCGGCGCCTTAAAAAAGTTCGGTTTGGAAGGCGGGAACGGAACAAAGGCGGCGCACGGGATCTGGCTTTCTGAGCGGGTCTGGGAACCTGGACTGGTGCCGCTGTTGTCGAAAGCCGGGGTGGCCTACGCGATTGTCGACGACCATCATCTCGCTTTGGCGGGCGTTAAAGAAGAAGATAGGTTCGGGTATCACCTGACCGAAGACAGGGGGGATACGGTCGCGCTGTTTCCCTCGTTGAAAAAACTGCGTTATGCCGTCCCATTCAACCAGGTGGACGATGTGATCCGGATATTAAAGGAATTCCGGAGCGAACGTCCGCGCACCGTTGTCTTGGCCGACGACGGGGAAAAATTCGGTCTTTGGCCGGGCACGCAGAAGTGGGTCTACGAAGAGGGCTGGCTCGAGCGGTTTTTCAGAGAACTGGAGAAAAACAGGGATTGGCTGAAGATGACCACCTTCCGTGAGGCTCTGGAGCAGACCACCCCTTTGGGCAGGGTCTACGTGCCGGTCGCCAGCTACGAGGAGATGCTGGGCTGGTCGGGCGGCTCTTTCCGGAATTTCCTCGCGAAATATCCGGAAGCGGACGCGATGCACAAGAAAATGTTGTGGCTCAGCGGCTGTATTGCGGAGGCAAAAGGCGGGCCGAGGATGAAAACCTCTTCCGCGGCGTCGTCGCTTCGCCAGGCGCAGGACCACCTTTATATGGCGCAGAGCAACGACGCCTACTGGCACGGTGTTTTCGGGGGGCTTTACCTGAAGCATCTTCGGCGGGCTGTTTACGGTCATTTGCTGGAGGCGGAGAAGATAATGGACGGTCTTCACAGCAAAAGGCCTTGGGTGTGCGCTGAAGAGGCCGATTTTGACGCCGATAATGAAGAGGAGGTCTCTCTGCGCTCAAAGGGGCTGACCCTTTTGGCCGATTCCAACCGGGGCGCGCAATTGATCGAGTTGAGCGACAAAGGGACCGGGATCAACCTTATCGACACATTGAGCAGGAAGCCCGAAGCGTACCACGGCAAGCTGGCTGGGAAGAAAAACCCGGTCCACGCCTCTGCGGGCCAGAAGCAGATGCCGCTGAGCATTCACGATCAGGAACAGGAGCTCCAGCCGGAGTTGGCCGATCTTTTGGTGTATGACAGGACCCGGCGGGTGTCTCTCATTGACCATGTTTTTTCCCCTTCCGCGAGTTTTCAGAATTTTGCCAGGGGAACCGAACCGGAGTTGGGCGATTTCGTTGAGGGGGATTACCAGGCCCGTGTGGTCCGCGGCAAGGGGAACGTTTCGGCGGTTTTCACAAGACAGGGGAATGTTTTTCTGAAGGTGGGAGGTAACTCCTCTTTAACCGTAACGAAGAAGATCACCCTGTCAAAGAACGTCCGAGGGTTCGACGTGGGCTACCGGTTGTCGAATCCGGCCGGAGAGCCGAAAAGCTTTCTTTTCGGTTCCGAATGGAATCTTACGCTGAAGGATGCCCACGTCAACCGTATCGGCGACGCTCAAGGAGTGAGCTGGTTTTCAGTGGCGGACCCGGCGCTGCGGCTGAAGATTTCGTGGAGCTATACCCGGGAGGCCCGGCTGTGGTATTTTCCTGTCGAGACGGTCTCTGATTCGGAAAAGGGAATGGAAAGGAACTACCAGGGGGCGTGCCTGGCCTTTTTGTGGGATGTTCATGTGCCCGCCCGAGGCGCGTGGGAAGTCCGGTGCGCGGTGAAGATAGAGTCAGCGGATGAAAAAAGCCAAAGCTAAAAAAACAAAATCCGAGAACAACTCGGTCAAAAGGAAAGTGATCATACACAGCCAGCAGGGTCTGCACGCTCGTCCCGCCGCGCTGTTCGTCCAGGTCGCCAGCCGCTTCAAGTCGCGGATCTGGGTCAAAAAAGGGGCCGAGGAGGTGGACGGCAAATCGATCATGGGTTTGTTGATGCTAGCCGCGAGCCGGGGTACCACGATTGAGGTGACCGCGCAGGGCCCTGACGCGGAAGAGGCTTTAGTGGCTTTGGAACAGTTGGTTTCCCATCATGAGGTGCCGGCGATCGTGAACCTCGTCAGGCACCGGCCCGGACATGGCGCGCACTCCTAAAATCAGCTCGAAAGGGCCTCAGAAACCTTCCAGCGAACCGCGAGTGCTCCAGGGGATTCCGGCTTCTCCCGGCATCGCCATCGGCCGCGCGTTCCTTCTCGACAGCGAGGAGATCCCGGTCGGTAAACAGGCCGTGCCGGTCTCGGCGATCCCTTCCGAAATCGCCCGCTTTGAAGAGGCGCTGGTCCAAACCCGCCGTGAAATCCTCGCCATCCAGGCGAAAATTTCCAAAGAGATCGGGATCGAGCACGGGGAGATTTTCAACGCCCACCTGATGGTTCTCGAGGACAGGTCCTTGATCGATGAGGTTGTCACCCGGTTGAAGGCCGAGAAACTTTCGGTCGAGTGGGTCTTTTTAGAGGTTCTGAAGAAATACGTCGCCGTTTTTTCAAAGGTGCAGGATGAATACCTCCGGGAGAGGACGAGTGATCTGGAGGATGTTGGGCGGCGCATCTTAAGGAACTTAACCGGCTTAAAGCGCAAATCCTTGGCGGATTTGCACCGGGCGGCGATTGTTGTCGCCTACGACCTTTCTCCGTCAGACACCGCGACGATGCACCGCCAGCATGTGATCGGTTTCGTGACCGACATCGGCGGGCGGACGTCCCACACGGCGATCATGGCGAAATCTCTCGAGATCCCGGCCGTGGTCGGCCTCGAGATGGCCACCGAGCAGATCAGGCCGGACGACATGGTTATCGTGGACGGCACCAGCGGCACCGTCTACGTCAACCCGGATCCGCAGACCCTCAAGCGCTATGAAATAGCGAAGAAGAAGCTCCATACGCAGGACAGAGCCCTGCTGAAATCGAAAGACTTGCCGGCGGAGACGCCCGACGGACGTCGCGTCCATCTGGCGGCCAACATCGAACTGCCGGAAGAGATTCCGTCGGTTATCGCGCACGGCGCCGAGGGGATAGGCCTGTACCGGACGGAGTTTCTCTACCTCAACCGTAATGATTTGCCCAATGAAGAGGAGCAGTTCGAAGCTTACAAAGAGGTTGCTAAGGCGATAGCCCCCCACTCCGTGATCATCCGGACGATTGATTTGGGCGGCGACAAGTTTATCTCCGAACTGAAAGTGCCGAACCAGATGAACCCTTTCCTTGGCTGGCGCGCCATACGTTTCTGCCTGGCAAGGCCGGACATCTTCCGTGTTCAGCTCAGGGCCACGTTGAGGGCCTCCGCGTTCGGCAAGGTGAAGCTGATGTATCCGATGATCTCCGGCGTTGAGGAACTCAACGACGCCAACCGGATCCTCGATGACGTCAAGAGGGAGCTCAAATCGAAAGGCGTTCCGTTTGATCAGAAGATCGAGGTGGGGGCCATGATCGAAGTTCCTTCGGCCGCCATGACGGTGGATCTTTTGGCGAAAGGGGTGCAGTTCTTCTCGATAGGGACGAACGACCTGATCCAGTATTCGTTGGCGGTGGACCGGGTGAACGAGAAGATCGCCTACCTTTACGAGCCGGCACACCCGGGCGTTTTGCGGCTGATCAAGCATGTCATCGAGGTGGCTCATGAACAAAATATTTGGGTCGGCATGTGCGGCGAGATGGCCGGCGAGCCGGCTTTGGCGCTTATCTTGTTAGGTATGGGGTTAGATTCTTTCTCCATGAGCCCGGTGAATGTTCCGCGGATCAAGAAAGTGATCCGGTCGGTGCCGACGTTCCGGGCGAAAGAGGTGGTGAAGGAATCTCTGCGTTTATCCACGGGGAAAGAGATAGAGGAGTATGCACAGATGCGGCTCCACGAACTTGTTCCGGACCTATAAAAATGAACAAACTCGACCAGCTTAAAGCGATTGAACGGGTAGACCGTTTCGACATGATCAGCCGGGTTACGGCTCTGCCGGAGCAGTGTCTCGACGCCTGGAAACAGGGGTTGAAATGGAAAGTATCCTCCAAATACCGGGACCCGAGGCACCTGCTTGTGCTCGGGATGGGCGGGTCTGCTATCGGCGGGGATCTCGTTCAGGGGATGATCGGCAACCTGATCCCGACGCCGATCACCGTCAACCGGACCTATGCGATTCCTGCTTGGGTGAACCGGGACACGCTGGTTCTTGTCTGCAGTTATTCGGGGAATACGGAGGAAACTCTTTCCGCGGCCCACCAAGCCAAAGCTCGGGGAGCGAAACTGGTGGCGGTGACCTCCGGCGGTGAATTGGCCGCCTGGGCGAAGGCAGACGGTTTTCCTCTGCACCGGATTCCCGCAGGCTGGCCTCCACGGACGGCGATCGGTTATCTCTCATTTGTGCCGCTTGGATTGTTGGCCCGGCTGGGGCTTGTTTCAAGGAAGGATCTCCGCGTGGAGGAGGCGTGCGATTCGGTCGCGAAATTCATCGCCGATAAGCTCTCTTTTTCAGTGAAAAGTTCAGCCAATCAGGCCAAGAAGATTGCCCTTCAGATGAAGGGAAGGCTGCCGGTCATTTATGGAGCCGCTGGCGGGTGGGAGGGGGTGACTTTCCGGTGGAGGACCCAGCTGGAAGAGAACTCCAAAACACTGGCGTTTCACCACATTTTCCCGGAGGCAACTCATAACGAGATCTCCGGCTGGGTAGAGCCCCGGGCGCTGACGAAAAAAATGGTCGCGCTGTTCCTCACCGATCCCTCCGTGCACCCGAGGACGCTGCGCCGGATAGCCTTTACTCAGCAGTTGATCCGAAAGGAAGGGGCACGGGTGATCGAAACCAGCGTTCCGGGCCGGACCGTTTTGAGCAGGATGCTTGGGCTCGTCGCGCTGGGGGATTTTGTCTCCGTTTATCTGGGGCTCCTTTACGGGATCGACCCCACTCCGGTGGTCCGGGTGGAAGCCCTGAAGAAATTCATGAAAAGATGATTGCGCTCATATTGGCGGGAGGATACGGCACGCGCCTCTATCCACTGGCGGAGAAGACTCCGAAAGCGCTGCTGCCGGTCAGTCAGAAGACGATTCTCGACTACCTGGTACAGAAGCTTCTGGCCCCCGGTTTCGGCACGACCGAGATAGTCCTTGTCTCAAACCACAAGTATGCCGCTGAATTCCAGAATTGGGCGGCGAAGAAGGATTTCAAAATACCCTGCACCGTTTTGGACGACGGTTCGATCTCGGAAGAGACACGGCTCGGCTCCATCGGTGACATACTCTTCTCCCTGAAATCCCACCCGATGGCCAAGCAGGAGATCCTTGTTTTGGGAAGCGATAACCTGTTCCGGGATGATTTGAAAGGTTTCATATCCTTTGCCCGGTCAAAAGCCCCGAATGTCACGCTCGGAGCGTACGAGTTGCCCGACCTGTCGCTGGCTTCCCGCTACGGTGTCTTAAAAACGGACACGGCCGGGAAGATTATCGAACTGCAGGAGAAGCCGCTTAACCCGACCTCCAAACTGATCTCCACGGCGGTCTATTTTTTCCCGTCTGACAGGCTTCAACAGGTGTTAAAATACAACGGTTCGGCGGATACCCTCGGATCATTCATCCACTGGATTGTCGCCCGGGAGCCGGTGTTTGCTTACAGCATTCAGGGTTCCTGGTTTGACATTGGCGACACGGCTTCGTATGAACACGCACAAAAGTTTTTCACACCCTGATATAAAAAGGAATCAAACAAATGAGCGCACGGCAGAAACACCTTTTTACCTCCGAGTCGGTCACCGAAGGGCACCCGGACAAGATTTGCGACCAGGTTTCCGATGCGATCCTCGATGCCATTCTCACGGATGACCCGGCCGGCCGCTCCGCGTGCGAAACGCTGGTGACAGCAGGTTTGACGATTGTAGCCGGAGAAATCACAACCCGCAGCTACGTCGATGTCCCCCGCATCGTGCGCGACACAATACACGATATTGGTTATAACGACCCGGAGATCGGTTTCCACTATAAGAACTGCGGCGTCATGACGGCTATCCAGGAACAGTCGCCCGACATTGCAATGGGTGTGGATACCGGCGGGGCCGGCGACCAGGGGATGATGTTCGGGTACGCCACCAATGAGACGCCGGAAATGATGCCTCTGCCGATTATGCTGGCCCACCGGTTGGTCCGCCGGCTTTCCGAAGTTCGCAAGAACAAATTACTTCCTTATCTAAGGCCGGACGGGAAGTCCCAGGTGACCGTCGAATACGTGGACGGCCGCCCGGTTCGGGTGACCGGCATCGTAATCGCCGCGCATCACAGCCCGAAGGTTTCTACGCCGAAACTCCGTAGGGAGATCCGGGAGTCCGTAATTGACCCGATCATCCCGAAAGAGTATGTTTCGAAGGACACCAAGTACTTCATCAACGCCACGGGCCGGTTCGAAGTCGGTGGCCCGATGGCGGATACCGGGGTGACTGGCCGGAAGATCATCGTGGATACCTACGGTGGGTTTGGCCGGCACGGAGGCGGCGCTTTCAGCGGCAAAGACCCGACGAAAGTGGACCGTTCCGCCAGCTACATGGCCCGTTACATAGCGAAGAACATCGTCGCGGCGAAGCTCGCCTCCCGCTGCGAGATTCAGCTGGCCTACTGCATCGGAGTCCGGGAGCCGGTATCGGTCATGGTGAATGCGTTCGGGACCGGGAAGGTTCCGGAGGGGATTCTGGAGCAGGCGGTCCTCAAGACGTTCGACCTGACCCCCGGCGGCATCATCCGGGACCTGAAACTGCGGCGCCCGATCTACACGAAGACCGCCGCGTACGGCCACTTCGGCCGGAATGAGAGCGGCTTCACCTGGGAGGAGACGGACAAAACGGATGCCCTGAAGCGGGCGGTCTCCTCCGCGGGCGGTGATTTGAAGCATCTGCTCGGCAGAAACGGCAGCAGCGCCTCCTCGCCGAAGCGGTTTTCCAAGTCGGCCCGTTAACTTAACCGCGCGTGTTCAACAATCAACCACAGGAATCCAAACAATGAAATTTGATGTGACGGATCGTTCTCTCGCTAAGGCGGGCCAGGCCCGCATTGATTGGGCCGGCCGGTTCATGCCGGTTTTGGGCCAGATTCGCCGGCGGTTCGAGAAGGAAAAACCTTTAAAGGGGTTGAGGATCGCCGCTTGTCTCCATGTCACCACCGAGACCGCGCAGCTGGTCGATACCTTAAAGACGGGCGGCGCCACGGTTTTCACCTGCGCCTCGAACCCGCTCTCCACGCAGGACGACGTCGCGGCCGCTTTGGCGGTGCGCGGGTTTTCGGTCTTTGCGCGGAAAGGGGAGAACAGGAACACCTACTATAAGCACATCCTCGCCGTGCTGGGCGCTAAACCGCACCTGACGATGGATGACGGGGCCGACCTCGTCTCCACGATCCATAAGCGGTTCCCGAAGATTGCGGAGGATATGATCGGCTCCACAGAGGAGACGACCACCGGCGTGATCCGCTTAAAGGCGCTTGCCGATTCCGGCAAACTCCTGTTCCCGGTTGTGGCGGTCAACGACTCCCAGACAAAATTCATGTTTGATAACCGGTACGGCACCGGCCAGTCCACGTTAGACGGCATCATCCGAGCGACCAACGTCCTGCTGTCCGGCATGACCGTAGTGGTCTCCGGCTACGGCTGGTGCGGCCGCGGCGTGGCGATGCGGGCGCAGGGACACGGCGCCCACATCATCGTCTGCGAAGTGGACCCGGTCCGGGCCCTGGAGGCGGTGATGGACGGCTACAGAGTGATGCCGATTCTGGCGGCCGCCGCGCAGGGGGATCTCTTCATCACCGTGACCGGCGACATCAACGTCATCTCCACCGATACTTTCAAGAAAATGAAGGACGGGGCGATTGTCGCCAACAGCGGCCATTTCAACGTGGAGATTGACCTCGAGGGGTTGAAACGGATGAGCAAGAGGGAGCGGGAAATCAAACCGCAGGTGGTCGAGTACACCTTAAACGGCGGCAAATCGATCAAGAAGGTGATGGTCTTGAGCGAAGGGCGCCTCGTGAACCTCTCGTGCGCCGAAGGGCACCCGGCCCAGGTCATGGACATGAGCTTTGCCAACCAGGCCCTCTCTGCAGAATGGCTCGTCAAGAATAAGGGGAAACTCTCCGCCCAGGTCTACCGCCTGCCGGAGGTGCTGGACAAGAAGATTGCCGAGCTCAAGCTGAAGAGCTTGGGGGTCAAGATGGACAAACTGACCGCGGAGCAGGAAAAGTATCTGGCCTCCTGGGAAGTCGGCACCTAACTAAACTAAGCGGGGGTATGGGGCGAGAGACGGGGGTCGAGTGAAATCTTTAAAACCTGCCCCGCGCCCCGTGTCTCTTGCCCCTCAGAAGTTCTCTCCTACTAGGCTCCTTCGGAGTTTCAAGCCGGCCGTCGGGAAAAATCCAAAAATCCTCATTCTCGGTACCATGCCGGGGCCGGTCGCGCTGAAGGTCCGGCAGTTCTACGGGTTTCCGGGCAACCACTTCTGGAAGATCATGGCCGACCTGTTCGGCTTCCCGAGGGAGATGTCTTACGAGCAAAGGATTGGGATCCTCAGCCGGAACGGGATCGCGCTCTGGGACGTATTCGAGAGCTGTGAGCGGGAAGGGGCGTTGGATGCCGACATCACCTGCGTGACACTAAACGATATCCCGGGGCTCGTGAAAAAGCATCCGACAATCCGGGCCCTTTTTTTGAACGGCGGTACGGCCTACTCCATCTACAGGAAAAACTTCGAAGCGAAGATAGAAATTCCCTCGTTTAGGATGCCCTCCACGAGCCCCGCCCACGCCGCGATGAGCTACGAACAAAAGAAAAAAGCCTGGAGCGGGATCCTCAAATACCTTTAAAACAACAGGGGGTCCTGTCGGTAAGGGCATGGTTTGAGCGTCATTGCGAGCCGAGCACCCGCCTGAGGCGGGTCCGCCCCAGGCGGATAGCGAGGGACGTCGTTGCAGTGAGCGGCCACGCTGGGGCCGCGAGCGGGCCTGAGAAGCTGCCCCGCAAACGCTGCTTAATCAGGAGGCTTCTGGCGGAGCATCCACCAGAGGATTGTCCCGGCGACAATTGAATAGGCGATCAGCACGTAGATTAGGTGATCCAGCCGCCGGTGGGGTTTCAGCATTAAGCGAGGCGTTTCCAAGTCATGTTCAGAGCAAAGAGGATAAAAAGGGTGTGGGTGCACCAGGCGGCGACGAGCGGCGGCAGAACCCCCCCTTTTCCGAGAGCGAGAGCGATGGCGTTCATGCTGTAGAAGACGAGCCCAACCCCCAGCCCGAGGCTCAAACCGATCGCTGTGCCGCCGCGCACCGGCTGGATCGCGAAAGGGATGCCGATCATCGTCGTGACCAGACAGGCAAGTGCGGTGGCCGGCTTGGCGTACAGGTCCACCCAAAGTTTCCTCAAGGTGGATTTCCCGGCGATCGTGAGCCGTTTGATGTACCGGTATAAATCACGGCTGTTCATGTAGGAAGCCTCGGAGTCGGCCTTCGCCAGGATCTCCGGCCGGTCTCCCGCCCGGATGTACTTCGCCGTGAAAGGGACAGCCCGGCCGACCGATTCCCCTTCCGTGTTGAACTGCAGAATCGTGCCGTTTAAAAACCGCCAGCGGGAGTTGACCCATTCGGCCGACTCGGCGGTGACCTTCCGCCGGACGCGCAGGTCGGGGCCGTGTTGAAGGATCACGATGCCTTTCAACGTTTTTTCGACCGGGTCGAAGCTCTTCGCGTAAAGAAGCGACTGTTCCTGCCCGTAGGCCGCCAGGTGCTGGATCGTTTTGATCACCCGATGCGGTTTTTTGGGATCAGCCGCCTTCTCCAGCCGCTCTTCCTTAATAGAGCTGGTGATCAGGGCTGCCTGAGGGGCGACCGTTTCATTGACCAGGAGGACTCCCGCCGACATCAAGAGGCCTATCCAGATCAAGGGCCGGCTGATTGTCCAGGGGGAGATGCCGGAAGCCCGCATGGCCATGAGCTCCTGGTGCCGGTTGAGGTTTCCGAGCGCGTACAGGGTAGCCATCAGGCAGGCAAACGGCGCCACCTGCACGAAGACAAGAGGAGCCATTGTTCCGTAGTAAATGCCGAGGATTTTCAAGGGAACATGGTTGCGCAGGATCTCATCCAGATGGCCCAGGATGTCAATGACGATGTAAAGGCCGATGAAGATTGTCAGACACCAAGCCAACGGCGCCAGGTAAGTCCGCAGCGTATACCGGTCTAGAATTTTCATAACGTTTGTGCAGCATGCAGGAAGTACACGCTTCTCAGGCCGTTTGCCGGCCCCTGCGAGTCCGGCCGCACTAAACGTCGGCCCTCACTCTCCCTGCCGGGAGCCGTGCCCGTTCGGGCCTCCGATTGCCTTCGAACCGTGTACTCCCTGCGCATCAAATTCAGTAATCCGCTCATTTGGCGGCCGCTCTCCAGAGGAGGAACAAGCCCGCCAGGCCGAAAACGATGTTTCCCAGCCACATTGCCGGAGCGGGACCGAGCAGCCCTTTTTCGGCGAGGGCCTGGCCGATTATGATGAAAAGGTAATAGCCCAAAAAGACGATTACACTTAATCCAAACCCGACCGAGCGCTGCGCCCGGCGCGTGGTGATTCCCAGAGGGAAACCGATCAGCATGAAGATGAACGGAGAGAAGGAGAAAGCGACCCGGCGGCTCAGCTCAATTTTCAGCGGCGTCGCGTCAATTTTTTGGATTTCGAGGCGGGCAATCTCCTGTTCCATCTGCTCGATGTTCATGTCCTTCGGTTTGCGCTGGATTTTGTCCGGGTCGTTTTTCCCCTCAAGCAGGTTGAGGTTCATCGCGTAGGTTTTGAACCGGAGCTTGTAGAATTTCAGAGGGTTTTTCGGATCCGGCTCATCGGCCGAGCCGTCGTAAAGCTTGAGGATCACGCGCCGTTCCTGCGGGATAGGGATGAACTCTCCCCGCTCCGCTACCACGGTTCGGGTCGGCTTGCCTTCCTGCGGTTCGTAGATCCGGATCTTAGAGAGTTTGTTCCCCTCGACCCCGTAAAGGAAGAGTATGTAAGGTTTGAATTCCCGGATGAAGGTGCCTGCTTCCAGGAAAGCGGTCGGATTTCGTATGCCGATTTCCTGCAGAACCTTCCGGCTGGCGTAATGGGTCCAGGGGACCACCCGGTCGTTGATCGGCATCAACCCTAAACTCAAGATCATTCCGACCGTGAGGACCGGCAGGGAGATCGCCCAGAGACTTATCCCGGAGACTCTCATCGCCAGGATTTCCCGGTCGCTTGAGAGTTTCCCGAAGGCGAGCAGAGTCCCGGTCAGCACGGCGATCGGCACCGTGTAGCTTAACAGCGTTGGGATCAGCAGCCCGAACATTTGAAAAACTGCCAGAGGGGAGACCCCCTTGTTGATCAGCAGGTCAGCCAGCTTGACCAGGTTGCCGACCAGAAGGATGAAGGTGAACAGGAGCAGAGCTATCCCCATCGGTTGGAACAGCTCTTTCAAGATGTACGTCCGCAGGATTCTCACGGCGCCGTCTTTTGGGAATGCAGCTCCTGGCGGGCGACGGTCACGATTGTCACCTGGTCAGCTCCCGCTTGCTTTAAGAGTTTGGAGCAGGCCTCCGCCGTCGCGCCGGTGGTGAAAACGTCATCCACCAGAAGTATCCGCATGGCCTGTGGGGTTATTTCCTCCCTGAGGGAGAAGGCGGACCGCACATTGGCGAGCCGTTCTTTTTTGGAAAGAGCCGCTTGCGGCGGTGTAAACCGGTCCCGGAAGAGAAGATTGTTCCAGCAAGGAAGACCTGTCCTCTTGGAAAGTTCCTGGGCAAGCGCCAGCGCCTGGTTGAAAGTCCTTTCCCGCAGGCGGACCGGATGCAGGGGAACCGGCACGATTCCGTCGGCAGGATCTGCGCCCAGACGCTCCTTGACCGCTGCGCTCAGAAGATTTCCCAGGAAAGGGGCGACCGAAAGCCGCCCTTGGTATTTAAGCGCAGTGACGAGTTCCTTCACAGGCGTCTCGTAGTGGCAGGCGCTGATGACGCTGTCGAAAGAGAATTTCTTCGTCCGGCAGCCGCCGCACAGGTCTACGCCGGCGCCGGAATGGGCCAGAGAAAAGCCGCAGCGCCGGCACCAAGGGGGAAGAACCCTGGGGATCCCCTTAAAGCAGGCGGCACAAAGAGGCATGGTCCGGACATCCTCCACCGGTATGCCGCAGCCGGGACAGGAGGCAGGGAACAGCAAAGAGTGAATGCCTACAAGGAGATCGCGGATCATCATTTTGGATTATGACGGCACGATACCATCGGCTGCTTCTTTATGTCAACGCGGATACTCCTGCGAACCCTTGACAAGGGGGGTAAGGGGGCTATAATGAAGGCCGTTTCACATGGTTGTCAGAAATGCTATGAATTTGTCCTACAACCCGCTTGAAAACCCCATTTTTAAGGAGGTAGAGGAAACGATGACTCGCGCCGCATGGGTTTTGGGTATTTTGGTCATCACGCTTGGCCTGTTTCCTGCTGTTGGTTTAGCTGCCGAACATGGAGGTCAGGAGCACGGAGGGGAAACGGCAGCCACGGATTCAACCGAGGCCCAGCAGACGACGGCTTCCTCCGCGGCTGTTCCTGCGGATGCCAGCCAGGCGCCGGATGCCGCCGCTGCCGCAACAGCCGTTGCGCCGGCCGACGCTCCGATTCCGGTTTTAAAGCCGATTATCATTACCTTTACCGGAGAGCTTTCCTCGGTGGACACAAACGCGACCCCTGCTTCGATGACGGTGCAGGATCGCTACGGTGTAAGGAAAGAGATCGCCCTTCCGGCTGAGGCGAAGATCTCGCAGGGGTCTTCCACCAAGGCGGTTTCCGACTTGAAAGTCGGGGATAAGTTGACCGTCGAGTACACGTATGATGTGGCGACCGGAAAAAGATCGGCCCAGTCCATTATTATTGGCGAGGCTGTTTCCAAGCCTGTTACCCAGTAAGTTAGAAGCCCGTTTCGTACGTCAAGCCGAACACCTGTTTCTGCCGAAGGGCATAGGGGAAAATGAAGTTTAGAACCTATGCCCTTCTTCGTCTCTGCTTGTGAAAGCAAACGTACCATGTCCTCAACAACCCAGCCGCATATAAAGCCTCACCCCAAGATGAAGGTAGGGGATATCCTCAGCCTCAGGGTCGAAAGTTTAGCCCCGAACGGCCGCGGCGTCGCCCTGGCCAATGGCCGCTCCATTTTCGTCCGGGAGGGGATCCCGGGAGACCAGGTTTCCGCCGAGCTGATACGGGTGCGGCGGGACCAATTCGAGGCCAAGGTAATCCGGGTGGAGAGCCCCTCGCCGGACAGGGTCGAGCCCCGCTGCCCTCATTTCGGTCCGTGCGGGGGCTGCGAGCTCCAGCACCTGGCATATCCCGCGCAGGTCGACTGGAAAAGCAGGGTTTTAAGGAACATTCTCCAGACGGAAGGGGGTCTTAGAACAGTCCCTCCGTTTGATGTGGTGCCGATGGACGATCCATGGGCATACCGGAGCAAAATGGAGTTCAGTTTCGGCCAGCTTGGGGAGAGGATCACTCTCGGGCTGCATGAAAGGGGCTCCTTCCAGCGGATCGAAGATGTTAAAACCTGTTTTATCGCCCCGCCCAAGGTTTCCGCGCTCCTGCAGGCGGTCAAAGAGATCGCCAATAAGTTCGAGCTTAAGGCCTACAACCCGAAGATTCACGAGGGGTTTTGGCGGTACGCGGTCATCCGCTCCAGCCGGCATACGTCCGACCTTATGCTTCTGATTGTCACAAATGATGGGCCGAGCGAGCCGATTGAAGCGCTTGTGAAAGAGCTTCCGATCAGATTACCGGAACTGAAGTCCTTTTATTGGGGCGTCTCGACCAGGGTTTCCGATGTCGCACAGCCGGAGAGGACAGCGCTGGTCTACGGTTCGGAGGTGCTTGAAGATGAAATTGGGGAGATCCTTTTCCAAATTAAACCGACGAACTTTGTCCAGCCGAACCTGATCCTCGCCTCCCGGATTTATGAGGCGATCCGGGCATCGGTCGCTCTCTCCGGACGTGAAGTCGTTTATGATCTTTATTCAGGGATCGGTTTGATTGCCCTTTCGATGGCGCGGCGCGCGGCGGCGGTTTACGGGGTTGAATCAGAACCGGAAAATGTCGCGCTGGCGGAACGCAACGCCGTCTTGAATAATATCGGCAACGCCACTTTTCTCTGCGGGAAAGTGGAAGATCTTTTGAAAGGGCGCGCCCTCTTTAAAGTCGGGCCGAAACCGGACTTGATCGTTGTGGATCCTCCGCGCGCCGGGCTGCACAAAGAGGTTTACGCACCGCTGCTGGAAGCCAAGTCTCCGGCGCTTGTCTACCTTTCGTGCAACCCTTTAAGCATGGCCAGGGACTTGAAGATTCTTCTCTCAAGGGATCCCAGCTACAGTGTGGCCTCGATCTGCATGTTCGATTTCTTCCCGCATACCGCCCACATGGAAGTTCTCGTCACCTTACGGCGGCAGGCCTAAGCCGTTTCTTCGGCTTTACTTGCAATAATAAAAATGGGCTTATTTGACACGGCGCTTCGCCGCCAGCTACAATTGACGTTGCAATGAAATCAAACGGCCATTTAAAAGAAGCTAAGATATTCTCTCTGGTGCTGATCCCTCTTCTGGGGCAGTACGTTGTCACGCTCGAAGAGGTGGGTGGGCAGCGGCTTGTTCCCATCTGGATCGGCGTTAACGAAGGGAACGCCATCGGGCTGAAGCTCCAGGGAGAGCAACTGCCCAGGCCGATGACGCATGATTTGATGTCGTCGATCCTCGGCAGCCTCGGGGTGAAAGTGGAAAAAGTGGTTGTCACCGATCTCGAGGACGGAACGTACTTCGCCTCCATCACCCTCATGATTGGCACCCAGCGTCATGAGATTGATTCCCGCCCATCGGACGCGATGGCTTTGGCCGTCCGGACGAACACC
Source organism: uncultured Planctomycetia bacterium (assembly GCA_964373715.1). Taxonomy (GTDB): domain Bacteria; phylum Omnitrophota; class Gorgyraeia; order 1-14-0-20-64-10; family 1-14-0-20-64-10; genus CAMTXI01. Next base: position 107,241 of record CAYJVR010000004.1, on the reverse strand, counting down.
CCCATCTACATCGATGAGAAGGTCCTGAAGAAATGCCCGGTGATCATGAAGCCGATTACGGAAGAGGAGGTGGAGAAATTCAAGAAAAACCTTCAGACGATGAAACCGGAAGATTTCTTCAAAGATTTGGAGCCGGAGAAGGGGGAGGAAGGGAAGGAAGGCCCCGAGGGACAGTAAGAACCTCTTTCGTTTTTTTTTGCAGGACCGCCGTTTAATCCCGAGTATCTTCCGAACTGTTTTTCGAGGTCTGCCCGATCCGCCGCGCGATGTTCATCCCGAGCTTTTGAGCCGGTTCGATTTCAGGCAGGAGGTTTTTCCGGGCTCGTATCACCACGCGGACGGTGGAAGGGGTCAGCTGCTCAAGCGTTAAGACGACATCCGCTTTTTGAATCCGTCCGTCAATCCGTCCGTTGACCTGATCCTGTTTCTTTATAGCGCCCAGCCGCGCCGACTCCTCCAGGCTGGCCCTCCAGACGGTGTCCAGCGGAGCGTCCATGTCGAGAGTGACTGAGTCGCGGCTGACGGCATAGCCGACCACGGCTCCCGCCGATGCCAGCAAAAGAGGGGCGCAGCCGGATAACAGCAGAACCGCCGCCGGCAGCAGCACCGGCAAAATCGAATTTTCCCTGGAAGGCTGACTCATGTATACTCCTCTTATGAAAGCCCCGTAGCCTTCGGACCATTTTATCACAAGAGGAGAACGCGCTATGGCAATCATCCGTTTGATGGACGAGACTGAGGCCACCGGCAAGGTAAAAGAGATTTTTGAAGAGATCAAGGTGACCCTGGAAATTCCTTTTGTGCCGCAGTTATTCAGAGCGCTGGCCAATCGGTCGGAACAGCTGGAGGCGGTCTGGACCCAGGTCAAAGGTCTTTTCGGGTCCGGGGCATTGGATGTCAAAGCGAAGCTGTTCGCCGCTCTTGCCGTGGCGGCGGCGCAGAGGTGCCCCTATTTCGTGACGATCCATTCAATCGCTTTAAAACGCCTGGGCGCAACGGATGGGGAGATTGCCGAGCTTTTGGAAGTGGCCAGCCTCTCCACCGCTTTGAATACCCTTGTCACAGGATTTGGGCTGGAACCGGAGCTGTAACCTCTGAGGGCGCCTTGATGCGCAACAAGGGGACCGAATCTCACCCGGCGTCTTGGGATCTTCCGGCTTCAGAGGCCGGTTTTCAGAAAGAAAATCTGCCGGCCGTACGGCAGAGCCTTCCTTTAAAACATCTTCAGCCGATCCGTTTTGGTCCGGAGTTTTGCCGTAAGCCGGCTGAAGCCTCCGGCAGGGAGTGGATCATCACCAACGGGATCGGCGGCTACGCCTCCTCCACAGTTGTTGGGATGAATACCCGCCGGTACCACGGCCTTCTTGTCGCCGCTACAGAGCCGCCGCTGGGACGCGTTGTGCTTCTTTCCGCGGTGGATGAAATGGTGGTTGTCTCCAGCGGACGGACGGAACTGTCAACCCACCGGTATGGAAACGTTATTCATCCGGAAGGATACCGCTTTCTTGCGGAGTTCCGTTTGGACCCGAGCCCCACTTTTTTTTACCGGGTCGGCGACATTCTTCTGGAAAAAACGGTTTTTCTGCTGCCCGGCGAAAACGCGGTGGTTATCGGCTATACCCTGCGGGAGGGGTCATCCGCCATTGAGCTGGCGGTGAGGCCTCTCATTGCGATGAGGGATTTTCGCTGGGTGTCTGAGGAGAACGCGAATTTCAACACGAGGATCGAAGAAAAAGAAGGGGAATTGACGCTCAGGCCGTATCCGTCACTGCCCCCTCTAGTCATCCATCACACGGCGGAGCTGGTTGAGAAAAGCCCCTGCTGGTACAAAAACTTTGAGTATGTCTCTGAAAGGGAAGGCCCCAACCGGGTTTTCGAGGATTTGTGGTCGCCGGGCCAGCTGCTTTACCTCATGAGGGTCGGCGAGTCCTGCGCTTTTGTCGCGTCGACGGGGCGGCGGGGCGGGGTGGATCTGACGTTTCACCAGAGGCGTTTGCAGAATACCCAGGCCGTTCTCGCCAGGACGATCACGCCGCCGCAAGGGCCTCTCTCAGCCCGTTTGGCCTGGACTGCCGACAACTTTCTGGTCCATCTGCCCCGGACCGGCTCCCACGAAAAGAGGCCGCCCGTTCGCTTAAAACGGAGCAGGCCGTCTCATGCGCCGCTTGATGCTTTTCTGCTCGCCGGTTTTCCTTGGGCCACCGTCTGGGGAAGAGACGCCTTGGTTGCCCTGCCGGGATTGACCTTAAGCACCGGTCGTTTTGACGCGGCGCGCGATCTGCTAGAAACCTTTATCTCCAAGATCAAATGGGGGTTATTGCCGGTCAGGTTGGCGGAGGAAGACGGATCGCCCGAATACGATTCGGCCGACACGTCGCTCTGGTTCTTTTGGGCGGTATGGCATTACTGGAATGCCACGAAAGACCTGCGTTTTATCACCCGCAAGCTTTTGGGGCCGATGCAGGACATCATGGAGTCTTACCTTGAAGGAACCGCTTACGGCATCGGGATGGATGAGGATGGGCTAATCCAGTTGTCTGACGAAGAGCTGCCGATGACCTGGATGGATGCCCGGGAACCGAATCTTCGCGGCGATGCTCCCGGGAAAGCGGTGACGCCCCGTTTCGGCAAGCCAATTGAAATCAATGCACTTTGGTATTGCGCGCTGAACATCATGGCTGAGATCGGCCAGCGGGCCGGGCTGCGCCGTGCGGGCACATGTATCCAAATGGCCCGGTTGGTTGAGAAAAGCTTCACACGGGCTTTCATCGGTCCCGGCGGGATTGTTTACGACCGGGTGACGAAAACAGGGAAAGACGCCTCGCTGCGCCCGAATATGTTGATCGCCGCCAGCCTTCCTTTCTCGCCGTTTTCCAGGGATTCTCTCTCCTGGGTTTTAGAGATGACGGAGAGAGAATTGCTCACCCCATTTGGGCCAAGAACCCTCACGCCCCGGCACCCGGAGTATCGCGGGTATTTCGCCGGCGAAGTGAAAACGAGGGCCCAGGCCTATCATCAAGGGACTGTTTGGCCGTGGCTCATGGGCCCTTATGTGAGCGCTGTTATCAAAGCCCGGCGGCTGACCCCCGCCACCCAGAAGCGGATCAGGAAACAGCTGGAGCCGTTCTTGACCCACCTTCAGGAGGGGGCGCTGGGGTCCGTCAGCGAGCTCTTTGACGGAGATCCTCCCCATGTCCCGCAGGGCGCAGTTTCCCAAGCATGGTCCGTGGGGGAGATATTAAGGGCCATTCGGGAGGCTAAGCTGGTCGATTTGTAGTTTGTCATAAGGGGCTTGATCGGGTATACTTTTTTATGAGAAAAAGAAAATATGGAAAACCGAGCTATTATTAAGCAATTTAATAGTTAGTTTATACTAGAAAACCAAAGGGTTAGTCATTGAAAGCCGACCCTTGCCTGAAGAGAGGTTATGCAGAACCGATGCTATTCTCACGAAAAGGGATGACGCTGGTTGAGGTCATGTTGGCGGCGGTCCTCATCGGGGTTGTTGGGCTGGGGATGGTCATGGTGACCGGAACCTCCCATAATTTCTTGATGCAGACTGTCGGCATGGCGACAACCCAAGGAGAGGCTTCTTACGGTCACGCCCACCTGAAGAAGTTCGTCGGCTTAGGGAATAGGCTCATCCAATACGGGGCTGTCGGAAATGTTTCTTCCAAGATAGCGGTCCGCTATGACCATAGAAGCATTTCGGGCGGCACGGCTACCCCGTTAGACCCCACGGACGATTGGTGGGATTACTACGGATACGATTCCGGCGCCCAGATCTTGTATTACAGGCGGGATTTTGTGCCGGGCGCTTCCGTCGCGGATCCGGGGGATCCCGGTTTCGGCGGGGAAATCATTGCCCGGAATGTAGCCAGCTTCACATTCACGCTCGTTTCTCCGGCCCAGCTGGATATCTCGATGACCGTCACAAAGACGGTCGGAACGCAGACGCGGACAAGCACGGTGGTCAGCACGGTCAGCCCGCGGGGGATGGTGACGAACTGATGTTGAAAAGAGACCGTTCATCGGAAAAAGGGGTTGCGCTGGTTGTTGCGGTGGCGGCGTCTCTGATGGTTCTTTTTATCGTGATGGCGGTAATGAACCTCTCCTTCAACAGCTTTAACGCGGCGTTCCTTCAAGCGGATCATGCCGCGGCGCAGGCGGCTTGCGAGGCGGGGGTCCGGTACGTTTTCAACCGGATCGAACTGGATACGACGTATACTGACGCGGTGTTTAACCTTGAAGCTTTGGCTACCCGACCGCCGGCCGGGTTTGCCAATGCGATCCGGCATGCGCAGACTCACGCGGGATCGCACGGGTCTCCCAGGGCTTACGTGATTACGTCGAGAGTCTCCGGCAACGTGTGTGCCGCCGCGGGCGGCGGGGCGCCGGATTTTCGGACGAATGATATTTTTATGGGGGCTCTCCTCCCCAGCCGCGTCGGCCGCGAGGTGGATGTCACAGCTCAATCGGGCATCAACGGCGTGGGGCAGCCGGAGTTCCGGGTGCGCGTTTTTTCGGATTATGGAGATTAATAGGATGAAAAGCGGACGAATGGGGGTCACCCTCTTGGAGATTATGCTGGCGATGCTGATATTCGCCCTTGTCACCAGCGGGATATTTACCGCTTTTGCTTTCAGCCGGAAAGTGAGCTGGCGGTCGGAAACGGAGATTATGGTCCAGGGCCATATCCAGCGGGTCACGGAGAAGCTCCGGTTGGCTGTGGCGGCCGCTTTAGGCGACGGGACGACGCTTGCGCCGGGCTATTACGTGGACAACATTATGACGAGTCCGCCCAACTCATCGTCAGTGCCGGCTGTAGCCCCAGTGAAAGCGACCTGGCTGAATTTTCCGACAGAACTGCAGCGTTTCCAGACGGCAGCAGGAGAAGGGGTTTACCTTTATGTGGAAAGAGCGGATGAAAACGCCAATGGAATTGCAGATGAGGATTTTGACGGGGATGGTTTGATCGGCAGAGATTTTAACGGGGATAACGTAACCGACTTGCGGCGAGTCCGGATGAGGATCAAATGGACAGTGCCAACCCAGTAACCGGGGTGATCTGAAATGAACGGTTTCTTTTGGCCGCTTTTTGAGCAGTATGGAAAAGCCGAAAGAAAGAGCTTAAGGCCAAATCACGGATGGGTGCGCGAAATGCTGAAGAAAAGATCCGGAGTATTCGGAGTACTGATCGCCGGCGGCATGCTGGCCACGGTCTCCTGGGCGGAGCAGGTGGATATGGTCGAGTATTACGCATTCCCGCCGGTAACGGCAACGGACCCCTTCCATGTCCGCCGGATGACGGTGGGGGCTGATCAAGGGGCCACCCTTTATCTGACCAATAACACCACCCCCGCCGACTCTTTAATCATCGCCGGCCGGTTGGGGATCCGGGAGCCAAACCCGACGTTTCCTCTTGAAGTGGCCCGAAACCCGGCTGGAAATCTAGGCGGCCTGATCCGCTTGCGGGGGGCGGGAGCCAACCGGTTTTGGGAGTTTGAAAATAATACCGGGGCGTTCCGGATCTGGTCTGAAAACGCTGTCGGTGCCCCGGAGGATAGGGTCCGTATTCTCCAGACGGGGAGAATGAGCATCTATCCGAGCACGAATAAAGTTGTGGACCCCGCCGCGACCTCTATGCTGGAGGTCGGCCCTGTGGATAACGCGAACGACGGCGCGGAGGTCCTCTGGGCCGGCGCGGTCAACGGAGCCAACCCGGACCACCCCTATTTTTTGATCGAGAATCAATCGTCGCAATTCCGTTTGAGGATGCAAAACGGCGCGAATGAGGCAATCCGGATTTTACCCACGGGGCAAATGGGGATCTTCTACAACAACACCGGGGTGACGGATCCTCTGGCCGCTCTGCACTTGGGGCCCCGCGATGCCACGAACCTCGGGGGACAGTTTCTTTTAAGAGGCGCCGGAACAAACAGGTACCTCTATTTCGAAAACAACGCCCAGACACTGCAGGTTGTGACCCAGGATGGCGTTGGAATTGAAAGCGTGAAAATGCGGATCACCAACACCGGAAATGTCTCTTTCGGGAACCCCGCTCCTGTTCCAAGCGCGAGCACGAAACTTCATGTGGCCGGCGGAAATCTTCAAGTCGGTGTCGCGGGTACCGGAAAAATGGTAATCGGGTTAAGCGCCCCGGCTGCGAGCCCGGGACTCCATATAAAAGGAACTACCGGCCTTTTAATGGAGGGCCCGATTAATCCGCCGGCGACCAAGGTGCCCTATGCTTTTCAGGCGGTGGATGTCGGCGGCGGGGTCACCGATTTTCGGATCGGGGACGAGTCTCCGGCCCTCAGCGGCAATGCCGCCAGCCGCATTGTGATCCATCCTGTCGGTGGGACTGCGTATGTCGGCGTCAACATAACGACGCCGGCCTATCCTTTTGACGTCGGATTAGCCGGCAACGACGCCGCCATGTTTGGAGATACCGCGGTGTTCGGCGCGGGCGGGGTTTTGGTATTCCCTTATAAAATGCATGTGCAGGGGGCGGTTTATTCCAGCGGCAACAAATCGGAAGGCAGTTCTGTGATCGGGAAGACCGATCTGGTCCGGCTGAGTCCAACCGATGAAAAAAATTTGCTGGACAAATTGGCGGGACAGGTCCTTTACCGCTACCGTTTGAAAAATGGGGCGGGCGATTCGAAAATCCGGCACATCGGGATCCTGGCGGAAGAGGCGCCGAAAGAGATTGTGGATGACAGCGGGCGTGCGATCGCCGGCAGTGATTACATGTCCGTGTTGTTGGCCGCGCTCAAAGCGCAGAAGGCTCAGATCGAGTCTTTGAAGTCGGAGCTTGATCATCTGGAGAAAGAGCGGGCACAGGGGCGGCCATGAACAATAAATTCTGGCAGACTCCTGTTTTTGGAACTCTCGCGGGAGTGCTGGTCACAGCCACCCTGGTCTGGGCCGTCGAAACGATGGAGGTGACAACCTACTATCCGCCGTCAGGAAGCCTGCCGGACCCGTTCCGCGTCCAGAGTCAAACAGTCGGGACCCCTTATCTGGCCACCACCCCGCCGGCCGATTCCCTTATCATCGCCGGCCCGCTGGGAGTGAGAACAAATAACCCGTCTATAGCCGCTCCTATTATCTCTGTGGACATCGGGCCCCGGGACGCGGTCAACTCGGGCGGCGCTCTGCGCCTGCTCGGAGCGGGGGCCAACCGCTGGTTCTATCTGGAAAACGACACGGGAAGAATACGGTTCTTCACCAACACCGATGATACCGGAGCGGCGGTCGCTACGGAAAGAATGCGGATAATGGAAACCGGTTTTCTCGGGATTTATCCCCACTCCGACGGTCTTGCGCTTGATCCGCAGGAGCCGCTTCACCTCGGGCCCAGGGATCCCACCGACCTGGGCGGCCAGCTGATGTTTGTCGGGGCCGACACGAACGGGTATTTCCATCTGGAGAACAATGCCGGCCGGTTCAGGCTCATGATGCAGGACGGCGTCAATCCGGACAGGGAGGTTTTGCGGACGGTTGTCGATGACGGGGCGGGTGTGTTGGCGGGCAGTGTCGGGATTTTCGTCAATGGTACCGGTGTGGTCAATCCCACCGAAGTCCTGCACATCGGCGCGGAATCTGCGGCAACCGGGGCCAGGATTCATTTGGCCGGAACCACGGCGAATCCCCGCTACGCGCAAATCCGCAGTGTGGGCAATGATTTGCAGTTTTGGACGGACGACGGCGCCGGCTCTTCAAGCGCTAAAGTGGTGCTCACGAATGCCGGAGGTTTTGGGATCGGCAGTCCGCTACCAACACCTCCCGCGGGGGGGCTGCGGGTCGATGGAAATACCGTTATAGAGGGGGATCTCAAGCTGAACGGTATTCCGACGACCGATACGATGCCGGGCGTCCGTATCCTGGCTTCCTCCTTGGCCCCCTCGGGCGGAGGTCTTATAGTCGAACCCGCTACCACCACTGTTGCTTACGGGTTATATTACCAGACTTCAGCCGTGAGCGATAAGGATCTGGTCATCGGGGAGTATGACGCCGTAGGCCCACCAACAGCAAACGTCTTGAAGCTGCGTATTGTCTGCAGGGGTGGACTGGGGAATATAACAGTGCCGCCATCCGGGGCCGACGGACAGACTGGGATCAGGGGAATGCCTATCGGGAACAACATGTTCACGGTGATAGGGCAGGCCCATACCGACCGGTGCTTGATCGGCGGGTTCACCTACACGGCCGGTTATGCTTTGAAGGTTTTCGGGGACGCTCTGGCGACCGGCGGCTGGACATGGGGCAGTTCGGTCGCCTATAAAACAGATTTGGCCCGTCTGACTTCACTGGAGGAGAGGGGGCTTGCCTCTCAGCTGATGGATGTGCCCCTGTACAATTACCAGAGGAAAGAGGCTGTCGAAACGTCTAAATCGCATCGCGTGGGGATACTGGTCGAGGAGGCCATGGACGATATTGTGGACGACCACCATGAGGCGCTGGACCTGCCGGAATATATGGCCGCTCTGATCGCGGTGGTCAAGGCCCAGCAAGAAGAGATCGAATCTTTAAGGGCCAGGATCGGGCGGATAAGGAAAGAGAAAACCGCTCAATCCGCCGCTCACGGAACTCTTGGGGGTTTAGACCCGTGATGAAAAAGTTCTCGTACGGAAGAAAAGGAGGACGTTTCCTTTTTACCCTGGGGGCCTTGCTCAGCCTGATTTGTCCGGCCGCGTGGGCCGAGCAGACCCAAGTGGATATGATCGAGTATTACCCGACCAACGGGAACATCCCGGATCCGTTCCATGTCAGGCGTTTGACCGTCGGTGCTCCGTACGCGGCGATTGATCCTCCCGCCGATTCCGCGATCGTCGCGGGGTCGGTGGGGGTCAATGTGGCCGCTCCGGCCGTGCCGCTGGATGCCGGTCCGCGGGACGCGGTCAACTTGGGCGGTGCGGTGCGTTTACTCGGGGCAGGGGCCAACCGGTGGCGCTATTTCGAGAACAATACGATGCAGCTGCGCCTTATCGTGCAGACCGCGGCTGGGTCGAGCGAACGGATGCGGGTTTTAAACACCGGCCGCGTGGGGATTTTTTCGGAGGATACCGGCGTCAGGGATCCGCTGGCTCCTCTGGAGATCGGCCCCAAGGATGGACTCAATGCGGGGGGCAATGTTTTTTGGGCCGGCGCCCTCAACGGAGCGAACCCGGACCATACTCGCTTCACGCTGGAGAACAGTTCCGGAAAATTACAGTTGAGCACCCGTATTCCCCCCGGTGGCACGGGTACAGCGGGTGAAAAGATACGGGTTCTGAACAATGGAAGCGTGGGAATATTTTTTGAAGGAGCCGCTAACGGTGGTTTCGCGGACCCTCTGGCCCAGCTGGATGTGGGCCCGTCTGAGAATGGCGGCGTTGGCTTCCTCACCGGAGGGGTGATCCGGTTTACCCCCTCAGCAGGCGGCCGGCCGTTTAACCTGCTCAATGAGGGGAATGCTGTTTTGGCAGCCGGCGAATTCCAGGTTATGATGGATACCACCGGCGGCGGAACGCCTGCCACCGTCCGGTTCCGGATGCGGAACGATGGGTACGCGGCAATTAACACCACGACTACCACCAACGCCCGCTTGAGGGTCGCAGCGGCCAACGCTATATTTAACGGAACCGTGGGTGTGAAGACAATCGCCCCAAGGGCGATGATGCATCTTGTGGATAGCGCAACCGGACCGCCGTCTTTTTACGGGACGACGGTCACCGTCAACTCCTCTCCTGCCGCGAACCCAGTTTATCAGATGTTTACGACCGGTCCCATACTGCGCTTGGGAAGAGCAGGTACCTCTTCAGAGGGAGGTGTTCCTGCTTACATTGAACTCGAGGGGGGGCGGGTTGGTTTCGGGTACTCGGCGGTCCGGGACGCCGCGGGCAATCCTTATCCGTCTACCCTCACGGTAAATATTAGGTCGAGCAACAGGAGTGCCGCGTCGCCTATCCAGGGGGCTTTTTATCAGGACGGGGCGTTTTTTGGGGTGACGGCTGCGATTGGAGCCGCGGAGGTCGTCAAAATCAACGGAGACGCACGGGCTGAGGGAGTCGGAGCGACGTTCGATAACTCGACGGTCCAGGTAAAAACAGATCTGGTTCCGTTGACCCTCCCGGAAGAGCAGGCCATTCTGGAGAAGCTCTTGTCGGTTTCTCTTTACCATTTTCGTTTAAAGAGCGGAGATCACGCGAAAGCGCACAGGCTGGGGATCCTCACCGAAGAAGCGCCTGCTGAGATGGTGGACGACTCCGGGCAGGGAATTGTGCAGGGCGATTCTTTGGCCGCCCTCTTGGCCGCCGTGAAGGCGCAGCAGGTGGAGATAAACGCTCTCCGGTCGGAACTGGAAGAGCTGAGGAAGTAACTCCCCGCAATAAATCGTTTGCGCGGTTCCCGCCGTTACGGTAAAATAAGCTTCTTTTCGCGGTCTTTTATTTATTCCCGATAACCATGAATCGGCACTCTACAGAAACCCAAGAGGTTCGGAACGTGAATCACTCTCCTTCTGAAACCGCCCGCTTAACCGTGGGCGGAAAAACATTGGATTTTCCGGTTGTTTCCGGCACGGAGCAGGAAAAGGGCGTTGATATCAGCAAACTGCGCGACCAGACCGGCTACGTGACGCTTGATCTGGGCTACGGCAACACGGGCGCCTGCACCAGCGCCGTCACATTTCTCGATGGGGAGAGGGGTGTTCTGCGGTACCGGGGCTATTCGATCGAGGAACTGGCCGAGAATGCCACCTATTCCGAGGTCGCCTACCTGCTGATCTACGGGGAACTGCCCTCGAAGCGGGAACTGGAGCATTTCCAGAGCCGCCTGGCGGAGAAGTCCTCTCTTCCGGAAGGGATGGAGCGGTTTTTAAACGATCTGCCCAAGGGGGTTCACCCGATGGCGGCCCTCTCGGCCGCTGTTTCCGCCTTGTCCGGCTACTACCCGGTCTTGACCAACCCGAACCCAACGCGGGAAGAGATGGATGAGGTGATCTTAACCCTCCTGGCCCAGATGCCGACTATCGCCGCTTACAGCTACCGCCGCAGCAAAGGGCTCGGTTACATACCGCCGAAAAGGGACCTGTCCCTGATCGCGAATTATCTTTACATGACGTTCGGCCCCACCGGCGGCAACGGAGGCCCGGATGAGGTGCTTGTCCAAGCGATGAGGCAGATGTTCATACTGCATGCCGACCACGAGCAGAACTGCAGCACTTCGACCGTCCGGGTCGTCGGCTCTTCCCGCGCGAACGCTTTCGCCGCTATCTCGGCCGGAATCGGGGCTCTGTGGGGCCCGCTGCACGGAGGGGCGAACCAGGCGGTGATTGAAATGCTGGAGGCGATCCACCGGGACGGGGGAGATTTCAGCAAGTATTTGGCGATGGCGAAGGACAAGAATTCCGGTTTCCGGCTGATGGGTTTCGGCCACCGGGTCTACAAGAACTTCGATCCCCGTTCCAAGATCATCAAAACGGCTTGCGATAAGGTGCTCAGCCGTCTCGGGATTAAGGATCCTCTTCTGGATCTGGCCAAGCGCCTCGAGGAGGCGGCCCTCAAGGACGATTACTTCGTCTCCCGGAAACTTTATCCGAACGTGGATTTTTACAGCGGCATCATACTGCGGGCGATAGGCATCCCCACGGAGCAGTTTACGGTTATTTTCGCGATCGGCCGCAGCGCCGGCTGGCTGGCCCACTGGAAAGAGATGTTGGAGTCTCCGAGTTTTAGGATTTACCGGCCCCGCCAGATTTACACCGGCTCGACGGAGCGGTCCTACGTTCCGTTGGCCCATCGCGGCTGACGGTCTCTCCTGAAAGGCACTTTCATGCGTCGAAAAGTCGCTGTGATTGGTGCGGGGAACGTGGGTGCCACCTGCGCCCAGAGGATTTTGGAGCGGGGGCTTGCCGATGTCGCTCTGGTGGATGTCGCCGACGGCCTGGCCGCCGGGAAAGCTCTTGACCTGGCGGAAGCGGCCCCGCTGGAGAATCATGATTGCGCGGTGGTCGGTTCGACCGATTACAACGTCATAAGCGGCGCCCAAGTCGTCGTCGTGACGGCCGGTTTGGCTCGCAAGCCGGGGATGTCCCGTTCCGACCTTCTCGAAGCGAACGCCAAGATTGTTTCCTCGATCATTCCCCAGGTGAAGAATCACGCCCCGAACGCTGTTCTTATCATGGTGACCAATCCGCTGGATATCATGACCTATTGCGCCTGGCGCCTGATCGGCTGGGAAGAGCGCCGAGTGCTGGGTATGGCGGGGGTGCTCGATTCTGCCCGGTTCCGGTTCTTTATCGCTGAGAAACTGAAGGTTTCCGTCCGGGAGGTCCAGGCGCTGGTATTGGGCGGCCACGGCGACAGTATGGTCCCGGTGCCCAGTTGCACGACGGTCGCCGGGATCCCGGTTACCCAGCTTATTCCCGCCGCCGAGCTGCAGCAGCTGATCCAGCGGACCCGCTACGGGGGCGCCGAGGTGGTCAAGCTGTTGAAGACAGGCTCGGCTTTCTACGCGCCGGCCAGTTCGGCGGCCGACATGGCGCAGGCGATCCTGAACGACGAGAAGAGGCTTTTGCCTTCCTGCGTTTATCTGAACGGGCAGTACGGACTCAAGAACGTCTTCTGCGGCGTGCCGGTTCTGCTGGGTTCCAAGGGAGTCGAAAAGATCGTGGAGGTAAGCCTCTCTTCCGAGGAGAAGGCCGCGCTGGCCGCTTCCGCGGAAGCGGTGAAGAAGGAGATGGAGGCTCTCGACATTTTCCTCAAAGGGGGAGCTCTCCAGGTCACGTAAATGCGGTTCCTCGAATACCAAGCGAAGAAGTACCTGGCCTCGTGGGGGGTTCCCACCCCCCAAGGGGCTGTTTTATTTAAGGCCCCGCAGGTGGCGGCCGCGGTCAAGAAGGCCGGCAAATACCCGGTTGTCCTGAAGGTCCAGGTTTACGCCGGCGGCCGCGGCAAGGCGGGCGGGATCGTGAAAGTGAAGAATCTCGCCGAAGCGAAACAGACCGCTAAAAAGCTGTTGGGCAAGAGGCTTGTCACCGCCCAGACGGGTCCCGACGGGGTGCCGGTCAAGGCGCTGCTGGTCGAGCAGGGGGTGACGATCCTCAAGGAGTTTTACGTGTCGGTCCTGCTGGACCGGTCCAAGCAGCTGCCGATCGTCGTCGCGGCCCGTGAAGGGGGCGTGACGATCGAAGAGCTGGCGAAGGAGAACCCCTCCGCCATTTTGAAGACGCCGTTCGATCCACTGCTCGGGCTCCAGCCCTATCAGGCTCGGCAGATTGTGGCCTGGCTCGGGATTCCGGCCGACCAGCAGACGGCCGCGGTGAAACAGCTGCTGGCGATCGCGAAGGGTTTTTTCTCGCTGGACGCCTCGCTTGTCGAGGTGAATCCGTGGGCGCTCACGAAGGAAAAGGGCATGGTGGCGCTCGACGGCAAGCTGACGGTGGATGACAACGCGCTCTACCGGCACCCGGATCTTCTCAAACTTAAAACCGCCGACGCGGACAGCCCGATGGAAGCCCGATCGAGAGAGATAGGCATCAGCTATGTCTCTCTTTCCGGTTCAATAGGCTGTATGGTCAACGGCGCCGGGTTGGCGATGGCGACGATGGACGTGATCAAGCTCCACGGCGGCGAGCCGGCCAATTTTCTCGATGTGGGTGGTGGGGCCGACGTCAACCAGGTGCGGGAGGCTTTTAAATTGATTTTGGCCGACTCGAACGTCAAGGCTGTTTTGGTCAACATCTTCGGCGGGATCATGAAATGCGACGTTATCGCTCAGGGGATCGTGCAGGCCGCGCGTACGATCAAAATCAAGGTTCCGCTTGTTGTCCGGCTGGAAGGGACCAATGTTGATGCAGGCCGGAAGATCCTCGAAGAGTCCGGGCTCGGTTTTATAATGGCGTCCACCCTCGATAAGGCGGCCGCGGAGGCGGTGAAAGCCGCGCAGGGATTTGCCGCGCGGACGAACGGCAAAGCGGCCGCGAAAGGGGTCCGGCGGTGACCCCACCATTTGGTGGAAAAATTGGTGGGGTGGTGGGGTGAGCATTCTGCTGGATAAAGCGACGCGCGTTATCGTCCAAGGAATCACCGGAAAAGCAGGTTTGTTCCACACCGCGCAGATGAAGGCGTACGGCACCCAGGTTGTCGGCGGAGTGACACCGGGCCGGGGAGGCACCAAATGGGAGGGGATCCCGATCTTCGACACGGTGGCTGAGGCCGTGTCGAAGACCGGGGCGAACGCCACCGGGGTTTTCGTGCCGGCTCCCTTCGGTGCAGACGCCATCTACGAGGCGGTGGATTCCCGGATACCGCTCATCGTCGTGATCACCGAGGGGATCCCGGCGCTCGATATGGTCAAGGTCAAGAGATTCCTCTCTTCGATCGAGCAGAAAACCAGGCCCGTTATCATCGGGCCGAACTGTCCCGGCGTGATCACGCCGGGACAGTGCAAGATCGGCATTATGCCAGGCTACATCCACCGGCCGGGCTCGATCGGCCTTGTTTCACGTTCCGGGACGCTCACCTACGAGGCGGTATGGCAGCTGACGAACCTCGGGTTAGGGCAGTCCACTTGCGTCGGGATCGGGGGAGACTCGGTTCCCGGCTCCGGGTTTGTGGATATCCTCAAGAGGTTTCAAGCTGACCCCGACACGCAGGCGATTGTGATGATCGGTGAAATCGGCGGTTCCTCTGAAGAAGAAGCAGCGGCTTATATTAAGGAGTCTGTCACCAAACCGGTGGCTGCTTTTATCTCAGGGGCCACCGCTCCGCCCGAAAAGAGAATGGGCCATGCAGGCGCCGTCATTGCCCAGGGGCAGGGAACGCATGCTTCCAAGGTTCAAGCCCTCAGCAAGGCCGGCGTGGCCATCTCCAAGAATCCTTCCTCTATCGGCGAAACCCTTGCCCGGGTTCTGGAAGAGGCTCGGGTCAGGGCCAGGGTATAAAATAGAACAATTTTGACTGGAAAAAGGAGTCGAACTTATTGTATACTTTTATTAAAGGCCAAGTTTACACCGGAAGAAAAGAGTTCTATTTAATGGTAACCTATTATTAAGAGAGATTTTGTGACACAAATGATCATCAAAACATGGCGGACACACGGAATTGCGCTGTTCCTTTTAGTCGGTTTGATGGCCGGGCTTGTCTGGGCTGAAACCCTCGAGTTCGTTACCTATTATCCGGCTACCGGCAATGACCTTCCGGACCCTCTTTACGTCAACAGCGCCGGCATCGGCGCCGGCTACAATTCTCAGCCTGTTCCGGCTAACGGTTTAGCCGTGGAGGGGCGCGTGGGGATGGGTACCCGCACTCCGGCCGGTTTGTTGGACATCCGCTCCATTTTGACCGCCCCTGGGACGCCGGAAGACCTCCTGCGTGTCCGCGGACCGGATGATGGGATAGGCCAGGTGGTCTTTATGCCGGGCAACGATGTTCCTGGACCCGGGGGACCGGCTTTGAACTTCGGCATAGGGACAGCCACCCCTTTGTCCGGCGTGGATATCGTGCGCCCTTATGACGCCCTCTACATGCGGCTCCGGTCTACCGGAGTGGGGGATCCGGATAACTACTGCGCCATCAATCTCGACGCCGATTTCGGAGTTGTCGGATCTGAGGCGGACGACCAGATTTGGCAGATCGGCCATAACAGGAGCGCGACGGCATCGCATAATTTCCATGTGCTCTACCGCGATTTTAACGCCGGCGGCGGATGGCAGCCGGTGTTTGTCCTTCAAGACTCAACCAATATTTCTTTGGATGTCCCCATGCTGGCGATAGGGGCATACAACGCCACCGCTACGATTGGAATCAACGGTAATAACACCCGGATGATACAGATGGAGCGGCATACCGCCCCGAACACCGGAGGCAACAACCTGACGGTCAGGGCCGGCGGGACCACCGTGGCGGCGACGAACAGGGACGGGGGAAACCTGGTCCTCTCCTCCGGTATTTCGACAGGCACTGGGGCCTCCGGCATCTTTATGTATACCGGCATCGGCAGCGTGAGTGGAACCGGAGACGTTGTGCCGACCCTTCAGACGGTTCGATTGGCTATTGCGGGTAACGGAAACGTCGGTATCGGGCTTTTGAATCCTGGCTCCGCTTTGACGGTCTACCGAAACGGTGACGCGGCATATCAATCCATTTGGGGGACCGGGGACGGGGACAATTTTTCCGCCCTTAACCTTGTGTCGGATGAGGCGACCGACAAGTTCTGGCAGATTTCGCATAAACAAGCGGCCGGCGTTGTGAATAAGTTCCAGATTGCCTACAACAACGGTGTCAGCTGGTCATTTCCTTTCACGATTACACCGGGCGAGTTTGTCGGGCTTGGGACAGACAGCCCGACAGAGAAGCTGCATGTCATAGGCAACATCCTTGCGTCGGGAACTATTACGCCGTCGGATGTTCGTTTAAAGAGCCACATTGAGCCTTTAACCGGTGTTCTGCAGAAAATAGACGCCATTGAGGGTGTTTCTTACGATTGGAATGATCTCTACAAGGCAAAAGGATACCCTGTATTGCCGGAAAGAAAAGAGATTGGCGTGATTGCTCAGGATGTCGAAAAGGTTTTCCCGGAACTTGTTTATACGAGCGACGGGTATAAAGGGCTGGATTACGGGAAATTTACCGCTGTTCTTTTACAGGCGGTCAAAGAACTCAAAGCCGAAAATACGTCTCTGAAGAAACGGATCGAGGTTCTCGAGAAGAAGGAAAATCTCCCTTAAAAAAAATCCGGAAGCATATCCTCTGGATTTGGAAGCGATTTCCCCAACAGTTCATCCACTTTGCTCTTGACGAAAAAATTGGGATTTTTTCTCGCCTGTTTCAAGAAAACCAGCTTCTTCTGTAAGATCTCAATCTTTTTGTCCAACAGCTGAACATTATTCTTAATCTCCTGCTGGACCAACGGCGCCAAGGCTCGCCGCGCCTCTTGCTGGGAGATCGTCATTTGATGAAAGGAGTTGATGATATCGCTGATCTGCACTTGCCTGGTCAGGGCCGCTTTCTGCTCCTTATAAGCGTCGGGGGAGGTTTTCTTTAACTCCTCCAGTTCTTTCCACCGAGCTTTTTCTATTTCAAGCCGCATTCTTTGCTGATCGTCCCGTATTTTTTCCGGGGTCGGGAGTTCATCCGCCGCCAGGCTCAAGCCGGCAGGGACAGAGATGAGAAGAACTGCAAAAAGCAGATAAGTCCGCAATAGCTTGCCCACCTTAAAAGGTCCCCCCTTCAGGAGTCGGCAGGGTAAGCCCCAGGAGCTCATCGATCTTCTTTTCAACCAACAAATGGGGGTCTTGTTTGGCCTTTTTCAGAAAAGCCAGATGTTTTTCCAAGGCCGAGATTTTTAGGCCCATCTGGCTGATTTGCTCGCTGAGTTCTTCCCTCATTAGGGGGGTCAGCTTCTGTTCCGCCTCCTGCGCGGAGGTCTTATTCTGATGGAAGGCGGCGACAATCGCGCTTATTTTATTGCGTCTGGCGTCGGCAACTTTCCTCGATTCATAAATGGCCGGATAATCCTGCTGCAGCCGCTCCATCTCTCTGTTTTGCATCTCCTTGTTTTTACGCTGGATTTCTTCAAGGGTTTTTCCCGCCTGTTTTTGTATGTCGAGCGCGTTCGCCGGCGACTCCTCCACTTTAATATCGATTTCTTTTGCGGCAGCGGTTGCGGGGAAGCAGAGAAAGAGCGCAGCCGTGAGGAGGATCAAATTTTCTTTAAGGCTCGGACGGATCATTTCGTTTTAAGCCGGGTAAGCTCTTTTTTCAGTTCCTGGAGATCTCTTTGTTGATTTTCGATAAGCTCTTGCTGTTTTTTGACCTGATTGGAGAGCGATTTGATGCCGGCGAGCGAGTAGGTGACGTAAGAACCGACGTCAATCTGTTTGCCGTCAAGAGGCTTGATTTCTTGGGGGGACCACTCGGCGATGAGCCCGAGCCGCTGAGGATGCTCTTCCTGTTCTTCTTTAAAGCGGTACCGGACCAGGGGGAGGTTGTCAATGCTTTGAAGCATTGACAATTCCTCAGCCGGAGAGAGGACGGAGATGTCTTTTTTACGGTCGAGAGAGGAATAGTAGGTGAACGCCGCTGCCGTGACATAGCCGTTTGTGTACATGCCGTAATATCCATAACCGATGTAAGCCCAATAACCGGAGCCGCCATTGTAAGCGAAGACGGCGGGGGTCCAATAGTAGGCGTTTTGGCCGTACAGGCCGTAATAATAGCCGTAGCCGTAGGCGCCGTAATAATCCCCAGCAAAAATGCCGGACCAGTTCGATGCACCGTGTCCATACACGCCTACACTGCTCCAACCAAGGCCTCCATAACTGCCCGCGCCGGTGTTGTAGGCGTAGGAGGCGATGCCGCCGGAGGAGGAAGCGTAGCCGACCACTCCGTAGGTGGAAGCGCTGCCCAGGACTCCGTTTGTATTTCCTTCAAAGTAGCCGCCGTAGGCACCGGACGCCGACGTATTTCCATAGACGGCATTTGTGCTGCTCGACCGTACAGCCAACGGGTAGGAGGGGGATGCTGTTCCAATGCCGACGTTGCCGGAGGGATTTACAATTAGCCCTAAATTGCTGTTGTAAATGCCGCCATTGTACGGCGTGAGCTGAAGCTTGCCGTTAAAGTTGCCTGCCTGTAAGACCAATGTACTTGGTTGTATTTGAAAATTACCATAATCAGACGTGCCGCCATCGGCATAATCAAAACTAAGAAATTTAGCCCCAGCTACATTGGAGGCTTGGAGCGTCGCCACGTCCGTTGTTCCTTTAACGTGCAAATTTGTACTTGGTCCCGTCGTTCCGACGCCGACGTTGCCGGAGGCGGTGATCCTCATCGGCTCTGGGCCTCCCGCAATAAGCAGCCGCAGATTGCGTCCGGGTGTGTAGGAGCCCAAGAAGACATCTCCCTGGGTGTCCGTTCCGAAGAAGGCGGATCCGGTGGTGCCGGCGACCTGGAGGGTGGAATTCGTCTGGCCGCTTTCGAACCGGCTGACGATGTTGTTGTTGTTGGCGTCCGTGACGAAACCGACAACGACCATTTTTGCCGTTGCCGGAGCGGTGGTTCCGAGGCCTATTTTTCCGGATACGAGGAGAGTTCCGTCCGGAACGAGGGTGGTCGGAACAGTGGACGGCTGGTAAGGGGTTCCGATCGTCATCCGGTTGGCATGCGCCCGGTCAAAAGTGGTGCTTGTGGCAGTTGGGTAATAAGTGACAAATTCCGAGGTATCAGCCCAGGCAAAATAAGCCATTACGTTACCCAGCAGGAGGATGCCGAGTGCGTGTGTTTGCCACAACCGCTTCTTCATGAAGAGGTAAACGCCTCCTTTTGCCTTCGATTTCGGAGTTAATAACCCAAGCACCGATTATACTAAAAAGAGAATGGGAAGGGTTACTTCGTTTGTCCCGTGAAGGAGAAGCCCTTGATCAACAGTGCGGGGGCCACGACCGCCGAAAGCCCGTGACCCGGATCGGCGATCATCCGGCGCTCCCGTGAAACCGCCGCGATCCGGGAGAAGGCCTCCAGCACCGATTGGGTGAACCGGAGATTTTTCACTGCCGCTGATACCCTCCCGTTTTTGATCAGGAAAGTTCCATCGCGGGTCAGGCCAGTCATCAGGGCTTCGTGCGTTTTGAGAAGGCCGCTGACGTAATGGAAACGGGATATCCATAGGCCCCGGCCCATGCGGCCGAGCAGCTCTTTGTAAGGGGTTTGCCCGGGCGCCATGAAGAGGTTGCAGGCGGTCGGTCCTTCGGCTTCATCATAGGCGAGGGCGTGCCCGGTCGAGGGTTTCTTCTGGAGTTTTCCGTAATGGCTGTCGTAGACGATGTTTGAAGCGGTTCCGTTGTCAATCAGGATGACCCGCTGTTTTGGCGTTCCTTCGTAGTCGAACGGGACCACCAGCCCGTCCGGGTCAAGGCCGTCGTCCGCGATAGCGACGGACCGACTCATGATTTTTTCTCCCATGCGGCCGGCCATGAAGCTGGTCCTTTCCGTCATCTGTTTGGCCCCGAAGCCGATGTAGCTGAGCCATTCCAGCAATTCTGCGACCGCTTCCGGCTCCAGCAGGACGTCATATTTCCCGGTCGGAATCGAACGGGGGTTTTTGTTGAGCCGGCAGAATTCCCACGCTCGTTCCGCCAGAACCTCCGTGTTGAGCAGACTTAAGTTCCGGACAGTCTGAGAAGCGAACCCGGATGATTTTCCGCTGGTCGGGACCAGGCGCAGGCCGGCGATCGTGAACGGCCGGTATTGTGCGAGGCCTTTCGAGCCGGCGACGGCCATTTCATCTTCTCCGAACACAAAGGAGCCGGCCAGCCCGACCGTTTTCTTCAAGAACCAGGCATCCAGCGAGCGGATCAGATCGACTGCTTGGGTGAGGGTGAAGTGGGCCGTCGAAGCGAAGTGGGTTTCGGGCACGGCGGCCGGCCCCTGCGTTTGTCCTGTATGGAAAGAGGGAATTGGCCCTTTCGAAGAAGCTTGAGCGATCGTCATGGCGGACCGTACCGCTTGGAGGATCGCTTCGTGGCGGAGAGAACAGGTGCTGGAAACTCCCAGCCGCCCGCCGCAGGCCACCTTAACCCAGACCGTGATCTCTTCCTCTTGGAAATTCTGATGGATTTGCCCACCCGAGAAACGGAGTGTTTTCCGGCTGCTGCGCTGGGCGGCGATCAGGGTGTTATCGGCCGCGGAAGACTTGGCCGCTTTTTGCAGGGCTGTTAAGATCCTGGATTCACCGAGCAGCATGGCTTATCACCGGGAATGTCCCACCTGGATTTTTTCGAACCGGGCCGGAGAAGCGCCGTGCCCAACATGCATGACCTGGATTGGTTCCCCCTTGCCGCAGTTGGGCACGCCGTAAAGCTGCCATTCCCACTTGCCGGCGATGCCGCTGCACGACCCCCAGAATTCCGGGGTGATCCCGGTGTAGACAGGGCTCTTGAGGACTTGGCCGACCCGTCCGTTGGCGATCTCCCATCCGATCTCCGTGCCGAACTGGAAATTCAGGCGCCGGTCGTCGATGGACCAGCTCTTGTTGGTTGCCAGCAGGATCCCTTTTTTGGTGTCCCGGATCAGGTCCTGCAGGGTGCCGATGCCCGGTTCAAGGTTCACATTGGTCATCCGGACGATTGGCACGGAATTCCACCCCTCGGCCCGCATGGCGCCGGTGGAGGTCCGGTTGATCCGGGCCGCGGTTTCGCGGGAACTCAAGTAGCCGACGAAGATCCCTTCACGGATGATCGGAACCCTCTGGGCCTGCACCCCTTCGTCGTCATAGGCGAAGGAGCCGCAGCCCAGAGGCAAGGCGGCGTCTGCGGTGACGTTGACCAGTTTCGAGCCGTACCGGTAGGAGCCCAGAAGGTCCGGTGTGAGGAACGACCCTCCCGCGAATGACAACTCCATTCCCATTGCCCGGTCCAATTCGGCGGGATGCCCGCAGGATTCATGAAGCTGAAGGATCAGTTGGTCCGGCATCAGGATGACCGTCGTTGCGCCGGCGGGGCATTCTTTGGCTCTTAAAAGGCTGACCGCTTCTCGCCTCAGGCGGGCCGCTTGGCCTACAAAGTCCAGTGCCTTGACGTACTCGTAGCCGGCCTGCCCGAGCGACGGGGAATTCGCGCTTGGGTAAGAGCGTTTCTGCACCTCCCCGTTCAGAATGGCGGTGGATTCCAGGAATCCGCCTGATTCGGTAATCTGTTGTTCGATCAGGGATCCTTCGGTCGAGCAGAATAGCTTCTTTGTCTGGAAAAATTCGAGGGTCGAGGTGGCGGTTTTGATGTTGTCGTGGTCTTTGAGGACGTGGTTTGCCCACATCAGGTAGTCGATTTTCTTCTGCAATTCTACCTGGAAGGGGTCCACCTCGAGAGGGGATTTATAGGAGGCCCGAACCGATTCAATCGGGCGCAGCGAGACTTTCGCGTGGGAGCCGATCGCGATCGCTTTGGCCATCTCGATCGCCTGCTCCGCGGTGTTTTTCAAACCCTGCGCGTCCACCCGGCTGGAGGAGGCGTATCCCCAGAATCCCTTGTAAAGAACCCGAATGGAGACCCCCTCCGACGAGGAGGTGCTGACATGCTGAAGGTGCATGTTCTGCACGACCACCTCTTCGTGGAGCTGTTCCACCCACCGCAGGTCGGCGTAGTCCACCCCGCGGCGCTTGAGGAGCTTGACGGTTTGCTCCAGGAGGTCCCGAAGGCTCTTTCTCATGGGAAGGCTTTAAGCTAAGTCTTTTCCCTCTCCCTGTCAACCTAGTACATAGCGACGGAGGGGGCACGGGTGACACCGGTGGGTAGGCCTTCGCCGCCGCGCCCGGAGTCCGCCACGCTTTTATAGCGGACGAGGACGGACGGCGGAGGGGCCCAAAGGTGGCAGGACCCGTGCCCAGCTGTTGATTGAGAAATATGCTGGTTTGATATAATGTCGGCCATGAATGTCACACCAGAGAAGGCCATGGAGCAGATCAACGCCGCCTTTCTCTCCATGTCCCGCCAGGAGGTAAAGGCCCTTCTCTCCCGGAAATACCCCGTTTTCGTGAAGCATGGGATGACGATGCACAACGAGAAAGGGGAGGTCCGTCTGATTGACGTCCAGTTGCGCCCCTGGCTTGTAGACAAAGGGCAGAGGGCTTTCTTTCATAAGGCTTGCCTGCTGCTTAAAAGCGCCCTCTGCCAGGTGATGCCGATGTATCTGGCCGACCCCAAGGTCCGCCAGATTGTCCCGCTCGATCCGGAAGAGCACGAGTGGCTCATGGCGGCCAACAGAAAACGTATTCAGAAACCGCAGGCTGTGATGGACCGGCTCGACGCCACAGCCACCTTCGCGGTGCCCGACTGGAAAACGAATTTCTGGTTTTTGGAGCCGAATTCGGTCGGAATAGGAGGAGTTCACTACATACCGGCGGCTTACCATCTGACCGGGGAGTGGGTCCTCCCGTTTCTGAAGAAGAAGGTGCCGCATCTAAAGTTTGTTCCTCCGGATGACATCCGGAGGATTCTATTCGGGGTTTTCAGCCGGCACGCAAAGGCGATCGGCCGCCGGTTCAAAAGGCTCGCTTTCATCGAAGACCAGTCCGAGCCGGGCGGCACCGATGAATTCCGTTCGCTCATCCCTTATTTCAAGCGGTTTGGAGTGTCGGCGCTGACCGCCGATCCCTCCGAGATTCGGATCCGCCGCGGGGAGATCACCGTGAAGGGCTTGCCGGTGGATATTCTTTACCGGGACACCGAGATCACCGAGATGCTGGCGATGGGCCATCTCCGGAAAAACTCCGAGGCATTTCAAGCCGTCCGGGAGGCCTTCATACGGAACCAGGTTGTTTCTTCGATCGCCGGTGAATTCGACCATAAATCGGCATGGGAACTTTTAACCAGCCCTGTTTTTGCTTCCCGTTTTTCGCTGAAACAACGGCGCCTGTTCAGGTCCCATGTTTTGTGGACACGCCTTTTGTGGGCGCGCAAAACGACCGACCCGAAAGGAAGGACCGTGGATCTCGCGGTTTTCTGCCGGAAGAACCGCCAGACGCTCGTTTTAAAGCCGAACCGGGAGTACGGGGGGCAGGGGGTGATTTTCGGGCACCAGGTTTCCCAGACCAACTGGGAACAGGGGCTCGGCAAGGCATTCAAAAAGCCGTTCACGTATGTGATTCAGCTGGCGGTCCCGGTCCGGTCCGAGCTATTCCCCGTGGTTTCTCGGGATGGAGAGATACGCCTCACGCCGTTCTACGCGGTCACCGGTTTTGCCGCCTCCCGGGACGGGCTGGCGGTGCTGGGGCGCTCCTCCGGGGAATCGGTCGTCAATGTCTCCCGCCGCGGTGGCCTCATTGCTGTTTGGATGCTGCGGTAAATCGTTTGCCAGTTAGTCGGTTAGTCTGTTTGCCTGTTAAACCCACCAACTCGCAAACTGGAAAACTCGCTAACCCGTCAACGATTTTCCATGGTCAACCTAATCGATGAAATCGGTTGACATTTCACCCCGCCGGCCTGATAAAAGAGTGGGTAAACCTTAAGGAGAATCGCATGTCCAGCGAGATCAAACAGGCGGCGGATCGTGTTTTAGAAGGCGGGGAAATCACCTTTGAAGAGGCCAAGAGATTCATCGAGTTCGACACCTGGCCTGAAGTCTTGGAGCTCGCTTCCCACGCGACCCGCATCCGGGAGAAGTTCACAGGCAACGACGTGGACCTCTGCGCGCTCGTCAACGCGAAATCGGGGCAGTGCGCCGAAAACTGCGGCTTCTGCTCCCAGTCGGGCCACCACAATACCGGCGTTACCACCTACCCGCTGATGGACCCGGACCAGATTGTCGCCCGGGCCAAGCAGGCCAAGGAGTTCGGCGCCAAGAGGTTCTGCATCGTCACTGCGACCCGTGGCCTCTCCGACAAGGACCTGCCGGTCCTCTGCGAAGCGGTGCGGCGCGTGAAGGAGGAGACGGGTCTGGTCCCGGAGTGCTCGCTCGGGTTCGTCACCGACGAACAGCTCTCGCAGTTGAAGGCGGCCGGCATGACCCGCTACAACCATAACCTCGAGACCGCCGAATCGAATTTCCCGAACATCTGCACCACTCACACCTACCAGGACCGGCTGAACACGCTCAAACAGCTCAAGAAACAGGGGCTGGAGATCTGCAGCGGCGGGATACTCGGGCTTGGGGAGTCCCGCGAAGAACGTATCCGGCTTGCTTTCGAGCTGGCCGAGTTCGAGGTGGAGTGCGCCCCGATCAACGTCCTTAACCCGCGGCCAGGGACGCCTCTCGCGGGCACCACACCGCCCGATCCTCTTGAGGTGATCAAGACGATTGCCGTATTCCGTTTTATTCTTCCAAAATCGAAACTAGAGTTGGGCGGAGGCCGGGAGGTCAATCTGCGGGATTTCCAGTCGCTGGCCTTTTTGGCGGGCGCCAATTCTCTGATCATCGGCGGGTACCTCACGACATCCGGTCGGCAGCCGGCGAATGATGTGCGGATGCTCCAGGATTTAGGTTTCGCCGTTTAAAGATCGTTGGCCGGTTGGCGAGTTAGCGGGTTATCCGGTTAGCGGGTTTGCCTGTTTGCGAGTTAGCGGGTTTAACGGACAAACCGGTTAACTGGCTAACGGTTTTTACTCCCCATGAATATCTCTCTCGAAGGGAAGAAAATCCTTGTTACCGGCGCCAGCGGCGCCGTCGGCCGAGCTGTCGCCGAAGAGGCTCTGCATTCCGGGGCCTGGGTGGCCGGTTCCTATTTCCAGTCTGAGGAGGAGGCCCAGCAGCTTCAGTCGCAGGGGGTCTTCATGGTCAAAAGCGATTTGTCCGACCGGGCGCAGGCGAGAAACCTGGTCTCGGCCGTTCTCGCGCAGGCCGGCCATCTGGACGGCCTGGTTTATTCGGCGGGGAACACGCGGGACCGGACGGCGGCTAAAATCACCGACCAGGAATGGGATGAGGTGATCGCGGTCCATCTGAACAGCCTGTTTGCCGTGACGCAGGCGGTCCTGCCTGTGATGCGGGAAAAAGGGCGAGGGAAACTCATCGCGATTGGGTCCCTCTCCGGGGTTATCGGCCGGTTGGGCCAGCCCAATTACAGCGCCGCGAAGGCCGGCGTCATCGGCTACATGAAGTCGGTTGCGAAAGAGGCGGGCCGCTTCGGCGTGACGGCCAACGTTGTTTGCCCCGGCTTCGTGGATTCCCGGATGACCCGGAAAATTCCACAAGAGGCGTGGGAGCGGGCAAAAAGCGAATCGGCTCTCGGGACGATCTCTTCGGTTGAAACGGCCTCCTCGTTCATCGTTTGGCTGCTTTCCGATCTGTGCACAAACGTGACCGGCCAGGTATTTCAGTTAGACAGCCGTATTTAAAACCGGGGCAAGAGACATGGGGCATGGGGGAAAAGAATTTCAAAGACTTTTCCCCCGTCTCATGCCCCGCGCCTCTTTTCTAGCCTCATGCCCCAGGGTTGAAGATGATGCCATTCAGCGTGCTACAAGAAGAATTAGATAATTTGCGGGAACAAAACCTTTACCGCTCCTGCAGTGAGGTCGAGGAGGTCCGGGGCGGGCGGATTCGCGTGGACGGCCGCTGGCTCATCCATATGGCTTCCAACGGCTATCTCGGCCTGCACCTGCACCCGCGGGTCATTGCCGCTGCGAAAAAGGGGTGCGATGAATTCGGCGCCGGATCCGGTTCCGCTCGTTTAATTGGGGGAACACTCTCTCTCCACGCACGGTTGGAGGAAAAGCTCGCCGCTTTTAAGCAAGCGGAGGCGGCGCTGGTTTTCCCGACCGGCTACATGGCGAACCTCGGGATCATCACCGCTTTGGTTGGTCCCGGAGACCTTGTGATCGGCGACCATCTGAACCACGCCTCCCTCGTGGATGCCTGCCGGTTGAGCGGGGCCTCTTTCCGCGTCTATCCCCATCTCGACGCGGAGCGGCTCGGCGAAGCGCTGAAGAGCAGGATCGGGCGCTACCGGCGTGTGCTTGTCGTGACCGAAGGGGTTTTCTCCATGGATGGAGATATCGCTCCTTTGCCCAATATTGCTGAGGTGGCGCGCCGAACCGGGGCCTGGCTTTTGGTGGATGATGCGCACGGCACAGGGGTTTTGGGCGCCGCCGGAAGGGGATCTCTGGAGCATTTTGGGATCTCCACCGAGGAGATCCTCCAGATGGGGACATTGTCCAAGGCCCTGGGGTCTGTGGGGGGTTTTGTAGCCGGGCCGAAGGTGGTGATCGATTACCTGAAAAACAAGGCCCGCTCCTTCATTTACACGACCGCTTCCTCGCCAGCATCTCTTGCCGCCGCTCTGGAAGGGCTGGCTGTTCTGGAGCAGGAGCCTTCTCTGCGCGAGAACCTTTTTAGGAACGTCCGGATCTGGGTGGCGGGCCTTCGGGAGGCCGGCTACCGGTTGATGTCGGCCGAGAGCCAGATCGTTCCCGTGTGGACCGGGGATAATAACGGGACGATGCGGATGGCCCGCCTCCTTTTAGAGGCCGGCGTCTATGCGCCAGGCATCCGGCCTCCGACGGTGCCGGCCGGTGCGTGCCGCATACGGACGAGTCTGACGGCGCTTCATGAAGAGGCGGATATTAAGGTAGCTTTAGATATCTTTAAAAAGCTGTCTAAAGATGAGACAATAAGAGTCTGTCTTGAAAAGGCTCCGGCCGCGGGTTCTCAAAACGTAGGGTTGCCGCACACATGACACTCGCTGAACTCAGCGCCATGCACTTAAAGGAAGGCCTGGTTTTTCTCGACCGGCAGCGAATTTTACAGCCGAGCGTGAATGACCAGGTCGGTTTTGATTTCCAGGGTTTGAGGTACAGTTATAAAGACGACCCGAATCATCCGGACTCCAAGTTTGTCGCCCGGTTCGGTCGGCTCTGGATCTACGACGTCGCTTTAAGCATCTATGCCGATATTAAAGCCGGCCGGATCCGCCAGGCCGGCTATCAGGTGGGGCGGGCGATGCAGCTGGCCCTTCAGGAGGAATCGAAGGGCTATAAAGGTCTTTGGCATTTCTCCTATAACACCAGGGAAGATTCTTTCATTGACCCCCGCGGCCCGACGGGCGCCAACTCCTGGTGCCTGAACGCGATCTACTCGTTCATTTTGGCCTCAGGCGACACCTCAGCCCTCTCCTGGATAAACCGGGCTGTTCAGACCTTCCTTTTCAGCCAGCAGGTCACCGATCCCGGCGATCCCCGCTGCGGTTTGTTCCGCGCCGGTCTGCATAACCCGGACGATTTGGGCCGGGGCAGCAACCAGATGGGCTATAAGGTTTATCAAGACCGGGCCAACGAGCAATACGAACACATCATCTTGGAGCATAACGCTGACATCGCCGGGACTTTAAGGCTCGCTTTCCGCGCTGCCAAGCGTTTCACCCCGCAGGAGACGAAATTCATGGAGGAGCTGATCCACCGCCATGATTTGCTGATGCGGGGGATACAGCGGGCTTTCTGGCAGAAGGACCATTTCGTTTCGGCGATGGACGGCCGAGGGAAGTTCTATTTGGGCACGGACGGGAATCCCAGCATCGCGGTGGATAACAACACCTGGGCGGCCCACATTTACGTTCCTTACGACACAGACATGGTCCGCTCGTCGCTGAAGTTCGTTCAAGAGAAATTTCTCACCCGCACGCCGTTTGCCCATATAGAGGACGCCCCAAACGGTTTCTCGCCGGACGGCAAGATCGAGGGGGTTTATTATTTCCAGGCCACTTTCCAGGACCCGTTTGTGGATGTCCCGCCGCAGCACAGAGGCAAGCTGGAGTTGATCTTTCAACTGGAGGCCGCTTACGGCCTCGTCCTTTTCATGAGAGAGATGGCCGCGTCCTTTTCCGATCCGGCGGAGCGGGCCTCTTTGCAGGCCAGGGCGGATGACCTGTACGGGCATACGGTGACGCTCCAGAGGCTCTACGGGCCTTCCGCCGCGCCCTACGCGAGCGCGAATATCCCGGCGATCTTTTCTACTTTGAACTCTGTGACCACTGCCGCCACCGGAGTTATCGCCTCGGCCATTATGCGGGGCGCTTCCAGCGACGATTTCATCGGTGTTGTTCCGCCGACGGAATTCACCGTTTCAGGCAAACCCCCTTTAAGAACGGCAAACGCTTAGCCGGCCGCATGCCTCGCTTTTCTCGCCCCGCGCCCCCTGTTCCGTGCCCCGGTCTTTTCATCACAGGGACCGATACCGAGGTAGGCAAGACGTTCGTCACGGCGGCGCTTGCCGCCGCCTTCCGGCGCCGAGGAATGGATGTCGGTGTGATGAAGCCGGTGGCGACAGGCTGTCTTAAGGAAAACGGATTGCTGGTCTCGGAAGACGCCCGCGTTTTAACTGCTTCCTCCGGCGTTGCTGATCCGCACGAACTGGTCTCTCCGTACCGGTTCGAGCCGCCGGTCGCCCCGCTTGTTGCCCTTACCCTCACCCCCACCCTCTCCCGAGACGGGGGAGGGAACAGGGTGAGGGCAATCAAAGAAATCTCGCTGGATCGAATTAAACAATCGTTCGATATGCTTGCCCGAAAACATGAGATCGTTCTCGTGGAAGGGATCGGCGGGCTTCTCGTTCCGCTCGATAAAAAGAGCACAGTGGCGGATTTGGCGAGGCGTCTCGACCTGCCGATCCTCATCGTCGCCCGGGCGGGGCTGGGGACGATCAACCATACTTTACTGACGCTGAAGGCGGCCCGTTCCGAGGGATTGAACGTCATCGGTGTTGTATTAAACGGCCGGTCGGCCACGCCGTCCCTTTCGGAGAGGACCAATCCCGACGTGATCCGCCGGCTCGGGGATATCCCGATCCTGGGGATTGTTCCCCAAATGGCGAAACCGTCCCCTTCGACGGCGGCCTCCTTTATCGAGGTAGAGGAGATCCTCAGCCGGTTGAAAAAGAAAGAGGAACGCCTGCCGTTGCCGGAGGCGAAGCGCCTCTCCCGGATTGACCGGAAAACGGTCTGGCACCCTTTTACCCAGATGCAGGAGTGGGAACAGGGTGAACCTCTTATTGTGGAATCGGCGCAAGGGGTTTATCTGCGCGATACGCGGGGAAATAAATATCTGGACGGAGTGTCCTCCCTCTGGGTGAACCTGCACGGGCACCGGCATCCGGATTTAGACAGAGCCCTACGTGAACAGCTTGAGAAGGTTGCTCATTCCACACTTCTGGGGGCCGGCAATATTCCTTCCATTGAACTGGCTGACGAGCTGCTCAAAGTTGCTCCTCAAAACTTAAAGCGAGTTTTTTATTCCGACAGCGGCTCCACTGCGGTGGAGATCGCGCTGAAAATGGCCTTCCAATACTGCCAGCAGAACGGACAGCCCCGCCGGAAGAAGTTCATCCATTTCGTCAACGCCTATCACGGAGATACAGTTGGTTCGGTCTCGGTTGGAGGGATCGATCTTTTCCATCAGGTTTACGGGCCTCTGCTTTTTAAAGGGTTCAAGGTGCCGGCCCCGTACCCGTATCGGGGAGTCAGCGGCGCTGATTCATTGAGGGCGCTTGAGAAGGTGATGAGAAAGCACCATAGGGAGGCGGCCGGCCTCGTGGTGGAGCCGTTGGTGCAGGGGGCCTCCGGCATGATCGTTCAGCCCAAGGGGTGGCTTAAGGAGGTCGGGAGGCTCTGCCGGAAATACGGCATCTTTCTGATTGCAGACGAAGTGGCGGTCGGCTTCGGCCGGACCGGTACGATGTTAGCCTGCGAACAGGAGAATGTCCGGCCTGATTTTCTGTGCGTGGCGAAGGGGATTAGCGGTGGATATCTTCCGCTGGCGGCGACGCTCACAACCGAAAAAGTTTACAAAGGGTTCCTCGGGCCTTACGCCTCCTCCCGGACCTTTTTCCACGGCCACAGCTATACTGGAAATCCGCTGGCCTGCGCTGTGGCGCTGGAGAGCCTGAAGATCTTCAGGCGGGAGAAAGTGCTGAAGAACCTCCAGCCAAAGATTCGGGCGCTGGCGTGGGAGTTGAAAGCATTTGAGAGCCATCCGCACGTCGGCGAGGTCCGGCAGAGGGGATTAATGGCCGGCATTGAGCTGGTGGCCGACAAGAAAACGGCGGCCCCGTACCCGCTTGAGAAGAAGGCTAGCATCCGGGTTTGCCAAGTCCTGCGGACCCGCGGGATCCTCCTGCGTCCTCTGGGCAATGTGATCGTGATTATTCCGCCGTTGGCAATCAATCAAGAGGAGATCCGGTTTCTCTGCCGGGAGACCCTCGCCGCGATCGGCAAAACCACGGGCCATTGACCCGGCTTTCCGGGCTGTGGTATCGTGAGCCGGTTAGAGTTTTAGAACAAAATTGCCCATAATCCGGTTACCCTACAGGCATTACATGGGAGGCGCAGCTCCCATTATCTCCATCAAGGTGCTGGGCGGCCACCGGTGGAAGAGGGTATGGGCCTACGTCGACTCAGGCGCCGCCTACAGCGTTTTAACCGTCGTTGATGCCCGGCGCCTCGGCCTCTTGAAGATCAAGGCGCGCGGGCTGCCTGTCACCACCAGCGGCGGAAGGACCCAGAGGATCACCCTGCACAGGCTCTGGGTGAAAATAGGCAAAGAACGGCTTTCGGTCACCTTTGGAGTACCTCGGGATTTCGATGTCGCGTTTAACCTCCTTGGACGAAGGGATTTCTTCAGACGCTATCAGGTCTGCTTTGATGACGCCAAAGGGGTCCTCCTCCTCACCAAACAGCCCGGCCGCCGGAAGAAATAAGGACAGCTTCATCCGGGGATTGTTCGACAAAATCTCCCCCCAGTACGACCTGTTCAACAAACTTTCCAGTTTCGGGATGGACCAGGGATGGCGGCGCAGCGCAGTCCGGAGCCTGCAGCTGAAGCCGAGCATGCGGGTGCTCGACCTGGCCAGCGGAACCGGGGACCTTGCCTGCCTTCAGGCCGAGACGCTTGCTCCATTGGGGCTGGTGGCGGCCTGCGACGTTTCGGGCGATATGCTTAAGTATGCCGGGCGGAAATTTGAGCGGGTCCCGGCTGCCCGGTGGCATGTCCGGCTTATTCAGGGGAGGGCGGAGGCCCTTCCGTTTGAAGACGGCAGTTTCGACGCGGCGACGATCGGCTTTGCTCTGCGCAACGTGACCGACCTGGAGCAGACTTTCCTGGAACTGCACCGCGTTTTGAAGCCGGGAGGACGGATCGGCCTTCTTGAGTTCGGCCGTCCGAAAAATCTTTTTCTGAGGATAGGGCATTGGCTATGGCTGACCGCCGGCCTGCCGTCGGCCGGGTTCCTGACGACCGGCAGTTTCTGGCCGTTCACCTATCTTCGGCGTTCGATCCTCCGCTTTATGCCGCCGGAGGGTGTCCTTGAACGGCTTAAGAGGGCCGGTTTTGCCCAGGCGCGCGCGGAATCGTTCAACGGGAACATCGTGGTCCTTTATACGGGAGTCAAAGGCTGATGGCTTTTAAGAACCTGCAGGAATTCATCGCGGAGCTGGAGAAAAGGGGAGAACTCAAAAGGATCAAGGCGCCGGTTGACCCGGAGCTGGAGATCACCGAGATCGCCGATCGGTTGATCAAGAAGGAAGGGCCGGCCCTCCTTTTCGAGAAGGTGAACGGCTCCTCGATTCCGCTGGCGATCAACCTGTTCGGCACGAAAAGGCGTATGCAACTGGCCCTTGGCGTCAACGACCTGAACGAGATCCCGGCCCGGATCGAGAAGCTGATGGAGATCCCGAATCCCACAGGCCTGCTGGAAAAACTTTCGCTTCTGCCGAAGCTGGCCGAGATGGCCCAATTCCCGCCGAAGATGGTCTTGAAGGCCCCCTGCCAAGAGGTCGTGATCAGGGATAACTTGTCCTTATCGCTATTGCCGATCCTGAAATGCTGGCCTCTCGACGCCGGAAAATACATCACGCTCGGCGCCACGGTCACCCGCAGCAAGCAAACCGGCCGCCGCAACGTCGGGCTCTACCGTCTTCAGGTTTTCGATGACCGGACGCTCGGGATGCACTGGCAGCTTCATAAGGACGGGGCCGACCACTGGCGCGGCTACGTGAGAGGGGAGAAGATGCCGGTCGCTATCGCCATCGGCGGCGATCCGGCAAGCGTCTATGTCTCCAGCGCGCCGCTTCCTCCGGAGATCGACGAATATCTGTTTGCCGGGTTTCTCCGGAAAGAACCGGTGGAGCTGGTCAAGGCGGTGACAGTGAACCTGGAGGTGCCGGCCCATGCGGAGATTGTGATCGAGGGGGAGGTGGAGGTGGGGCCGCGCCGGGAGGAGGGGCCGTTCGGCGACCACACCGGCTATTATTCGCTGGCCGAACCATATCCGGTGATGCGGGTGACGGCGATCACCCATCGGCGCAATCCGGTCTATCTGACCACGATTGTGGGCAAGCCCCCGATGGAAGACCTCTGGCTCGGGAAGACCACCGAGAGGGTTTTCCTGCCGCTGATCCAAAAGATGGTCCCGGAGATCATCGACATGAATTTTCCTGCGGAGGGGATCTTCAACAACGCGGTGATCGTCTCGATCCGGAAGAAATATCCGGGCCAGGCCCGCAAGGTGGCCCACGCCCTGTGGGGCCTGGGCCAGGCGATGTTCACCAAAGTCGTGATCGTGGTGGATGACTGGGTCGACGTCCACAATCTCAGCGAAGTGGTTTGGCTTTCCTTCATGAACATTGACCCCAAGAGGGATTGTTTCTTCGTGGAAGGTCCGGTGGACACGCTGAATCACGCTTCCGCCGAGTGGAACTACGGCTCCAAGATGGGGATCGACGCGACTCGCAAAATGCCGGAAGAGGGGCATCCCAGGCCGTGGCCGGATGTGATTGAGATGAGTCCGGAAATCCGGGAGAAGGTCTCCCGCCGCTGGGCGGAATACGGTTTATAGGTTTTACCGCCGCTGAATATGGAACCCTCCCGAAAAGATAAAGACCAGACAGCCGGGCTCATGGAGTTGTTGTGGGGTATTTTGTGCATCGCGCCGGGTATCTTTCTCGGGTTAGGGGACCTGTTCAGCGGCTATAAGCTGGTGAGCGGGTTTGGTGCTATGGTTTTTATCCCGGTCCTGATTTACGGCGTTCTGATGGCCGTCGCGGGGATTCTTGTCCTGACGGTTTGGCCGGTGGGCAGGGTATTTAGTGTTCTGCTTCTTGCCGTTCAGCTCCTGATTTGTTTATACGCGGTTGTCCAGGGTTTTATCAAGTTCTCGATCGGAGCCGCGGACACGAGGATGTGGTTTGCGATCGCTTTTTACCTGTTTTTTGGTTTGATAGCGGCCGCGGGAATCGGATTCTTTTTAGCTCCCCGTGACCGGATTTGGCAGGACTGATGGCGAAGATTTCGGACATTGTTGAAGCTTTAAAGCTTGAACACACGATCTTTGCGCTGCCGTTTGCTTACGTGGGACTTTGGGTGGCGGCTGGAGGATCTCCGGCATGGGGCACTGTCGGCTGGGTGACGTTGGCAATGGTGGGAGCCCGGACCGCCGGGATGTCGATCAACCGGTTACTTGACCGGTCAATCGACCGGCTGAATCCCCGAACTCTGAATTGGCCGACATCCACCGGGCGAGTCAAAGGGCCCGTTCTTTTTCTGATCGCTGTTGCCGGAGCGTTTGTCCTTTTGTTGGCCGCCGGTCGCCTTAATCCTCTCTGCTTCAAACTGTCCCCCGTCGCCGTTTTTCTGCTGGCTGTCTATCCTTGCCTGAAGCGGTTCACGTGGGCCTGCCATTTCGGCCTGGGGATGGTGCTGGGATCTGCGCCGGTAGGGGGCTGGCTGGCGGTGACCGGCAGATGGGATCCGGCCGTCCTGCCCCTCTTTTTCGGTGTTTTGTTCTGGGTGGCCGGTTTCGACATTCTTTACGCCCTGTTAGACCTTGACTTTGATCGCCGGCACGGCGTATATTCAATTCCACAGCGTTTTGGGCTCCACGGGGCCCTTACCGCCTCCCGCCTGTGCCATATCGCGACCGTTCTCTGCTTCAGTCGGTTCGGTTTTCAGGCAGGGCAGGGACTTTGGTTTTGGGTGGGTTTAGCCATCGTGGCTGGGCTCCTTTTTTACGAGCACCAGTTGGTGGGCCCGAGCCGCTTGGATCGGATCAACAAGGCCTTTTTCACCGTCAACGGGTGGATCAGCGTCAGTTTTTTCCTCTTTACATGGATAGGACTCAAAGCGGGAACATGAATCATCCAATCGTTGCCATAACCGGCGCTTCCGGTTCCCTTTACGCCGTCAGGCTTCTTCGGGTTTTGATCGAGAAGGATCTGGAACCTTACGTCGTGGTGAGCCCCGCTGGCCGCCAGGTGCTGGGCGTGGAGCTCGGTTCCGGAGACCTCAAGGATTATCTTGGGACCACCGGCTACAGAGAGGAAGATGTCCGGGATTTGGCCTCTCCTTTGGCGAGCGGCTCTTTTCCGACCTCCGGAATGGTGATCATCCCCTGTTCCACCGGAACTCTGGGATCGGTCGCCCACGGGATATCCTCCAACCTGATCCACCGGGCGGCGGAGGTGAGTTTGAAGGAGCGGCGGCCTTTGATTGTCGTGCCCCGGGAGACCCCGCTCTCCCAGATTACGCTGCAGAACATGCTCACTCTCTCGCAGGCCGGCGTTCACATGGTGCCGGCGAATCCCGGCTTTTATCACGCCCCAAAAACAATTGATGATCTGGTCGATTTTGTCGTTGCCCGGGTGTTGGATTTGATGAAAATTCCGCATAGCTTGAGTAAAAGATGGACCGGTCTTCCGGTGATGGAAAATGTTTTTAACGACTAGCGCCGGTTATTCCGGTATCGCCGAAAAGGTTCAAGCCGGAAAACGTCTGAGCCGGGAAGAGGGGGTCCGTCTTTTCGATGCCGACCTGTTTACTCTCGGAGAGCTGGCCAACATCGTCCGGGAGCGGATGCATGGGGACACCACCTACTATACCCATACGCTCCACCTGAATTATTCCAATGCGTGCGTCCTTTCCTGCGG
This sequence comes from uncultured Planctomycetia bacterium, assembly GCA_964373715.1. GTDB lineage: Bacteria > Omnitrophota > Gorgyraeia > 1-14-0-20-64-10 > 1-14-0-20-64-10 > CAMTXI01. Next base: position 71,853 of record CAYJVR010000004.1, on the reverse strand, counting down.
GCTGTGCGCTTTTTACCGCCCGCTGGACCACAAGGAGGCCTACACTTTTTCGTTGGAAGATATCTCCAAGAAGGCGGAGATTGCCGGCAAGCTGGGGGTGAAGGAATTCCACATCACGGGCGGATTGAATCCCCGCTTAAAATTCGATTACTACGAAGAGATGTTCCGGGCGCTCAAAAAGATCGTTCCGGAAGCGACCGTCAAGGCCTTTACCTCGGTCGAGATAGATTTCTTTTCCAAGCTCTACAGGCTTTCGGTGGACGAGGTGTTTGAGCGGTTAAGGGCGGCCGGTATGGACTGCATGCCGGGTGGGGGAGCCGAGATCCTGGCCAAGAGGGTGCGCCAGATCATCTGCCCCGAAAAGATTTCCGGCGAGCGCTGGGTGGAGGTGCAGAAACAGGCCCACCGCAGCGGGATCCCGACCAACGCCACGATGCTTTACGGCCATGTGGAGACGCTCGAAGAGCGGATCGACCATATGGTGGCCATCCGGCAGTTGCAGGATGAGACCGGCGGCGTCCAGGCGTTCGTCCCCCTGAGCTATCATGCCGAAGGAACAGCGTTCCCTGACATTCCGCCGACAACCGGTTTTGAGGACCTGAAGGTCTACGCGATCTCCCGGTTGATGCTCGACAACGTGCCGCACATCAAACTGCTGTGGACCTATGTGGGGACCAAAATGATCCAGGTGGCTCTGGATTTCGGCGTGGATGATGTCGGCTCCACCAATATGGAGGAGCGGATCGTTAAGGCAGCCGGAGCGAACCATTTCGACGCCCCCAGCGTGGATGAATTGACCTCTTTGATTACCGAGGCCGGGCGGACCCCGAAGCTGATTGACAGCCTTTACACCAACGGCGAACGGCGTCTGCCGAGCCTCAACTAAGGACAGAGAGAACGTGCCGATCAAACCGGTTTACAGAAACGGACATAGAACAAAGAAGTCAGGGCAGGAGGACATCCGGCTAGGAGATATCCAGTTCCTCAATTCCTGGCCGGTCACCTACGCTTTGCGCAAGGGGATTATTCCTGCTCCGGTACAGCTGATCTCCAGCACGCCGGCCGACTTGAACCGCCGCCTGCTGATCGGCGAGCTGGATGCCAGCGCCGTCTCCGTGATGATGTACCTGTGCCACCAGGAGGAACTTGTCCCGGTACCCGGTCTGTGCATTCGTTCCGATAGCGATGTACATAGTGTTTTGGTGGTCAGCCGGCAGCCGCTGACGACGCTTAAGGGGCGCACCATCGGTGTCAGCAACCAGGGGGCGACCACACCTGTTCTCCTGAAAATTTTGGCGGCGCGGAAACAGCTGAAGATTGGTTTTGAAGTAACCGACCTGAGGTATCCAGAGATCCTTGAAGAATACCCGGCCGCGCTGCTGATTGGGGATGAGGCACTTGAAGCGAGCCAGTCCGACAGCGGCCTGCAGTGGTGGGACCTTGGGGAAGCCTGGAACGAGTGGACGGACCAGCCGATGGTCTACGCGCTCTGGGTGATCCGGCGCCAGATGGCGGAGGAGAGGCCCTCCTCCGTCGAAGATTTGCGGATGGCCCTGGAATTGTCCTGTTCCTGGGGCAAAGAGCATCAGAATGAGCTGATCGCCGGCATGCGGAAGATCTTTCCGTTTGAAGCAAATTTTCTGAGGAGGTATCTTCAGGCAATTTCCTACGGAATGGATAGGACCGCCTGGGAAGGTCTGGTCCGGTTCGCGAAAGAGGCAGAGGCGATAGGAGAGCTTCCCAAGGGGACCGCGAAGCGTCTGCGCCAGGAAACGATCAACGCGCTTGTTGAAGGGCAAGTAGCCGTTTCATGAAGAGCCGTGTGAAGGAGCTTCTCGAAGGGGTGTTGTCGGGTAACCGGCTCAGCCAGGAGGAGGCGCTGTTCCTCTACGAAGAGGCCGATTTGCCCTCTCTGGGACGGGCCGCGGACGATGTCCGCCGACAGCTTCATCCGGCCAACCTAGGCACCTTTGTAGTGGACCGGAATATCAACTACACAAATGCCTGCGTGGCCGACTGCTCTTTCTGCGCGTTTTACCGGAAACCCGGCCATCCGGAATCGTACATTCTACCGATCGACGAGATCCTTCGGCGGGTCGGCGAGCTTGTCTCGATCGGCGGGACCCAGGTTTTGCTCCAGGGCGGGCTGGATCCGTCGATCCCGCTTTCTTTCTACGAGCAGATGGTTCGGGCGGTCCGGGCAAAATATCCCCACGTGGACATCCATTCCTTTTCAGCCCCCGAGATCGACACGATAGCGAAAGCCTCCGGAAAAAGCTACCGGGAGGTTTTCGAAGCCCTTAAAACGGCCGGGCTAGATTCAATGCCTGGCGGCGGGGCGGAAATCCTGGTCGAGCGGGTGAGACAGGCTGTTTCCCCGAAAAAACTTTCGGCGGCCGGCTGGTTCGAGATCCACAGGGTAGCTCACCAGGCCGGGTTAAAGACCACCTGCACGATGACCTACGGTATGGTGGAGACGAAAGCGGAGAGGATTGAGCATCTCATCCGTCTGCGCGAACTGCAGGATGAGACCGCCGGGTTCCGCGCCTTCATCCCCTGGTCTTTCCAGCGGGGGCATACCGTTTTGAATACCCCCCCATCCGGCGGGGCGGAATATCTTCGGATTATCGCGATCTCCCGTCTCGTGCTGGACAACATCCTGAGTATTCAAGCAGGGTGGGTCACCGAAGGCCCGAAGATGTGCCAGCTGGCGTTGGGTTTCGGCGCCAACGATTTCGGCGGGATACTGGTGGACGAAGTGGTTGTCGGGGCCACCGGGGTCGTTTACCGGGTGGATAAAGAAGAGGCCCTCCGCCTCATCCGGGACGCGGGCCGAGTGCCTGTCCAGCGGAATACCAAATACGAACTCTTACAGGTGTTTGATGTCCCCACCACCTCTCATCAGTTTGAAAGGTTGGGTTTCGATGTTAAAGTGACTGCGGAATCAGCGTCCGCCTGTGGCGGATAGGTAGGTGGTGGGGTGTCTCTTCACGAGATCTATCGGCCGATCCTGTCGCAACTGCAAGCAGTTGAATCCCTTCTCGTCAAGGAACTCTCTTCCAAGGAACGTTTCCGCGATAGCTTGATGGCGGATTTGACCCGCCATGTTTCCTTAATGCCTGGAAAACGACTCCGCCCGGCCCTCGCGCTTTTGGGGGCGAATACGGCGGCTCACGGCCGCAGAAAAAAGAACGGTTCCTCCTCCTACGTTTCCCAGGCCGTCAAACTGGCCAGCTCGGTGGAGATGATCCACACCGCCACGCTACTCCATGATGACGTGATTGACGGCGCGACTTTACGCCGGGGGCTCTCCACGCTCAATGCCAAGTGGGGCGATACCCTCTCCGTTTTATCGGGGGATTACCTTTATTCGAAGGCTTTCTGCCTCTTGAGCGAGCTGAATAACCAGAAGGTTCTCCAATTGATGTCCGACACCGCCCGCACCGTCTGCGAAGGGGAGGTTGCCCAGATCCACCACCAGTACGATTACTCTCTTTCCAGAGCGTCCTACCTGAAGATCATCGAGTGGAAGACCGCCTCGCTGATGGGGGCGGCCGCCGAATCAGGCGCGCTCCTCACCGGAGCGACCCCGACTGAAGCGAAGCGTTTAGGAAACTTTGGCCTGAGTTTCGGGATTGCCTTTCAAATCTTGGACGATACCCAGGACCTGATCGGCGATCAGGAGGTGATGGGCAAATCGCTCGGGACCGATCTGGCTCTGGGCCAGCTGACGCTGCCGCTGCTTTATCTCAGGGATGTCGCCAAGCCGAAACTTCGCCGGAAATTGACCCAATGGTTCAACGGAAACGGTTACCGGTCCACCGCCCAGGCTCAAGAGCAGATGCAGTTTCTGAAGGAACAGGCCGTGGACCACGGTGTTCAGGCCTACTGCAACCGGGTGGCAAACCAATATTTGGCTAAAGCAAGAAGTTCGGTCGCTCCTTTTCCTTCAAGCCCGCATAAGCAGAGTCTGCTCGGGCTTACCGACTATCTTTTGCAGATTTACTGATACTTGTCTTTGCGCTTTAAATCCTGGATAATAGGCCTCTTATAGGCAATCGTATTGTGCGGTATTACCCGATCTTTCTGGAGTTAAAAGGCCGTCCTTGCTTGGTAATCGGGGGCGGGGAGATTGCCTGCCGCAAGGTAAAAGCACTGCTTTCATGCGGGGCTCAAGTCCGGGTAGTAAGTCCTGAAGCTGTCGGCGAGCTCATGCGGCTGGCCCGGCAGGGGAAAATCCGGTGGCACAAAAAGCGCTTTAAAGCGTCCGATATGCGGGGAGCCCAGTTGGCAGTCGCCGCCACGGACGACCAGCAGGTGAATAAGCTGGCCTCCAGGATCGCTCGGCGCAAAAGAGTCTGGATCAACGTTGTGGATCAGCCGGACCTGTGCTCTTTTATTTTTCCCTCTGTGGTGCGCAGGGGAAAACTGGTGCTGGCCGTTTCAACCGGCGGGGTGAGCCCGGCTCTGGCAAAATGGATACGGCGGGACATCGGAAACCGGTACGGCCCTGAATTCGACCCTCTACTGAAGAAGATGGTGAGTGTTCGTGAGGCCGTAAAAAGTAAGGTGCCGGGTTTCCGGCGGCGAAAAGAGCTTTTTGAGACGGCTTTAAAGGCCTACATGAAGGTTGTGGAGAATGCGCTAAAGTGACCCCACCACAAAGAAAGCTGAGAAAGCAGATGTTTTCAGCGGATAAGCAGGCGGTTCCATCACGTGGTGGGAAGAGTGATGGGGTGGTGGGGTGATCGGTTTGCATGCCGGAGTTATCTTTGCCAGTTACGCCGCTTTTTTTCTGGCGGTCTTGACCGGTGTCGCGTTTCTTGTTCAGGAGGGCCGTCTTAAGCGCAAAGATGCGCGGATTCTCGCTATGCCGACCATTCCTCTTGATCTTCTGGATCGTGTGAATTTCTGGGCTGTTGTGATCGGGTTCAGCCTTTTCAGCTTCGGCATCTTGAAGGGGGTTTTCCTCGCGAGGGAGAATTGGGGGGCCTTCTGGACCTGGGATCCGAAAGAAGTTTCCAGCGGGTTTACCTGGCTGGCTTACGCGGCCGTTCTTGTTCTGCGCGCCACTGTTGGATTGAAGGGCCGGCGGGTGGTGCTGATGTCGGTCGTGAGTTTTTTGCTGGTCATGTTTACTTTCATCGGCGTGAACTACCTTGTCGGCGGCAAACACGTCTTCTTTTGAGTGTCCGATGAAAAAGGCTGATCTGCTTTGTTGCGCGCATGTCGCATCTAAGTTCTTTTTGATCGGACTATAAATGTGGGTCTACTGGGGAAAATGGACATCGGCGTACTCGGTTTAAATCACCGCACAGCCCCTGTGGAGTTTCGCGAAAGGCTGGCGTTTCAGGAAGATCGGATCCCGGTCGCGTTAAACGCTATTCGGGAGGAGGTGGGAATTCCCGAATGCGTGATCCTGTCCACCTGCAACAGAGTTGAGCTGTACACGCTCCTGCCGCGGGAGAATGGGATCGAAGAGGAACTGCGCGGTTTTCTCTCCCGTTTCCATCGAGTGAACCTGAAAGATTTCGAGAGCAATTTCTATTCGTACCGGCAGCCGAATTCAGTCCGGCACCTCTTCCGGGTGGCCGCCGGTTTGGATTCAATGGTTGTCGGGGAATCGGAGATTCTCGGCCAGGTCCGGGATGCTTACACGCAGGCGGTTTCGCACGGGACCGTGGGATCCGTCTTCCACCGCTTTTTCCAGACCGCGATTCGGATCGGCAAAGAGGCCCGTTCAAAGACCCGGATCGGCCAGGGGGCCGTCTCCATCAGCTCGGTCGCTGTTGAGCTGGCCCGCAGGATATTCCTCGATTTCAAAACAAAAACAATTTTGAATTTAGGGGCGGGCCAGATGGCGGAATCGACGCTCACCTGCTTAAAGGAGCAGGGGGTTTCCTCCATCATCATTGCCAACAGGACGGTTGAATCAGCCGCCGTGTTGGCCCGCGCCGTCGGAGGGCAGGCGGTTCCTCTCTCCAGCTTGGAGCAGTTTCTGGCGAAAGCGGACATCGTGATCTGCTCGACCGCTTCCGACAGGTATCTGCTGAGCTCCGAGCAGGTGCGCCGAGTGATGGCCGTCCGGCGGCAGAGGCCGCTTTTCTTCATCGATATATCCGTTCCCCGCAATGTAGACCCCCGTGCGGGGCAGTTGGAAAACGTTTATCTTTACGATATTGATGACCTGGAAGGGATTGCCTCTGCGAATCTTAGGTTGCGTCTGAAAGAAGCGGACGCTTGCACCCGAATCATTGAAGAACAGATGGCCGATTTCCTGAGCCGGTTCAGCAGAAAAGACCAGCCCCAAGACATCCGGTTTCAGGAAGATGAGCCTATTTATAAAGAGGTCGCTTCATAAATGAGCGTTGAGGGAACACCCCAGCCGGCAACGCCGGCGCAGACGCCTCCGATGGCCGCCGCGAAACCCCTCGCCCCCGCTGTTCCTAAGGGGCCGGCGAAATCCATTCACCAGATTGAGGTGGATGAGACCAAAGTCCCGAACCTCTGGTTCACCCGACGGGAATTTCTTTCTCTGGCGGCCTGGGGTGCTGTGCTGGCCGGACTCGGTGCCTCAGTTCTGGCCATTTTGAGGTTCTTCATCCCGCAGATTACCTATGATCCGCCGTCCACCTTTAAAATCGGAAAGCCGGACGAATACCTTCCGGGAGAGGTGACCGAGCGGTTGAAGAAGAAATACCGGATATGGGTCTGCCGGGACAGTGTAGCGGAGGGAGCCGCGATCTACGTCATCTTCGCGCGATGCACTCACTTGGGGTGCACGCCGAATTGGCTCGAGGGACAGAGAAAGTTCAAGTGTCCATGCCATGGGTCAGGTTTCCGGAGGACCGGCATCAACTTCGAAGGGCCGGCCCCCCGGCCGTTGGAGCGGTGCAAGGTGGTCTTGGCCGACGACGGGCAGATCTTGGTGGACACCGGCACGCGGCTTAAGAACCCTAAGGACTGGAAGAAACCGGATTTTTATCTCAAAGTGAACGTGTAAGGCGACACACACACAATGGCCGACGAAAAGACAGAATCCCCAGCATCACCTGAGAAGAAGGAACCCTTGTTTAACACGATTGCCCGGACCGTCCGGCAATCCAAGATATGGAAGTCCATCTTCCGTCACGGATATCAGGACACGCCGCGGAACCGGGCGCTGATGGTTCTTTCCAATGTTTTTCTTCACCTGCATCCGGTGAAGACGCGGCCGGCCGCCTTGAAGTTCCGCTATACCTGGGGTCTGGGGGGGTTAAGCTTTTATCTGTTCATCCTGCTGACTGTCACCGGTGTCTTCCTCATGTTCTATTACCGGCCGACGATCGAACACGCCTACTGGGATATGAAGGATCTGCGCTATGCGGTGCCGTTCGGCCCGTTCTTGAGGAACATCCACCGGTGGTCGGCCCACGTCATGGTTCTGTTTGTGATGCTTCACATGGCGTCGGTCTTTTACCGCTCGGCCTACAAGCCTCCGCGCGAATACAACTGGGTGGTGGGTGTCATCCTGCTGCTCATCACCTTCCTCCTTTCATTCACCGGCTACCTGCTTCCGTGGGATCAACTGGCGATTTGGGCCGTGACTGTGGGAACCAACATGGCCGCGGCCACTCCGTTGCTGGGTTCCGAAGGCCCCTTTGCAATCGTGGGGCCCGATATGGACGCCCGCTTTATCCTGCTGGGATCCAAGATTGTCGGGCAGTCGGGGCTGCTCCGGTTCTACGTGCTCCATTGCGTTTTTCTCCCTTTGATCTTTCTCGTCTTCGTGTCGGTCCACCTTTGGCGCGTTCGCAAGGATGAATTCTCCGCTATTCCTTTGCCTCCAAAAGAGGAAAAAAAGAAGGGCGTTCTCCCCGAAGCATGGCTGAAGGCCCACCCGGAGGAACTCCAAAAAAAGGTCTTCACCTGGCCGGCGCTGGTTTCGAAGGAGTTTGTCGGCGCGCTCGTGCTGACGGCCGTTTTAACGCTGTGGTCGATCCTGGCCCATGCCCCGCTGGAGGGATTGGCCAACCCGAACAAGACGCCGAATCCCTCCAAGGCCCCCTGGTATTTCGTGGGACTGCAGGAGCTGCTGGTTTATTTCGATCCCTGGATGGCCGGCGTGGTTTTGCCGACGGTTATCCTGGTCGGTCTCATGGCGATCCCGTACATTGATATCAATCCGACCGGCATCGGCTACTACAATTTCAAGAACCGGAAGTTTGCCGTGAGCATGTTCACCTTTGGAATCGTTTTTTGGTTTGCGCTGATTTTCATCGGCTATTACATGCGCGGCCCCGGATGGGAAATGTACATGCCTTGGCAGGCGTGGGATTATCACCGGATTTCAAAAGCTGGGGCGATGCACAATATGCCGAACTGGGCGGGGCTTGCGCTGGTTCTGGGCTACGGCGGCATAGGGATGCTGCTGCCCAAACTCTGCTTCAAAGATTTCTACAAAAAACTCGGCCCCATTAAGTATGTCGTTGTCATGTCGCTGGTTTTGCTGATGTTTTTCGTCCCAGTGAAGATTGTGCTGAGGAACTTCTTCAATATCAAATACATCATTTCCTTCCCGGACTTTAACCTGAACCTGTAAACCTGATGAAGAGATCGGTCTGGAATAAGCTGTTCATCCTCTCCGGTTTTTCGCTGGGGTTCATGGCCGGCTACCTGATTTGGCAGGAGTCGACCCCGGAGTGGATGCCCGTTCAGAAGGAATATTACCGCCGGCTTGCCCAGGTGACTGGCGACCCGACCCGCGCGAAGATGCCGCTCAAGGTTGAGCAAATCTATCTGCCCCAATTCCATAAGACCGACCGGTGCATCACCTGCCATGCGGGGATTGATAATCCCAAGTTGGCGGATCAGCCCCAGCCGTTCAGGAGCCATCCGGACTTGGGTATTCCCGGTTTCCTCGCAGCCCACCCGTTCAGGGAGATCGGCTGTACTGTCTGCCATGAGGGGCAGGGAATGGCCACCACAAAAGAGGCGGCTCACGGCCGCGTCAAGCACTGGGAGGAGCCCCTTCTCGACAAAGATTTGGTTGTTTCCAACTGCTCTGTTTGCCACGACAACGTTTTCGAACTCAAGGGGGCGGAGAAGCTTGCGGAGGCGAAGATCCTTTTTGATACGAAGGGATGTATTGGCTGTCACGCTCTGAACGGCGTCGGCAACCAGATCGGTCCAGAACTTTCCGATACGGGGAAGAAGGCGCTGGATGAATTAGATTTCCGGAACGTGCACGGGGCCCACACCGTGGCGAACTGGATCTATGACCATTTTAAGGATCCCCAGCGGATTGTTCCCGAAGATAAAGCTGTCGGCATTCCGGAGTCGGCAATGCCCAACTACGAATTCACCGAAGAGCAGAACCGGGCGCTAACCGCGCTGGTTCTGAGTTTTGCGGCGGCCAAGGAGGACGAACACCACCCGATCCCTGCTAAGTACCGGGTGCCTGCCCCGTCGCACAAAGAGGAGAAGAAGGTGTACGCCTCGAAAGCGGAGCAGGGGAAGGCCGCGTTCAAGTCGTACGGATGCACCGCCTGCCACGGTTTGGAAGGGCGCGGAGGCGTCCGGAACAAGAACATGTTCCCCGGAGAGGAAGTCCCCTCTTTGGTCTACGTGTCGGCCGGATTCACCAAGGAGGAGATGAAGACGGTAATTCAGGTGGGACGCTATCCGGCCCGGGCCGATTCGGGCGGCATGTCGCCTCCCCTGTGGATGCCCTCCTGGAAAGGAAAGATCCCGGAGGAAGAGATTGACGCTATTGTGGAATACCTCTACACACTTAACCCAGACCTGGGCACTAAAAAAGAGGGACAGATAGTCGTGGCTCCTCAGCAGTAGGGTGAGGGAGACTCTCAAGGAGTAAACTATGAATATCGGTTGGCCGGAACTCATCCTGATTTTATTCATCTGCCTGCTTCTTTTCGGAGCCGGGCGTTTGCCTGATATTGCCAAGCAGCTGGGCAAGGCCGTTAAAGAGTTCAAGAACACTCTCAAGGATGACGGAAAGTCCGACAATTGAACCCCAGCAGATACTGGGTCCAGTACCCTTGCCGGACGAAGGCAAGCGCCCGCTTCTCGCTCATCTCGAAGAGCTCCGGTGGCGTTTCCTGCGCTGTTTCCTCTGGGTTGGAGTGGGTACGGCGGTCGGGTTTTATTTCGCCAAGGATTTATTGGCCTGGTTTATCCAGCCGGTCGGCAGCGTTGTTTTCTTAAGCCCGATCGAGCCGTTTTTGGCGTACCTGAAGGTCGCCGTTATTGCCGGCACGGCTTTAGCCTCCCCTTTTTTGTCGGCAGAGGCATGGGGATTCCTGCAGCCGGCACTGTTTCCGCATGAGCGGCGCAGGTTTGTTTTTCTGATACCGGCCAGCGTCGGGCTGTTCTTCATCGGCGGCTGGTTTTGCTGGCGGTTTCTCCTGCCGGTGGGGTTGAAGTTCCTGCTCGGATTCAGCTCCGAGAATATGGTTCCGATGATCACCGTCGGAAGTTACTTGGGGTTCGCCGGCTGGTTGTTGGTCGGCTGCGGGCTTTTCTTTCAGATGCCAATCGCAATTCTGGTTCTAGCGCGGGCCGGGATCGTCAGGCCGGCGACACTGCTGAAGCAGTGGAGGTTCGCGGTTCTTGGGATTTTCGTTCTGGCTGCGGTTTTGACCCCGACGCCGGATGTGGCAACGCAGATGTTATTAGCGCTGCCGATGGGGTTCCTGTATCTTATATCGGTCGGTCTTGCTTTCCTGGTGGGAAGAAAATGACGCTTGCAGAAAAAATCAATAATGAGTTGAAGGCCTCGATGAAAGCGAGGGATGAATTAAGGACGTCGGTCTTGAGGATGCTCAAGGCCGCCTCCTCCAATGCTGCGATTCAAAAGGGCAAAGATCTCCTGGAGGATGGGGAGATGCTGGAGGTTGTGCAGAAGCTGATGAAACAAAGGCAGGAATCGGTGGATGCCTACACCAAGGCCGGACGGAACGATCTTGCCGACAAAGAGAAGAAAGAGGCGCAGATCCTTCAGGCTTACCTTCCGCCGGCGATGCCGGAGGAGGAGTTAAGGGCGATTATCCAGGAAGCGATAAAGGAGCTGGGGGCCAGCGGCCCCTCCGCGGTCGGCCAGATAATGAAGGTAGTTCTGCCGAAAGTCAAAGGCCGGGCCGACGGCAAGCAGGTCAACCAACTTGTTGCCCAGCTGCTCAAATGATCCCACCACTTGGTCGAAAAAGTAGCGGGGTGGCGGGATGAAGTGCGATACGTGCCATAAAGAGGTTCCGGAAGTCAGCCGTGTGGTGATCTATGTGGATTACAACAAAGTGGCCGCCAAACCGGTTTACAACTGCCCGGATTGTTTTTCAAAAAAGGAACAGATGAAGGCGTATAACAAGCCGAAACCGCAATCCACCCCTGAAAAGAAAGAAGAGTAAGGAGGAATTTTAATGCCTACCCTGGCGAGTCACAAATCGGCAGAGAAACAGCCCGCTTCGCGTTTGACGTTGAAGAGCAAGCTTCTGATCGACAAGGAGATCAAGGAGTATGTCCAGAAGTACGGCATGATCGAGCCGTTTTCTGACCATCTGAATTCCAAGGGAGTGATTTCCTGGGGGCTCTCTTCGATGGGCTACGACATCCGCTTAGCCGATGAGTTCAAGGTTTTCACCGATGTGTGGAACACGGTGGTGGACCCGAAGGCGTTCGATGAGAAGTCGTTCGTCTCCATGAAGGGGCCTCACTGCATCATCCCGCCGAACTCTTTCGCGCTGGCCAGGACGGTGGAGTATTTCCGTATCCCGCGCAATGTGCTGACCGTGACGATGGGCAAGTCGACCTACGCCCGGTGCGGCCTGATCGTCAACGTCACCCCGTTTGAGCCGGAGTGGGAAGGGTTCGCGGTGCTGGAGATCTCCAACACGACCCCGTTGCCGGCGAAGGTGTACGCCAACGAGGGAATCGCTCAGGTGCTGTTTTTTGCTTCGGAGGAGCCCTGCGAAGTCTCCTACGGCGACCGGAAGGGGAAGTACCAGAAACAGCAGTCGATCGTTCTGCCGAAGATCCACAACGCCTAGTAAAAGAGGGCTCACCGTTCGAACGGAATTTCAAACAATCGCCTGCAGGGATTTTGACCTGCAGGCGACTTTGTTTTCCGGCCAGGTCTTCAGGTGGTCTCAATCCCAGCCCGGATGGTTCGAGGGCTGGCTCACCGGTTCCCGCGTGCGGATTTCCCAGAGCGGCGGGCAGATCTTTTTCAATGGGGCGTCCCCAGAGGCGATCAGCCGCTTTTTTTCTCTCGACGTCGATCTGCCGGCGCTCGCCGCTCAAATAGATGTCGATCCGATCATCCATGAAGCCTGCCGCTCCCACTGGGGGCTTCGGCTGATCCGGCAGGAGTCGTGGGAGTGCACGGCCAGCTTCATCCTCTCGGCCTACAACAACATCGTTCGCTTGACCGGCATGCTGAACTGCCTCGCCGAGCGTTATGGAGAACCGGTCGCGGGTCCTGCCGCTTGCAGAGCGCCCTTTCGCCGTGCTCAGACAGTCCTCGACCCCACTAAACAAGAGAGAAGGGTCTGCGGAACTGCGCGCGGCTAGAAAGGGCATCTCCGCAGGCGTCACCCGCGATCTCCCGCCCAACACCACTCCTCGCTTTCCGACGGCTGAGAGATTGGCTGGTGTATCCGAGAATGAGCTGCGGGCGTGCGGGCTTGGCTACAGGGCGCCCTACCTGAAGGCGGCGGCCCGGATGCATGCCTCAGGCCGGATCGATCCGGAAAAGTTAAAGGGACTGGAAGATGACGCGCTGCGGGAAGCGCTGATGGAGATCCCCGGGATCGGCCAGAAGGTGGCGGAATGCGTGATGCTCTTCGGCTACGGACGGGAATCGGCCTTCCCGGTGGATGTCTGGATCGCGCGGTGCATGCGGCGCTGGTATTTCCGGAACAGGAAGGTGCCGGATAGAAAGATACGCGAGTTCGCCCGGAAGCATTTCGGTCCTTACTGCGGCTGGGCCCAGCAGTACCTCTTCCACTATTCGAGGAAACTGGGCAGAGAAGGGGTGAATCAGGTTATTGTGCCGCGGTCGGCGCGAGAATCTGCTTCGACTTCATGGTCTGGGCGTAAGGAACGCCCAACCATTTCCTCGGGCCGCTCCGCGGCCCCTCGACGGTCACCGAGTATCTAACGAATGGCGGGAGAGAGGATCTGTTTTGATTTTACAGATCCATCAGGATTGATCTCGTAGCGGACCGGGACGCCGGTCCCCAGCTCCAGCGCGAGCACCTGTTCTTTCGTGAGCTTATCCAGGTCCATCACGATGGAGCGGAGCGAATTTCCGTGCGCGGCGATGAGCACATTCTTGCCGGTTTTAAGGTCAGGCAGGATGCGCGATTCGAAATAGGGAAGGGTCCGGGCGGCCGTGTCTTTGAGCGATTCACCCTCGGGAGGGGCCACGTCGTAGCTTCGCCGCCAGATTTTAACCTGCTCCTCGCCGTACTTCTTGACTGTTTCTTCTTTATTGAGACCCTGCAGTTTTCCGTAATGCCGTTCGTTAAGCGCTTTGTCTTTGATCACCGGTATATTTTCCTGCCCGAGGACCTCGAGGATGATGGAGAGGGTTTCGTTCGCCCGAACGAGGACCGATGTGTAAGCGACGTCGAATGTGATGCCCAGCGGTTTGACGAGTTCTCCCGCCCGCCGCGCCTCTGCGCGCCCGCTATCGGTCAACGGAACATCCACCCACCCGGTGAATTTGTTCTCTAAATTCCATTGAGACTGTCCATGCCTGACCAGTATTAAAGTTGCCATAGAACCTCCTTCTCGAAGTTCCTATTGTAATCATTTCCGTCGGCGGGAATAAATTTTTCTTCGTTCGAACTTGACAACGTCAGACACTCATGTTATTTTTTCTTAAGAATATCTTTTCGATGAATTGGTTTTGCTTTGATGTTCGGCCTGGGGTGCAAGAGTTTGATCAGCAGACCGATCACTAAGTTTTCGGATAAAGTGAAGAGGAGGTAGTCAGACCCTCACAATTGAATACAATCGCACGTTTGAAGGGGGGCGACCTGTGTGAGGGAGCTCCTCTTTTTGTTCGCCGGGGGACGCGATGATCATCGGGATGACCTATGATTTGAAGACGGAGTATGTCTTCAAGGTTGGAGATCCCCCGGATGCCAATGCCGAATTTGACCACCCTTCAACCATCGAAGTGATCGAAAACGCGATCGCCTCGCTCGGCCACACCGTGGTTCGCCTGGGCAGCGCCGAACAGCTGTTGAAGAAGCTCGATGATGTTAGGGTGGACCTGGTTTTCAACGTCGCCGAAGGTCTCCGCGGAAGGAACCGGGAGTCGCAGGTTCCGATCCTTCTTGAGATGAAAGGTATTCCCTACGTCGGATCGGACGGCCTCACCCAGGCTCTGACGCTGGACAAGGTGATGGCCAAGAGAATTTTCCTCGGAGAAGGGATCCCGACGCCCCGTTTCTTTGAAGTCCATGACCCCGGCCAGCAGCTTCCGCCGGATATTTCCTTCCCGCTGATCGTCAAGCCCCGTTTTGAAGGTTCCAGCAAGGGGATTTCCGATAAATCCGTCGTCCACAACGTCGAAGAGCTCCGCGCGCAAACGCAATGGCTCATGACCACTTATCGCGAGCCGGCTCTGGTGGAGGAATTCATCCAAGGGACGGAGTTCACCGTGCCGGTTGTCGGCAATGACCCGCCCGAAGCCCTGCCGGTGGTCCAGATCTCGATAGACGGACGGACGGATTTGGGAGATCTTTTTTACACCTTTTCGAGAATTGCCTCGGGGGCAGGGTACATCTGTCCGGCCCGGATTGACGCGGGGGTTGAGAAAAAACTTCAGGAATTGGCCATCCGGGTTTACCGGGCGGTGGACTGCGTTGACCTTGGGCGGGTTGATTTCCGGATCGACAGAGAAGGCTCCGTCTACGTGCTGGAGATCAATCCTTTGCCGTCCCTTTCCACCGAGGACGTGTTCCAGGTCATTTGTAACCGTCTTGGCATTACCTATCCCCAGATGATCGGCCGAATCATCGAGGCGGCGGTCAAGCGTCTGGGGTTTCAGCAGGCAACCGCCCAATTCCAACAGAAAGTGAACGCACGGGCAAAATGAAAAGTTTGCGTGTGGCACTGGTCCATAACTTGAAACCTCTGGTGAAGGAAGCAGGCAGGCCGGCTGACTACTACTCCGAGTGCGACAGCCCGAAAACGGTTGGGTACATCACTCAGGCGATCGAGTTGGCGGGGCATAAGGTTTTCCCGGTTGAGGCGGATAGCAAGCTTCCTCTTTGGCTGGCTGAGAACCCGGTCGATCTCGTGTTCAATATCTCGGAGGGGTTTTCCGGTGAAGCCCGTGAGGCGCGCGTTCCGGCTCTGCTGGAGCTTCTGGAGATCCCATATACCGGATCCGGAGTTCTCGCGCTGGCCTTGTCTCTGGACAAAGCCCGTTCTAAATATATCTTCCGGTCGGTCGGCATACCGACGCCGAATTTCCAGGTTTTCACGCATTTGGATGAACCGTTGGACAGCCGGCTTCAGTTCCCTCTGATTGTCAAACCAAACAGGGAAGGTTCCGGTAAGGGAATACTCACGAGCAGCGTTGTTCGTTCCGAGGCGGCTCTCCGGGCACAGATTCAAAGGGTTTTCACTGATTACGGCCAGGAGGTGCTGGTCGAGGAATTTATCGAGGGGGTCGAGCTGACGGTCGGATTGCTCGGGGAAGAGGTGCTCCCTATTCTTGAGATTGATTTTAGCCCATGCGCGCCAGCGGGGGAATCGTTCTACTCTTGGAAGGTGAAAGAATACCAGGGAAACAAGGAGATGCACCTGGACCCGAAATTCTGGTGCCCGGCCCGGCTGAGTTTGTCCACTGCCGAAGCGGTTGGAACGGTGGCCAAGAAAGCGGCGTTTTCCTTGGGTTGCCGCGATTTCTCACGCGTGGACATCCGGTTGAGCCAGGAAGGGATACCTTACGTTCTTGAGGTCAACACGCTGCCCGGGCTGGATCCTGAAGAATCGAACATCCCGATGATGACCAAGGCGGCAGGCATTCCGTACGCGACTCTCATCAGCCGGATCATACAACTTGCGGTTGTGCGTTTGAATAAACCATCCGACAAGAGCTTGCCGGCGTCCTCTCCGTCTCCGGAGCTAGGCGCCGTTTTATCCATACCATCATTCAAAACGAACAACCCGGTCTCCCAAGCTCCAGCGTATCGGGTACTCCCTGACCCGATGGAGAAGGAGGCGGGGCCTTCGAGCAATCCCGCGGCTGTGTCCGATGGGAAAAAGCTCGGGAAGACGATCTGAAGGAGGAAGACCTTGGACGACAGTTACCGCCGTATACCGCTCTGGAAGAGTGTGACACCCGAGGAGTGGGATGATTGGCAGTGGCAGTTGCGGAACCGTATCTACACGGCAGACCAGCTCAGGCAGATTATCGAGATGACGCCGGAAGAGGAGGAAGCGGTTGCAAGAAAAGAGGGCCGGCTTGTGATGGCGATACCGCCGTACTGGGCCTCCCTGATGGACCCGAAGGATCCGAACTGCCCGATCCGCAAGCAGGCTGTTCCGACATCGGTCGAGTTCGAAATCGGGCCGCATGATATGCGGGATCCTTGCGGTGAGGATGGAGATATGCCGGTCAAGGGGCTGGTTCACCGGTATCCGGACCGGGTCCTTTTCTTGGTCACCGAACAGTGCGCTATGTACTGCAGGCACTGTACCCGGCGGCGGCTGGTCGGCGTCAACAACGGGTTGATGAACAGCTATGAGCCGGCTTTTCAGTATTTGAGGGAGCACAAAGAGGTGCGGGATGTCCTCATCTCCGGAGGGGATCCCCTGATGATGACGGATGTCCGGTTGGACCGGATTTTGGCCGAACTGCGCAAGATTGACCATATTGAGTTCATCCGGATAGGAAGCCGCACCCCGGTTACGATGCCACAGCGGGTTACCGAAGAGTACTGCGCGGTTTTAAAGAAGAACAAGCCGATCTGGATGAGCTTGCATTTCTGCCATCCCAAGGAGGTTACGCCCCGCTTGAAGCAGGCAATGGACATGCTTTCCGAAAGCGGTGTTCCTCTCGGGTCCCAGACGGTGCTGTTAAAAGGGGTGAACGACGATCCGCAGGTGATGAGGAAGCTGATGCATGAGCTTCTGAAAGTCCGGGTGCGGCCGTATTACATCTACCAGTGCGACCCTGCGCAGGGGATCAGTCATTTCCGCACCTCGGTATCCACCGGGATCAAAATCATGGAGGCCTTGCGCGGTCACACGACCGGCTATGCGGTGCCGACCTACGTGATTGACGGCCCAGGCGGTGGAGGCAAAATTCCCGTGGCTCCCAGCTACGTCCTTTCCTATGAGAACGGTGTAATCCGGCTCCGGAACTTCAAAGGGGAAGAGTACACCTACTATGAGACGGAATTGGGGGAGCTCGAACTGGTTCCCGCGGGCCAGCCGGTCGCGTTAAAGAATCGCATCAAGTTTAACGGCAACGGGAATGGCAGCGGAAACGGTTTCCATGGGTTCCAGGATTATATCCCGTAGTCTGAGCGTAAGGAACGCTCAACTACTTCCTCGGACCGCTTCGCGGTCCCTCGGCGGTCGTAACTTGTAAGTAAAGCGGCCTTAGGCTGGAGATCCAGTTTAAGGCCGCTTCCATTTTCTAACGACACCGCCGCGTGATAAAATAGTCTTTGTGTTCACACCTTCCCGTTGGAAATTTCTTGAATTAGCCTTGACCCATCGGTGGATCCCCGTGGCGGCGAAGCTTTCTCTGGAAGCCTCGCCGCAGGATTTTTTCGCGGCCGCTGCGTGGAAATCCCCGGCTGTCCTTCTGGAATCGGCCCGATTTCATCCGGTCACCGGCCGGTACAGCCTGATGGTGGGGGAGCCGGCCTTATTTCTTACTGCTAAAGGAGACCGGATCACGCTGGTCGGCCAAAAGGGAACCGAACAGATGACCGGCAACCCGCTGGAGCTTTTACAGCAGATGCTGGACGCGAAACCGGCAGCCAAAATCCCCGGGTTTCCCCCCTTCGTCGGTGGGGCGATTGGTTTCTTCGGGTTTGACGCGTACCGCACCATTGAACCGCTTGCCTCAAAAGCGCAGGATGATCTGGGGTTGCCGGATATAGGATTCCTTTTCTGTGACGAATCGGTGCTTTTAGACCATCTAAAGAAACAGCTCTGGGTGATTGTTCTCGCTGACGCGGGCAGGAATCCGGCGCAAGCGTATGATCAAGCGGCCGGCCGGGCAGAGGCACTCCTCAAGAGGATCACTCGTTCCGTGCAAAATGAACGTCCCCCGTCTCTTGCCCTCCGCCCCGTGTCTTTTTCCAGCACCCACACGCGGGCCGATTTCGAGGCGATGGTGCGCCGCGCTAAAGAGTTCATTGCCGATGGAGAGATCTACCAGGCGAACCTTTCCCAGCGTTTCTCGATGCCGTTAACGCAGAGCCCTTGGGAGTTCTACCGCCGTTTGACAGAAATCAACCCCTCTCCCTTCGCCTGTTACGCCGATCTTGGTTTTTTGCAGGTCATCTCAGCCTCCCCGGAGCGGTTTTTAAGGGTTTCGGCGGGAGAAGTGGAAACCAGGCCGATTGCGGGAACGCGGCCAAAGGGCAAAACTGCCGTTGAAACGGCCCGCTTGCGCCAAGAGTTGATTTTAAACGAGAAGGAACGGGCGGAGCATCTGATGTTGGTGGACCTCGAGAGGAACGACCTCGGCCGTGTCTGCCGAGCCGGTTCGGTTCGGGTGGATGAACTGATGGTGCTGGAGGAGTTTTCCCACGTTATCCATATTGTTTCGAACGTGAAGGGTTTTTTGCGTCCCGGTGTCCGGCCGGTGGATCTTATCGCCGCCGCGTTCCCGGGCGGGACAATTACCGGATGCCCGAAGATTGCGTGCTTGAAGGTCATCGATTCCCTAGAGCCGGTTCGTCGCCAGCTTTACACAGGTTCTTTGGGTTACATCAGCTATACGGGCGACAGCGATTTGAACCTGCTTATACGCACCGGCCTGGCGGTCAATGAGACGGTCTATGTCCAGGCCGGCGCCGGAATCGTGGCCGATTCGGACCCTTCCAGGGAGTATGATGAAACGGTTCATAAAGCCCAAGCTCTCATGGATGCTTTTCGAAGCAACTCTTCTCCTGCGTGGGAGCTTGTAGCGCATGCGTCCAGTTCCTGAGCTGTTTGATTCCTCCGGTTGTTTTGAAACGATCCGGGTGGAAAACGGCCGGCCGGTGAATCTGAGGGAACATATTCAACGGATCAACGAATCTCTTCATGCGTTGGCCGTTGATTTTTACGGACAAGATAATTTGGCGGCCGAAATCCGCAGAGAGGCCCGGCGGATCGGCAGCGGTTATGTTCGTGTTACGGTCAACCGGTACGGCGAGAGAAGAACGGTTTTGCACGCTTCTGCGCGGACCCGTTACACGCCTGCGCTTCAGAAGTGGGGGGTCCGGCTCAGGACAGTTCCGACTCGCTGGCCGTCCGGGGAAACGGCGCGGTCTCTGTCGAAACATTCGGAAAGGCTTTCCAGCATTCTTGCCCGCTGCGAGGGGGGAGAGGCGTTTGATGTCCTTCGGCTTGGTTCCCACGGTCTCCTTACCGAGGGGACGGTTTCCAACTTCTTTTTTGTGAAAGAGGGAACGCTTTTTACGCCGCCGGCATGGGTCGGCGTTTTGGAAGGGATCACGAGAAAGAAGGTCCTTCAGGCGGCCCGGCGTCTGAAGATCCCGGTGAAAGAGGTTCCGGTAACGCGCCATGACCTGTTTAACGCGGATGAGGCTTTTCTTACCAACGTTTTGATGAGGCTTCTCCCTATCCGTGAGGTGGACGGCCGCCGGATTGGGGAGATTGTGCCTGGTCCCGTCACCCGCCGGTTAATGTCAAAACTGAGGGGGAAGAATGCGACGATTCGTTAGTTTCTCGGCCATTGTTTTCTTTTTTTCTCTGGTTGTTTTCCGGCCCGGCTTCTTGTGGGCGGATGAGAAGAAACCTGAAAATGCGCAGAAGGTTAAAGAGGCTGTGCAGGATCTGCAGTCATCCGATGTTGAGCTCAGGCGCGAGGCCGCGGTTTCTCTCACCAGGCTTGGCCCTGACGCGAAAGAGGCCGTTCCTTTGCTTGTGAAAGCTCTGAAAGACAAAGATTCGCGCGTCCGGCAAAACAGTATTGACGCTCTCGGGGAGATTGGCGTTCCGTCCGAAGAGGCGGTGGCTATCTTGATTTTTCTCTTAAAAGACGAAGAATATCTTATCCGGCTCAAGACTGCGGAGACGCTCGGCAAATTCGGGAAAGCCTCAGGAAAGGCCGCTTCCTTCCTTGTGGAGAGGCTCAATGATCCGAAAGCAGTCGTCCGGGGTTTTGTTATCGAGGCGGTTTGCAAGGTTCTTGAGCCTGAGAAAGCGGTTCCTGTAATTGCCCCCTTCTTGAATGATCCGGATTCGAACGTCCGGCGCAAGGCGAAAATCGGGTTGGAGTTCATAGCCACTCCTGAAGCGAAAAAAATCCTTCAGTCGCAGGCGAAACAGAAGGGATCCAAAAGAAAATGAGCCCCAAGAGAGTCCAAATAAAAAGGGCGCTTGTTTCGGTGTCGGATAAGAGAGATCTTGTTCCGTTTATCCGCGGTTTGAGAGAGATGGGGATTCAGGTCATCTCAACCGGAGGAACGGCGAAACTTTTGCAGGAAGGGGGAATACCGGTCCAGGAGATATCTGATTTTACGGGGTTTCCCGAAATTTTAGCAGGCCGCGTCAAGACGCTTCACCCTAAAGTGCACGGCGGAATCTTGGCCAAGCGCCATGACAAAGGGCATCTTCAACAGGTCAAGAGGCTCGGGCTGAAGCTGATAGACCTTGTCATTGTGAATCTTTACCCGTTCGAAGAGACAACGCGGCAGAAAGGGGTGAAGCTGCGTGAGCTGATCGAACAAATCGATATTGGAGGGGTTGCCCTTATCCGTTCCGCCGCTAAGAATTTCGAGTCGGTCGGTGTCATTTCGTGCCCTTCCCAGTATCCGGCGGTTCTAGAGGAGTTGCGGCGCCAAGGGGGGTGCCTGTCGGAAGAAACTCGACTGAAGCTGGCCGTTGTCGCTTTTTCGGAGACTGCTTACTATGACAGCGTGATCTGCCAGGGACTCTCGCGCCACGCCAAAGGGGATTCGCGGTGGCCGGACCATCTTGTTTTAGCCGTTTCAAGGAGGCAGATCCTCCGCTATGGGGAGAATCCTCACCAGCGAGGAAGCTGGTACCAGTGGCCTTCCGCGGCAAGCGGTTCAAACGGCTGCGGGAATTTGAAGCAGCTCCACGGGAAAGAGCTGTCGTTCAACAATCTGTTGGATTTGAGTGCTGCTTTGGAGGTGGCCGCCGCTTTTGAAAAACCGGCCGCGACGGTGATCAAACACACCAATCCGTGCGGTGCTGCCTGTGCTCCGACATTGGCCAAGGCTTTTGAACGGGCATTTGCCGGGGATTCTCTTTCTGCCTTCGGCGGTATTGTGGGCTTAAACCGGACGGTGGATAAAGCGGCCGCCAAGGCGATTATTAAGGCTGGTTTTATGGAGTGCGTCGTGGCTCCGGGCTACTCGGCGGAAGCGCTCAATATCCTTAAGAGAAAGAAAAACCTTCGGTTGATTGAAGCGCCGCTCTCTTCGACTCGGCCTCCCTCCGGGTGTTTGGACATCAAGCAGGTGACAAGCGGCCTTCTCGTTCAGCAGCCGGACAGGATGATTGTCAAACCTTCTCAGTGGCGCACAGCGACCCGTGTGAAACCGACGGCAGCCCAACGGCGAGATCTGGCTTTTGCCTGGACAGTCTCGAGGTTTGTCCGGTCGAACGCGATTGTTCTCGTGAAGGATGAGCAGGTTGTCGGTATCGGAGCCGGACAGATGAGTCGTGTGGACAGCGTAAAGATTGCTTTAAAGAAAGCCGGAGCCCGTTCCAAGGGAGCTGTTTTAGCCAGCGATGGTTTCTTTCCGAAACCGGATGGGCCTCAGTTCGCCGTAAAAGCCGGTGTTAAGGCGATTGTTCAGCCGGGAGGTTCGGTGCAGGATCCGGAGGTGATCAAAATCGCCGAAAAAGCGAAGATTCCGATGTTGCTCACCGGAGAACGTCACTTCAGACATTAGTTATGGCAGGTTCTGTCGTTGCAGAATGCCTTCTGGTTGGAGCCTTCTATGACTTATAAAGAGATGCTCGACTATCTCGATTCCTTCGTCAATTACGAAAAAACCCTGCCGCAGAATTATTCCATGGATTTGTCTCTTGACCGGATCGCCCGCTTACTGAGTGCGCTTGGAGATCCCCATCGGCGTTATCCTGCGATTCACGTCGCCGGTACAAAAGGGAAGGGGTCCACCTGCGCGTTTATCGCCTCGATTCTCAAGGCGGCCGGAGTCCGGACCGGGCTTTACACGTCGCCGCATCTGTTTTCGATCTGTGAGAGGATTCAAGTGAATGGAGAGCCGATCACCCAAAAAGATTTTGCCTCGGTGTTCACCAGGATTCGTCCGGTTGTTGTCCCTGAGATGACGTATTTTGATCTCCTGACAGCCGCGGCTTTTTTTTATTTCCAAGAGGCGGGAGTGGATGTGGTTGTGGTGGAAGTCGGTCTTGGCGGCAGGCTTGATTCAACGAATGTGCTCCTGCCTGAAGTAACGGTAATTACCCCCGTCAGCTTGGACCACATGGAGCAGCTCGGGAATACGGTCGAGGCGATTTCGCTGGAAAAAGCGGGGATCATTAAAGAAAAGGTTCCTGTGGTTCTTGCTCCGCAGCCGCCGGAGGCGGATGCGGTTTTTTCCGCGGTTGCCGCTGCGCGGAGTGCCCCGCTGCACAGGACAGAGGAGGAGGTTCTCGTTTCCCGTCTTGAAACAGGCGCGGATGGGACCCGGTTTTCCTTCCGGACACCCGTGGGGGATTATCCGGAAGTCGAGGTTCCTCTTTTAGGCCGTCACCAGGCTGGAAACGCCATCACGGCTGTCCGTGCGGTGGAGTTGTGGTCCCGGCAGAGGCGTGCATGCGAGACAACGGTTGTATGCCGCGGGCTTCGGGAGGTTGTTTGGCCCGGCCGTTGCCAGCTGGTCCAGGGCCGGCCGCCTATCCTTTTAGATGGAGCGCACAATGCCGCCTCCTTCAAAGTTCTGCGTCAGACCATCACAGAGATTTTCCCGGAGAAAAAGGTTTGGCTGATTCTCGGAATCTCCAGAGGAAAGGATCTCGCCGGAATTTGCGGTCTCTTAAGCCGTACCGATTGGAAGATTCTCGTCACCCGGGCGGCTGTTTCGCGGGCCGAATCTCCTGAAAAGATAACGGAGATTTTGAGAGAGGAAGGAAAGAGTGAACCGGCTGTTTATGAGTCAGTTGAGGAGGCGCTCAAACGGGCTCAATCCGAAGCGGATTCGGACGATCTTATCCTGGTATCCGGCTCCCTTTTTATGGTTGCCGAAGCGCTCCGTCTTCTGGGAAAGGGCTCTACCCCGGTTTCTTTCGGAGCTGTCTCGCTAGAAACAAAAACCCGCCGATAATTCCGGGCAACAACTGCATCATCGCTCCGACCAAAGCCAGCGAAAGACCCATCGCGGGTTCAATTCCGACCTGGTGGAACAAAAAGACCGTGGTTCCTTCCCGAATGCCCCACCCGTTAAGAGAGATCGGCAGCTGCGAAACCATCGAGACGATTGGGATGATGATGAACAGGTACAACACCGGTATTTCCAAATTCAGCGCTTTCATGGCCGCCACGGTGGAGATGACACCCAACATTTGGTTTGCCAGAGCCAGTCCCAGGGCCCCCATAAGGATGTTCGGCCGGCGCAGATAGGTCAACAAAGTTTCTTGAAACTGCTTTGCATGGCTTTGAAGCTGTCCCAAGCCGATTTTGCTGAACGGTTTTAGAGTGGCATTCAACAGTCTTCGGGAGGCCAGCACGCAAAGGGCTGCTACGACAATGCCGCAGAGCCACAAAATGCCGAGATTCATCACCTGATCCTGCCGCACCGGAGGGAAAGAGATCCAGGCAATCAAAGCGAGAATCATCAATCCGGTGATTCCGACCAGCCGATCCATCAGAACCGACGCCAGCGGTTCTCGCCATTGTCCCGTCGCCTTGATCAGATCGTAGCTGCGCATGACATCTCCCCCCACCGTTGTCGGCAGGAAAGCGCTAAAGAACATCCCCACAAGGTACGAATTGGCGAGAAACGGGAAGGTGAGTTGAGGGTGTTTCGGCGCCAGAAGATGCCACCGGATGATGCAGCCTAACTGCGTCAGAATGAAGAGTGCGAGACTTGTCAGAAGCCAAATGGGTTTAGCTTGCAGAATCGTTTGTTGGAACGTGGAGAAATCAACCTTCCGGAAGATCAGCCAGAATGCCAGGAGGGTGACGATTGCTCTGAGCAGAAACAAGAGAACTTTTTTAACCATTAAACGATTATACCATTTGGGCTTGCTTACTGAGATTCACCGGGCTATTGTTACCGGGTGTTGACGTAGTCGTCGAAACCGATCTGCCCGGTCGCTTCCTGCCGGACAATACGAAGCCGATCGGTGAAATAGGGATGGGTCCGGAAATAAGAAAATCGCCGGGCAGGCTGCTTGTGAAGATGCTCACGGAGAGCCGTGAGGGCTTCAAGGGCAGCGTTCGGGTTGTAGCCGGCTCTTTTGAGATACCGCACACTCAGCCGATCGGCTTCCAACTCATCCTGTTGGGAATACTCAGACAACAGGGAAACTAAAGCCAACTCCAGGTTCTGTCTCTGTCTGACAGTTTTCGTTGAGCCGCTGCCTATGGCTAAAGCCTGCAGCAGTTGGAGGCCGATGGCCCCTTGAAGCCTTTTGGCGGCGTGCCGCGCCACCACATGGCCGATCTCGTGGCCCAATACCGCGGCGAGCTGGTCGTCCGTTTTCAGCAAGTCCAGCAGGCCTACCGTCACATAAACGGGACCTCCGGGTAGCGCGAACGCGTTGGGTTGGCTGACGCCGTTCTCTTTTATGTCCACGATGTTGAACCGGTAGATGACATCCGTTCTGTCGGAAGCAGCCGCTATTTTTTCTCCCACCCGGTCCAGCCGTTCCAAGAGTGCAGGATCTCGGATAAGATCAAACTCCTCTTCTATCCGTTTCGCAGCGGCTTCGCCGAGTTGGAACTCTTTTTCCGGGCTCAGGACAAGGGATTCGGTCCTGTCGGTGGCGACGTTATAGCTTGTGGAGCAGCCGCTCATAAGCAGGATGATCAGGAAGTGCGTCATCAGAGTTTTTTTAGTTTTTATCGGATACATGAGAGCAACCTACATAATTTTATTAGTGTCGCACACGCAACCGACGGCTGCAAGCCTCTTTGCGACGAATGTAAATATACATATAAAGCTATATTTACATTTGAAATAAACCATTATGCAGGGTAAACTTATATCCAGTTAACCTTTCGTAACCACTGTCGTTAAAAAAGATGAGATTACAACCGTTTCCTCTATATAGAATTTTAGGGCTTTTGCTATCGCTTGCGCTAGCGTTGCCCAACCCTGCCTATGCCTTGAAACCGCAGGAGGCTGCCGAGGGAAATGTCGAGCAGGAGCTTAAACGTGCGCTGACTTCCGTGAATACCCGGGTTTTAACCGACAGGATAACGGGGCTTGTGGGAACGGTGGTCCCCTCTGCCGGGTTGGAAGAGAAGGAACCGGCCTGGATTGATTTCATGACCGAGGATGCTGTGGCCCGGCAGGCGGCGGCCGGCAAGCTGGTTGCCAAAGGGGTCCAGGGTCTGCCGGTTCTGACGGATGTTTTTCAGAACCTGTCGCTGGATGTCGAGTATCTGGACGAAGCCCGCGGTGCGCTGAGAAAGATTGTCGCCAATGATTCAGACGGGGCCATAGATTTCCTTTTGGAGCGGTTGAATGATCACTCGAACTGGAAAAATCCGCGCGGAGCCGCGCTGGTTCTCGGAGCTCTTGGAGCAAAAGTCCCGCAGAAAGACAGAGTCGTTGCCGCGCTGCAGGCGGTGCTGAGCATCGAGACTCTCAAGGCGCGCGAGAAGACGTTCAAGCGTTCGGTGAAAAGACGGGACGCCCTTTTGGACGCCCACTTGGCCTGGAGCACGTACGCGCTGACCGGCGTTGCCTCCGCGCTGGTGAGGATTGATTCGAGGCTTGGGAAGCAGGCGATTGACCGGTTCGAACGGGAATGCCTCGCGCACGCCGGAGAGGTCCGGGGCGAGGTGGGGGAAATGATCCTCGAAAAGATCCGCCGCGGCAACGCGGGGTTTGAAGAAAGCCCCGAAACGCTCCGCGTTCAGCTCCGGTTCCTCAGCAAGAGTCTCCGGAAAAGGATCCAGGATGACGACGAGGATCCAGCCTCTGCGATCCCGGCCGCGCTCCAGGAGTTCCTGACGAATCAGGCTCCTCTGCTGGGGATGATCGGTTCCGGGATTTCCGCCGACGATTTTCTCTATGTGATTATGGGGGAAAGGGGAATCCCGCTGGATGCCCAGCTCCAGAACGCTTACTTGGCTCATCCGACGGCATTGGAGGCTCATCGGGCTCTGCCGGATCTGGTTTCGGCGCTCGCCGCTTATCTGCGGACCAACAACACGCAGACGGTCAGCGCGACGGCTTTGCTGACCGACATCGAGACAGGGAATAATCCGCAGCCGGTCCCCACGATGCTGTCGCTGCGCGATTTTTCCGGGTTGATCGAGCGGATGCTCGAGGTAACCGCCAGCGCCGGTCTTGAGGAGCAGGAGCCGATGCTCCGGGAGGTTTCTGCCGGGACGCTTGATGTCCCGATCTATGTCGTCGCCGATGCCCTCTTCTCCCTGTTGGATACCGCTTCATCAGCCGATGATCGGGCGGCGGGAATGGCGGTGCTTCCCAATGCGGTTTCGAATTTCGACAGCAGTCCCACCGGCAAAAGGTGGCGGCTCGAGAGTATTCCGGCGGGCCAGTACCTGGGTCTCGACGGGGTATACGAGTTGGACCACCTGATCGAGGCGGCGATCGATGCGCAGGGGGTGGTGCTGATCCGGGCGTCGGAGCTTTATGGGGAGGACGCCCGGCAGATTACCCCCGCATTAATCCATGAAGAGAGGATGCACCTGCAGATGGCTCGGGAGATCACCGATTCTCCGGCATTATTCGAACGGGCCCGGGACGCGATCCTCTCTTCGCGGCGCAGAGCCGTCACGGCTGTCCGGCGGGTCATCGAGGAAGGGTATGAGAAGGGGGAGTTGGACCCGAATACCCTCGCGATGGAGCTTATCCCGGCGATCCTGGTCCATGCCGCCGAACGGACCGCGGAAAAGCGAATTCGGGAGATCTTCCCGACCGACACGCGAGACGAGGTGCGCCGCTGGTGGCGCGAATCCCGTCCTTCGGAACGGCAAGTGGCCCAAGCCCTGGAGCAGGCCCGCAGGCTGCAGGTTCATGCGGGTGTCCGCAGCTACCACGACCAGGTTGTCGAAATGCTGCGGGAACGGCTGGAAGCCCCCCAGGGTCCGCCGCCTCAAACAGCCGGTATGGAGGAAGAGACGAAGCCGCCTGGCGGAGCGATATCTACATCTATGCCGTCGGATTTACTCGGGTCCTTGCTGGGTGTCATGAACGATTTTTTTGCCGCACAGGATGAGACCGCGGTGGAGCAGCCGTTCGTCCGGTCGGCCCGGGAGGTTTTAGGGTACAGCGGCGCGGTCCTCTATCTTGTCCGGCAATCGGAAAAGCCGAACGAATTTCAAATCCTGAGCGAAATCAGGGCGCTGGAAGGAATGTCGGCGGCCGCCTCTTGGTCGCCCGCCACTCATGAAAAGAAAAAGGCTCTTGAGAGCGGTGTGGATGATCTTTATGTAGAGGACAGGCAGAAGGCAGATTTCGTTGATCAGACGCTTTTGGCCAAAGACGCGCAGACATACGCCGGCGGGAATCTCGACAATGTCCGCTCGGTCTACTACGTTGTTCTTCGAGATGCTGACCACCGGCCCTGGGGGCTGCTCATGGTGAATAACTGGAAGAGCGGAGCACCCTTATTCCCGGGACAGTCGGAAGCGGAAACGGAAGCTTACCGGCTGCAGGTTCTCCGGATTCTGCAGACCGTCGGCAATGCGGCTCTCTTTGCGCGGCAGAACGTCCGGAATTACCGGTTATATCGGAATGCCATGAACCTGGAAAAGGAAGGGCAAAGAATCACCGGAATCCTCCACGACTTGAAGAACAGACTCGCCGGCGTGTCGGCGTCGGCCGAGCTTTTTTCCATGGATTTTGAATCGGAGGCCGGTGTTCTGTACGTTCTTGCGCAGGAGGTCCAACGGTTTATTATTGAGCGGGCCGAGGAAGCGCGGGTTGTGATGCGCCTGGCGGGAAAGAGGCCGGTGAAAAAGGAGCCTCCCGCGCAGGCCCGTAAAGCTCCCTCGCTGCAGAACCTGGAGGTTTTCGACAAGCTTTTTCACAGCGTTTCTTTGGATTTTTTAGAGGCTGTGCGCGATCTCGATCCGGAAGAGGTTCGCGCCCTCTACCGGCGCCACTTGGATGATCCCGGATTGAAGGATAATCCGGAGGCGCAAAGAATTCTCGCCGCTTGGGAGGCTTTGGCCTCCTCCGCTATCGCCGCTGTTGAGGAATGGGACGATGAAAATCAGAAATTCATCCCGCAACTGCAGACCTTCATTGCCCGGTTTAAGGGGGTTAGGGAGTTCGCGTCCCAACTCAGAGCGATTGCCGAGAAGGAAAGCGACCAGGAAATTGCCGCAGACGTTCGGAAGCTGGCCGACCGAGTCGACCGGGTGGTCCAGGAGGCGAACCAATTTTTGGCCGACATCGGCGCGACAATCGAAGTTGACCTGGGAAAAATTTCGCAGCCTGCCGAACAGATTCACGTTGACGTCGGATCTATTCTTCGGGAAGAGATCGAATCCCGGGCGGGGCAGTTTACCCTCCGCTATGACAGTTTGCAGTGGACGCAAGGAGGGGGCGTGCTGTATGTCAGCCCGGAGGAATCCAGGCTCATCCGCTCCACTCTCGTGGAGCTTTTGGAGAACACCTCGAAGTACCGGAGGCAAGATAAGGCGCTGGAGGTTGCCGTCACGGCGGTCTATTCTCCGGCGGATCGGACGGTGGAGGTGACCGTCGAGGACAACGGCATCGGCATCCCTGCAAAGATCACTGTGGCGGGGGAGGAAAAAAGCCGCGAGGAGGTGCTGTTCCAACACGGTCAGCGGCTCGATCGGCCGGAAACGGCCGGAACGCAGGGGACCGGATACGGGCTGTCCTCTTTGAGCAATGAATTGACCAAGCGCAGCGGCGTGCTCGAGTTGGTGCGCAGTGTGAGCCAGGCGGAAGCGGGAGCCGCCGGTACGACAGGATCGGTTTTCCGGTTTCGATTGCCGGTGACCGTTCAGAAGGGACCCGTTTCTGAAGAGTCCCAGGAAGAGCCGCGTGGAGCTGCGGCTATTTTGGGATTGGAAGATGAGTTAAAGAAGGCGGCTGTTCCGGCCGAGGCCGAGGGAGAAGATTTTATGGCTTTTCTCGAACAGGCGATTGATCAGCAGATCGCCGCGGAAAAGCCTCCGGCCGATCCGGAGAAACCGCCGGAAAATAAACCAAACAATGCCGGCGCAGGTACGGAGGAGATTGACCCGGCGGTGCGGAATCTCCTGAACCGTTTGTTCGATCCGGAAAACAATTCGGCCCAGAGGATGAATCTTCTTGTTGAACAGGCACCGGCTTTCTCGGCCCAGCAGAGGGTTTCTCTGACCCGTTCGCTGCTCTGGCTCTCCGATACTCCGGAGGTCCAGGGGTTTCTCCGGGGCATTTTCCTGGCCGATACGCCTCCTCTTCGGCAAGCCCGGGCGGCTGTTTTGGAAGGGATTTGCGGCGATGAGACCGGCCAGTCAATCCGGGCGTTCCTTTCCGTCTGGGAAGAATCTCCGTCGATCCTGATCGATGTGGTTTTAAAGCAGATCGAAGCGGAGATCCATCCCTCGGGTCAATGGGCTCCCGGCTGGGAACGGCGCGGGCCGGTCTTTCTGCTGGGCATAAAGGAGATTCGGATCCAGCGCGCCATCGAAGAGATCCGGAAAGCCGGATCTTTGCCGGAGATGTTCCTTTATAACGATCTGACCCGCGCTATGGAAGAACGGGCGCAGCTTTATTGGCAGGGTCTGCTTCCGGAGACACCGGCGGGTTCGGCCCAGATCGTTCAGAAAACCGCCGGTTTTGCCTACTTTACCGAAGGGCAGATCGCCCGCCGGCTGAGCGTCCGGATCGGCGACGCCCCCAAGCCCGACCCCTCCCGGGCTTCGTCTCCGGATCCGGTTTACGAAGCCGCCATGCGCTCTTATGAGGAATTGAAGAAGGCCTTCGAGACCGCCTTGCAAAACCCCGACCGGCTGGTCCGGTACGAGGCTTATCAACAAATGATCCTCTTGGAGACCCTGCGGGCCGACGCTCTGCTTTCCATAAGCGACGCGCGGGGGGCCGAGGCGCTTGCCGTCTTGAGCCAAGCGTTCGAGCTTCGTTATCGGCGGGACAGTCTCGTTCGGCAAGTGCGGGCGGAACTCGGGATCGGCAGGCCGGAAAAGCCCGATGAAAAAGTTTTTGAGATTTTCGGCGTGGAATTGGCCGATTCGACGCAGAAGATCTCGCCGGTCATCGTTCCCCACGTCAGGCCCGGCGACATCTTTCTCGTGGAGGTCGATACGCCGGCCGGCAAAAAATATTTCTTCACCGGCGCCAACGACCGGCTCAATACGGTTCTTTTGGACGAGGACGACATCACAGTTTCCCGGGAGGGTTTCCGGTTCGAAGGGGGCGGGGTCATGCCGGTCCGTTTTCCCCGGCGGCCTCCGCCTGTCGGCGCGAAAACCGCCCGGATCGAAGCCCTCGACATGAATTTCCGGTACGATCCGGACAACGGCCTGGTGTTCGCCTGGGGTCCGGATACGCCCCGTTTCCGGGTGGCCCGTTTGGCGGAGATGGAGAGGGTTTCGTTCGAGGTGCTGGCGCTGGAGATCGCCGATTCCAAACAGCAGGTGTCGCCCGTTTCCGTTCCGGCGGCGGGGGACGGATCAACGTTCCTGCTCGAGGTGAACGCCGCGGCGGGCAAACAACGGTTTTTTGTCATCCCTTCGGGCAAAGACCAGATCGTTGTCCCGGACGAACAGTTTTTCAAAGTCCGGACCGAAGGATTTTCCGCAGCGCCCGGCCAGAAGATCACGATCGTCGGTTCCCAGAGGCCGCCGCCCCGTTTCTCCGAGTTCGTGCGCATGGAAACTTTGGACCTGAACATCCGGTGGACTGAAGAAGGGAAAATGATTCTTATCGGATGGGGACCGGATACACCGAGCTTCAGCCTCTCCAGGTTAAAGGGAATTCCCGCCGGTTTGGAAGAGAAGCCGGAGACCGCCGTTCTTGGGGAAGTGACGGCCCAGTTGAGCGATCCGGGACTCTTCCAACGGGCGGTCAATCGGCTGGCGGCAGAGACGGCTGCCGTGCTGGGACTGCCGTATGACGAGCAGAACCGGACGAGCGGAACCCTGCTGATGTTTTTGGTTCAGGAGCTCGGGAAGAATCTTTTGGAACACGTGCCGGAAGAAAGCCATCCGTCGGCTGCGCTCCGGTTTTCTATCGAGCGAGTGGTCTCCGCTGAGGGGAAAACCACCGGTTCCCTCGTCGTGACTTATCGGGATGAAAACCCGGGTCCGTGGAAAATCCCGGTCGACACCGCAGTCCGAGTGGCGGGATCGACCCGAAAAACCGGTTTTGACGAAGGGGAGGCGGGCATTGGCCTCTCCGCCAGCTACCTAGCGGTGATGGATATCCCGGGCGGCTCCTTGACGGTGGAAACGGCCGGGCCGGATGGGGGGAGGATCCGTTATCTGTACACCGCTGCGGGGGAAGCTCCCGCGATTCAAGCGGTTGAGCGCGCGCAGGGTTCCGAAATAATCTTTCGTTTGCCGGTTTCCGTCCAGGGGGGGTCCATCCAAGAGGTAGCGGCTCAGATCCGGGATGCCTTTTCGAAAGCCGGTTTGGAAGAAAAGAGCACTGCCCGGGTTTGGACGCTTGAAAAGATGGGCAGGAAAGGTGTGGAATTGGCCGCAGAGGCTGGGGCTCAAGGATACACGCAAGCTGTTTTGGTTCCGGTGGGAGCTGTATTAAGCAGGATGGAATCGGCCACATTGGATCTTTACGCGCAGCCTTCCGTTTCTTCCGCCGCGATGGCTATTCTGCCCGATGGGTGGGGGATCGGACAGATCCTTGCCATTCCGGAGAACGATCCCTCTGCCGGAAATGATCTGCTGCGAAAAGCCACCGACGAATTTACCAGGGGCCGGCAGGTTGTCATCGCGCTGGACCCCGATTTAAAGTCCGGCCTGCAGCTGCCGCAGAACCATCCCGTCGCGCTCCTCCTGTCAGAAAAGACGTATCATCTTATTGACCGGACGATTTTAGCAGCGTTCCTTTCTCAACCGCAGATTTTAAGAAATCTGATCCTCGATTTGACTCGCGGGACGATCGAACGGGTGACGATCGACGGGGAAGATTATTTTGCTATCTTTGCATAACCACTAACTATTTGGTGGTTAACGTGATACAAGCCTAGCCCCTCTTCTTTTCCTCCACGGTCTCAGGTAACCTTCATGGTGTAGGCATTAAATTGACCATGAGACCACACGCGTTTTTTACACAAACGATAGCCCTGCTTTTGACTGCGGTGCTCAGCTTGCCTGGCCACGCAGTTGCGCTCCGAAACGAAACCCCCGCTGAAGTTCCCGATGTTCTTGCCGGCCTTGAGCAAGCGCTCACCGGCCGAAGCGCCACCAAATTAGAGGGTACGTTAAACAAACTTGCCGGGGTCGCGGGGTTTGACCGGGGAGTCTTGGCCGGGTTAGGGGCCGGGTTGGAAGAAGTAGAGGAAAGGACCCCGGGGGATGGCGTGCCGGCCAATGACGAGCCTTTCCAGATTCAGCGTGTTGTGAATTTACTGGAAGAGCGATACAGTTTAAATACCGCCACGGCGCTTCAATTGGCCCTCTTTCTTAATGGACACTTCCGTTTTCCCGTGGCTTCCCGGCGTGTGATGACAGCCTCTTCCGGGAGCGACAGCCCTTTGGACCAGGGCAGGGCAAATTTTCTTCTGCTGCAGGCCTGGTTGGCGGCGCAGATGAGGCTCTCTTTTCAGGCCAGCTCCACGTTGGCGGGCGCCGGGCTGGGGGGGATCAACGAGCAGACAGCGGTGAATATGGTGCCGCTCCAGGACAATGACGATCCAACCCGCGTACGGGATGAGGAGATCGGCATTCTTGAGGTATTGCAGATCGTCGGAGAAGGTCTGCGGCTCGGAGGTCTTGTGCGGATCGAGCCTGTCGAAACCCAGCTTGCCGAATTCATTGACCAGGCGAGAGATTTTTCCGAAAGCGGGGATGAAGAGCGATTGGCGCGGTTGATGCAGAAAGAAACGCCGGTTCACCGGCTGGCGGCTTTTTCCCTATTTGCCGCTCCGGGGCCGTATCGTTTGACGGACGCTGCTTTGGTGAAGTACGCGCAACTTCTGATCTGGTATCAAGACAGCCAACGGCTTTCTGCGGCGGTAATTCCGCCGGTTCTCAGTGAAGAGGCTTTGGCCTCTGCGTTGGCCCAAACCCTGGCCGCTGTTTCGGAACCTGTCCCGGACGCCCTTCTTCAAGCCGCCCGCTCCGTGGACCGTTCCCGGAAACAGCAGCAGCTTGCCGCCGAAGGGAATCTCGCCGCAGTCGGAGCTCAGCTGGCCGGCCAAATCATCCGGGCGGCTATTCCGAATGTTCCGGTCAGCAACGAGATAAGATTCACAAACTTGTCGGGGCGGTTCAACCAGATAGCCGGAAACTTGGCCCAGGTCATGAAGCTGGATGACCCGGCTTACCCTCTCTGGCAGATCCAGCAGATGGCCCCGTATTTCGCGGGAGGGCTTGAAGAAAAAGTTCCCGTTGAGGATCAATTTAATAAACAGGGTTTCACCGGCCACCGCGGAGCGGTCACAAGCCTCGCGTTCAACGCCGCGCCGAAGAGTAAGACGCTTGTTTCCGCAAGCGATGACGGAACCGTCCGGATTTGGAGCTGGGAGACGAGGGGCGGCCATGGCAAACTGATTCAGCAAGCAGGAGTTTTAAAGGTCGCATTTTCCTCCACCGGGTCGGCCGTTCTGTCGGTCAACTCCACCAGCGCTGTCCGGCATGATTGGTTCCACGCCTATCCGATCGGGCGGATCGAATTCAGGTCGTCGCTCTTTCCGGAGACCCCCCCCTATCCGGGCAGCACCGCTTTTTCTCCGGACCGGAAATTCCTTTTGGTCGGCGGGTTGAGGAAAGAGGCCCTCATCCAAAATCTGGCTCCGGAAGCGGCTGCTGATTATGCCGGCAGGGAGGGGATCGTGAAACGTTTTAAGCCGGAGGAGGGCCTCCCATTAAGCGTTGCCTACAGCCCGGACGGGAACATCGCTTTGATCGGGACAAGCAGGGGGACCGTCGAACTGCGGGATGTCAGCGATCGGTTCTCCGAAGAGGCGACAAGATTCCGTGTTTTAAGGGGACACGCAGGGGGCGTCACAGTGGTTCTCTTCAGCCCGGACGGATCCCTGGTTGTCTCGGGCGACAGCAAAGGATTTGTCCGTGTGTGGAACAGGGCCGGCCTCTTTGTGAATGAGTTTCAGCACAAGGCGGGCAAGGAGATCCTGGCTTTGGCTTTTAACCCGGATGGGAATCTCCTGGCGACCGGAGGAAGAGACGGGGTTTTGAATCTCTGGGATGTCTACGCGGGCGAAGCGCGGGGGACGGTGAAGGGACCCCACTCGATCCTCAGTTTGGCCTTCAGCCCGAACGGTGGCAAGCTGGCCGTCGGGCGGGCCACGAATGTAATCAGCATGCTGGATATTCCCCCGGCCGGGTTGGAAGAAACCCTCTACGAGGAGATGGTCCGCAGCACGAAGGATGTCGTTTCTCTGCAGCTGAGGGACCAATTCGAGCAGAGACTCTTTTTCCGGGCAGATAACCCGGTGGTGGTTCCTCTCGAGCTTTTGGCCAGATGGGGAATGGGGCTGCGGATTGTCAACCGGGGAAATCCCGGCACGTTCGTCCGTCTTTCTGTGCCCTCTCTTGAAAGGGGGTGGGAGGTCCTCGTAGAGGAGGTTTCTTCCGAAAACGGGCAGGTGCTCGGCCGGGAGACCTCTCTTCGTGACGGGCCGGGGCATTTCGCTTCGTTCAACGATATTGTTATCCGCCGTTTGGCCGACAGGGACGCGGTGGAGATCAGCCGGTGGCCCTACTCGAACCCGGAGGTCTACGTGGAAAAGTTTCCGGCCGCGGCGGGCGAGCTGGCGGCTTATTTTGTACGCTGGCTGACGCTGGAAGAAAGGGGCCCGCTGAACGCGCGCGCCCGGGCCGTGGAGGGACTGGCGAGGCTGGATTACGGGGAGAACAGGGCGCTGAGGAATCAGATTATAAATCTTTTCGGAGAGCTGATGACGAGGCAGAACCCTTCCGGCCGGACCGCGGACGACGTATGGGGTGAACCGTCTGTGAGTGTCCGGGAGGCGGCGGTGCGGGGACTGGAACTTTTAGCCGACGATATGGATTCCATCGGTGTGGCTCTGCCTCTTTTGGAATTTACGGAACAGAATGATTTGCCGCTGGTCGGCCAGCGAGCCGGCGCGCTGATAGGCCGGCTCGAAGCCCGCCGGGAAAGGCTTCGCTCCGGAACGGCGGGCGAAGCCATACGCGCGGAGATTGCCGGCCGGACCGGGGTCCGCGTGCGTCCCAGCCTGAGGGACCAGGCGGAAGCGGAGACGGTTCAGATGCTCGGCGCGGTTGCGGCCAATATCCGTTTTGCCCCCCAGGAAAATTTCGCGGCCTTTGGCGGAGAGCAGGATGAATTCCAGAACTCCCGGACTCCGACCCCGCTTGAGCAGTCCGGTCAGCCTCTGTTCCAGGAAATTATGGAGACGGTGGAGGATTCGGTCATTCGGGCCGATGCCCCGAACACCATGGAATTTCTCAACGGGAATGAACAGTCCGTAGTTCCCCTATTCATGGATCCGACGCGGGGCATCCGGCTTGGGCGCAGCGACATGGTAAGGCCTGAGAGCTGGAACCGGTCCCAACCGGCCCAGGTGGTGGATGAGGGAGGGTTCATTATCGCCAAGCCGCAGAGGAGATTCATGGAGGGTCATTTGGTTGCCGTGCTGGAGTCGGGACGGTGGAACCGCCCGGCGCTGGCAGAGCTCATCCGTGTTTTGCCGCCTGCGCAGGAATGGTCACCGTTTTATCACAATATCGCCATGGCTCCGGATGTCCAGGTTTTTGCGCGGGTCCGGTTCCGTGTTACAGGAGAAGGGCATCTGCAGATTGCCACCGAACAGGCGGCTCCGGCCCGGCTCGAACAGATACTGCCGATTGTGGCCGGATTGATTACCGGCCTTACCGGGGGTCTGGAGGAGCCGTGGGTCCGGGTTTTGACGCTGGAAGAGCTGGGCAGGAGAGGCGTGGAATTGGCCGCGGCGGCCCAGGCCGAAGGGTACACGCAGGCGATTTTGGTTCCCGCAAAGACGGTTCCCGCCCAACTGAGGCCTGGCTCCGTGGATCTTTACGCCCATTTGTCGGTCGTTTCCGGTGCAATGGCGATTTTGCCGGAAGGGTGGCCAATCGGCCGTACGCTGGCTGTTTCAGAGCAGAACACGGATGAGGCCAATGCGCTCCTCGAGGAGGCCACCGATGATTTTGCCGATGGGAAGCAGGTGGTGATAGCGCTCAATCCTGATTTCGGGCAGGGGGTGCGCCTGCCCGAAAACCACCCGGTCGCCCTGTTCCTGTCGCCAAGCACTTATCACCTTATTGACCGGGCCGCGCTGGCGGCGTTTCTGGCCCGGCCCGACGCCCTCGTTAACCTCATTCTCGATCTGACAAGAGGAACGATCGAGCGGGTGACGATCGAGGGCGAGGATTACTTCGCCATCTTCGCGTAAAACAAACGGATTTCCGAGGAAAGAAGCCCGCTTCTATTTTCTATGTATATTGCATAATATACAAATAAATTATTGATTTATTTAATCTGATTGTGTATTCTAACTGCCGAATGACTACCAGACCTCGTCACAAGAATCCCGCAGTGGAGCGTGTGCAGTGCCGCATCCTCTTTATTCGGGGGCATAAGGTAATGCTGGATTCCGACCTGGCGGAGCTTTACGGAGTTAAAGCGATCCGATTGAGGGAGCAGGTGAAAAGGAACATCGAACGGTTCCCCGCAGATTTTATGTTTCAGCTTACGGAGAACGAAGTGGAAATTGTGGTATCGCAAAATGCGATACCTTCCAGGAAGCACCTGGGAGGGCATCTCCCCTACGTCTTTACCCAAGAGGGAATAGCCATGCTTTCCAGCGTGCTCCACAGCAAACGGGCGGTGTTGGTTAACATCGCAATCATGCGTGCCTTCGTGAAGCTTCGAGAGATACTTACTGCTCACAAAGATTTAGCCCGAAGGCTAGAGGCCTTGGAGCAGAAATACGACGCTCGATTCAAAATAGTTTTTGATGCGATCCGGCAGCTGATGACGCCGCCGACGCGGCCGCGCCGGCGAATCGGGTTTCATCCGGAGTAGGTGGCGGCATGCTTGCGAAAGTGCATTCCGCCGCGGTGGTCGGACTCTCCGCTGTCCCGGTGACGGTGGAGGTGGATGTGAGCGACGGCTTACCCTCCGTTTCGATCGTCGGGCTTCCGGACGCCACCGTCAAGGAATCCAAAGAGAGGATCCGCTCGGCCATTAAAAATACCCAGTATGCCTGGCCGCAGAGCCGGATCACCGTTAATTTGGCTCCGGCCGATGTGAAGAAGGAAGGTTCCGCCTTCGATCTGCCGATTGCTTTGGGGCTTTTAGCCGCTTCGAACCAGTTGGACCAGGCGGCCCTTGACGGCACGGTGATTGTAGGGGAACTGGCGCTGGATGGAACGATCAGGCCGGTGCCCGGGATCCTTCCTATAACACTCGGTTTGAAAAACAGGAGGTTTCTTGTGCCGGCCGCCAACGCGCCGGAAGCGGCCATGGTCTCTTCGGCGACTGTTTATCCTCTGGAGCACCTCCATCAGGCGATCGCTTTTCTCCGAGGGCAGGAGAAGATTATGGCATTGCAGGGGGCACCCTTTCTGCTTTCCGACGAGCCGGAGGAGGACGGGGCGGATTTCTCCGATATTAAAGGACAGCCTCTAGCCAGAAGGGCTGTTGAGGTGGCCGCTGCCGGGGGGCACAACCTGCTTCTGCTTGGGCCGCCCGGCGCGGGCAAAACGATGCTTGCCCGGAGAATCCCGACCATCATGCCGCCGCTTTCCCTCCAAGAGTCCCTCCAGACGGCCCAGATCTACAGCGTGATGGGGCTGCTTTCCCCTGAGCGGCCCCTGCTTAACCGCAGGCCTTTCCGGTCTCCCCACCACACCGTTTCCGACGTCGGGCTCGTGGGGGGAGGGTCCAACCCGAAACCGGGGGAGATCTCTTTGGCCCACCACGGCGTCCTTTTCCTGGACGAATTGCCGGAATTCAGCCGCTCTTCTCTGGAGTCTTTAAGACAGCCGCTTGAAGAGGGGTTTGTCACGATCACCCGCGCGCAGGGGACACTCACCTTCCCGGCCCAGTTTGTGCTTGTCGCCTCGATGAATCCGTGTCCCTGCGGTTTCTTGGGGGATGCCGCACGTGCCTGCGTCTGCATGCCGGCGCAGATCCAGAAATACCGGGCCAAGGTGTCCGGGCCGATCCTGGACCGGATTGACCTCCATGTCGAGGTGCCGGCCTTGACGATGTCGGAGCTGACCTCCGAGGAGCAGGGGGAGGCCTCCAGCGCCATCCGGGCCAGGATTGAGCAGGCCCGCGCGCGGCAGAGGGAGCGGTTCAAACAGGAGGGGCCCCTCTTCTGCAACGCCCGGATGAACCACAAACAGACGAGACGTTACTGCCGCCTGGATCCGGACGGCAAGGAGCTCATCCGCCGCGCGATCCAGGTCATCCGGCTTTCCGCCCGGGCCTACGACAAGGTACTGAAGATATCCCGCACGATCGCCGACTTGGCCGGCTCGCAGGAGATTGGCCCGGAACACGTGGCGGAGGCGGTCCAGTACCGGAGTTTGGACAGAACCACGCGGGTATAGGTATGAAACAAAGATTTCTGGTTAAACAGTTTTGGCCTCCTCGTAATGACAGGGAAAAATCGTCATTGCGAGGAGCTTCAGCAACGAGCGCCAGCTCATTTTGAAACAGAGCGTTGGCCGGTTAGCGGGTTAGCCAGTTTTCGAGTTAACTGGCAAACCGGCAAACACGCGAACTGGCTAACCGTAATTAAATTTTGCATGAGATTGCCGCGTCGGCCCTTTGGGCCTCCTCGCAATGACACTCAAACTCGGCCACTGCCGGTTTTCGGCGGCGGGTAAATCAAATCGGATCGGGTTAGATGAATTCAGTCGGCTCTTCGGGGTCACGGCACTGTTTTTATCAAAATGGCATTTACGGTTAAGACACCGTGTGAGGCTAAGAGATTTTTTAGCGGCGCCGAGCTAAGTTTATCTCTCGGTCGAGTAAACTTAGATATTGGATAGTAGAAATACATGAAGAAAGGACTTGAATAGGTTAGATAAAGAGAATGGCTTGCACGGGACGGATTTGGAAGATACATGCAATAGGC
This sequence comes from uncultured Planctomycetia bacterium, assembly GCA_964373715.1. Lineage (GTDB taxonomy): Bacteria > Omnitrophota > Gorgyraeia > 1-14-0-20-64-10 > 1-14-0-20-64-10 > CAMTXI01. Next base: position 32,175 of record CAYJVR010000004.1, on the reverse strand, counting down.
GGCGCGCTGTTTCTCAGTGTCTTGGTGAGCTTTGCGTGGGCAGAGACGGTGGAGCTCGTTACCTATTACCCGGCCCCAGCTGCCACCGACGGAGATTTCAACCGGTTCCACTCCAATAAGGGCACCATCGGGGCGTCTTACAGACATCATGGCGAATCCTTTCCAAACGGCCGATTCGCGGTCTCCGGAGAGATTGGGATCGGGACGACAAATCCGACGGCAATGCTCGCTATTGAGGCGGCCCATTCGAGGGGGAACCCGGCGTTCATCATCGACTCTCCGGATTCTGTCTCGTTGAGACTCAGCAGGGATCGTACGTCAGATGTTGCCTTAGTGAGGTTCGCTACGGCAGGAGTTGATAAATGGCTTGTTGGAACCGGTCAGGCGGGGAATAACGAGGATTTTTCTTTTTACAACAATGGAGCCAATCTCCTGGTCATTAAAGCAAGCACCGGCAACGTTGGGATCGGAACGACCAACCCGCATCCCTCTGCCAAGCTGGATGTGAACGGGCCGATTTACCAGCGCGGAGGAGTGCTCCATGCCGACTATGTGTTTCAACCCGGTTATGTTCTGGAGTCGATTGAGGAGCATGCGGCCTTTATGTGGGAGAGCAGCCATCTGAGGGCGGTTCCTCAGATTCAATTCGACGAGTCCGGGCAAGAGTTCGTGGATATTGCCGCTTCGCAGCGCGGGATATTGGAGGAGCTGGAGAAAGCTCACATCTACATTGAACAGTTGAACGGGCAGATAAAGCAGCTCCAGAGAGAGATGAAGCAACAACAAAAAGGGATGAACGAGTTAAGGGCTAAGCGGGGCCGGGTTACTTTTTAAGAGGACGTCAGCCCTGTTTTGTTAGAATGGGCGCGTGAGCATTTTCCCCTGGATTATTATCGCTGTCGGCGGTGCCGTTTACCTCAATAGCCTGTCCGGGGTGTTCGTGTTCGACGATTTCGCTTCGATTGCCAATAACCCGGCTGTCCGCCATCTCTGGCCGCCGGCCTTTATTTTCGATTGTCCGCCGGAGAGGGGTCTTTCCGGAAGGCCCGCTGTCGCGTTCTCTTTCGCGCTGAATTACGCGCTGCACGGCCTCAAGGGGCCGGGGTACCATGTTCTGAACATTATTCTCCACCTGCTGTGCGGGCTGCTGCTGTTTGCTATTCTCAGGCAGATCTTCCAAAGTTCTCCTCTTGAGCGGCGGTACGGCGCGACTTCCTCCGTGCTGGCTTTCGCGGTCTCGCTGTTATGGGTGGTTCACCCATTGACGGTCGGTGCCGTTACCTATTTGTCCGCCCGCTCGGAACTCCTCATGGGATTTTTTTATCTGGCTACCCTCTATTGTTCACTCCGGGTTTTTAGGTCGGGGAAAGCGCCCGGTTGGGAGGCCGCCGCTGTTCTTGCCTGCGCGCTCGGTATGATCAGCAAGGAGGTCATGGTGTCCGCCCCGCTCATCGTCTTTCTCTATGACAGGGCATTTTTCAGCGGGTCATGGCGGGAAGCCCTCCGGCGCCGGCCCGCTTTTTACCGCGGGTTGGCCGTTACCTTAGGGATCATGATTTTCATCGTGGCGAGCGGTCCGCGGGGCAAGTCAGTCGGGTTCAACTTGTTGTCGGACGTGACCGCGTGGGATTACCTGCTCACCCAATCGGGGGTGATCCTCCATTATCTCCGACTGGTTTTTTGGCCGGATCCTCTCGTGATCGATTATTTTGACTGGCCGATTGCCAGGACACTCTCCGAGGTGATCGTCCCGGCCTCAATCGTGCTGTGCGGGCTGGCGGCCACTCTCTGGTTGACGCTGAAAAACAAGCCGGCCGGCATGCTAGGCGTCTGGTTCTTTTTTATCCTGGCTCCCACCTCCAGTTTCGTTCCGATCCCGTCCGAGGTTGCCGCGGAATTCCGGATGTACATGCCTCTGTGCGCCGTTCTCACGGCGGCGGTGCTGGCCGGATGGGAACTGCTTCGGAGGGTTCCGTCCTCCGCCGTCCGGAAATACGCCGCGCCGGGTCTTCTTGGTGCGGCGGTTCTCTGTTTCGGATTTTTGACGGTCCGGCAGAATGCCCTTTACGCCACGGAGATCGCCGTGCTGGAACACACCGTTATGCACCGCCCCGGGAACAGCCGGGCCCGGCTCAACTTGGTTTTCGCGCTCTATCATGAAGGACGGTTGGAGGAAGCGGCCGGGCAGGCCAGGGAAGCGGTTCGGTCGGCTCCGGAAAACCTCAAGGCGAAAGCGCACACGGCGCTCGGTATGGTGCTCGAAAAATCGGGAAAACGGGAAGAGGCAGCCGAGGCTTACCACCGGGCCCTCAAAATCGACCCGGGGTTCCCTCCCGCGAAGAATTTCTTGAAACGGCTCGCGCTGTAACAGCCGGTTCCCTGACCGAATGGATTTCCTTTAAAAACAAAAACGGCAGCCTTTTCTCCGGCTACCGTTTTTGTGGAACAACTCGGTGTAGATTAGGAGTGAGCGACCACCCGGCGGGAATGCTTCCCGTTGCCGTTGGTCGCGATTCGCTCCGACAACCACTCTCTCGTGTGGCCGAGTTTTTCCGCAGCGGCGCCGCGGAGAACGTCGGCTTTCCGGGAGAGAAGCTTCTTCGCCTGCTTCAGCTGGCGTCCCGTGGCGTTCTTGAGCGAGCGGATCGTTATTCCGATCCGCTTGCGGGTGACTTTGCCCGAAGCGGGCGCGGTCAACAGGGCGACGGCGCTCCCGGCAGCCGCCCCTAAGGCGAATACGCCAGCTGTTTTCACCCACTCTCTGCGGCGGGATGAGGGCTTTGCTCCTTTTGAAGCCGCTTTTTTGATTTTATTCTTTCCCATGAGAAATCCTCCTGGATTATTCAATTCATCAATAATGACGGCGAGACGCGCGTCCTGCCCCGTTGCCATTTCCGTTCCCGATTCCAAGGCGGTTGATAAAAGAAGCCGCCTTCTTCTTAAAAAAGAGGAGTTGATCCGCCGCCTCGGAAGCGATGCGGCAGGTTTTATGGACGACCTGCTCGACCTCTTCGCTGGCCCGGTTGGCCCGGGTGAGGATCTGCCTCGACTGTTGAAGGGTCTGATGCGCCTCGTGAAAGGTCTTCTGGCAGGTGGGCAGAATCTCCTGCAGTTGCCGGAGCACGCGCAGGATGCTTGTGTAGGTCGTCAGCAGAAGCACAGTCATGATGGTCATACAGACGGCGATGAAGCTTAAGAGGGCGACCGCCAAGGCCGAGGCCGTCATTGGATTGCTCCGGGGAAGGGCAGAAAACGGCAAAGCGGCATCTCCCCTTTGGAAACCGGGCGATACCGCTTCTTTTGAACGGGCTTTAAAGCCATTGAACACTCTTTCGGTAACCCGGCTGCCCTTTCCATCGTTTCTTTGAGGGCCCGAGGTTTTGCGTCCCCAGCTTTCACTGCGCGCCACACATCTTGGCGCGTCCGCCAACGACTTGTGGCGGAGGTTTGCCTTTATCGAGAATGTGCTAACGGATACAGATATCCCGAACTGCTAGCCCAAGTATGCCTGACGGCGGCCCGGAATATCAAGGTAGGCAGGGTATAATTTTGCGATTCCGGGAGGAGGAGAGTCGTTAATTAACACAAAACTATAAATACATAAGATATTTAATTTAAATAAGTTACAGAGAATTTTGTGCGCGACTTGAACAAATATCTAAAACCAGGTATAATTAACAAGACTCCAATCCGAGAAGCCTAGAACGAACAACCCCAGGAACATTAATTAAATGAGAAGATTATTGTCCCAATTGACGGCACTTTTCTTAACAATCTCCCTTTTTCTGCCCCCTCAGGCCTGGGCTTTACGTCCCAGCCAGCCGGAGGCGCCGGAGCAGGCGGCCGATTTGCGGGATGCGCTGCTCGTCTCCGGAAAGGGGCCGCTGACCCGGACGTTAAGCCGATTGACCGGGAATCCTGTTTCCCAACCCGAACCCTTCCTTCCCTATCCGGTTCTTTTGGACCGTATTTCGCGGGTCGGGAAGCCCCCCTCGCTTCCCGGATTGGAAGAGGTGATCGGCAAAACGATCAGTCTCATCACAGACGAGGAATTGCGCGAGGAGGCCCATCTGGTCCTTCATCACACGCTGACACTGGATGGGGAGACTAGCACGCTCGGCCCGGTTCCGCCGCTGCTGAAGGCCCGCCTCAACGCGCTCGTTGCCGCCGCGCAGACTACCCCCGCCCAGGTGGACCAGTTCGCCAGGGAACTTCTGGTTGAATGGGCCGCTTACCGGTGGGCTTACCAGCCAAACAGTCCTTCCGGCCGTTATTTTGACAGTTTGGGTTCTCTGCTGAAGACGATCGTTTCTCCGGACCAGGTGGAACAACTGCTCCAGATTGCCAGGGAGATCGGCGTGCCGACGGAAGCTTATCCTCAAAGCATCGCAGCCCGGAAAGTCGGGCACATTACGCCGATGTACTCGGTCCGCTCCGAAGAGGATGAAGGGATCGGGGACATGCCCGCCACCGAGAAACTGATTGACTGGATGGCCGGCCAGGGCATGCAGCAGCTGTACGTGATGCCGGTCTGGGACCTGGACGACCTGGACCCCTCCCCGTATCTCACCCGCTCCGCGTTTGCGGGCAACATCAACTTCATCGGGCTGCGGCGAGTTTCGGAGGTCACGGCGTCGGCCGACGCGCGCCAGATGTACGATACCTACATTGCGAACACTGCCTCGAAGTTGCGCGGCCAGCCGAAGGTGGACTACCCACCGGTGATGCGCGGCAAGCTGGACGTGCTCCGGTCCGCCTACCGCTATTTTCGGGACAATGTGCTGAACAAAGACGAGGCGAGGACCCGGGCCTTCAATGAATTTCGCGAAAAGGAAGCCTATTGGCTCAACGGCTACACGTCGTTCATGACAATCGCGGGCGCCGAGCGGGAGGGGTGGAAGAAATGGAAGAATGAAGATCTTAAGCGTCGGGATCCGGCGGCTATTGATAAATGGCGCCGGGAGCACACGGACGAAGTTCAATTCTACGAGTACGTCCAGTTCGTCTGGGATGAACAGTGGAAAGCCCTTCTTTACCGTGCCCATCAGAAGGGCATCCGCATCATGGGGGACATGCCCCATTACGTGGATGGGGACGCCGCCTGGATGTTCCAGGAGGCGTCGGATGCCAACGGCGTGTCGGGGGCGGCGGTGGACGTCTATTCGGTTGTTGGCCAGGATTTCGGATCGCCGACATACGATTGGGCGGGGCAGAAGGGGCTGGGGTATCCGCTCCACATGGCCCGTGTCCGCCGGTACGCGGGTCTTTTCGACGACGTGCGGGCCGACTACTGGGTCGGCTACGGCACCTATTTCCGGATCCCGGCTACGACCGACGTGGCCAAGTGGACCGGCGGCAACCCCAACATCCCGCTGAGGGACCTGTTCCAGCGGTTGAAGAGCGCGTGGGACGCCAAATATCCGGGAGAACCCTTTCCCTTAACCCCGGTCCAGAACCGGGCGGAATTCGAGCAGAAGATACGGCAGGCGATCATGGACGAGAGGCTTTACCCCCTGCCGGCCGCGCCGACTCCTAATGAGCCTCTCTTCGACCGGGCTTCTTTCGCCAACGGGGTTGTCGCCGTGATCCGCCAGCAGGGGCGCTTGGTCTGGGGACCGAACGAGCCAAGGTACCAATCCACTGGTTTCATCCTTCTTGATGGGACCTACGCGGACCTGCGCGGAATGGGCACACTGACCCAAAGGGGATGGCAGCAGGTAACCCCGACCCTTTCCGACGCCAACACGAGGGAGAAACTCGAGCGGGAATTCCTGATGAAGACCGATCCCGAGGGCCGGGACAGGGGAGACCTCGAGATCTGGATTCACCTGATTATGAGGATGCTCGATGCCCAGTATGTGGATGGTCCGGGCCATGACTTCATGCAAAAGTTCCAGAAGATCGTCACGTTTGACCATTTGGGAGAGGTTGTCCCGGAGACTTTCCCGGAAGGGGCCCCTGCTTTCGACACGGCCACCAGGATCCGGTACGAACTGGCGCTGCCGCGCATCCGCCTGCTGCTGTACGGCATGTCGAATTTCTACCCCGGATTCTGGAGCACTCTGGAGCATCCCGAAAACAGCTACGGCTTCACCGGCACCCATGACGGACCGACGTTGTTGGGCCATATCCTGGAGATGGAGCAGGAGAGCCGTGCGACCCGCGAACAGCTTCAGCGGGTGGAGCATGTGCTTGGGGCAGAGTTGAGAGTCCCTTCGTTTCAGTACCCTGCAGGCAATCTGATAGCGCGTGCCACCGCGATTCTTGACGCCTCGCTGATGAAGCTGACTCGGAGCGCCGCGGACCACATGCTGGTGATGTACCAGGATTGGATGGCGCTGGATAACTCTTTTAGAAGCACCCCTCCCGGCAACGCGCTCGGCGAAAAGTGGCGTGACCGGCAGCCGGTCACCGTCGAGGCTTTGCTGGCCAACGCCGGAGAAATAGCGCAGGCGACCAATGCGCGCGTCCAGAAAGTCATCAATGATCCTCAGGGCAAGAGGACCCGGACCACTTTCGAAAGGACCGTTGAGCCAAGAATCCTCAAGATGCGGCCTCTGCGTGGTAGTGAGCACGGCGTCCGGCAGAAGGTGATCCGGGTTCCTGGCGACAAGGTGCAGGTCTGGGCGGAGGTTGTGCCCTCATCCGTTTCGAACGGCGAGGCGGAGGTGCAGACCACTTTCTGGCAGGTTGAGGAGCCGGACAAGCCGGTGAACGTGCCGATGCGCCTTTACGCGGTCCTTCCCGAAGGGTCCCGCCTGTTTTACGCTGAATTTCCAGCGCCAAGCCGGATTGCCGAGTACGTTCTCACGACGCAGGTTCGCGATCCCCGGAGCGGCCAGTGGCTGAAGGCCACCGGGCCGTACGAAGAGCCGTTCCTGATCGTCACCGCCGGCCTCGAAGAGGCGAAGGTTCAGGACAACAACTCCGCCCCATCGGCTGGACTGGAGGAACGGGGCCGGCTCATGGACTCCTTCCGGAACTACCGGTCGGGTCTCGATGTTGGGCTTCACCCGCGGACTCAGTTTGAGAGGAGCTATGCTGCCGCCCAGATGGGGATCGCGGTGGACCAGGGAAGCGCACGCTTCCTCTCGTTGTTTCGGACAATGGCCGATATCGTGCAGGACCCGGCGAACGGGATTCAGGCCAACGATGTCACCCGGCTTTTCAGCCATTTCCTCATGTATTACCCGACCACGCGCGGCAGGGTCCATGATCTGCTTGTTCACTCTGCGGTCTACTCCGAAGAGAGTTCTCCCGCCGCCACCCGGCTGGCGATTAACGTCCTGCTGGCCATGGATGTCGGCGAGGTTGTGCTCGCCTCGGTGGAGTCCCCTTACGGCTCGATAACCGGAGGGCAGGGAACGGCCGTCGGGGATTTCGCGGCGGCGCTTGCCCAGAAAGGGATCAACGTGACGGTTGTCACGCCGATGCAGGCCGATCAGAAGCAAGCGATCATGAATAAATACAACCCGCGCGATACGGGCAAAACCGTTGTCGTGCCGTACCTGAACATCAACCACCTTTACCGGGTCGAGGTCAAAATTTGGGAAGCCCGCGTCGAACAAAATGTCAGGGTCCTCTATCTGGAGGAGCCGAATTTCTTCAGAGGGCTGAAGGCAATGTATGAGGCCCCCCAGAGGGATGCTCTGCGGAGCGCCCGCCTCATGTCGCTGGGAACCCTGCTGGCGGTCCAGGCGATGAACATCCACGCCTCGGTGATCCAGAGCAACGACGGCTACACCTCCTTCATTCCTCTCTACCTGAACGAAGGGGACGATGTGGATGTCGGCTACGTTTTCCGGGCCGATGAGCGTCTTTCCTGGACCGGAACGGTCCACGTGATCCACACGGCGGCCAAGGGCTACCAACTGTTGGTCCATCCGATGACGATTCCCCCCGCCCGGGCCGAGAGGGACGCCAAGATCTGGCACGATCTGGGCCGCGACATAGACAGGCGGGACCTCGGGCTGCTGGTTCTTCCGGGGAATGAGAACATCATCAGCGCCCTGCGCGCGGCAATCGGCTCTTATACCGACTATGTGATTGTCCCGGGTGACAATTACTTGACCTACACGCTGGACCCGGCGAATGACGAAGCGATCGGGTGGGTTCACTCGCTTCTCGATTGGAAAAACAAACAGGGCCGGTACGTAGCGATTTCAAACGGTTTCCAGCAGGCGGAGAGGCAGAAGGACTATTTGGGATCGAGCCCGCTCGAAATGGGCCATTATCCGGACCGGGAGCGGCTCGCGCAGAGGGTTTTCAGCGAGATTCAACCCAGGCAGAAAGCAGTGCTTCAGGAAGAGTTCGGTCTGCCGCAGGATATGGACAAAAGGAATTCCTTCGTCTACACGTTGTTCGGGCGGATTGAGCGGATGAAGGGGCACCAGCTGCTCACCACCCGATTGTGGTCCATTTGGAACCCCGGGGTTTTACAGGTGGAGGATTCTGCCGAGCAGAGGGGTTTTGAAGGGAACCCGGTTGTCGAGCTTTCCCCGGCTGACCGGGAGGTGCTTGTCCGGTATGCCCAGCAGGAAAAGGAGCGGGGGCATTCCAGGGACTACCTGACTGCTCTGGAAGTGGCTTTGGTGCTGATGCCGGATCTGCAGGTGGTTGTCGCAGGCGCGCCGGGCGAGCCGGTCCTTCCGCTGCAGTTCGCGCGGATCGCCGACGACGTCAACACGAGTGAGAAGAAACGGTTTGCTTATTTTCCGAATGCCGTCCGTCCTCTCGACCCGCGCCACCGGGCGCTGAACGTTGGTTCGACCGTTGTCGGCCAGCCTTCCGAAATGGAATCTTACGGCCTGGTCCGGCGGGAATTCGAGGCGCTCGGAGTCCCGGCCCATCACAGCCGCAGGGGAGGGCTTAAGGACGGAGAGGTTCAGGTGCCGGATCTGGCTTCCGGGTTCGAGCCGTACCATCCCGTCGGCTGGCTGCTTTCCTTGAAGCACATGTACAACGTTTATAAGGGGAATCAGCCGCTGTGGGTCCGGTTCAAGATGGCCGCCTTCCTGTCGGACAACCGGTGGATCCGTTCCGTCGTTGATTTCCGGGAGCTGTACCTGAAGATCCGCCAGGAGAGGGGCTACATTGCCGCCCGGTCGGAGGTCCACTTGAATGTTGAGTTGCCGGTTTTCGAAGTCTCCGCGGCGATCAACCGCGCCCTTTTGGAAAGCCGCGATCCGGCCAACGAGATTGTGCGGGAAGGTTATACGCTGCAGCAGGCGGCCGATATCCTTCTGCGGGGCCTGCGCGGGACCGAGAATGAGACGCTGGCTTCCTCAATCGGCCGCCGCTACATTCCGGCCGCCGCTAAGATTCCGGAGATCCAAAATTACATCGGCGTGAAACTTTTGGAGGTTCTGGATGCGCCTGCGTCGGCGACACCCGGAACCGCTGCCCGTTTCCAGGTCGCGCGCGAGGCGGCGTTCCCCGCGCCGAAAGCCGGCAAAGAGGAGCAGACGATGCCGGCGGAAGCCGATATTTCTGCTGCTGTTGCCGCGGAAAAACCTGCCGTCGTTGTCCGCCCGGCCGTCCAAGTCCAGAAGTTTGTGGGTCTGTTCGCGGACGGTGATCCGGGCCGGCTGGCCCCGGTGGATGTGGCCGGACACCTGCGGACCGGCTCTTCGGTCACCTATGTTGTTGATGTTGATCCGGCCGCTGTGCCGCAGATCGGCCGCGTGTTCCGACAGGACGGAGCGGTGGTTCCCCTCTTCCTCAGGAATCAGGGTTTTATCCCCCTCCCCGCCGATTTGGCTGCCGCGCAGGGGACCCTGGCCCGGGTGCTCGGTGAGCAGGCGGAGCCGACCGACCTGGCGCTGGTGGCTCCCCAGGCGGTGGAGGCCGAAACCGCCCGATGGGACCTCCTCTTCCGTGGTTACCAGCTGCCCGGCATCCAGATTACCCCGGATGCTTTGGCCGGACTGGAAGGCCTTACTCCGGCCGCATTGGCCGTCTTCTTAAGCGCTGTTCGGCAGACAGGTGGTATCGTCACGATCTTCGGGGTCGAATTCGAAGAGACGACCGCCGGCCAGCAGCGCCTTTTCATCTACGCATAAACGTCGTTGGCCGGTTGGCGAGTTAAAAAGTTTGCCAGTTAAAACTGGTGAACCGGCAAACTGGCTAACCGGCGAACCCGCTAACCATCCTCGTATGGACAAACGGAGTCCTCCCCACTAGAATACCTTTATGCCGCAACCCACTCATCCTCTCGACCTCAAACACCTGCGCCGCTACAGCCTTACCGAACGTCCCAGCAAGGTGAAGAAGGAGGCCTTCGCGAAACCGACCCTCGCCGGATCTTCTTTCCGGACCTTTACCGGCAATCTGCCGAGGATCCTCGCGGCCGAAAAATTCCAGATCCTCGTGGAGGCCGTCGCCTCCGCCCACAAGGCCAGGAAGCCGGTCATCCTGATGATGGGGGCCCACGTGCTGAAAGTGGGCTTAACCCCCCTGGTCGTGGACCTGATTGAGAGGAAGATCGTGACCGCCGTTGCCTTCAACGGGGCCGGCATCATCCACGACTTCGAACTAGCCTACCAGGGGCAGACCTCCGAGGAGGTGATCGAGGCGATCGCCGACGGTTCCTTCGGTATGGCCCGGGAGACGGCCGATTTCTTAAACGGGGCGATCCAGGAAGGGGCCAAGAAGGGTTTAGGCCTGGGCGAATCGGTCGGACGCCTGATTGAGACCAAGAAATTCCGGTTCCGGGCGTTGTCCATTTTTGCCGCCGCCTGCCGGATGAAGATCCCGGCGACGGTTCATGTCGCTCTCGGCACCGACATCATCCACCAGCATCTGAGCTGCGACGGGGCCGCTGTCGGCCAGACGTCATTGGCCGACTTCAGGACATTCACCCAAGCGGTCTCCGGCTTGGGCGGAGGGGGTGTGGTGATCAATATTGGCTCATCGGTGATTTTGCCGGAGGTTTTCTTAAAAGCGGTTTCTATCTCCCGTAATCTCGGTCATCCGGTGAAGGATTTTACCGCCGCAAACATGGATATGATCTCCCATTACCGGCCCCACCAGAATGTGTTGTTTCGACCGACCGCTTTGGGTGGGCAGGCAGTCAACCTGGTTGGCCATCATGAGATCATGGTTCCTCTGCTCTATACCGCTGTAATGGAAAAACTCGGGGTCAAATCATGACCCGCCGGCGTTTCCGCGACCTCTTGAAGCGTTTTTCAAAAACCCGCGTTCTTGTGATCGGAGACCTGATGCTCGATGAGTTTATCTGGGGATTGGTGGACAGGATCTCCCCCGAAGCGCCGGTGCCGGTCGTCTGGGTCCAGAGGGAATCGGCGATGCCGGGCGGAGCGGCGAATGTGGCCGGCAGCGTCAAGGCACTCGGAGGTCAGGTCCGCCTCATGGGGGTCATCGGCGAGGATGCGGTCGGTGAACAGCTCGCCGATGCTCTGGAGAAACAGGGGATTTCAACCCAGGATCTGGTTACCGACCCCTGCCGGCCGACCACGTTGAAAACCCGCGTTGTGGCGCACCATCAGCAGGTGGTCCGGATTGACCGGGAGAATCTCCGCATTACGGACGGCGGTATTCTCAAAGAATGCATCCGAACGGTCAAGGAAATCATTCCGAAAATGGACGGTGTTGTCATTGAGGATTACGGAAAAGGGTTGATCACGCCGGCTCTTCTGGAAGCGGCCGTCGGGACCGCCAAGCGCCACGGCAAGGTGGTGACAGTGGACCCTAAGGAGGAACATTTTCGCTATTACCGCGGGGTCACCGCGCTGACGCCGAACAAGAAAGAGACGTCGTTGGCGGCCAGGATACCGATTACCGATGAGGGTTCCCTTCTGAAGGCGGGCCGAAAAATCCTCAAAGAACTGAAGCCGGAGGTTTTGCTTGTCACTTTGGGAGAAGGGGGAATGTGCCTTTTTAGGAGGGACGGTTCGAAGCCGGTGACGATTCCTACCCTGGCGCAGGAGGTGTTTGATGTTTCCGGAGCGGGGGATACCGTGATCGCCACTTTTACGTTGGCTCGGGCGGCGGGGGCCTCGTTTCTCGAGGCGGCTGTTCTTTCCAACGCGGCGGCCGGGGTTGTCGTGGGCAAGATCGGCATTGCGACCTGTTCTCCCGAAGAGTTGGAACGGAAGATCTTTGAGAAACAGGGAGCTAAGCGGGGGCGGTAAATGGGAGATGGTTCTTTGGTGGTGGGGGTGATCCCGGCTCGGTACGGTTCGACCCGGTTGGCCGGCAAGCCGCTGGCTGTCATAGCCGGCAAGCCGATGATCCAGCATGTTTGGGAGGGGGCCAAAAAGGCGAAACGGCTCAACCGGCTGCTTGTGGCGACCGATGACGAACGGGTCGTTCAGGCGGTGAAGGGGTTCGGCGGCGAAGCGGTGATGACCGACCCGGCGCTGCCGTCCGGAACCGACCGGGTATGGGCCGCGGCCAAGGGGACCGACGCCCGGTTTATTCTCAATATCCAGGGGGATGAGCCTCTGCTCGATCCGGCGATGGTGGATGATTTGGTCGTGGCGATTATCGGCGACCCGGCGGCGCAGATGGCCACGCTGCGGTTTCCGATGCGCGGCGCGGACGGCTACACACAGCGCAGCGTGGTCAAGGTGGTCAGCGACGAGAAAGGATGGGCCTTGTATTTTTCCCGCAGCCCTATTCCGGCCTGCAAAGGTGAACACCATATCCCGTCCGTATGGTATAAGCACTTAGGGTTCTATGTTTACCGCCGGCAGGTGCTGGAGCGGTTTGTCGGCTGGCCGCCTTCTTTTTTGGAAACGACGGAAGGGCTGGAGCAGCTGCGCGCGCTTGAACACGGGGTCCGCATCAAGGTCGTGGATTCCCCGAAAGATACAGTAGCGGTGGATACTCCGGACGATGCCCAGCGAGTTGAAAGGATCATGAAAGGGAGCGCCGCTTTTAACGATGCCTAAATACATTTTTATTACGGGCGGTGTGGTGTCGAGCCTCGGCAAGGGGGTTGCCTCCGCTTCGATCGGCAAACTTCTCGAATCCAGGGGCTTAAAGATCACGATACAGAAACTGGATCCGTACATCAATGTGGATGCCGGCACGATGAACCCTTACCAGCACGGCGAGGTCTATGTTACCGACGACGGAGCCGAGACGGATCTCGACTTGGGCCACTACGAGCGGTTTACCGCCATCACGACCGGCCGGGACAACAACATCACGACCGGCAAGATCTACAACGCCGTCATCCAGAAGGAGCGCAAAGGGGATTACCTCGGCTCTACCGTTCAGGTGGTCCCGCACATCACTGATGAGATCAAAGAATCGATCCGCCGGGTGTCGCGCGGAAAGACGCTGGATGTAGTGATCTGCGAAGTCGGAGGGACCGTTGGCGACATTGAGGGGCTGCCTTTTCTCGAGGCGATCCGCCAATTCCGGCTCGAGACGGGCCGCGGCAACGCGATCAACGTCCACCTGACGCTCGTCCCCTACATCCGGGCGGCGGGGGAACTCAAGACCAAACCGACACAGCACTCCGTCGCCGCGCTGCGTGAGATCGGGCTTCAGCCGGAAATACTGCTCTGCCGCACCGAGAAACCCCTGTCGCGCAAGCTCCGGGAGAAAATCGGCCTCTTCTGCAACATCGACGTGGACGCGGTCATCGAGGCCAAAGATGTCAGGGATATCTATGAGATCCCGATCGCTCTGCACGAAGAGGGTTTGGACGACCTGATCATCAAACTGCTCGACCTGAAGGTGGAGAAAGGGCATGACCTGAAGGATTGGCAGGAGAAAGTGGTCCGCCCGGCGATGGCGCCCGCTCACGGGACGATCAAGATCGCCGTCGTGGGTAAATACATCGAGCTTCAGGATGCTTACAAATCCATTTATGAGGCGCTGCGCCATGGGGGGATTACCAACGATTGCGCGGTTGAGATCAAGAAAGTGGAGTCGGAACGGATCGAGAAGCGGAGCGCGGAGGCCTTCTTAAAAAGTGTGCACGGGGTTCTGGTCCCCGGCGGGTTCGGCGGCAGGGGCATCAAGGGGAAACTCAAGGCGATCCAGTACGCGCGTGAAAACCACCTCCCTTACTTCGGGATATGCCTCGGGATGCAGTGCGCCGTGATTGAGTTCGCCCGCGGCGTGCTTGGGCATAAACAGGCGAATTCGACAGAGTTTGATCTCAATACGCCGCATCCGGTGATCAGCCTGCTGGCGGAACAGCGTAGGATCAAACAGCTGGGCGGCACGATGCGGCTGGGGGCGCAGATCTGCCAGCTGCGCAAAGGGACGCTGGCCTATCAGGCCTACAAAGAATCCCGCGTTTCGGAACGCCACCGCCACCGGTACGAATTCAACGGTTCCTACAAGGAGCAATTTGCCAAGGCCGGCATGGTGATCAGCGGATATCTTCCGGGCAAGCGGCTTGTGGAGATCGTTGAGCTGACGAATCATCCCTGGTTTATCGGTTGCCAGTTTCATCCGGAACTGAGATCGAAGCCGGACCGGTGTCATCCCCTTTTCAGGGGTTTCGTTAAAGCGGCTCTTCAATACGCTCAGAAACTCCCTATCTCCCGTTCCGCCGAGTCGGCGCCGCCCACAGCGGCCCCGAAACCTGTCGCCGCTGTTTCCGCGTCATAAAGAGGGGTAAAGCACACAGATGAGTCATGCAATCGTTCGAATCGGAAATGTTCAGGTCGGCGGCGGGCCTCTTGCCCTGATTGCCGGACCGGATGTGATTGAAAGCGAAGTCTCCTGCCTGCGGCACGCTGAGGCGATTGTCCGGGTCGCCCGCCAATTCGCGCTGCCTTACGTTTTCAAGTGCAGTTACGACAAGGCGAACCGGACATCGCTCAGAAAATACCGGGGGCCTGGGCTCAAAAAAGGCCTCAAGATTCTTGCCAAGGTAAAGAAAGAGGTCGGCGTGCCGGTCTTGAGCGATGTCCACTGCGTGGATCAGGTCAAACCGGCCGCGGAGGTTCTGGACTGCATCCAGATTCCCGCTTTCTTGTGCCGACAAACAGACCTTTTACTGGCCGTCGGCCGGGCGGGTCGGGCGGTCAACGTTAAAAAAGGCCAGTTCCTCGCTCCGTGGGATATGCGTCCTCTTATCGAGAAGCTCGAATCCACCGGCAACCGGAAGATCCTCCTGTGCGAAAGAGGAACCACCTTCGGCTACAACATGCTGATCAATGATATGCGCTCTCTTCCGATCCTGCGTTCTTTCGGGTATCCGGTTGTTTTTGACGCGGGACATTCGACCCAGCTGCCCGGCGGCTTAAAGAGCGCATCCGGCGGCCAGGCCGAGTTTATTCCGGTGCTCGCCCGCGCGGCGGCGGCCGCCGGGTGCGACGCCCTTTTCGTCGAGGTCCATGAAAATCCGGCCAAGGCTTTGTGCGACGGGCCGAGTTCTCTCCCGTTGAAGGAACTGCCGGCCATGCTTCGCCAGGTGGCGGCGATCCAAGAGGCGTTAAGGCCATGAAAAGCGGAGCTGTCCAGCGCGGGCAATCGGTTCTCAAGATTGAGCGTGACGCCATTAACCGGCTAATCCGGCGGGTAGACCGCCGTTTCGACACGGCAGTTGAGCTGATGAGCCGCTGCGTGGGGCGCGTGGTGGTCACCGGCATGGGCAAGCCCGGTTTTATTGCCCAGAAGATTTCCGCGACCCTCTCCTCCCTGGGTGTTCCCTCGCTGTGGCTTCATCCGGCCGACGCGGCCCACGGCGATCTTGGGCGGGTCACCTCGCAGGATGTGGTCGTGGCCTTCTCCCATTCAGGAGAGACGGATGAGATACTCCATCTTGTGCCGGTCTTAAAACAGATCGGCGCGAAGCTGATCGCTGTCACCGGAAACACAAAATCCCGTTTGGCCAAGCAAGCCCACGTTGTTTTGGATACGGGGGTGGCCGAAGAAGCCTCGCCGTGGGGGCTGGTCCCGACCGCTTCGACCACGGCAATGCTGGCAATGGGGGACGCGCTTGCCATCGCCCTTTCCGAGAAGAGAGGTTTTACCCAGAGGGATTTTGCCGTCCTCCATCCGGGCGGTTTGTTGGGCAAGCGGCTGACCCTCAAGGTGGAAGACCTGATGCGCACGGGGCGGGCGAATCCGGTGGTCAAAGAAAATGAAACGGTCAAGAATGTTTTGCTGGTGATCACCGAGGCGCGGGCCGGTTCGGCCAGCGTGGTCGATCCCAAAAGGCGCATCGTCGGCATCTTCACCGATGGCGATTTGCGCCGCCATGTGGAGGAGGACCGAGACATCCTGCGCCGCCGCGTTTGCCAGGTGATGACCAAGAATCCCAAGGTTCTCCCGGTCGGCCACCTGGCCGTTGAAGCGCTTCGGTTGTTGAAAGGGTACCGGATTGACGAAATCCCAATCGTGGATTTAAAATCAAGACCGGTGGGTTTATTGGACATACAGGACTTGCTCAAAGCGGGTCTTGTTTAACACAAGAGGGAGAGGTCATGATGGCGAAGAATAATATGAGACCCGATTTTTCTTCCTCCAGGCAGGCGAGCGCTGTTTCCAGCGTCGTCTCCAGGAGGGGTGGCGAGGCTGCTGCTGTTTCCCAGGAGGCGATCGCCAAGAAAGCGCACGAGAAATTTCTGATGCGCGGCAGTGTCCACGGTTATGACCAGCAGGATTGGTTGGAAGCGGAGAAAGAGCTTCGGTCAGAGTTTCAGCGCGGCAGGAACAATTAGCCTGATCTCTATTTTTTTAGCCGGTTTTCCTACCTAACTTTCAGCCGGAAATTTATGCTGTAAGATATTTATTTTATTTGGCTTATCTACTTACGCGACTTTTAATAAAAGCGTCTCATATTTACATGGTGTATTGTGTATTTTGAGCAGAATGGATTCCTATTCAACTGAACCCGGAATGAGCATCGGCCTAGGCATCGTTCGCGGTGACCCAGCGTGTCACCGCTCACTCCCGCATTCGGCCGCGCTCGTCCCGCTTTCGACGGGACACCGTGCCCGCGCGGCCTTCTGAGGGTGCTTTGGCCGATGCCCATTCCAGGTGTGAAGAACGGGCGGCGCTCGTTGACTTGATATTGCCCGTTAAGGTATCCTGCTGTCGATGACCCGAACCAAACTAGTCAACCAGATAAAAAAAATCCGGCTTCTGGCGTTAGATGTGGACGGTGTTCTCACCGACGGTCGGATGATTTACGGCTCCGACGGGATGCAGTTCAAAGCCTTCGATGTGCGTGACGGATTCGGGCTTGTGCTGGCGAAACAGGCGGGGCTGAAAACGGCGTTCATCACCGCTGAAAAATCCCGCGCGGTTGCCTTTCGGGCCGAGCATCTGAAGGTGGATTGGGTGGCTCAAGGGGCGCGCGATAAATCCAAAGCGTTCCAGGAATGCCTGGCCCATTTCCGGCTGAAGCCGGAGTCGGTTTGCTATGTCGGTGATGACCTTCTTGATCTGCCGGTGCTGAAAAGGGTCGGGTTCAGCGCCACCGTTGCCGACGGACATCCGGAAATAAAAAAACGCGTCCACTACGTGACCCCGCTGCCGGGCGGCCGGGGCGCGGTCAGGCACCTGGTGGAATTTATTCTTCAGGCGCAGGGGCTCTGGCCTGAAGTTGTCCGGAGATACGTGTCTTGACCCCCAAAGAGAAACCCCCTCCTATCGGCTGGACCCTCGCCCTCATCCTCGTTATTCTCTATTTCGGTTTGAAGGTCCAGGCGTGGTGGTATGAATATCAGTCTCAAGTCCTGGGCGATCAAATCATCCAGATGCGCCCGGGGCTTTCCGCGATTATCCAATCACGGCAGATAAAGGCCGCCGGCAAAGCTTATCAAGAGGCGTTTAAGCAGGTTCGTGCCGCTGAGTTGGATGGGACCGCGTTCCTTCAGAAGATCTCCTTCGAGGTTCCCCCTTCGGTGATTGTGTTCAACCTGGAGCTGCGGCAGTTTGGAGAATTTGTGATCGAGGGGGTAGTGATGGCCGGCGTCCGGTCTCCGGAGGAGGCTCTTCTGCCCTGGGCGGGCAAGCTTCAAGGTAAGAATTTTAGGGTGAAGATCCGTAAGTTGTTTCCGGATTCCCAGATGCAGGGGTTATGGCGTTTTGAATTGAAATCGACCCAGGTGGCGGATGACTGAATTGAGCACAAGAGAACAAAATCTGCTTGGCGCTGTTGGAATTTTGATCCTCGTGGTGGGGTTATTGGTTTTCCCCTACACCCAGGCGCTCAGGCACGTCAATTATCAGCGGGAGCTTTATTTAAAACTGAAAGAGCAGATTGCCGCTGGAAAAGCTGAATTACGCAGAGAGGGAGTTCCGGATTTGGACCGTCTGCGGGAGAGTCTATTGGGTTCCTGGGAGGGGTCTCTGCCGACGAGGGAAGGGTTGGCGGCGTGGGGCCAGCGTTTTGAGTCTTACGGCAGAAACGAATTTGCGATCGGATCTCTCCAGGCCAAGGTTGGTTCAGTTCCGGAAAAAACGGTAAAGGTGCCTGTAGATGAGAAGATGTCGGTGGATCTGGAATTATATCCGCTGGAATTGGAAGGCCTCTCCACAACCCGCAATCTCGTCTCTTTCCTGGAGTCGGTTAAGAGAGCGGATCTGAAACTCCTGTACACGCTTGTTTCTCTGGATCTGAAAATCGCCGATCCGGCTAAAGTATCCGCTGTAGGTTTTCGGGTGAAATGGCTGGTGGCGACACGGCCTCTTTCCTCAAACAAGAAGGGGAGTCCTGCGGCTGATTTTAAGGTTCCGGAGAGGGTGGTTGTTCCCTGGGGAGACCGGGAGGAGCCGTTCCTATCGGTTTTCGTCAGGCCGGACATGGTCAAAACCTCTCCGAAACTCTTGGAACGCTACCGCTTGACGGCCATTACGTGGGATTTGGCCAACCCGACCTGTATTATGGATGGAGCTGTTCGCCAGCCGGGAGATTGGGTTCAGGGGAGCCGACTCGTCTTGATCGCCCCCACCGGTGTAATTGTTGAAAAAGGGGGAGAGGAGTTCTTTCTGCCTTTGCCGGGCGCTCTTTCTCCATAACTAATTGAAACTAATAGACTTTATAAGAATCAGCCCTTCCTTTAACGAGTGGTTTTCCCTGCCTTCAATCGGTCGTTGACTTTTCCAACTGCTCCCGATATAGTAAATTGTCAGCAAGCTGCGCCTATGAGTCATGGCGCCTTTTTCTTTTTGTGAAAGGGGTCCCCGGTTGCCTTCCGCTTAAGGTGGTGGGTAAGGGGATGTTTTGTCCTATGATGTTGCTCAGATTCGCTGGAGATTTTTCTTTGAATAAAGGGTGGGCAATTGTTTCTCTGCTGCTAGTTCTTTTGGCGGGGTGCGGCAGGGGAGCGCCACCGACAGTTGCCGACACCAAGGCAGCTTCCGGCGAATCCCAAGCGGATGCGGTTTCTACATTCAGCCTAGTCGGCCATGCGCCGGATGGCCGGAAGAAATGGGAGATCCGGGGCCAGTCCGCCGATCTTCTGTCGGAAACGGTGCATCTGTCCCCGGTCGAGGCGACTGCGTTTGGCGAGACCAAGACAGATGTGACGGCTGACCAGGGGCAGTACCACAAAATGACTCAAAATGTCCATCTGGAGAAGAATGTGGTGCTTGTCACCTCCGATGGAATGCGGCTGATGACGGACAGCTTTGAATGGGAATCGGAGAAGGATACCGGCAGAACATCCGATTGGGTGACCGTGACCCGGCCCGGAATGAAGGTGTCAGGGTTAGGAGGCCTGTGCTACCCTAAGATCAAGAGGGTCCGTTTGGAGAAAAACGTTGTGGTGACTCTCCAAGGAGAGAAGGGGCAGACAGTCGTCACCTGTGACGGGCCGATGGAGGTGGATTACGGCCGCAGGAAAGCCCGGTTCTGGAAGAATGTTCTTGTGACTGATTCCAGGGGGACGATCCGGTCGGACCGGCTGGATGTCGCCCTACAGCCTCAGACAGATCAGATTGAGAAGGCCAGTTTTTGGGGGCATGTGAGGATTCAACACGGCCCTCAAACGGCGATTGCCCATCGGGCGAATTATTGGCAGCCTTTGGGGCGGACTAGTTTGATCGGGCATCCGCGCATCGTGATGCTTCCGGACAAAGAACGGTGAGCGAGTGAGATGGTTTATCCCGCTCAGGAAGCGCAGGTTCAGCGCCTGTTTGATCTTTTGCCGGCTATGAATAACGGATCTTTGCTGAGGACGGAGGGGCTTCGAAAAAGCTACGGCGGCCGCCGGGTTGTGGACGGCGTGGCACTGGATGTCCGGCGCGGCGAGATCGTCGGGCTCCTGGGGCCCAACGGGGCCGGAAAGACGACCACCTTTTACATGGTGGTAGGGCTTGTCCCTCCGGATGAGGGGAAGATCCTCTTCAGCGATGGGGAGATCACACGGCTTCCGATGCATCTGCGCGCCAGGACCGGCATCGGGTATCTGTCGCAGGAACCCTCCATTTTCCGAAGGCTGACGGTGGAGGAGAATATCCTGTCGATCTTGGAGACGCTGCCCATTTCTCGTCCCGAACGTATGCGCCGGCTGGATGAGCTGTTGGGCGAGTTAGGTTTGCGCTATCTGGCGAAATCGAAAGCGGATACCCTCTCCGGAGGAGAACGCCGGCGGTTGGAGATTACCCGCGCTTTAGTGACGCGGCCCGCTTTCCTGTTGCTGGATGAGCCGTTCAGCGGGATCGACCCGATCGCTGTTGCCGAATGCCAGGAGATTATCCGGGGTCTGAAGAGCCGCGGTATGGGCATCCTTCTGACGGACCATAACGTGCGTGAGACCCTTGCGATCACCGATAGAGCGTATCTGATGGCGGAAGGGAAGGTCCTTGTATCGGGTGGGGCGTCCGAGTTAATTAACGACCAGAAGGCCCGGGAGATTTATCTGGGCCCAAAATTTCAGATGTAGGTTTTTATAAACGTGTTCGCGAATCAGAAGGGGTTTTCATGAGAGTGACCATCACAGCGCGCCACACGGAAGTTCCGGCGTCCGTTAAGCAGTTGTTGGAAAGTAAGATTGAGAAATTGGAGAAAGTTGGCCACAAGCTGATCAAACTGCATGCTATCTTCGATAAGGAAAAGTACAACTACACGGCCGAACTGACGCTGTACGGCAAGGGGATCAACTTGGTCGGCAAGGCGAAGAATTCACGGGATTTTCTCACCTGCATGGAAGAGGCCCTCATGAAGCTGAAGGAACAGCTTCGCCGCCACGAATCCAAGATAGTTGAGAAGGCCCGCCGCAAGGTGCGCAAGCAGCGCGGGCTTCTTGTGCCTTCCGAGTCAGAGAGTGAATAAGGGGATAGAGATGGGCCTTTCCGTGAAGCTTGCCGATATCGCTCCGTGCCAAAAAGAGCTGAAAGTGGAAGTCCCGCTCGACGCGGTTGAAGCGGAGTTTGAGGCAGTTTACGGGGAGCTGAAAAAGGTGGCCCGGGTGCCCGGTTTCCGTGTCGGCGCCGCGCCGCGAGATCTTCTGGAGCAGCACCACGGCGATACTGCGCGTGAACAGGTTTTGAAGCGCCTTGTTAACCGGACGCTGGAGGAGGCCCTTAGTTCCCACAAGGGGTTGGACCTGATCGGGCGCCCCGAGGTGACCGAAGTGAATTTTGACCCAAAGAAGCCTCTCTCCTACTCGGCCAGGATCGAGGTGGCGCCGAAGATTCCGGCCGGTCCTTACAAAAAGCTCAAGCTTACTCGTCCGAAGATGGAGGTCACCGAGGAGCAGGTGGCGCAGGTCCTGAGCCGGCTGCAGGAGCAGCAATCTCAACTTAAGCCGGTGCTTGAATCCCGCGCGGCCGAGGATGGGGATTATCTCCTTGTGGATCTGACAGAGCAGAAGCAGGGTGCTTCGCCGGTGAAGCGGCGGGATATCGTGATACAGCTGAATCTTCAGAAGGATCCGGAAGGTTTCTTAAGGCAGCTTGTGGGGATGACTCCGGGTACCGAAAGGACAATCAAGCTGGAGAAGGAAAAACTTTTGGTGGCTGTCAGTTTCAAGCAGTTGAAGCTGCGGGAGCTGCCCAAGATCGATGATGCCTTCGCACAGACAGTCGGGCCGTTTGATACTTTGGAGGCGCTCAAAAAATCGATCAGGGAAAACGTGGAACAAGAGGCGCAACGGCACCAGCGGCGCATTTTGGAGCAGGCCGCTTCCGAGCGCTTGTTGGAGGGCTGGTTGTTTGATGTCCCCCCTTCGGTGGTCGCCTCCCAGGCGCGCCGCGTGCTGAAGGACCGGGCTATGGATATGATGTCGCAGGGGGTTCCGGCCTCCCAGGTTCAGGAACAGGCGGAGACGCTGACCGAACAGGCGAAACTGGATGCGTTAAAGCAAGTGAAGATATTCTTCATCCTTCGCCAGATTGCGGCGGCCGAGGCGCTCTCCGCTACCGAGGAGGAAGTTAAGGCAAGGACCCAGTCATTGGCCGCCGGCATGGGTGTTCCGGTGGAACAGTTTGAAAGGGATCTGGAATCACGCGATCTTCTGGATGAGCTGGTGTGGGGGATAGTCCGGTCGAAGGTTTTGGATATCATCATTCGGGAAGCGGATATTGTTGAAGACAGCAATAAGAAGTAAGTGGCAAGGATTAAGGAGAGACCAACATGTCTGAACGCAGCCAGCATTTAGTGCCGATCGTTGTGGAGCAGACGGGACGCGGGGAGCGGGCCTACGACATCTACTCCCGCCTTTTGAAGGACAGGATTGTTTTTATCGGGTCTCCGGTTGACGATGTGGTCGCCAATCTGGTCATTGCCCAACTGCTGTTCCTTCAGAAGGAAGAGCCCGCCAAAGACATCAACGTTTATATTCATTCCCCTGGAGGATACGTGACCGCCGGGCTGGCGATCTACGACACGATGCAATTCGTTAAGCCGGATGTGGCCACCTACTGCATTGGGCAGGCTGCCTCTATGGGAGCGCTGTTGCTGGCGGGAGGCGCGAAAGGGAAACGATACAGCCTTCCCCATTCGCGCATCATGATCCACCAGCCGTGGGGCGGGGCGCAGGGCACCGCTTCCGACATCTCGATTCACGCGAAGGAGATCCTCAAGCTGAAGGACCGTTTGAACGACATCCTTGTCTTGCACACGGGCCAGCCGTTGGAGAGGATCCAGCAGGACACCGATCGCGATTTCTTTATGTCCGCGGACGAAGCGAAAGCTTACGGTCTTGTGGACGAAGTCATCGGGGTAAAACAGAAGTAAAGGCCCCTCAATAAACGAATGATTTTATGGAGAGTAAAGCATGGCTGACATCCGTATCTTGGTAACCGATCCCCTCGCGGAGGAGGGCATCCGCCTCATGCAGGCGGAGAATCATGTCAAAGTGGACGTTAAAACGAAAATCTCCGAGGAGCAGTTGTTGGGGTTAATCGGAGATTACGACGGTCTTGTCGTCCGCTCCGGCACCCAGGTGACGAAGGATGTGCTCCTGAAAGCCAAACGGCTGAAGGTGATCGGCCGCGCGGGTGCCGGCCTTGATAACATCGACGTGGAAGCCGCCTCCAAACAGGGGATTATCGTGATGAACGCCGCTGGAGGCAACACGATCTCGACGGCGGAACATGCGATGTCTCTGATCATGAGCCTTTCGCGCAACATTCCCCAGGCTTGCGCCACGATGCGGGAGGGGAAGTGGGACCGGAACAAATTCATGGGAGTCGAGCTTTACGGGAAATATTTGGGAATTGTCGGAATGGGCAAAGTCGGTTCCGAAGTTGCCCGCCGTGCCCATGGGTTCGGGATGCGGCTGATGGTTTATGATCCGTACCTTTCCGTCGAGAAGACGCGGGAACTCGACGCGGAGCCGGTGACCAATCTGGAAGATCTCTACAAAAAGGCCGATTACATTACCGTGCACACTCCCTTGACGGCCGAGACGAAGGGGCTTATTGGGGCGAAGCAGATTGCCATGATGAAGAAGGGGGTTCGCCTGATCAACTGCGCCCGGGGCGGCATCATTGATGAGAAGGCTCTCGTGGAAGCAATTAAGGCCGGGCACGTGGCGGGTGCCGCGTTGGATGTTTTTGAGCAAGAGCCTCCGACCAGCCCGGTCACAAAGGAATTGATCAGCCTGCCTCAGGTGGTGGTGACCCCTCATCTCGGGGCTTCCACCGAAGAGGCGCAGAACAACGTTGCCAAGGAAATTGCCATCAGCGTCCTGGATTATCTGCTTGGCAAAGGGGTCCGCAATGCGGTCAACGTTCCGTGCGTTGATCCGGAGGTCCTTAAATTGATCGAGCCGTACTTAAAGTTGATCGAGAGCATGGGAGCGATGCAGGCGCAGCTCTTGGAGGGACATGTCCAGACGGTGAAGATCCGTTACGTCGGTGAAATTACCCGGCTGGATCTCGCCCCGTTGACAATCTCTTTCATCAAAGGGCTCTTAACTCCGGCGCTTCAGGAGTCGGTCAACTACGTGAACGCGGCGATGATCGCGAAGGACAGGGGAATCAAAGTGATCGAATCCAAGGCGGTTGAAGCGGAGGATTTTGCCAACTTGATCGCCACGACCGTTGAGACCGATAAGGCGGCGACCGAGATACGGGGCACACTGTTCACCCGGACCGATCCGCGCATCGTGCAGATCAACGATTTCCATATGGACGCGATCCCCTCCGGCGATATGCTTCTCGTCCGGAACCAGGACTCACCCGGGATGATCGGCCAGATTGGAACCGCGCTTGGTTCCCGGGGGATCAATATCGGATGGATGACCTTCGGGCGGAAATCCCAGGGAGGGGAGGCGTTGGTGGTCGTGAACGTGGATCAGCCTCTGACGGGCGAGGTCATTGGCCAGATTCAAAAACTGCCGAAGGTTTTGGAAGTAAAGCTCATTAAACTGTAAAACTCTGATGTCTAATCTCATTGTGGTCGGCGCTCAATGGGGCGACGAAGGGAAAGGGAAGATCATTGACATGCTCACCGAGAGGGTGGACGTCGTCGTCCGCTTTCAGGGGGGCAATAATGCCGGCCATACCGTCGTTGTCGGCGGGCAGGAGTTCATCATGCACCTGATCCCATCGGGTATTCTGCACCGGGGGAAATTCTGCGTGATCGCCAACGGGGTTGTTGTGGATCCCGGCGTTTTGCTTCAGGAGATTGAGGGTTTGAAGAAGAGGGGCATTGATGTGGATAATAACCTCGGCGTGAGCGATCAGGCCCACATGATACTCCCGTACCACCGCGTTTTAGACAAACTTAAAGAGGCGAAGGTCGGTCCGGGCAAGATCGGCACCACCGGCAGGGGGATCGGTCCCTGCTACGCCGACAAGGCGACCCGCACCGGTATCCGCGTCGCCGATTTCTTGGATGACGAGGTCTTCCGCCGGAAGCTGAAGATGAATCTGGACGAGAAGAACGAGCTTTTCACGAAGCTTTACCAGGCGCCGGCCTTCGATTTCGACACGGTATATCAGGAGTACTCTGCTTACAGGGAAGGGATCGCCAAATACGTCATCAACGCGCCGGTTGTTCTTAACCGGCTGATCTCGCAGGGAAAGTCCGTTTTATTTGAAGGGGCTCAGGGGACGTGGCTCGACATAGATCATGGGACCTACCCTTACGTGACATCGTCGAATGCCACCGCGGGAGGCGCCTGTTCGGGAACCGGCGTGGGGCCGACAAAGATTGACAAGGTGATCGGGGTCGTGAAGGCATACACCACCCGGGTTGGAGAAGGGCCTTTCCCGACCGAGTTTTCTGCTCCTTTGATGGAGCAGATCCGTGCGAAGGGAAAAGAATTCGGAGCAACCACCGGCCGGCCGAGGCGCTGCGGGTGGTTCGATGCGATGCTGGTCAAGCACGCAATCCTCTTGAACGGCATTACCGAAATTGCCGTGACGAAATTGGATGTTTTGGACGACAGCTCGCGCGTGAATATCTGTATCGGGTACAAGTTGGCCGGTAAAATGCTGGAGGCCCCTCCGGCGGATATTGACCGGTGGGCGGACATCGAGCCGGTTTACGAAGATCATCCGGGATGGCTAAGTGATACATCGGAGATTACCTGTTTTGAGGATCTGCCGACTCAAGCGCGGCGGTACCTCAAGCGCGTGGAGGAGTTGTTAGGCGTGAAAATCACAATCGTTTCTGTTGGTTCAAAAAGGGAACAAGCATTCCATGTCTGAATTTGAATATTTCTCTTTTATGACGAGTTCGACCTTCTCTCTGTGGGAGAAGGGGGCTTTATGGGCCGTTTTGGGGACAGCTGTTTTGGGCCTTCTCTACGCCGGTTTCCTTGTCGGCCAGGTTTTGCGGGAAAGCCGCGGGACCCCGAAAATGATTGAGATCGCGGAGGCGATCCAGAGCGGCGCCAACGCTTATTTGATGCAGCAATTCAAGGCGATTGTTTTCCTGATACTGCTCTTGACCGGAGCTCTTTATTTCACGGCGCATGAGCATCACATCGCGCTCGGCCGGGCGTGTGCTTTTCTGATGGGGGCCTGTTTTTCGGCGGCCGTCGGTTTCATCGGCATGAACCTGGCGGTCCGCGGAAACGTCCGCGTAGCCGCGGCGGCCCGCACCAGCTTTGGACAGGCGCTCAAGATTGCCTACCGAACCGGCACGATCACCGGAATGCTGACCGACGGTTTGGGTTTGTTGGGCGGCACGATGATTTTCATGATTTACGGTGAACGAGCTTACGAAGTTCTTTTGGGTTTCGGATTCGGAGGCACCCTGCTGGCGCTGTTCATGCGGGTCGGCGGAGGCATTTTCACGAAAGCAGCCGATGTCGGCGCCGACCTCGTCGGCAAGTTAGAGAAAGGGATACCGGAGGACGATTCTCGCAATGCCGCCACGATTGCCGACAACGTGGGTGACAACGTCGGCGATTGCGCCGGAATGGCGGCCGACATCTTCGAATCGTACGAAGTGACGATCGTTGCCGCGATGATTTTAGGATGGGCCTCGTTCGGGCACAAGGGGGTTATCTTCCCCTTGTTGGTCCGGGCCATCGGCGTTGTGGCTTCGATCATCGGAACCTACGCGGTCCGGACGTCGGATGAGATGCGTAACGCGATGAAGGCGATCAATGTCGGTTTCCTTCTTTCCGCGGTCACTTCGATCATCGGGTTTGTGGTTTTGGGTTTTTTCTACCTCCGTTTCCCTGAATCGCAGGGGTTGCCATTCTGGGTGACGCTTGGCGTGCCCGGGCTCGATATGCGTCCGGTGTGGACCACGCTGATCGGCATTTTGCTGGCGCTGACCGTTAACCGCCTCACCGAATATTTCACCGAAACAAGCAAGCCGCCTGTGCAATCGGTGGCCCGGTCCGCCACCACTGGTCACGCGACCACGATTATCACTGGTATAGCCGTCGGCTATGAATCCACCGTCTGGGCGATTGTCGTGATCGCGATCGCGATTTTTGGTTCCGTACTTGTTTATGCCGGGACAAACCCGACGTTTGTTGCTTACGGTGTGGCTATGTGCGGTATCGGCATGCTGACGCTCACGGGCAACAACATCTCGATGGATGTTTTTGGCCCGGTGGCAGACAACGCTAACGGCATCGGAGAGATGGCGCATCTGGAGCCGGCGGCCCGGCAGACCCTGGCCGATTTGGATGCGGTCGGCAATACGACCAAAGCGATCACGAAGGGGATCGCGATTGCTTCCGCGGTTGTGGCGGCGGTTTCGTTGTTTAACGCTTACATTACCGATATCGGGACAATCCTGCATAAAACGTACGCTGAAATCTCGGCAACCCTCTCTCTCGCTAATCCGGATGTTTTCATCGGCCTTTTGCTGGGAGGGGCCGTGCCGTTCTTGTTCAGCAGCATGACGATTCATGCGGTCGGCCGGGCGGCCGGCCTTATCGTTCAGGAGGTGCGTGCGCAGTTTAAGGATCCGGCGATTTGGGAAGGGACGAAGGTTCCGGATTACGCACGGGTTGTTTCAATCTGCACCTCAGCTGCCCAGAGGGAGCTGATCGGTCCCGCCCTTTTGGCGATCCTGGCGCCGGTCATCGTCGGATACGCTTTCGGCACCGCCGGTTTGGCTGGGTTCCTCGGAGGGGCCATCCTCTCCGGTCAGCTGCTGGCCGTGTTCATGTCCAATGCGGGCGGCGCGTGGGATAACTCCAAGAAGTTCATTGAGGACGGCCATTATGGAGGGAAGGGGTCCGAAACCCACAAGGCCGCCATCACCGGAGACACGGTGGGTGACCCGTTGAAGGATACGGCCGGACCGGCCCTCAACCCGATGATCAAAGTGATGAACATGGTAGCGATGCTGGTGGTGCCTTTGATTTTGATGCACCAGGCCAATCTGTTCATGAGGGGGGTTGTTGTTATCGGCGGTCTCGTTGTTATCGGTCTGGCTTTGCGTTATTCCAAGAGAGAGGATCACCCGTTGGAATTGGAACCGGCATCCAATCCTGCCAGCCCGCGCAAAGGTAATGGTGTTAAGGCGTCTCATTGAGAGGGAGGTTTTTCAATGAAAACTCGGTTTTTGGCCGTCTTTCTTCTGTTGTCGTTTTTTGCCGTTGCTTCTCTTCAGGCGGAATCTGAGCAGGTGTCCTCTTCCGGCGATGCCTCGGCGTCCGGTCCGTTCCAGGCAATGGTTTGGCTGGATGACGAGTTGCCGGCCAACGCGAAAACAGACAGCAATTGGTTTTGGGATACGGCGACTGTGAAAAGCGGTGAGAAGTCGCACGGGCACTCTTCCGGGAAAGGTCTTCAAAACCATGGATTTTCCGCTGATCCGGTGAATTTCTCCACTGGCGGTATGATTGTTCAACAGGTTTGGCTTGATCCTCAAGATCCGCCCCGCGGGATTATGATCAAATTTAAGCTGGCTTCCGGAGAAGAGGTGGGGGTCTATTGGGAAGGAGAGGAGGAGGTTTTTACCCCGAAAGAGGATGAGCAAGTCTGGTACTACGGTCTTTTGCCTGAGTTGGGGAAATGGGCCTCGATGGAAATCCTCGCTGAGGATCTTGGTTTAGAGGGGGAAAAACTGGTTGGAGTCAGTTTCATTACCTTTGACGGCCGTGTTCTTTGGGATAAGACCGAGATTGCCAAGGCTCCTCCTCTGGTTGAAATCCGGGAGCAGGATCGGGCCCCTCAGACAGTCGAATAAAATGGGCAAGTAGTTAATCGTTGCAATATTTTAGATTTACACCTTGACACCACGTTCTCCCATCAAGTAAACTTACCAGTGAAATAGATTCCCGCCTTTATTTTGGTTCATCGTCAAAAGGGAAGCTTTGTCGGCCTGGTAGAACTCTAGGGCCGAAAAAGCTCCCCAGACGGCGGCAACCTGACGGTTTTAAGCGAGAATAGGCATATTCATCGCGTGTCTGGTTCCTCTTTCCGCCTGGAGCCAGGCATCTTTTTTTAGCCCCTATGTTTTACTGTTTTAGGAGGGTTCAATGAAGTTGGTTGTGAAGGTGCGGAAAATACTCGCCTCTTTTACGGCATTGGCCAGCTTTTTGAGTTGGTCAACGCCCGCCTTCGCGCTCCGTCAAACCGGCGTGCAGGAATCGCCTGACCAGAGAGACAGTCTCAAAGGAGCCCTCTTAAAGGAACCGCGCAAGGGGGAAGGCAACCAGGGTGTTCTCACCAAGGGGGTCTACCGGCCGCAGCTTGAGCAGCCGGTTGTCGCCGGGCTTGAGGAAGCCCTTCTTCCTGTTTCGGCTGAGCTGAGCCCGATTGAGCTGAACCGGGTCAGCCAGGTTCCGATGTCCCTTCGCGCGGAAGGGCTGAACCTGGATTTCGATAAAATCAGGCCGCGGGAACTCGCGGTTATTCAGCAGGGCCGTGTCGTCTCCAGGGAGTACCAGCATATCCGCTTGCTGGATGATGCCGATAACGATCGGCTCAATCGCCTGGAATACAACGTCCAGGTCATTGCCCCATGGGATCCGAACCGAGTTTCCGCCGAAGATTACGTGAGAAAGGTTCAGCCGGCAGTCGTGCCCGCTCCGCCGGGGCCTCCTCCCGGAGGGCCTGAAAGGTTCCCTCTGGCCTACAGCGTTCTTTACGGAAGGGGATATCTCTATATTCAGGTCCGTGACTCCGACAACCCGGATGTGATCCGGGAAATCTTCCAGATTGAACTGAAAGCGGGAGACAAAGGAGTTATTCCGATGCCTCCTGCCGACCGGCAGGCTATCCTGATTGTTTTCAACCCGTACAGTGACCGGCCTCTTGTTATTGAAAGTCTCGCGCCGTCGCCGGTTTCAATCCCAGGTCCGGTCCGCGGCGGGGATGGTGACGGGGAGCCCAGACCGTATGCCGAAACGCAGCCATTGTCTCAGCCCAGGTTCCTGGTGGCGGGTGATTTGCCGAGAACCCCTAGTATTGGCATGGAGCTTCCCGGCCAGGATTTGTTGCCAGCTCCCTCATTGACGGCGCAGGAGACTCCCTTCCCGGGGGGTCTTGTTCCTCGCCAAGAGAGTGCCGGCCTGCCGTTGGCTCCTGGAAACGTGCCGGATATTCAGCCGGTCGTTCCTCTGCCGGTCAGTCGGTTTGATCTGCCGGTAGACGAGCCCCTGTATCCTTTGCTGCGTCAGCCGGTTCTTCCTTCGTTATTCAGGAACCCGAGTTCGGCTACTCCCGGTTTACGTGGAACAACGCCTCCGTTTCAGCAGGCTTTTGTCCCGGCCGAGAGACCTCTGTTCCCGCCGGCTGGTTTTATCCCGGTGACCCCTCTGTTGAATGCGCCGCCTGCTCCGGTGACGATTCCTCCCCGAGATACGCCGCAGCGCTTGCTCAATGAGATTTTCGGAAGGCCGATAACCCCTAGCGAAGCGATCCGGACAATCCTTGATCTCGGGCGCCGGGACAGGATAGATCTGGCCCTCTTTTTCATCCCTAACCGGGAGCAGCCTCTTCGGGTCCGTGTGGATCAGCCTCAGTCGGTCCGGGAGGCGGTGCCTCAGCTTTTTGCCGGTATACCGGCAGGACAAGAAGAGACGGTACGGTTGGAACCCGGTACCCGTGACCGGGAAATTCTGGTGGTGCCTGCTTCCGTCGGGCAGCCCCCTGTTTTGCCGATAGCAGTATCGCCCAAAGAACAGGTTTTACCGCCGGGTTTTGTGACGGTTCAGGAGGCGGTTTTGAGAATTCTTCAGTTTAGCCGGGCCGGGTTTCAGACCTTAGTCGTTGACCTGCCCGCAGGGGAAACGCGGATAGATTTGCGCACCGTCCATGAAGACCATATCCGGCCAGTAATCCGCCAGCTTGTTAACGGTCAGCCGGAATTTTCAGCCAACATCCGGCTGGAGAGTTTTGGGCAGGATCGGATCATCCGCGTGGCGGCCGCGACCGTTCCGGCGCTTCCTCAAGGGATAGGAGGCGGCAGGGCTGGCAGAGCGCCGGAAGGGTCCTCCTCTAGACAGGTGGGTAAATTCGCCGTGGGTGTGCCGGTATTGCCTAATACCCCGGTGACAGTAGAGGAAGCGGTGGCGAAGGTTCTGGAGTTTGGCCGGGCCGGGTTTACGTCAGCAGTGGTTGGTTTGCCGGGGCGTGAAACTCGGATAGATCTTCGGACGGTTCGGGAGAGAGAGCTTCGTTCTGCTATTCAAAAATTTGCCGGCGGTCAGCCGGAATCTGTGGCGAGCGTTCGGTTGGAGCGGGTTGTTGGACAGGAGCGGGAGATTCGAGTGACGGCCGCGGTTTCGCTGGAGACTTTCTTCCCCGTTAATCCGATTACGGTAGAGGAAGCGGTGACGCAGATTCTTCAATTAAGCCGGTCCGGATTCCAAACGGCGCTGATCGGTTCCGTTGGTCGTGAGGTTCCGGTGAATCTTCGGACAGCTTCGGAAAGGGATATTCGTTCGGCGCTTGGGCAGTTGGTGAGCGGCCGGCCGGACTCTGCGGCGAGCGTTCGGCTGGAGCGGGTTGTTGGACAGGATCGAGTGATCCGTGTGACGGCGGCGATAGTGTTTGAGGATTTCTTCCCCGTTAATCCGATTAGGGTAGAGGAAGCGGTGACGCAGATTCTTCAATTAAGTCGTGCCGGATTCCAGACGGCGCTGATCGGTTCCGTCGGTCGTGAGGTTCCGGTGAATCTTCGGACAGCTTCGGAAAGGGATATTCGTTCGGCGCTTGGGCAGTTGGTGAGCGGCCGGCCGGACTCTGCGGCGAGCGTTCGGTTGGAGCGGGTTGTTGGACAGGAGCGGGAGATTCGAGTGACGGCCGCGGTTTCGCTGGAGACTTTCTTCCCCGTTAATCCGATTACGGTAGAGGAAGCGGTGACGCAGATTCTTCAATTAAGCCGGTTCGGATTCCAGACGGCGCTGATCGGTCCAG
>CAYJVR010000003.1:0-154668 GCA_964373715.1 uncultured Planctomycetia bacterium | reverse complement strand
GGAGCCACTTTTGACGGGCGGTCCTTCTATTTGGAGGGCCGCCCTTTTCATATGTATAATAGTGTTGCTTATTAACCATACGCTAGGTATACTTACTTGATGGATAGGGATTACGGCAGTTTCGTTTGGAATGCGGAGAAAGAAAAGATCAATATTGCCAAACACGGCATTGATTTCTCTGCAGCGAGCAAAGCCTTTCTCGATCCAAGAAGGAAGATATTTGTGAACGAAAAGCACAGCGGGACAGAAGAACGGTTTTATTGCATCGGCAAAGTGGTTGGTGGAATTTTAACCGTTCGGTTTGTCTAGCATGGCAAAAAGATTAGGATTTTTGGGGCAGGGTATTGGCGAGGAGGGAGAAAATACTATGAAAGCGAAAAGTAACTGGCAGATGCCGGTGGGCAAGCTGACCCGTGTCAGGGATTTTCTGCCCCCGCCGAGTCAGCTTGTCATGAAGGAAGAGACGGCGAAAGTGACTATAGCTCTTGAGAAATCAAGTATCGCTTTCTTCAAGCGGCAGGCGAAGAAGAACCACACGAAATATCAAAGGATGATTAGGGAATTGCTGGATCGATACGCTTCCCACTATAGTAGGGCGGCTTGAGGGATTAATTCGATAGGGTTCCCGTACAGGAACCAGTTGCGAAGATCGTCCAGTACGGGAGCCATTTTATGCAGTGTACCAAGCCCCTTTCTGCCGGATAATAGGCGGGAAGGGGTGTTTTTTGTGGGCGAAAATGAAGAATGAATAAGAGAGCCTTCACGCTTCTAGAGCTGTTGATCGTTGTGATAATCATCGCGGTATTGGCGTCGATTGCTCTGCCTTTATTGGACGGGATGGTTTGGCAGTCCCGGTATTCCGAGGTATTTTCCGTCTTCGGGACGGTCGCCAAAGCCAAAGAGGCCTACTTTACCGAATACAACACCTACGAAGGGAACCCCCCGTATATTTACGCGGATTGTTTGGCCGGAAAGGACATCCCGCCGGGCAGTACACGCGTCCAGAGGGATTTGGGAATCAGCATTCCGGACAGCGCCTATTTTCAATACCTGATTTATCCGGATGACGAGTATCCCGCCGAAAACGCCCTTTATTTCAGGCAGGTTCCTTATGATTGGGCCTATCTCTACGATTATTCAACCAAGGTCTGGGCCGCTTACGGGGGCGCGGACAGCCCCGCGAAGAAGCATTTCAGGCCCCCGCAGTAGAAGCGGCTTTCTCATCGTTAATCTTCGAATGGGTTGCGAAATGCGTTTGAGAGGGGGAACCATCTTTTTTAAAATTTAGCGCCCTTTCTGCATGATAATCGAAAAAAGGGCGCTTTTTCTTTTAAGAGGAGTTGATATGAACAAGTGTGCTGGTTTGTTGGTAGGGATTATTCTGCTTTCTTCAGTCGGGGAGGCTGTTGCCGATGATTTGGATGCTTGGGATAAAAGTTTTAAACAAGGGGTCCAATCGTTGGAAGCGGGAGACCTTCAAAAAGCCGAAAAGTCTTTTCTTGAAGCGCTGATCGAAGCCCGGAAGAAAGGGGAATATTCAATCGAACTTTCCAGCACGTATATGAATTTAGGAACAATTTATGGCCGAGAGGGGCGGCATGATTTTGCCGAGAGGATGTTTTTCAATGCTTTGGCGATCGACCAACGGGTGTTAGGTCAAAGTCACCCGGATGTCGCCAAAAGCATGATCAATCTTGCTCAAGCCTATGCTCTCCAGCAGAAGTATGAGAATGCGGAAAGGCTCTATATGGCGGCTCTCATGATCCTAAAGGAGAACAATATGCCGGCGGGTCCGGTTGCAGCTGCCGCGTTCAACAATCTTTCCATTCTTTATGAGAACCAGAAGAAATATGACTTAGCTGTCGCGTCCGCCAGAAACCTTTTGGCTGTTTACAAGAGTTCTTTGGGGGGTGATCACCCGTTAGTTCGAGAAACGGCCGAGCGGCTGGAAAAACTGGAGAAAATCCTTAAGTCTTCTTGAGTCGGCAAGTTCCCAATCGCGTCTATTACGGGGAGCCACTTTATACAGTGTATTAAGCCTCGTTTTACCGGATAATGTGCGGTACGGTGTATTTGCTTTGTAATGCGGTATTTGAGAAACGAACAAAAAAAGGAGATCCTATGGCATATCAACAAGGTGGTGGATTTGGTGGTGGTCAGCGCGAAATGTTTAAAGTAATCTGCGCAGAGTGCAAGAAAGAGTGCGAAGTGCCTTTTAAGCCGAGCGGAGACCGGCCGGTCTACTGCAAGGACTGCTTCTCGAAGCGGAAGAGCGAGGGCCGCTAGTCAATTACTCCCGCTTACGAGCATCCGTTGTCAGGGGCGGGAGCCATCTTTTTAGCGTTATAATGAGCCCATCGGTTGAAAACCGATGGGCTTTTTGCCCTTAACCCACTCTGGGAACCTTTATGTTCGGGGGATATTTATTTCAATTTTATGCGGTTCAGGCCCTATTATAGTTTTAAAGATTTTTCCCTTAGCGCTCTCCGGATGGATTATAAAACGCGTAGCAGACATCTATTTCTTCTGTTCTCCCAAGCGGAGAAAGATCATGCTGGACAATCTCACCATAGCCTATGGGGGCACTCTTTCCGCCGGCCGGAAAAGGAAAATAGCCCGGCGGTCTTTCGAGAACCAGGCGCTCTCGATGCTGGAGTTGTTTGTCATCAAGAAAATGAAGAAGAACTCTGAGCGCCGGTTTTCCATTGTGGGACAGCAATATTTCGATGAGGCCGTGGCTCATGGCAAAGGCATGGTATTCGTCGCGAGCCACCTTGGTTCTTGGGAGTACATCGGATTTCCGGGCTATCTCCATGATTATCCGCATGCGGTGATCGTCAAAAACATCAAGAATCCCTATCTCAACAAAATGATCGATGCATTGCGAAGGGAGATCGACACCTTACCCATCCCCAAAGAAACGAGCGCCCTCCGGAAAACCTTGGCTGAATTGCGCCAGAATCACGGGGTCGCGATCATAATCGACCAATGGGCGGGAGGGGAGGGGCTTTGGGTCGAGTTTTTCGGAGGGGCTACATCGACTACGCCTCTTCCGGCTCGGCTGGCCAAGAAGACGGGCTGCGCGTTAATCCCGATCTATTGCTTAAGAAAGAAAATCGGCCAGTACGAGATCCACCTGCTTCCGGCAGTTCCGTTGCCGGATGATCCGGAGTGGGAGATCCAGACAACGAAACGTTTGAATGAAATACTCGAATCTCAGATCCGCAAGTACCCTGAGCAATGGTCTTGGAGCCATAGGCGTTGGAGACCCAAGCCTGTGGTATTCGGACTGGCGCCCCAGTGCGAAAGCCGTCCGAAATGGGAAGCCGCTTCTCAGTGTTATAATGAGCCCAGCGGCTGAAAACCGATGGGTTTTCATTTGGATTCGGACCTTTTGGAAACGGTACCCATGATTGGAAAAATCCACGGTAAACGGTAAAAACGAGGGGAATGCAGATATGGCCACGTTTATTATCCGGCATCGCGTTAAAGACTATGACGCATGGAAGAAGGTTTATGCTGAGCATGGGAAAGTGAGAGCGCAGAACGGCTTTAAAAAGAGCGTTGTTTATCGGTACGTGGATGATCCTAATCATATGATTATCGTTTTCGATGTCCAGGATATTGAGAAAGCAAAGGCATTTGCCTCGGACCCGGTTTTAGCGGAGAAAATGAAGGAGGCCGGCGTCATCGATGAGCCCAAGTTTTTTTATCTTGATGGCGGTGAAAGCTTCCAGAACTAGAATTGGTACCGTATGTTAACAGCTTTCCAGAGGATGCTCTGATAGAGCGGTGGCTAACCAAAGGGGAGGTTAACGATGTCTAATTTGGCGATTTTTTCCTCGCTGGGGAGTGTAGGAGGTGTAATTCTTGTTGGGTTCTTCTTCTTTTCTGGCATCCGAATCGTCCGACCCACTCATCGAGGTTTGGTGGAGCGGTTAGGAAAGTACAACCGATTCGCCGAGCCTGGGTTCCACTGGATTATCCCTGTCATAGAAAGGATGTACCAAGAGAATATTACCGAGCAGTTGGTGGAAGCGACCTCGCAGGAGATTATCACTAACGATAATCTCAACGCCAGGGTAGACGCCCAAGTCTACTTCAAAATTAAAATCGATGAAACGAGTGTCAAAAACTCTCAGTACAGCGTCAATAATGTTGAATTCCAGATTGTCAACCTCGCCAGAACGACGTTGAGAAACATCATTGGAACACTCACCTTAAAATCCGCTAACAGCGAGCGGGGCAAAATTAACGATGAGTTGCACAAAATTCTCGCAAAGGAGACAGCCAACTGGGGCATTGAAATTGTCCGAACCGAATTGAAGGAAATCGATCCACCCAAAGATGTCCAGGAAACGATGAACAAAGTGGTGAAAGCTGAGAACGAAAAACTTGCGGCGGTGGATTTTGCGACCGCCGTTGAAACATCCGCTGACGGAGAAAAACGAGCGCAGATTAAGAGAGCCGAGGGCATTAAACAAGCTCGAATTCTCCAGGCAGAAGGTGAAGCTGAGGCGATTCGCTTGGTTAATGAAGCGGCAAACAAATATTTTGTGGGCAATGCCCAAGTCTTGCGAAAACTTCAGATGGTAGAGAACGCGCTTGAGGACAATGCCAAAATTGTGATTCCAACAGGGACGGAGCTAGTCAACGTTATCGGTGAACTCGCGGGTATCCTGCCATTGAAAGGCAATCAGAAAGAGCAGAAAGAAGCCTCCAGCTAATGAACAGAGTACGCGTCATTCGTGATGCCGGTAGAATTGGTACCGGGTACGCGGGGGACAGGTAACAGCGTAATGTGTCCTCACGGAACCCGGTACCGTACGCGTGTTATTTTCTGTTTGGGGTGTTGGGTTTAGGCGTCCGCAGCGGTAAATCCAGGCCGAATGGAATTACGGGGTTTCTTATAATGCACATACTGACGGAAAAGCTGACGGTTAAGGATTTAAAGCAGATAGCCGCTCATATGTTCGGCAATATGGTTAAGGCGGTTGTCGACATCGATAAAGAGGTCATAGCGGTGGATGCCGAGCTTCATGCTGATTTGGAGGCATTGCTCCTGGAGAAGGGTTCCGAGCGAAAGAGTCTTTGGGGGATCAACCTCTATCCGGAAATGCAGGGGGACGAGTTTATTGAGTTTGATTCCATGATCAACATTAGGCCGTCCCAGGGAAATAGAAGCCGACGGGTGGAAAGCGAAGAAACGCGCAAAAAGATTGCCGCGGTCGTGAGTGAGTGGATTGCCGGATGACTTACGAGCACGAGGATCTTGCAAAAGGGCGCTGGGGTGGATTGCCGTTTCTTGAGCAAATGGCGAATATTGGAAGCGAGGTGGAGCGGGCGCTCAATTGGCGGCTTAAGAATAACGCCGGCTATTCCCGGCAGGCGTCCGATCGGGCGCTTGAGCTGTTGGATTTGACGTTGGACAGCGTCCAGACCCCGGCCCGGTTGAGGGAGCTTGCGCGCGCGCGCGAGGCGATCGTTGATTACTTCTACGAGGCGAACCGGTATGAGTCCAGCGAGATATCTTGGAGAAAGTATTTTTCGAATTTTGCTTATGCCGCTCGCAAAGACCGTTGATGTGCCCGGCGGGGGCGCTTGTCTGGTATTCGGTCCTGCCGATCCCGGTGTCGCTGGCTTTTTCCTGGCTGGTCGGGGGGCTGGTCCTGAACGCCGTTCTCGGGCTTGTGGCCGGCGCCGTCTGGAAGCCATAAAACGAATGGGTCCTTATAGGGGTGGTTTCAGTACCTAGTACTGCAGGGTTGCGTTGAAGGAGTTAAGCGATGTTTGAACGGATTGGATGGTTTGGTTAATTGTTATTATGAGGAAGATGGTGTACGCGGCCATGACCAGGGTCAGCGCATTCTTTGTCGCGCGGGAGAGCCGGGGGTTCTTCCAGACCAGCGGCAGCCCGAATGGGCCCAGCACGAACAGAAGCAGGAAGAGTATGACCCAGATGTTGTGGTACCATTTCGGTTTCGGCGCCTCGGGGCCAGGTTCGCTTTGGTTTGGCATGGTATCATTCTACGCCGGATTGGATTTTTTTGGTAAACGGTGTATTTTCTCTTCTCTGGTTGACGGTTTGCTTAACTTTCTTTATACTAGAAGAGAGGTATGGGGAAGGTGCAGTTATGCGCAGGTGGTTATGGCCAACAAAGGAGGCCTATAGTGTATCAGCGAGGTGGTGGAGGTGGATTTGGTGGTGGTGGTGGATTCGGCGGGCCTAGGGAGATGCACAAGGCGACCTGCGCGGACTGCAAAAAAGAATGCGAAGTGCCTTTTAAACCGAGTGGGGATCGTCCGGTCTACTGCAAGGAGTGTTTCTCGAAGCGCAAGGACAGCGGCCGCTAGTCTGCCGCTTTAATACCGCTCAATAAAGCTGTAGAGCGGTTGAGGTACTGACAGCCGGGGATGGTGGCGACGCCATCCCCGGCTTTTTTTGTCCGGCGCTTTTTTTGCGACACTTTTCCTCCCGCTGCTTCGTCTAATCCAGTGAAAGGAGACAATCCCATGCAGAAAACATTGAAATTCAAGGTTTTAGTGATTTTAGGTGTTGCGGGTGTCGGGCTGTCAGGATGCGCTACAACGGGAAACGGCTATAGCCAGAACCAGGCCCCTCAGGGGGCTTTGCTTGGAAGTCTGGTTGGTGCGGGGCTTGGAGCGGTGATCGGGCACCAGTCGGGAAGGACTGCGGAAGGGGCCGCGATCGGAGCGGCTGTAGGCGGGGCCGGCGGCTATGTGATCGGGAACGAGCAGGATAAAAACCAGATGCAGGCCCAGACCACTCAAACGCAGGCTCAGGCCGCGCAGGCTTTACAGGCGGCCAATACGGTGGTGATCAATGTGAAAAACAGCAACGGTTCGGTTACGCCGGTAACGCTGCAGCGCCAGGGGAATGAGTATGTCGGGCCGCGAGGGGAGCATTACATCCAGCTGCCGACTGAAGAGCAGCTGCGTTCCGTTTATGGATTTTAACAGGAGGACGGAAAGATGAAAAACTTTATGCCGGGCGGTAAATGGTTGGTCCTCCTCTTGTCCGGCGGTTTTCTGCTGGCCGGTTCAGGGGAGGCGTGGGCATGGGACTGCCGGACCCGGACAGTGACGCGCCGGGAGCACCGGCGGGCGGTTTATGTTGTTCACCCTTACGTGCGTGTAGACTGCGACGTTGATTACCATAAGCCGAGGAGAGTTTACCAAACCCAGCAGGTGGTGCAGGTTATCCAGGATGACACGGTTATAGTCAATGTGCCGAACGACAACGGCAGCTACACGCCGGTGACCCTGCGCCGGTCGGGAGGCGGCTACATCGGCCCCCGGGGGGAGTATTACATCACGATGCCAACTGTTGAACAGCTGAAAGCGGTCTATGGGTTAAAATAGGTTTCATGCAGGATGATGAGGACATTTTCGTTATTAAGAGTATCCTTAGCGGCGATGTGCAGGCCTATGAGATCCTTGTGCGGAAATACCAGGGGCGCATCCGGGGTTACTGCTTTGGGGCAGTGGGCAATGCCGCGGAAGCGGACGATGCCGCCCAGGAGGTATTCATCAAGGCGTACAAAGGCCTGGGGAATTTCCGGGCGGTATCGAGTTTCTCGACCTGGCTTTACCGGATCGCGGTCAACCATTGCCGGGATTTTTTAAGGAGAGCGATGCGCACCAAGACGGAGTCATTGGAAGCGTTGCAGGAGTCGGAGGGGGAATCCTTCGAGGCGAGGATCGCCGTGCTGCCCGATGTTTTATCGCCGGATGAGGGGAAGCGGCAGGTGAGGGAGGCGCTGGACCGTCTCCCGGAGAACTACCAGGCAGTGCTGATTCTCCGGGAGGTGCAGGGCCTGAGCTACCAGGAGCTGGCGGAGTCTCTGAACTGTTCGGTGGACGCGGTGAAGGCCCGGCTGAAGCGGGCCCGTCAGGAGCTGGAAGCGAAGTTCAAAAGGGCGGGGGTGTGAGCATGGATCATGACTGGTTTCGTGAGCGTTTGCTGGATCTCCAGGACGCCGAATTGCCTGAAGAGGAGCGCAGGCAGGTTCTCCGGCATGCGGAGAATTGTCCGGCGTGCCGCGAACAGCTGGAACATTGGAAGCAGACCCGGAGGGTTCTTTCGGAGATTGCCGGACCGGCCCCTTCGGAGGCGTTTGTCGGCCGGGTGATGACGGCGGTCCAGGGGGTTCCGTCCCCGCAACGGGAAGAATGGCGCGGCCGGTATTCTGTTCTGCGTGTTCCCGAATGGTTCTACCCGGAGATTGGGCTCGCGGCCGCGGCGCTTGCTTTGTTCATGCTCAGCCTTTTCCAGCAGGAAGCGCCGCTGTCGGTTTCCTCGGAGGTTCTTCTGCTCAGCCGGATGCCGCAGGACTCCCAATGGGTGAGCAGGTCTGAGCCGGCTGGGTACGAAGGGATATTACCGGAGGAAGGATGATGAAACTCAATTGGAGACAAATTGCCGTAACGGTTGTGATCGGGTTCCTGCTGGGGGGCGTGTTTGGCCTCTGTCTGGGGAATCTGAAGGCCCATGCGTGGGCCAGGTCTACGCCGGAACAGAAGAAAGCGAGGATGCTCGGGAAATTTGCCGCCGAGCTGAAGCTGACCGACGGGCAGAAGGCGGAAGCCAAGAAGATACTCGACTCCACGGTTGACCAGATGGAGTCCGCCCGGTCCGAGATGCGCCAGAAATACCAGGCTATCCGGGCTGAGATGAAGGGAGGGATGCAGGCTATTTTGAAGGATAACCAGCGTGTCCGGTTCGACAAGATGGAAGCGGAGTGGGAAGTCCGCAAGAAGCGCTGGAAGAGCTCTTCCTGAGGGATTTCTCAAAGATGCCTGAAAAAAACGCTCCTTTATTTTACGATGTAACACTCGGCACAATCACCGATTTCGGGAACGAGACGAAACATTTCGACCTCTTTTTCGACCGAGGGAAGGGGATGGAGTTCACCGCGGGGCAGTTCGTGGTGGTGCTTTGCCCGAAGGAGGGAAAGGTCATCCGCCGCGCCTACTCGATCGCTTCCGCGCCGGAACAGAAAACACATCTGTCGTTGGTGATCAAGCTGGTGCAGGGGGGCGCGGTGACGAACTGGTTCTGGTCATTGAAGGAAGGGCAGAAGATCCAGGTGCATGGGCCGTTCGGGAAGTTCATCCTGCCTTCACCAGTCGATTTTGACCCTGTTTTTGTGGCCACCGGCACCGGTATTGCTCCGTTCAGGAGCATGATCGGCAATCTGCTGGTGAACGGTTTCCGGAAGAAGATATCCCTTTTATTCGGCAGCCGCTACGACAATATGATCCCTTACCATCAAGAGTTTCTTGGTTTGGCTAAGGAACATCCGAATTTTATCTATGTGCCGACGGTCAGCCGGCCGGGTCCGGAGTGGAAAGGGGAGACCGGCTACGTTCAGACCAAGATCGAGAAATTCTTTGCCGATCCTTCCGGGAGAAGGGTCTATATCTGCGGTTTAAATGAGATGATCCAGGCGGTTCAGGAGACCTGTTTGAAGCAGGGGTACCAGAAAGGCCAGATATCCTTCGAGAAATACGATTAGTTCCCCGAAACGCTTAGTCCCACCGTTTTTCTTTCCGCTCGTATAAGCCTAAGTGCCCTTGTCGTTTGGGCTTCCGATCAGGTAAACTTGCTCTAAGAGCTTGGGAAGCGAAAACTATTTTTGGGAGGAGGACTGTGTCTGCTGAGAAGAAGCCGCTAGGGGAGATGCTCGTCCAGACGGGCGTCATCAGCGCTCAGGATCTCAAGGTAGCGCTTGAAGCCCAGAGGCAGATGCCGGCCCCCTTAGGGGTTACACTGGTGGAATTGGGGATGGCGAAGGAGGAGCAGATTCTCCCGATCCTCCACCAGCAGCTCAACCGGATTGATGTCATCTTTTCCCCGGGGGACGACGCCGCCAAGCGGATCACCTCGGTTACGGATGCTCTCCAGTATTTGATGGAATTGTCTGTGAAAGAGGGGGGAACAGACCTGCATCTTGAGCCGACGTCGATCGGTGTTAAGGTCCGCATCCGGATAGACGGCATCCTGCATCAAGTGGGCACCCCGCCGATCCTCTGTACCCAGTATCCGGCCGCCGTTTCGCGGGTCAAAATTCTCTGTAGCCTCGATATCTCTGAAAAAAGAGTCCCGCAGGACGGCCGGGCGACTTTTAAGGTGCTGGGGAAGGAGCTGGACATCCGGGTGTCGGTCCTGCCCTCTCAGTACGGGGAGAGTATCGCCATCCGGATTTTGCAGTCACAGGCCGCTCCTCTGGAGCTATCGAACATTGGGCTCAACCCAAAGGTCCATGAGGGACTCCTGAAGATCTTGCAGCGGCACAACGGATTGGTTCTCGTTACCGGGCCGACCGGATCGGGGAAAACGACCACCCTTTACGCCTGTTTGGACAGCCTCAACGATTCGACGAAGAAGATAGTGACCGTCGAGGATCCGATAGAGTATACGCTGCCGGGCGTGATCCAAATGCAGGTCCATCCGTCCATAGACCTGACGTTCACCCGTCTTTTGCGGTCGGTTCTGCGCCACGATCCGAATATCCTGATGGTCGGGGAGATCCGGGATACAGAGACCGTTGATGTGGTGATCCGGATGGCTTTAACCGGGCACCTTGTTTTCTCCACGATCCACACCAACGACGCCGCTTCCACGATTACGCGTCTTCTCGACATGGGGATCGAGCCCTATCTCGTCTCTTCAAGCCTTGCCTGTGTCATCGCCGAGCGTCTTGTCAGGACAGTCTGCAGGTTTTGCAAGGGTAAAAGGTGCATTTCCTGCCTCGGGCTCGGCCTAAAAGGCCGGACCGGAATCTTCGAATGCTTGATCATAAACGAGGAACTGCGCAAGCTCATCCTAAAGCGTCCCACCACCGAGAAGATTCGGCAGTGCGCTAAGAAGTACGGCATGGTTACCCTCCAGGAAGAGGGGGAAGAGAAGATTAAAGCGGGAATCACAACCCGGGAAGAGCTGGATAGGGTGATCCACAGCGACGATATGTAACGGCTATGGTCTGCGTTAAAACCTTCTATTACAAACATGAGGCGGAGCTTGCCCAGGGACTGCTGGAGGCCAACGGTGTTGCCTCCATGATCTCCGCCGCGGACGCCGGAGGGATGCGGCCGGATTACGTTTTCGGCATGGGCGGCATCCGGCTGTATGTTGAGGAGAGGGATAAGGAGACTGCGCTCGAAATTCTAGGCGCCGAGACTTAGCCGGGCGCCGCAGTTCATACTTTAGGTCTGAAGCACGGTTTTGTTCTATAATAGAAAGGGATGGCTCCAATTACGGAGTCGTCCCTTGTTTTTTGGATAAACGCTCACCGGCGTTCGAAGGGAGTCCATGACTCATCTGGAAAAACTGGAAAGCCAATCTGTTTACATCCTCCGGGAGGCCTACGCGAACTTCAAAAATCTCGTGATGCTCTGGTCCATCGGCAAAGACAGCACTGTCTTGCTATGGTTGGCCCGGAAGGCTTTCTTCGGCCATGTGCCGTTTCCCCTTGTCCACATTGACACGAGCTTCAAGATTCCGGAGATGATCCAGTACCGGGACCGGCTGGCGTTGGAGTGGAAGCTTAACATGGTCTACGGACGCAACGACGAGGCCTTGGAGGAGAAGAGGACTTTCCCGGCCGGCCAGCTGACCCGTGTCGAGTGCTGCAAGACTCTCAAGACCGACGCGCTTGTGAACACCCTCTCCGGCAAGTGGCCCCGCTGGCGAATGGACCACGTCACCGGCCGCTACGTGCTGGACAAGAACACCGAGCCGTACACCGGCGTGATCGTCGGCGCACGGGCCGACGAGGAGGGTAGTCGCTCGAAGGAGAGGTATTTCTCGCCCCGGAACAAGGAGAGCAGCTGGGATGTCGGGGACCAGCCGCCCGAGTTGTGGAACCAGTTCAAGACCGATTTTGCGCCTGGCACCCACATCCGGGTCCACCCTTTGCTCGACTGGACCGAGCTGAACATCTGGGAGTACATCGAGAAAGAAAACATCCCGGTTGTCCCGCTTTATTTCGACCAGGGTAGGGGGGAACGGTACCGGTCGCTTGGCTGTTATCCCTGCACCTTCCCGGTCAAGTCCACAGCCAAGAACGTCAAGGAGATCATTGAAGAGTTGAAGACCGGTAAATTCCGGAACATCGCGGAGCGGGCCGGCCGCGCCCAGGATGCCGAGGATGGGGGCGGGTTGGAAACGCTGCGGCGGGAAGGGTACATGTGATGGGCACCCGCGAGCAGCAAGAGAAAGAGAAGATGGCTATTGTGATCGTCGGCCACGTGGACCACGGCAAGAGCACGCTGATCGGCCGTTTGTTG
Organism: uncultured Planctomycetia bacterium; assembly: GCA_964373715.1. GTDB lineage: Bacteria > Omnitrophota > Gorgyraeia > 1-14-0-20-64-10 > 1-14-0-20-64-10 > CAMTXI01. The sequence continues at coordinate 142,356 of CAYJVR010000003.1, read as the reverse complement.
GTCGACACAGGGTCGCTGCCCCAGGGGAAGCTGGAGCAGGTGAAGGAGGAATGCCGGCGCAACGCGAAGCCGTTTGAGTACGCGTTCCTGCTGGATGCGCTGAAGGATGAGCGCCAGCAGGGGATCACGATTGACACCGCCCGGATTTTTTTCAAGAGCAAGAAGCGGGATTACATCATTATTGATGCGCCCGGCCACATCGAGTTCCTGAAGAACATGGTCTCGGGTGCCGCGCGCGCGGAGGCGGCGCTTTTGGTGATTGACGCCGAGGAGGGGATACAGGAAAATTCAAAGCGGCACGGCTACCTGCTCTCGATGCTTGGGATCCGCCAGGTTGCGGTCTGCGTGAACAAGATGGATCTGGTCGGCTACAGGAAGCAGGTGTTCGAGGGGATCGAAAAGTCATACCGAGTTTTCTTAAACGAGATCGGCCTGAAGCCGCTGGCGTTTATTCCTCTGTCCGCGCGCGAGGGGGAAAATCTGACCGAGTCGTCTGAGAATTTGCCCTGGTACAAGGGGCCGTCCGTGTTGAGCATGCTCGACTTGTTCGAGAAGTCTCCCGGCATTGAGCACAAGCCTCTGCGGATGCCGGTGCAGGCGGTTTATAAGTTCACGGAAAATGAGGACACTCGCCGCATCATCGCGGGCCGAGTTGAGTCGGGATCCCTCTCGGTTGGCGACAAAGTGGTTTTCTTGCCCTCGAACAAGCATTCGGTGGTCAAGACGATCGAGGTGTTCAACGCGCCGCAGCCGAAGAAGGCCTCGGCCGGCTGGTCGACCGGGGTGACGCTGACGGAGCAGATTTACGTGAACCGGGGCGAGATCATGTGCAAGGCGGGCGAGGTTCTGCCGAAGGTAAGCTCGCTGCTGCGCACGGAAATCTTCTGGATGGGCAAGACACCAATGATGCTGGACCGGCTTTACAAACTGAAGATTGCGGCCACCCAGGTGCCGGTCCGGTTGAAGACGCTCGAGCGGGTGATAGACGCCTCCGACCTGAAGAAGGTGAACAAGAAGGAGATCGGCCGGCACGACGTGGCGAAGTGCGTGCTTCAGGCCGCTTCGCCGATCGCGTTCGATTTGACCGTCGATCTCGAATCAACCGGCCGGTTTGTGATCGTGGACGGGTACGACATCGCGGGCGGCGGCATCATCCAGGAGGCGATTGACGATGGCCAGGTGGGCATCCGGAAGCAGGTTGCCGAGAGGGAGCTGAAATGGGACTTCAGCGTCGTTGAGCCGGCCGCGCGGTCCGACCGCTACGGGCATCTGCCGGCGTTCGTGCTGCTGACCGGTCCAATCGGGATGGACAAGAAGGGGATTGCTAAGGAGCTTGAGAAGCGGCTGTTCGAATCGGGCGCCAAGACTTATTTCCTCGGGATGGGCAACCTTCTCAGGGGGCTGAACGCAGATGTCGAGACCCACCGGCTGGAGCGGCACGAACAGGTGCGGCGGATGGGTGAAGTGGCGCACCTGTTCATGGATGCCGGGTTGATTGTGGTGGCGACAGGCACCCACCTGAATAACGCCGAATTGGCCAAGCTTCTGGAAGTGACGTCAAGGGAGAGGGTTCTCATTGTCAATGTGGGCGCCGGCCACCTCAAGAAGGGGGTTGCCGATCTCCAGCTTGATCCCAAAACTCCTGTCTCTAAAAATGTCGACAGGGTCCTGCAGTTTTTACGCGACCGCAAGATCTTTTCCGAGGAGAGCTCTAGGGAGCCATGACAATCTCGTCTGCATCCTTGAACGAGTTCAGTGTTTTCCGGAAATTAAGGTTTTTTGTCGTTTACCCCCTTGTTTTATGGCTTTTTCTGACCGCCCGTACCACCGAGCGTTCGCTGAGGACGGGCATTGTCCTGCTCGCGGTCGGCCAAGCCATCCGTTTCTGGGCAAACGGCTATGTCGGCCACAGGAAGGTTGGCACCTCCGTTTCGGGGGCTCCGAAGGTCGGACATATCGTAACGGCCGGGCCTTACGCTTATACCCGGAACCCTCTTTACCTGGGGTCGATGATCATCGGGTTCGGGTTTTGCGTCATCGTGAACAACCTCTGGCTGGGTCTCGCGATGATTGCAGGTTTTTATCTGGTCTACGGGCAGAAGATTGCCGATGAAGAGGCGGGGCTGGAAAAGGAATGGAAAGAGGAGTTTACCGCCTACCGTTCGGCTGTGCCCCGATGGCTGCCGACCTGGAGGTGCTACTCTTCCCGCTGGGGGATATGGGATTGGCGGGGGGTTGCCGCCAGCAAGGAGTGGAAAACCCTGGTCTGGGTGACCGCCACCGTCATAGGGCTTTATTTCCGGGAGGAGATTTTTCAGGAAAAGGAACAGATCTTTCTCCCGGAAGAGTGGTTTAAGCACCTTGTGCTCATCCTTGTTTTTGTCATGCTGGTGCTGGGGGACGGTTTGTATGAGGTTTTGAAGCACCGCCGGAAACAGAGAGATCGTGCGATGAGAGAGGCAGAGGTCTCTTCGTCGGCTGGCCGGAATGGTTAAAGCGCGCGGTCTCAAATCGGGGTTTGTCTGCGCGGCTGCAGCGTTTTTCCTGATCTCCTTTTTGGGGAATTCCTTGTCGGTCGAGGAGAAATTTACCGGTCTTGGGAATCATAACCGAAAAAGAGCGGTTGTCGAGTTCCGCACTGGCGTCGGAGGGGCTATCGTCGCTTTTGTCGGCGAGCACCGCTCCGACAGGTCATTTCCGAAGGACGGTTGGATCCAGGCGCTGGACATGAATGCTTTTGACGTGTCGGCGATCCGCGAAGAGATGGGGGCGCTTGGCACCCTCCGTAAGTATTACGTTCTGGATTATGAAGTAATCAAGGAGCCGGATGAGTATTCGAGTACCTATATCGGCCTGGTTTATAAGGCGATTCCTTTGGAAACCGGTTCGAGAGAGCCTTGAGATGGCCCGCGGAGTCCTTGCGTGAAATTCACACGGCTGAAATTGCCCGAAATCATCAGGATCGAACCGAAGATCCACGCTGACGGCCGGGGGTCTTTCTGGGAATGGTACCGGAAGGACCTTTACGCGGCGCATGAAATTATGGACCAGTTTGTGCAGGACAACCAGAGTTTTTCGGTCAAGGGGGTTCTCCGGGGGCTCCATTGGCAGGTGAAGCCGATGGCGCAGGCGAAGGTCGTCCGGGCCATCCGGGGGGCGATCTTCGATGTGGCGGTGGATGTCAGGCCTTCTTCAAAAACATTCGGACGGTGGGTGGCCGAAGTTCTCTCCAATGAGAATCGCAGGATACTCTACATCCCGGCCGGTTTCGCCCACGGGTTCCTCACCCTTTCCGATGAGGCGGAGGTGCATTACAAAGTCTCCCAGTTTTATTCGCCGAAAGACGAGAGGGGGATTTTTTGGAACGATCCGGAAGTGGGGATCGAATGGCCTGATGTGGGGATGGAGTATCTGGTTTCAGAGAAGGATAATTGCAATCCTCTTTTGAGTTCTTTCAAGAAATCCCGGGTTTGACTAAAAAGTTTCCAGCCGGCGGCCGGGGTTCATTCCGACGGCGTAGATCCGGGGTAGCAGGGACTCCCATACGAGTTCCCCCTTGTGGCTGACGCCGATGGCTCCCGTCTGGCGCCGCCGTTTCTTCATCTGCCGGAATATTTCCCGGAAAGCTTCGGCAAGCCGGCTGCCGTCCTCCGCCTTCTGCGCGATCCGGACCGCCAAGGATTCTTCCACGATTTCTTCTCCGAGGCCGGTACAGGAGATGGCCGTCAGCGTGTCGGCGTAGTTGCCTGAAGGGATGCAGCTGTCGCTGACGCGGCCAGGAGTTGCCCCAAGTTTTCCGCCGGTGGATGTGGCGGCCGCCAAGCGGCCCCGGCGGTCCGCCGCGACGGCGCCGACAGTTCCGTACGGCAGGCGCTGGTTCTTCTTCCATTGCTGGAGTCTCTCCGGGGTGACAGGATTCCAAGCCGGGTACCCCAGTTTTCTAGCCAGCAGGGTTGCCTCCCGGCTGGAGAGTATCCGGTCAGGTTTATCCAGAAGGAAGGCAGCGATGAGAATCGGGTTGCGAACCTCCTCCACGTTAATCACGCCGGCGAACCGCCGTTTTGAGCCGTCCATGACCGAAGCGCTCATCCTGGCTTGGCCGTCGGCCTGAAGGACGGAGCCGGTTCCGGCGTTGAAGAAAGGGTCATCTTCCATCAGGCGTACCGCCAGGAGGACGGTCTTCAGCGCCCCATGCTTGCGCAGATGCCGGTAGCTTTCCTCGGAGATGTCTCTGAGTCGGGTCCGGATCGCCGCTGTCCTCTCGGCCGGAGCTTGTGTTCCGGCGCCGCCGTGAATGAAGAGAGCGGGCAGGGGAGATTTTATCTTATTCAAGGGCACCGCTTATTCTCAGAGATGACATATTCTCATGGAGAGGATACAATAGTTTTTTTGTTGGGCGCCAGGTGTTAAGATGTTCTAGAATTTTGCGTTCCATTCGTCGGTTGCGTAGCGGGTTTTGGCCAGCCGGTTGATCGCTTCTAGCGGAACGTGGGGGAGAGGTTCCTGGGCTCCCCAGAAGGTGCGCAGAGTCTCTTTGATAAGCTCTGATGGGAGGTTGAGGTTCGTTAGGAATTCCCGGTGGCCCCTGTTTTTCCGATAGCCGGGCTGTTTATCGGGTATGGGCAGGTATTTCTCCACGATTCCGAGCTCAAGAGAGAGCAGAAAGGTGCCGTGAAAGAGGGTGAAGCGGCGCCCTCTGCGCTGGGAGTTGCCGGAGAATTTGAGAGAGTTGAGGGTCAGATCTGTGTCCCCCTGGACTTCAACCTGTTCTCCGGTAAGTTGTTCTATTGTTCTTTGATGGCAGCGCATGATATAGCGGTTTGTGCCGGAGAGGCTGCGCAGTTCCTCCGATTCAGAAGTGTCCAGGATCAGTGAAAAATTCAGGCACCCGGGGCCCTGGAGGACGGTTCCTCCTCCGCTGCACCGGCGCAGGATTGGCACATCCTGTTTCCGGCAGAGAGAAAGATGGGTATCTGCATGGATCGGGCGGGAATATCCGAGAACAACAAAATGACGCTGAGGCTCCCAAAACCGGATAATGTCATCGTTTCCGCCGTTTTCGCACAGTTCGAGTAAGGCTTCGTCGCAGGCAAGGTTTTCTTGGGGATTAGACAGCGTGAGATCGAGGTGTTTCATGGCTGAGCCCATTATACCCGATCGGATCAACGGAGGAGATCAAAGCCGGTGATGTTTACCTATGCAATGGCCCGCGGTTAAAGAGATGGAATCCGTGCGGACCAACCCGATAAATCTCAACACCCCCTACGTCAACACAATCCCGGTTGAGAGGGAACCCCCCTATCCGGGCGATGGGGATATCGAGCGGCGGATTAAAAGTTATGTCCGTTGGAACGCGATGGCCATGGTGGTCAAGGCCAACCGGATCCATAACGGAATCGGCGGCCATATCTCGACGTTCGCCTCTTGCGCCACTCTTTACGAAGTTGGTTTCAACCATTTTTTTCACGGCGGAGATGGGGAGCGTCCTGCAGATATCGTTTATTTCCAGGGGCACGCTTCTCCAGGCAATTACGCGCGTGCTTTCGTTGAGCGGCGCCTCGATGCTAAGCATCTTCATAATTTCCGGAGGGAGTTGGCGGAGGGAGGGGGGCTTTCATCCTACCCGCACCCCTATCTGATGCCGGATTTCTGGCAGTTTCCCTCTGTTTCGATGGGGCTGGCCCCTATCATGTCCATCTATCAGGCGCGGTTCCACCGCTACCTGAAGGCGAGGGGATTCTTGAAGGGAGGGGAGCCGAAGGTCTGGTGTTTTGTCGGAGACGGGGAGTCGGATGAGCCGGAGACTCTCGGTGCGCTGTCGCTGGCCGGCCGCGAATATCTGGATAACCTGGTCTGGGTTGTTAATTGCAACCTTCAGCGTTTGGACGGGCCGGTCCGCGGCAATGGGAAGATTATCCAGGAGCTGGAAGGGATCTTCCGCGGGGCAGGATGGAACGTGATCAAAGTGATTTGGGGCCGGGGATGGGATCCTGTCTTGAGCGCGGATAAGACCGGCCTGCTCGTCAAGCGGATGGAGGAGGCGGTCGACGGCGACTACCAGAAATACTCGGTCGAAGCCGGCAGCTATACCCGCAGGCATTTTTTCGGGAAATACCCGGAATTGCTCGAGCTGGTTAATCAGATGAGCGATGATGAAATCCGGAAGCTTGTCAGGGGCGGGCATGACCCCCGGAAGGTTTACGCCGCTTACAAATCGGCGGTTGAGCATTCGGGATCGCCGACCGTTATTTTGGCGAAAACGGTTAAAGGTTACGGTCTCGGAGAAGCGGGCGAAGGTCGGAATGTCAGCCACCAGCATAAGAAATTGAATGAAAAAGAGTTGCGCGAATTCCGCACCCGTTTCAATATCCCGATTAACGACGAGGATGTCGTTGAAACTCCGTTTTACCGACCGCCCGCCGACAGCATCGAGACGAAATACCTGCTCGAGCACAGGAAAAAGCTCGGAGGTTTTCTTCCGTCGAGAAGAGTTTCGGTCAAGCCCCTCTCGGTTCCGGATGAGCCGTTCTACTTGGAGTTTCTGAAGGGATCCGACCTGAGAGAATTGTCGACTACGACGGCCTTTGTCCTTCTGCTGAACAAACTGCTCCGGCATAAGGAAGTGGGCCAGAGGATCGTGCCGATCATTCCGGATGAGGCGAGGACGTTCGGGATGGACGCCCTTTTTCGGCAGATAGGGATCTATTCCCCCAAGGGGCAGCTGTATGATCCGGTGGATAAAGAGACTCTGTTGTTTTACCAGGAGGCGAAGGACGGACAGATCCTTGAAGAGGGAATTACTGAATCAGGTTCGATGGCTTCCTTTATAGCCGCCGGCACCGCATACGCCACCCGCAACATTTATATGATCCCCTTTTATATCTATTACGCGATGTTCGGATTCCAGCGGGTGGGAGACCTGATTTGGGCGGCGGCTGACAGCAGGGCGAAAGGATTTCTGCTGGCCGGTACCGCCGGCCGGACGACCCTCAACGGAGAAGGGCTGCAGCATCAGGATGGCCACAGCCATCTGGCGGCCAGCACTGTGCCTACCCTGATGGCTTACGATCCTGCTTTCGCCTATGAAGTGGTTGAGATCGTAGCCGACGGTTTGAAGCGAATGTACCAGGATGGAGAAAATCTTTTTTATTATCTGACGCTGTATAACGAGAATTACGCGATGCCGGCGATGCCTTCCGGCACCCGCCCGGGGATACTCAAAGGCCTTTACAAGTTCAGGAAGGGGCCGGCAGGCAAGAAAAGGAGGAAAGCTCCGCGCGCGCATATTTTAGGCAGCGGGCCGATCCTTCTGGAAGCGCTCAAGGCGCAAGAGATTTTGTCCGAGAAGTACGGTGTCTGCGCCGATGTGTGGAGTGCGACCAGTTACAAGCATTTGCGCAGCGATGCGCTCCACGTGCGCCGGTGGAACATGCTCCATCCCGCGGCGAAGCCCAAAAAATCTTATCTTGAGGAGGTCCTGGAAGGCGAAGAAGGGGTCTTCGTTGCTGTTTCCGATTACATGAAGATTGTGGCCGACCAGATCTCTCCTTGGGTGCCGGGGGGGCTGATCTCCCTTGGGACCGACGGGTTCGGCCGGTCGGATACACGGTCTGCTTTAAGGCGGTTTTTCGAGGTGGACGCGGAGATGACGGTGATTGCCGTCCTCTACGCTCTTTCTCTCAAGGGCCAAGTGGAGTGCCGGGTAGTCGCTAAGGCGATCAAGGATCTTGATCTGGATCCGGGAAAGGTTTTCCCGGAATTTGTTTAGGTTTTTTATTCAGGAGGAGTAAGGAGTTTATGGAGATTAGGCTTCCAAGGCTTGGTGAAGGGGCCGATACAGGTTCCGTGGTCAGCGTTTTGGTCAAGGAAGGGGACCAGATCAAAAAGGACCAGACCCTGATCGAGCTTGAAAATGAGAAGGCGGTTGCGCCGATCCCGTCGCCCGCTTCCGGCTCGGTTGCCAAAATCCACATCAAGGTGGGAGATAAGATCAGCGTTGGCCAGTTGATCTTGACGCTGGCCGTTGAAGGGCCGGTGGCTGCGCCCACGGCTGCCCAGAAGGAGATTGCCCACTCGGTTAAGCAGGAATCCTCCAGGCGGACGAAAGATATCCCGGTCGCCGGTCGGAAAATCGCCGTCAAGAGTGTTTTAGGGCCGGCCGCGGCTCCCTCGATACGGAAAATGGCCCGAGATATCGGCATTGATTTGGACCGGGTGGCGGGGTCCGGTCAAGGGGGGAGGATTCTGCCGGAAGACCTCAGGGTGTACGTCGCGCGGCTTCAGGAGGCGGAAGCGCGCGGGGGGGCGGCCCCTGCGCGCGCAGCTGTTTCTGAACAGATAGATTTTTCAAAATGGGGGCCGGTCACCCGGAAGGTTCTTTCCGGGTTGCGCAAGACGATTTCTCATCGGATGACCGATTCCTGGACGACCATCCCGCACGTTTATCAGTTTGATGAGGCCGATATCACCGATTTGCTGGAGTTGATCAAAAAGCATGAGGTGGTTTATGAGAAGAAAGGGGTTAAGCTGACGCTGACGGTTCTGGTTTTAAAGATCGTGGCGGGCATCCTTAAAAACCACCCGAAGTTTAACGCGAGCTTGGATGAAGTTGCGGAAGAGATTGTCACCAAAGAGTATGTTCATATCGGCGTTGCGGTGGACACGGAAGCGGGTTTGATGGTTCCGGTGATCCGCGATGTGGAGAAGAAGTCTTTTCTCGATATAGCCAGGGAGTTGGCGGATCTGGCGGAAAAGGCGAAAAGCCGGAAAGTTTCCGCCGAACAGTTGCAGGGAGGATCTTTCACGATTTCAAACCAGGGAGGGATTGGCGGGGGGTATTTTACGCCGATTATTAAAAAGCCGGAGGCTGCCATACTGGGGTTGGGCCGGGGAAAATTCAAGCCGGTTGTCCGCAACGGCAAAATTGAGGCTCGTGTGATGCTTCCGCTGTGCCTCTCTTACGATCATCGGATCGCGGATGGAGCCGATGCCGCCCGTTGTATCCGCGATCTGGTTGCCGCGATCGGAGGTTTCAAGGGCGAGAGATTGGTTCTTACGAAATAAGCTTCGAGAGGTTCTCTATGCATCCGATTGAAACAGAGATTGTTGTTGTTGGGGGAGGCCCCGGCGGGTATGCCGCCGCCTTTTATGCGGCGGATAAGGGAAAAAAGGTGATTTTAGTTGAGCAGGAGCCCCGTCTTGGGGGTGTCTGCTTGACGCGCGGGTGCATTCCTTCCAAAGCGCTTCTTAATTCCACGAAGATTATTCGTGAAGCCGCCGAGTCCAAACATCGAGGAGTAAGTTTTGGGCCGCCGTTGGTGGATCTGGACCAGATGCGAGGTTGGAAAGATTCCGTGATTGAAAAACTGGCGAAAGGGCTTTTGGGTTTGGCTCAAAAGCGGGGGGTCAAGGTGGTGCAGGGGCGGGGCTATTTCGAAGATTCGCAGACCCTCCGTGTTGAAACTCCCGATGGGCAGGAGTATCTGAAGTTCCAAACGGCTATCCTTGCCGTGGGATCGAAACCGGCGGTCCCTTCGGCGTTTGATTTAGGCAACAAGAGGATCATGACTTCCACCGAGGCGCTGGAAATCGAGGATATTCCGAATGATCTCCTTGTTGTCGGCGGAGGGTATATCGGTTTGGAGCTTGGGACTGTTTATGCCGCTTTGGGAAGCAAAGTGGTTTTGGTTGAGGCTCTCGGGGCTTTGCTGGCCGGTGTTGATCCCGATCTGGTCCGTCCCGTCGTCCGCTACGCACAGAATGCTTTTAAGGAAGTGCGCTTAAACACAAAAGTCCTGAAGATGGAGACGAGCGGCAAGAGGATTAAGGTTGTTATGGAAGCGGAAGAGCAGAAGAGGGAAGAGCTTTACGACAAAGTGCTGGTCTCCATCGGCAGGGTCCCAAACTGTAGCGGCCTGGGTCTTGAAAATACCAAGGTTGCCCGCGATGAAAAAGGGTTCATCAAGGTGAGCGCCCGGCAGGCGACGTCGGATCCCGCCATATACGCGATCGGCGACGCGGCCGGTGGGGTGCTGCTGGCCCATAAAGCCTCTAAAGAGGGGAAGATCGCCGTGGAGGCCATTCTCGGGGAGGCTGGTTCTCTCGAAGGGGTTGTTATCCCAGCCGTTGTTTTCACCGATCCCGAGGTCGCTTGGTGCGGCCTGATGGAGGCGGAAGCGCGGCAGAGGGGGATTGATATCGAGGTGTCCAAATTCCCCTGGTCCGCTTCAGGGAGGGCTTTGACGATGGACAGGCCGGACGGCCTGACCAAACTGGTCATTGAGAAAGAAACGGAGAGGATCCTGGGCGTGGGTATTGTCGGCCACGGCGCCGGGGAGTTGATCAGCGAGGGAGTTCTTGCTCTTGAGATGGGTGCGACCGCCAGGGATCTCGCGGAGTCGGTCCATCCCCATCCGACCACCTCCGAGACGCTGATGGAGGCGGCGGAGATGTTTTACGGAATGGCTACCAGCGTTTTCGCGAGGAAGAGGCCGGAGGAAGAAAGGGTGTAGACTATACCGTATGGGTTACGCGGTCTCCAAAACGGATGATGAGTGGCGGAAAATGCTGACTCCCGAGCAATTCCGGGTCTGCCGGCAAAAGGGCACGGAGGCCCCCTTTTCCGGTGATTATGTGCACTGTAAAGAGAACGGTATCTATCAGTGCGTTTGCTGCGGCAACGATCTTTTCGGTTCAGGCCAGAAATTCGATTCGGGGACCGGTTGGCCGAGCTATTGGGAACCGGTTTCTGCGAATAACATAGAGGTATCGTCCGACAACAGCCTCTTTATGCGCAGGGTGGAGGTGCATTGCGCCCGTTGCGGCGCCCATCTAGGACACGTTTTTGATGACGGCCCTCAGCCGACCGGCAAGCGTTATTGCATCAATTCGGCGGTTTTAAAACTGAAAAAGGGGGCATAAGATGCGCGGTCGGTTCTTCTTCGCACTTTTGTTTATCTCGGGGCTTTCTTTCTGCCCCCCCCTCAGTGCGGATATCCTTTACATGAAGAATAAGGCCGAATTAAAGGGTGTGATCGTGGAAGAGTATTCCGACCGTTATGTTTTAAACACCATTGAAGGGGAGAAAAACATTCCGAAGGGCCAGGTTGAGGCGGTCAAGTATGACGACAAGGAACAAAGCTATTATCAGCTAGGGCGGGATCTTCAGAGAGTCGGCAGGCTCCAGGAGGCGTTGAAAGCTTATCAAACGGCCGTCAATGTGCGGCCTGATTTTCAAGCCGCCAGCGAAGCGGTGTTTAACGTTCAGCGCCTTATCTGGCTGGAGGAACAGTCCCATGTGGAGTCCGAAGTGGAGAGACAAAAGGTTTTGATGAGCCAGGCGGGGCAGGCAATGCCGGAATTTCCCCGGGCCGGCTTGTCGGCAATGGCGGGCGCCTTCGGCATGTTCGAGAAGCGTTTTGGTTGCCGTCTGCAGTATTTTGAAGGATGGACCGTTTTTACGGAGATCGAACCCGGATCTCCGGCGGCACAGGGCGGACTACGTGAAGAGGATCTTCTTTTTTCCGTTTGGGGAGACCCGGTAATACGCCTCTCCCCCTCTTTAATCGCTGAAAAATTAAATAACCGCGACAAAGAGTGCGAGATTACAATCGAGCGGGTCGTGAAAATTATGGACTCGTTGAAAGGGGGGGTGCCTTCCGTAGACTTTGAATTGAGTTACGACAGTTTGCGCGTTTCCCGCATTGATGCCGGAACTCCGGCCGAGGGACGGATTTTTCCAGGAGACCTTATTATAGCGATCAACGGGCAACTGACCCGCTATATGACTCTTGCCAAAGCGCAGGAGAAGATGAACAAGGGCGGCCAGATAACGTTTAAAATCCATAGGGCCGTTATCCTCAGGGAGCGCTTTGCCCGCTATGGGTTTTTCCGTTAATCTGGACCGTGGGTGTGGGGTATACTTTTACTAGGCTGGAGGGGAGGGAAATCTGATGCTGCGCTGTGTCCGTTCGGTAACAGGTGTGAGGCGTCGAGTCTTCTTCGCGGTGATGGTCCTCTCTCTCCTTTTTGTCCCCATGGTTTTCTTTTCCGGCATTCTCCATGCAAAGGAACAGGTTTCCACCGTTATCGGAGGCAAAGCGTCGAAGAAGTACCATCTTCCCTCCTGCGATGTGGTCAAAAGAATCTACGGCCCCGAGAGGGTTTATTTTATCTCTCCCGAAAAAGCCGAGAAGGAAGGGTACAAGCCTTGCCAGATGTGCCGTCCCGAAAGGTTGAAGGAGTCGGCAGCGGGGTCTCCCGGCGTTGATCCATGGGGAAGAAACAAGCCCAGGAAGGGTGGTTCAACCGGAGATATGCCGACCCTCAGGGAAGAGCCGGCAAAGCCCGATTCTCCCGAAGTTCAGAAAGCAATTGAGGAAGAAAAAAAGAAATTTCGGAAACCTGGTTTCTGATTCTCCGCGTGTTGCCGCCGCAGCCTATTCCTTGAATTCGCTCAAATAAACTTCGTTCATGTTAACGTGGGATTTTTCCAACGGCCGTTTTGCATGCCGGGGTTTTAAAGATTTTCAGGCTTTTACCGGGACGCGTCGTTTCGCGATCGAGCCCGGGTGTTTTACGGTGGCGGATATGCGTTCTGCCGCGGCCCGTTTGGGCTTAAGCCCGGACGCTGTTGTCGGTATGGAGCAGGTACACGGCGGTATTGTGCGGGTCGTGGACCGGGCGAGGGATGCTGTTGTGCCGGGTTGCGATGGGCTTGTGACGGATTGTCCATCGACGATGCTTGTTATGCGGTCGGCCGATTGTCTGCCGGTTGTCGCTTACGATCCGGTCCGAAAGGCTGTCGGTGTGGCCCATGCCGGGTGGAAAGGGCTCAAGTCCGGCATCGCGGAGCGGCTGGTGGATGCGTTGAAGTCCCGTTTCGGCACTGCTCCTGAGGCTGTCTGCGTCGGAATTGGCCCCGGGATAGGCTCCTGTTGTTACAAGGTGGGGGCCGAATTTGAGGAGTGGTTTCCTGGGCATCTCAAACCGGTAAATGGGAAGCATTTCCTGGATCTGAAAGCGGCCGCCACCGATCAGCTTGTTTCCGCCGGCATCCAAAAGGGCCGGGTCTTTGCGTCTCCCTGGTGCACCTCCTGTTTTTCGAAAGAATGTTTTTCCTATCGCCGGAGTGGTCCCGGTGGAGGAAGGCTGCTCACCTGTGTTATGCTCAGCGGTTAGTTTTCCCCTCCGGTTCTCTTATTGACTTGGTTTCTGCGCCGAGTTAAAATAAAGAGTTTATTTTAGATCTATCCCTATGGAAAAGAACAAGTTACGTAGCGCCTACCGGTATTGCGAGTGGCTGACTTACCGCCATTATGAAAACTTCCCGGTAGCCTCCATTCTTTTGCCTGCGGACAAGCGCCCTTACGTGGCGGCGGTTTATTCTTTCGCCCGTTCCGCGGATGATTTTGCCGATGAAGCCCGTTATCAGGGACACTCCCTTGAACTTTTGGATCAGTGGCGTTCGGCGCTTCATGCCTGTGTTCAAAATGGGGTGGGTAACGTGCCCCACGCCCCTTGCCCCTTGCCCCTTGAGTCTCACCCGATCTTCATGGCGTTGGCAGATTCCATACGGGCTTGCCGCTTGCCTGTCCAGCTTTTGGATGACCTGCTGACCGCCTTTGCAATGGATGTGACCAAAAGAAGGTATGAAGACTGGGAAGAGCTGATGACCTATTGCCGATATTCGGCGAATCCGGTAGGCAGGATTGTCTTAGCGGTTTTCGATTACCATGATCCGGAACTAGACCGCCTTTCCGATTGCATCTGTACCGGCTTGCAGTTGGCGAATCACTGGCAGGACTTGGGGATTGACTGGGGGAAAGATCTTCTTTACATCCCCATGACCCTTTTGAATCAATACGAGGTGGATGAGCGGGAGATCGAGCGGATCCGGAGGGAAGGGGCGACGGACCGTTTCCGCGGTTTGATGAAGGAATTGGTGGACCAGGCGGAGGCTCTTTTCCGGGAAGGGGAATCTTTGCCGGACAAGGTGTCAGGTTCCTTGAGGCTTGAATTGAGGCTGACGGTTTTTGGGGGAAGGGCCATTTTAGATCAGATTCGCAAATCGAATTACGACGTTTTTCGAAAACGGCCGGTTATTTCGGTATTTGATAAAGTGAGGCTGCTGGTTCGTGGGCTTGTATCGTAAAGGGGCTTTCGATTACTGCGCTTGGCTGACCCGGTCGGCACAAAGCAATTTTGCCGTGGGGCTTAAGCTGTTGCCGAAAGAAAGACGGGAGGCGATGGAGGTGGTTTACGCCTTTTGCCGGGCGGTGGATGACGTCGTGGATCAGGGAGAGGGGGTTCCGGAAGACGGCGGGCTGAAGCGGGCCGAACGGGAGCTTCAGCTGTGGAGGCGGGAGCTGGCTTCCTGCACCGGCGGATATCCCTCTCACCCGGTCGCTGTCGCGCTTCAGCCGGTGATTGAGCGCTACCGCATTCCGGCAGGTTACTTCGAAGACCTGATTTCCGGCTGCGAAATGGACCTGACACGCAGGCGGTACGCCACTTTTGAGGAACTGCGTGTTTACTGCGAGCATGTCGCTTCGGTAGTGGGGCTCATAGCCATCCGTGTTTTTGGTTGCGAGCACCCGGAAACCCGGAACTACGCGGTGAATCTTGGAATAGCCCTTCAGTTGACTAATATCCTCAGGGATTTAAAGGCCGATATTCTTCGCGGGAGGGTTTATCTCCCGCAGGAGGACCTGAAGCGGTTTGGCTACTCGGAAGAAGATCTCTCCTCATGCCGCACGTCGGAGCCATTTTTGAAGCTGATGGCTTTTCAGTGCGGCCGGGCCCGGGAATTTTTCTCAAAGGCGCGTGAATCACTCGAGGCCAGCGGGGAGCATAGAAAGCTTCTGCCGGCCCAGATTATGGGGGCGGTTTACGCCCAGCTTCTGGGATGCATTGAGTCGGCCCGGTACGATGTTTTTTCGAAGAGGATGGCGGTTCCTAAGAGCCGGCAGGCGCTGACAGCCTTCAGGTTGCTGGTGAGCCAGGGGCGATGGGATTACGCGTGACCCCACCACCGCGAGTTATTGTGATCGGCGGCGGGTTCGCCGGTTTAAGGACCGCCGTTTCCCTTGCCGATGCTGGGTTGCCGATAACGGTGGTCGAGGGGCGCAACAGCCTCGGAGGCCGGGCGAGATCCTTTACCGATCCGGTGACCGGCGAGGTGGTGGATAACGGCCAGCACCTGTTCATTGCTGCCTACCGACAGACCCGTCAATTCCTTGGGCGTCTTTCCACGGAGGACCGCCTGGTTTTTCAGGACCGCCTGCGCGTGAAATTTGCCGAAGCCGGTGGAAGAACGCATCTTCTCGATTGCCCCGATGTGCCCTCCCCTTGGCACCTGTTTTTCGGGATGCTGAGGTTGGGTTCCCTCACCCTGCGAGACAAGCTGGCATTGGCCAGGTTTTTTAGGGTGGTGGCGAAATTTGATCCCGCCGGCAAAAGCCGGTTTTTGCTGGATGAGCAGACGGTGGAGGAATGGCTCACCCATCTCGGTCAGTCGGAGAGAAGCCGCCGCTTTTTTTGGTATCCGTTGGCTGTCGCTACTTTGAATGAGCTTCCGGAAAAGGCGTCGGCGTTCGGTCTGGCAGTGGTCCTCAAGGAGATGCTTTACGCCCCTTCCGCCGACGCCCGGTTGGGTGTTCCCTCGGTCGGGTTGAGCGAGCTCTACACGCCAGCCGCCAAAGAGATTATTGAATCGGCAGGGGGAAGGGTTCTGCTCAATTCTCCCGTCGCCTCCATAGAGATCCGCGGCGGCCGGGTGTGCGGCGTCCGGTTGGCCGGCGGCGCTCTTTTAGAATGCGACGCGCTGGTGAGCGCGGTCCCTCCCTCCGCATTAAACCGCCTGCTGTCTTCACAAATTTCTTCGGGAGACTCCGCTTTCGGTTTCCTCACCGAGTTCCGCACGGCGCCGATTGTTTCGGTCAATTTATGGCTTGACAAGCCGGTTACGGACGATCTCTTTGTCGGGTTGATCGGCACGAAGATGGTGCAGTGGCTTTTCAACAAGCCTGCGATTTTGGAACGGGCCGGGATCCGGACGAACTATATCGCGCTCATCATCAGCGCCGCCTATAGGGAGATCGATTTGTCCAATGAGCAGCTCATTGCCGGCTCCCTCGCGGATCTGTGCTCCTGTTTTCCTCAGTTGAAGGGGGTGAAGGTTGTCCGTTCCCAAGTTGTCCGGGAAAGGGAGGCCACAGTTTCTTTCTCTCCCGGGATGGAAAAGCACCGGCCAGGCTGCCGTACAGGTGTCGCGAACCTGTTCCTGGCAGGCGATTGGATCGACACCGGGTTGCCGGCCACCATTGAGTCGGCTGTAGTCAGCGGTTTTCGCTGTGCCGAGGCCCTGTTGAAAGAGCTTGCCTCATTCCAAACGAATGGTAGAATAACTGAACTATCCCATGGACCTAAAGGCCTACCTGAAACAGAGGCAAGCCCTCGTCAATAAGGCACTTGAGAGATATTTGCCCCCTTCCCGGGAGTACCCGGGATCTATCCACCAGGCAATGCGCTACAGCGTCCTGGGGGAGGGCAAGCGGATACGGCCTATTTTGGTTTTGGCCGCTTGCGAGGCGGTAGGCGGCAGCGTATCGTCCGCCCTTCAGGCCGCTTGCGCGCTCGAGTTTATTCATGCTTATTCGCTGGTCCATGACGACCTTCCCGCGATGGATGACGATGATTGGAGGAGGGGAAAGCCTTCCTGCCACAAAAAGTACGGCGAAGCGGTTGGTGTATTGACCGGCGACGCTCTTTTGACCTATAGTTTTGAGCTTTTAGCGTGCGGCAACGGTGATTCGGGCGCGCGCCTGAAGGTGATCCGAGAGATTGCCAGAGCAATTGGCACGCAGGGGATGATCGGCGGCCAGGTTGTGGATGTGGATGCCGGCAGAAGCCGGGTGACTCCGGCGGTCCTCGAGTACATCAACACGCGCAAGACCGGCGCTTTGATTTCGGCTTCCGTCCGGGTCGGGGCTCTTTTGGGAGGAGCCGGGCCGAAGGCGTACAAGGCGATGGCTCTTTACGGCGGCCGGATTGGGTTGGTATTCCAGCTTGTGGATGATCTGTTGGATGGCGATGGAGCGGTGCGGATTCATGGGGCTGAGGCTGTCCGGAAAAAAGCGGAGCGGCTGACCCGCTCCGCGGTGGCCTGCCTGGCTCCATTCGGGAAAAAAGCGGAGCCGTTAAGGGCACTGGCTGAATTCATTCTGGTGAGAAACGTCTAAAGGCGATGTCAAAACTCATAGATAGCATCAACGATCCGAGCGATTTAAGAAAACTTCCGCAGGATAAGCTTCATCAGGTTGCCCAGGAGATCCGGCAGCTGATCATTGACAATGTTTCCAAGACCGGGGGCCATTTTGCCGGGCCGCTTGGCGCGGTGGATCTTGTGGTGGCGATGCACTACGTTTATAACACCCCAGAGGACCAGCTTGTGTGGGACGTCGGCTACCAGGCCTACGCGCACAAGATACTCACCGGCCGCCGCGGCCGCTTCAACACGCTGCGCCAGTGGGGGGGCATAAGCGGGTTTCCGCACCGGGACGAAAGCCCGTACGACCTGTTCACGATCGGCCACGGCGGGACCTCCATCTCCACGGCTCTGGGGCTTGTCCGCGCCCGGGATCACCAGCGAAAATCCAACAAGGTGGTGGCGATCATCGGTGACGGTTCAATTCCTGAAGGGATGGCTTTAGAGGGGCTAAACCACGCCGGCCATTTGAAGAGCGATATCCTCGTTATCTTGAATGACAACAACATGGCGATTGCCCCCGCCGTCGGGGCTTTAACCAGCTGCTTAAACCGGATTATCACCGATCCTTTGTACAACCGGGTCCGTAAAGAGGTGCAGAAGGTTATGTGCAGGGTACCTCGCTACGGATTCCGGATCATACGCGCGGCGAAACGTCTCGAGGAGTCTCTCAAAAATCTGCTTGTCCCGGGAATTTTCTTTGAAGAGCTTGGGTTCCGGTATTTCGGCCCCGTCGACGGCCATAACATCGACCAGACGATCCGGTTCCTGCGTGATATGAACAAGATGCCGGGGCCTAAACTCCTTCATGTGACCACGGTCAAGGGCAAGGGATACGCTCCGGCCGAGGCGGACCAGTGGAAGTACCACGGGGTGACCCCGTTTGACCCGGACACAGGGGAGTTCCTGAAGAAGCCGGCGCCAGAAACCTTCACCCAGCGTTTCGGCAAGACGATCGTCCGGTTGGCCAAGGAGGACCCGAAGCTGGTGACGATCACCGCGGCGATGCCGGATGGTACCGGGCTCGTTGAATTCGCGAAAATTTTACCGAACCAGTTCTACGATGTCGGCATGTGCGAACAGCACGCGGTCGGCCTGGCCGCCGGGTTGGCCAGGGGAGGGATGAAGCCGGTCGCGGCGATTTATTCCACATTCCTGCAGAGGGCTTTTGACCAGGTTGTCCACGATGTTTGCATTCAGAACCTCCCGGTGATTTTCGCGATGGACCGGGGCGGTTTAGTAGGGGATGACGGCATTACCCATCATGGGGTTTTTGACATCGCGTACCTGTCCCCTCTTCCGAGAATCACACTGATGGCCCCGAAGGATTTGGATGAGCTGGAGGCGATGATGGTCTACGCGATGCAGGCTCCGGGACCGATCGGTTACCGCTATCCGCGCGGAAGCCCGCTCCGTTTTTATCCGGAGCTGAAAATCCCTGTGCCGGAAAAAACGGCGCCACTCGAATTAGGGAAAGCGGAGAAGCTGACCTCCGGTTCCGATTTGGCCATTATCGCGCTGGGCAGTATGGTTTATCCGGCTTTGGAGGCCTCCGTTTTTCTGGAGAAAGAAGGGGTCTCGACAACGGTCGTGAACGCTCGTTTCATCAAGCCTTTCGATGAGGAGCTTTATTCGTCGCTGTTGAAGGAGCACCGGGCCGTTCTGATCGTTGAGGAGGGGGTGACCCAAGGCGGTTTCGGCATGACGGTGCTCGAAAAACTTGAGCACCTCAGATCGAACGGGCTCAGGTTCAAGATCATGGGAATCCCGGACCGGTTTTTTGAGCACGGAAAGAGAGAGATCCTCCTCGATCAGGCCGGCTTGACCACTGGCTCGATCTTGAAAAATGCCAAAGAACTTCTGGAGCGCACAGCAGTCTATGCCCGTTGATATTTCGGCGCGGCCCTCTAAACCGAACACCGTGACGCTGGGATTATCCGCCGCCGCCGCGCAGACCATCCACCAGGCCGTTGATCGGGCTGTCTCCTATCTGCTGAAGGTCCAGGATGTTCAGGGCTACTGGGTCGGAGAGCTGGAAGCGGACACTACCTTAGAGTCCGATTCGATAAAGTTCTGGCATCTTTTAGACCGTGTGGATTCTCAGAGGCAGCAGAGGTTGGTGCGGACGATCCTGAAGAATGAGCTGCCATCGGGCGGATGGCCGATTTATGCCGGCGGTCCGCCTGAAATCAACGTGACGGTTAAAGCGTATACGGCGCTGAGGCTTGCTGGGTATCCCAAAGAAGACCTGGTTCTGAAGAGGAACAGGGATATGATTATCCGCCTGGGAGGGCTGGAGCGGGTCAACAGCTTTGAGAAGATCTACCTGGCTCTGCTCGGAGCTTACCCTTGGGGCCAAGTTCCGGCTCTTCCGCCGGAGCTGATCTTTTTGCCGAAAAGCTTCTACTTCAACATCTATGAAATCTCTTACTGGTCCCGGGCGATTTTGGTCCCGTTGGCTGTTGTTTACGGCACGCGTCCGTCCTCTAAAACACAACTTGATCTTGAAGAACTCTGGGTAAACCCTGGCCGGAAACGGGCGATGGCCACTAATTTCCAGAGGGGGGGCGCTTTCTGGAGAGCGTTTTTCATCGGGGCGAATGCTTTCCTGAAATGGCATGAGTCCCGGAACTGGAAGCCGTTTCGCGCGAAAGCGCTGAAAGAGTGCGACCGGTGGATCACGGACCGCCTTGTTGAGACCGATGGTTTAGGGGCGATCTTTCCGGCCATGATGAACGCGGTTTTTGCCCTCAAGGGGTTGGGATATCGGGACGGGGACCCCCTTTATGAGCGGCAGGTCTGCGAAATGGAGCGCCTGGAGTTGGAGGACGGCGAAGGTCTTAAAGTCCAGCCCTGCTTTTCTCCGATATGGGATACCGCGCTTGCCGCCTACGCGCTCGGAAAGTCGCAGGTTCCTGCGGCCTCTTTGGCGCTGCGACGATCGGTGGATTGGATGCTGGAACAGGAGATCCGCCGATGGGGGGACTGGACGGTGAAGAACCGCCAGGGCCGTCCTGGGGGATGGGCGTTTGAGTTCCGGAACCCATATTACCCCGACGTGGATGACACGGCCCAGGTGTTGCTCTCTTTTTATGAGCTGTACGGCGGGGTGTCCGGCCAGCCTGAAAAACCGAGGGGGGCTTTTCAGCGGGCGTTGGACTGGATGCTGACGATGCAGAACAAGGATGGGGGATGGTCTTCGTTCGACAAAGACAATAACCGCACACCGCTGACCCATTTTCCTTTCGCGGACCACAACGCGATGCTCGATCCTTCTGCCTGTGATATCACGGGAAGGATACTCGAGCTTCTGGGAAAGATCGGAACGCCGAAAGACCATCCGTCCGTGCGAAAAGCGCTCGATTTCCTGCTCAAAAACCAGGAGCCGGACGGGACATGGTTTGGGAGGTGGGGGGTCAATTACATTTATGGGACGTGGCTTGCGCTCAGGGGGCTGCGCGCCATCGGTGAACCGATGGATTCGCTGCGCTA
The DNA here is from genome assembly GCA_964373715.1 of uncultured Planctomycetia bacterium. GTDB lineage: Bacteria > Omnitrophota > Gorgyraeia > 1-14-0-20-64-10 > 1-14-0-20-64-10 > CAMTXI01. The sequence goes on along the minus strand of CAYJVR010000003.1, from coordinate 121,598 downwards.
TCAGCGGGCTGGACGGTGGCTCATCAGCAGGCAAAATTCAGATGGAGGGTGGGGGGAGAGCTGCCGTTCTTACGACGACCCTTCCTTGAAAGGACAGGGGCCCTCCACCGCTTCACAAACGGCCTGGGCGCTGATGGTTTTGATCTCGCTGGGGATGGTGGCTGAGCCGGCCTTCCAAAGGGGCATTCAGTACCTGATCGGTAGCCAGGGACAGGATGGAAACTGGAGCGAAGACTGGTTTACAGGAACCGGATTCCCCAGGGTTTTTTATCTTAAATATCATCTGTACAGGACCTACTTTCCTCTGCTTGCTTTGATTGAGGCGCGGGAAGTTCTGAGAACAACAGAGGTTTAATCATGGCAATTTCTTGGCGTCAGGGACTGTCCGTTGCGTCCTATGTTTTCAAGCAGAAGCTTAAGGGGGTGAGCCGTTATCCCTTGGTGCTGATGCTTGAGCCGTTGTTCCGGTGCAATCTGGAGTGCGCCGGCTGCGGCAAGATCCAATATCCGGAGGATATCCTGAAAAAGCGTCTTTCGCCGCAGGAATGCGAGGATGCCGCGATGGAGTGCGGGGCACCGGTCGTTTCCATTGCCGGGGGGGAACCCTTGATCCATCCGGAGATGCCTGAGGTCGCTGAGCGCCTGGTTAACCGAAAGAAGTTTGTCTACCTGTGCACCAACGCTATTTTGCTGGGCAGGGAATTGAAAAAGTACAAGCCGTCCCCGTATTTTCGGTTCAGCATCCATTTGGATGGTCTGGAGGAGACCCATGACAAAGCGGTCTGCCGGAAGGGGATTTTTAAAATTGCGGTGGAGGGCATCAAGGCGGCTAAGGCAGCCGGTTTCCAAGTCTCCACCAACACCACGATCTTCTTGGGGGCTGATCCCCAGGAGTTTCGCAAGATGTTCGATTTTCTGACCGATCTCGGGGTAGACGGGATGATGATTTCTCCGGGATATCCCTACGAAAAGGCGCCCGACCAGGAGCATTTCCTCCAGAGGGAACAGACGAAAGAGCTTTTCCGCCAAATACTGGACAACGCGGATCCCCGCTGGAGGTTCAACCACTCCTCCTTCTTCCTGGAGTTCCTCCAGGGTCAGCATGATTATCAGTGCACCGCGTGGGGCAATCCGACCCGGAATGTCTTCGGCTGGCAGAAACCGTGCTATCTGATGAGCGATGGGTACGTGAAGACTTTCAAAGAGCTGATTGAAGATACGCCGTGGGAGCGTTACGGGACCGGCCGCGATCCCCGTTGCGCCGACTGCATGGTCCACTGCGGTTATGAGCCGACCGCGGTGGTGGATGCCACCCGTTCTTTAAAGAACATGATTCACGCGGCGAGGCCGTTTACCGGGAGGAAACTGCCTACGCCGCCGGGCGAATCGGCGGAACGTAAGCCTCCCGTTTATGTCGGAGGGACACCGTCGGGTTCCGTCAAGCATCCGTCTCCCGAGCTGATCACCATCGGATCCTCCAAGGGTCAGGAGAAATGACCTCTTCGGTCCATGCCGGTATCGGTTTCGCCTGTTTGGATGCGCTTAAAGCGCGGGGTTTTAATTTTTTTACCGGCGTTGCCGATTCTCTTGTCGGGTCTCTTATCGAACAGTTGAGTTCCGATCCTGACGGGTATGTGGCGGCGCCGCGCGAAGATTTGGCCGTGGGGATGGCCTCGGGCGCTTATTTGGCGGGGAAGTGGCCCTGCGTTCTTATGCAGAATTCCGGGCTCGGCTACTGCTTGAACGGGCTGACTTCGCTGAACCTGATTTACAAGATTCCTCTTTTATTGATCGTTGGCTATCGGGGGTATCAGGGCAAGGATGCTCCTGAACATCTGGTCATGGGAGCGCACTGCAAGGCCCTTTTGGAGGAGGTGGGGATACCCGTGGCTGTTCCGTCTCAGGAGGAGTTGGTTCAGTCGATTGCCTGGGCGGATGAGACTATGAAGCGGCAGAGAATTCCTGCGGCAATTTTGATCCGGCCGGGAATCCTGTAAACAAAAGAAAAGGTGCTTCGGATGACAACACGGGAAGCGATTGGTGTGGTGGCGAAACAGCTCAAAGATGAATACGCGGTTTGCACCACCGGCTTCACATGCCGGGATATGCAGGCGGTGAATGACCGCCCTCAGAATTTCTACATGATTGGTTCGATGGGGCTTGCCGCTTCTTTAGGCCTGGGGGTGGCCATAACAAAACCCGGCGTTACCGTCGTTGTTTTCGATGGGGACGGGGCTCTTCAGATGGGGTTGGGCAATCTGGCGACGATTGGCGCGCTCAAGCCTAAGAACCTGGTCCATCTGGTGTTCGACAATGAGGTGTTTGCTTCCACCGGAAACCAGCCGACCTATTCCGACCGGGTTCAGTTGGACAGGCTGGCTTCCGCGGCGGGTTATCCTCTGGTTCTCCGGGCAGAGACCTCGGAGGAGATTCTTTCCGCGTGGCAGAAGGCCGGCGGGGGCGCGGGGCCCTCTTTCGTGCTCGTAAAGTGCAAACCTGACGGGGGCAAGCCGATGGAACGCGTTCGCTTGGAACCGGAAGAGATCACGGTCCGGTTTATGAAAGCGGTGAATTCATGAGACACCGTCGCCTGCCCCTCTTTGCCAAACGCGCTGTCAAGATTTTAGTGAAACCGCCGGTTTTCTCGAAGAAGGAGAACAAGGGCGCTATGGTGGTTGTCGTCGATCCGGAAGCTAAAGATAAGGCGCCTGTTTCCCGCGAAAAAGCTTCTGGGAAGCGTCCGCAGATATTGTTATGCCCGGGGCCTGTAGTGACCACTCAGCATGTCCGGACGGCCGCCGCGGGGCCGGACATGTGCCACCGGGAACCTGAATTTACTGATCTGATGCAGACGGTGCGGGCTAAACTGCTCCACGCTTTGGGGGCGGACGGCCATTACACGTCGGTGGTGCTGACGGGGTCCGGCACCGCCGCGCTGGAATCGGCTGTTATGGTGAGTGTTGAGGCGGGGAAGAAGCTCCTCGTTGTGAATAACGGTGTTTATGGTTCCCGCATCGCTCAGATAGCCCGCATCCACGGCATCCCTCTGGTTGAAATCCGTTCCCCGTTGACCGACAGGCCTGACCTTTCCCGTGTTGTTGCGGTTTTGAAAAGGGACACGAAGATCGGGACGGTTGCCATGGTCCACCACGAGACCTCCACAGGGCTGCTTAACCCGATTGCGGAGGTGGGGGCTCTTGCCAAGCAGTACCGCCGGAAGTTTTTCGTGGACGCGATCAGCAGCCTCGGAGCTGAGAAGGTTGAACTGAACAAGATGAATGTCAGTTTTTGCGTCGGTTCTTCCGGGAAGTGTCTTCATGGTTTACCGGGACTGTCTTTTGTTCTTGTTTCACAGGAGGAGATTCAGAGGGTGACGAAGTTCCGGCCCCGTTCTCTTTATCTTGATCTTGGAAGGCAGCTGACGGCGCAGGAAGCGGGAGTACCTCCGTTCACACCCGCGGTCAACCTTTACTCTGCTTTCCACGTTGCCTTGGATGATCTTCTTAGGGAAGGTTTGAAATCTCGGATCACCAAGTATCAGGAGAGAGCGAAATTCCTCAGGGATGGTTTTAAAAAAATAGGTCTGCCGTTCCTTCTGGATGAAAAACTCCTGTCGAACACACTGACAGCATTGTGGATTCCGAAAGGGATGACCTACCAACAGATCCATGATCCCCTGAAGAAGGCTGGTTTTGTAATTTACGCCGGCCAGAGCGAGTTAAAAGGCAGGATTTTCCGGATTGCACATATGGGGCAGCTGCTCCAGGCCGACCTTAAAGATTTTCTGAAATCGCTTAAGGATATACTCTCGGCGGCAGCTGCGAAATAGCAAGAAAGTTTGTGCCTATGGAACCGATCAACAGGCGCCTTTCGCGCCGGCTCACGCCGTTGCTCATATCGTTGCGGTTGACTCCGAATCAGGTTACCCTTTTCGGATGTTGGGCGGGTCTTATGGCCGCTTGGTGTTTTCTGCAGGGAAACCCCCAAGCCTGGCTGTTCGGAGCGGCCTGGTTCCAGCTGGCTTATCTGCTGGACAATTGTGACGGCGAAATAGCCCGCATTACCGGAAAATCGAGCGGGTTCGGCAGTTGGCTGGATACCGTGACGGATTGCGTGATTCACGTCGGTTTTTTCACCGGGCTGGGGATCGGTGTCTACCGGTACACCGCGCAGATTCTATGGCTGAAGCTTGGGCTCATCGCTTCCACGGGGGTTCTTTTCTCTTATATCGTTTTTTTAGGCGAACAGTTCTTCCTTCGGGGGAGGGAGGCTTTGCGCCATCCGGATCCTCCGGCGGCTCACGCGCCCAAAGGGTTTTCTTCGAAGCTGCGTAAAATATTCAGGGAAGATTTCTCTTTCGTGGTTATGATGTCCGCGTTGGTTCAGCAGATGTCGTGGCTTCTCTGGAGTGGGATTGTCGGTTCATTTCTCATTGGTTTCTGCGGCATTTTTTCAATGGTTTTTCGTGGATACCGCTTGCTGGCCGCCGGCTATTCCCGTAATCAGTAGCCATTCTGGCTGGGACGAGTAATGAAATACCTTCGTTTGATCGGGTTCCTATTCGGGGCCGGGTTGTTCCTCTGGGTCCTGGCGAAGTCGGACCTTTCCTCCGTTTGGCAGCAGGTGAAGAGTTTTTCCGGCTGGAGGTTCGCTGTCATCTTCCTTTTTTACGGCGGTATCCTGGGGCTCGACACATTGGGCTGGCAGTTTGCCCTGAGCCGGACGGCCCGGGACAGGGTTCGCTGGGACCGCCTTTTCCGCACTCGTTTGGCCGGCGAGGCCATGAATTACGTTATCCCCACGGCGATGATTGGCGGCGAACCGGTCAAGGCGATCCTTCTCTTAAAACGCTACGGCGTTCCGATGCCGGAGGGGATGGCCTCCGTGGTGATCGCGAAAACGACCTTTGCGGTCAGCATGATGTTTTTCGTTTTGACCGGACTTGCCATGACACTGGCGACACAGGCGATTCCCGATTCGGTCGCCAGGTGGGTCTGGATCACTTTCCCGTGTTTGAGCTTGCTGATGGCGCTGTTCATCGGCTTCCAGTTTTTTCAGCCGTTTGCCCGGAGTGGTAAGTTTTTCGGCCGGTTCATGCCGGGTTGGTTCGAGAAGATTGTTTCGAAGGCGATGGAATGGGATCACGCGATCGTGTCCTATTACCGAGAGAATCCCGGCCGCCTTTTCTGGTCTTTCGGGTTCCATTTTCTCGGGTGGATGGCTGGTGCGGTCGAGGTTTACCTGATCTTGAATTTCCTCGGCATTGCGGTATCCTTGCCGCTGGCCTGGTCTTTGGAGGCCTTATGGCTTCTGCTCAGGAGCGGGGCGTTCATCATTCCGGCTTCTTTGGGGGCCAGCGAAGGTTTTCTCCTTCTCTTATGCGTTGGGTTTGGGATCAGTGGTGTCGCGGGGCTCGCCATGGCTTTGATCCGCAGGGCGAGGGAGATGCTCTGGATAGCGCTGGGGTTGGTGGAGTTCTCCCGAAGATGAGTTCGTCCGGGGTAACGCTGGTGACCGGTGCGACCGGCTTTATCGGCAGCCACGTGGTCCACAAGCTCTTAAGGTTCGGCGAGAAGGTGCGGGTTTTCGCGCGCGAAAGCAGCAGCATGAAGAACCTCGAAGGGCTTGGCCTCGATGTTGTTTTTGGGGATATGGCCGACCGCCACTCTTTGAAGAAGGCGATGTCCGGCTGCCGGCGTGTTTACCATATCGCGGCCGATTACCGGTTGTGGTCGCCGGACCCTTCGGTTCTTTATCGGGCTAATGTGCAGGGAACGAGGAATGTGCTGGAGATTGCATCCGAGTTCCGTGTGGAAAAGATTGTTTATACCTCTTCCGTCGGGGTTTTAGGGATATTGTCTGGTGGTCTTCCGGCCAGCGAGGAGACGCCGGCCAGCCTCCAGGAGATGATCGGGCATTACAAGCGGTCGAAATTCTTGGCCGAGAAGGAGGCTGTCGCGGCCGCGAAAGCAGGTGTCCCGGTGGTTATCGTCAATCCCTCCACACCGGTGGGGGCCATGGATATTAAGCCTACCCCGACCGGCCAGATGATTGTGGATTTCTTAAACGGCCGTATGCCGGCCTACGTGGATACCGGGTTGAACCTCATTGATGTGGAGGATGTCGCTGAGGGGCATCTTCTGGCGATGGAGCGGGGAATCACCGGCCAGAAGTACATCCTGGGGAACAAAAATCTGACGCTGAAGGAGATACTCGGTCTTTTGAGCAAGGTCAGCGGCAAGCCGGCTCCGAAAGTGAGGCTTCCCAGGGCTGTCGCCTATGCGGCCGCTTTCGTGAGTACCGGGGTGAGCCGGTTTACGCGGCGTCCGCCCAAGATTCCTTTGGAGGGGGTCCGGATGTCGCGGAAGAAGATGTTTTTCGATGCTTCGAAGGCTGTCCGGGATTTAGGCTTGCCTCAGAACTCGGTGGAGCAGGCTCTTCTCAAGGCGGTTGTTTGGTTCAGGCAGAACGGTTATGTCCGAAGTAATTGACCGAATTTCGGCTGACGGGATGGTCCTCATTGCCTCCGCGTTCCGTTATGAGGTGGATTCGCGCGATTTTAAAGGGGACAGCCGGGTCCGGGTTCTTTTGACCGGCATGGGCAAACGGCGGACCCGGCGGAGGGTGAGGGAGGCCCTTTCGAAAGGAGGGGTGAATCTAGTGGTGAGCGCCGGTTTTTCGGGCGGCGTGAGGCCCGGCCTTAAAGCAGGAGATTTGATCATGGCGTCCGAGGTGTACGACAGAGAATCCCGGCGGAGGTGGGTTTCCAGCGCGCTGCCGTCCCGTTTGAGAGACCGGGCGGCAGTGGGAAATTTTGTCACGGTGGATAAAGTGGTGTCGGATCCACGCGAGAAAGAGGAGTTGGGCAGGAAGTTCAACGCGGTGGGGGTAGATATGGAAACTTCTGCTGTGGCGGAGACGGCCGACGCTCTCGGCGTTCCTTGGGTTGCGCTGCGGGTGATCCTGGACCCGGTGGAGTCGCGTCTTAGAGTAACCTCCATGTTTCAGGCGCTCAAGATGTTCGCGCTTCCGGCGCAGCGCCGGGAGTTCTTCCAGTTCATGGGTTCCGTGCGGAAAGCTTCCGGGTCGTTGTCCGATGGGATAAAGTTCCTGGTTTCCTGAGTTCAGGTGTCGTCTTTTTGTTTCTTGAGAGTTTCTGGAGTTTAACCCGGTAACGCAAGGAGAAGAAGGCAATGGAACTGGATAAGGTAGCGTCTTTGGTTGAGTCGGAATACCAATTTTTCACGAAAGTCCACGATAAGTGGAGCTTAACGAAGGGGCCGCAGGACATGGAGCTTGTCGCCCACGCGTTGCGCGTGATCCTGCACATGGGCAAGGTGGGCGAGTCCCTTCCCGAATACACCGCTCTAGTGAACATCCAGCATGCCGACGGGGGATGGGGCCGCGAATCTACCGAGAAGGAGTCGGCTGCGTGGGTTTCAGCGTTCTGTGCGCTGATGCTGATCCGGGCGGACGCGATTTTGCAGAATGCCGCCGTTGAAAAATCGGTTTGGAAGTCGATCGAGTATTTCCTCCAGGGACAGAAGCCGGACGGACGGTGGGTGGACAGCGAATGGGGCGACCTGGATACGACCTCGCACCCGGTCAGCTTCTTCAATGTGGTTTTGGCTTTGGGCACCCCGAAGATGAAGGACGCGGTCCGGGCTTCCTGGCGGAAGGGGCTGAAGTTCATCGTGGATGCCCAGTCGCAGGACGGGGGCTGGTACGATCCGGTCTTTCAGCCTTCCGGCGTGGAAACAACTGCGCATCTGGTGCAGGATGCCGTCGTTGCGTCGCTGGCGCTGCCGGAGGGTCTTCCAGTCCGTCCGACATGCGAGAAGGGCCTGAACTGGATCCTCGAGCACCAGGCCGCCGACGGTTCCTGGGATGACCATAACGAGGACCACACGATGGACTGCACCCGGTCGACACTGCTGATTTCCCGGATGCTCCGGGCGGAAGAGAAGGCGCGCCCGGCGCTCGAGAAAGCGGTTGACTGGATTGTCGCCACAAAGAACCCGAACGGTTGGCCTGATTTCCCGGGCATGGAGACGAACCTGGAGAGGACCTGCGACGGCCTGGACGTGCTTCTGAAGTATCAGGCCTGGAGGCAGTCCGATCCGCTGGAGATGGTCCGCCGGTGGGGTTATGTGCCCGGCAGCCCGACCTTCATCCGGGATCTCGCCGCGAAGGTATAGGTCCGTGAACGACCAGAAGGTCCCGGTAGCGAGGGAGCAGGAAGTTCCCCCCGGCGCTTCCCGTTTGCTGAATGTGGATGGGAAGGAGGTGGCCCTCTTTAACGTGGAGGGCCGCTATTACGCCATAGGGAACAAATGTTCCCATCGCTCCGGGCCCCTGGTTCGCGGCCGTGTGGAGACGGTGCCTGTTGCCCCGCCTGAGGTGGGTCCGGGCCTGCCGGCGGGTCAGGCCACCGTCGTCGCCGTCCGCTGTCCGGTCCACGGCTGGCTTTTCGATCTGTCCACCGGGGCCTGCCTCACTCGGCCGAGCGCCAGCATTCCGACCTACCCGGTGACCTGCGAAGACGGGCAGGTCTGTCTCGGGTCCCAGCAGGGGCAAGCGGCTGGCCCGAGCATGCCTGTTGCCCCTTCCGCATGATTTCTCGCTAGTCCAATGACAGCCATTCTTCTTGCGGCCGGTGTTGGTAAAAGGATGGGGCTCGACGCGGTTCCGAAGTGCCTTTTAAAAGTCGCCGGACGGTCGTTGCTTCAGATGACGATTGATCACCTCCGGGCGGTCGGCGTCCAGCGGCTGGTTTTGGTTGTCGGCTACCGTCAAGAAGAGGTTATTTCCGAGGCCGAGGCCCGCGTCGGCTCCATGAACCTGCATGTCATTGAGAATCCCCGCTTCCGGGAAGGGGCGATCCTCTCTCTCTGGTCGGCGAGGGAGTTTTTTAATGACGACCTGCTGATTATGGATGCAGATGTTTTTTCCCCCCAGGTGATGCTCCATCGGCTTGTTGGTTCGGTGAGCAAGAACTGCGTCCTCGTTGACGGATCCTCTGCCGACACCGGGGAAGAACAGGTTGTTTTAGGAAAAAGCAGCAGAGTGCTTCACATCACCAAACGCCCTTCGCAGGAGATGAAGGCGTCGATGACTGTCTTCGGCGAATCGGTCGGTTTCCTCAAGCTCTCTCGTGAGGCGGCTGGTGTTCTTTCAGAGATCCTCGACGCGAAAGTGAGGGAGGGGGAGGTGTCGATCGAACATGAGCAGGTTTATCCGGAGCTTTTCAGCCGGGTCGTCGTTGGATACGAAAGGGTGGATAATCTGCCCTGGACAGAGATTGACACGCCTGAGGATCTTAAGAGGGCAGAAACGGAAATTCTTCCCAGATGGAGGAGCATCCCCACCGTGAACCGGTTTCTGTCGAACCTGTTTCTGCCGGTTGTCCTGCGTCTTCCGCTGACCCCGAACCAGTGGACCTTCTTATCGCTTATTGCCGGTGTTTCCGCGGTTGTTTTTATGGCAGCAGGGGATCGCTATTCCTGTTTCTGGGGGGCTTTTCTTTTCCAGGTTTTTTACGTCATCGATAACTGGGACGGGGATGTTGCCCGGAGTAAGGGGCTCTCTTCACGCTGGGGCGGTTGGTTTGACGTGACGGTGGACGGGATTGTCCAGATATCCCTTCCGGTTGCGATGGCGCTGGGGTTGCATAACAGCGGCGCCCCTGCCTGGGTCTATGGGTTGGGGTGGATCTCTTCTCTGGGGATAGCGTTGGATTTTATGGCGACCGGTTTGGCGAAGATCAGGGGGTTTGGCCCTTCGGTTTCCGGGGATCCGTCGCGGAACAAAACCCCCTCCGGTTCTGTGTTTTCCGGTTGGGTCCGGGCCAATGCCACTCATGAAAATTTTTCGTTAGTGGTTGTGGCGGTGCTTCTTTTGGATTTGAGGTTTCTCTTCCTTGTGGCGACTGCGTTGGGAACCCATCTTTTCTGGATCCGGTATTCCTGGGTTCAAAGAAGCAGACTCTTCCGTTGCGCTCCTGAAGCCTGATTTTGCCTGGTTTTTAAAGCTTCGCCCAGGCCCGCTTGTAGTCTTCGAAGGTGTCCACCTCAAGCCATCCCTTGTAAGTCTCGACCGCTTTTACTGGGTGTTCCCGCTTGATCATCTCCTGGAGCAGGTCGCAGAAGGAGGCTTTTCGGAATGAGGGTGCCTCGTGGTAGGTGTCGTCTTGTGGTTTTGCCTGGCCGTCCTTGTAGGCTTCCTTCAGCCATTCGATCCCGCGCGCCGAGAAGCTGGCCAGCCCGATGAACTCGCCGGTCACCAATTTCTTATCGAGTTTTTGCCCGATCTGGAGGATGTTCACCGGCTCATCGGAAGGGAGGAACCGGTGCGACTGGACCGGCCGCTCGTTCGCGATCACGAGGTCTGCTCCTTCGGGGGAGCGTCCCTCGGTGCGGAACAGGTCGTACCAGGCCCTGTCGACCACGATTGCTGCGTCCGCCGGCGTGACGAGCAGCCTCTCTAGGATTGCCCTGTCAAAAAGGATGTCTCCGTAGAGGACGAGTACCCGTCCTTTCAGTGCCGGAGCCGCGGCGAAGAGGGAAGCGGCGATGCCGGTTGTCTGGTAGTTGGGGTTCTGGAAGACCTGAACGTTCGGGATATTGACCGCCTCGGCTTTGTAACCGGCCGCAACGACGATGTTGTTGATACCCGCCGACCGGAGGAGATTTTGCTGTCTTTCCAAGATTGAGCGGCCCTTGATCTCGATCATTGCCTTGGGCCGGTCCTCGTTGAGGGGAAGCAGCTCTTCCTCGAACCCGGCCGCCAGGATGACGGCGGTGGCCGGTTCCTGCTCCGCCGGGATGAATTCGGTCTCAATCGCCTGGAACTCCGGAACGCCTACCAGGTCGTACACCTCCTGGAGGGTGGCGATGTTGCCGTCCAGCACCTCCGCCCGGCCTTCCTTCTTCAATATCTTGAGCTGGGCGCTCATCGCGGCCACCGCGGCCCTCAGCGCGTGGTTCGCGAAGATGATGATCTTGAAGCCGGCCTGCGCCAGCTCCTCCACGCTTGCAGAGGGAAACATCGTGGGTACTACGACCAGCGGGACCTTGCCGTCCCACTGCTTCGCGAAAGCCAGGACCTCCTGGGAAGATTTTGATTTCGAGTGGATCAGTATGGCGTCTGCGCCGGCGGCGGTGTAAGCCGAGGCCCTCTTCATGGCCTCCTCCAGACCAAGGCCGTTGATGAGCGCTTCGGTTCGTGCGATCACGACAAAGTCGGGGGAGACGGCAGCTTTCTTGGCGGCCCGGATCCTGCCGGCGAATTCATCCATGTCGACCAGGTCGTGCCGTCCCGGGTAAAGGGAACAACGCTTCGGGAACGTTGCGTCTTCGATGGACATTCCGGCGATTCCAGCGGAGGAAAATTCTTCTGCTGTCCTCATGACGTTGATCGCGTTTCCGTACCCGTTATCGCAGTCGGCGATGACCGGGATTTTAATCGCCGTGTTGATGTTCTTGGCGACATCAAGGACCTCGGTCATTGTCAGGACGTTCATGTCCGGCATCGATTTCTGCGCGGCCGAAAGTCCGAAGCTCGACACCCAGACGGCGTCGAAGCCTGTTTTTTCCACGAGTTTGGCGCTGATCGCGTCGTGCGCGCCGGCTAAAACGATGGGGTTTCCCCCCTGCATCAACGAACGGAAGAGCTGTGCTTTCACTTCTTATGATCCCCCAAATGAGTTGCGCTTCATGCAGTTTTCAAAAAGAAACGGTTGGAAAATATCTGGAGAAAACGAGCGAATTGCTATTGCTAGATGAGCATTATACCGCATTGATTCTTTCGCTCCAAGCCCTTATAATCAACAGAAATGAGCGAGATAAAAGAGATCCAGATATTCCGCAGAGGTTTTGGGCTCAAAGAGCAGGTAGCGGGAGAGTTGGACCAGGATTACCGCTCCCTTCTTGTCGAGGAGATCCGGGCCCATGACAACGTTTTCGTAGTGGGCGACTTGACCCTCCGTTTGGCCAAGGAGTTCGGTTTTTGCTACGGGGTCGAGCGGGCGGTGGATTATGCGTACGAAACCCGCAAACAGTTCCCCGACAGGCCGATCTATCTTACGACCGAGCTTATCCATAACCCCCGCGTCAACAACTGCCTTCGGGAGATGGGGATAGGCTTTCTCAACGGCCCGGGTCAGATTGATAAGCCTATTGAAGCCCTGACCTCGAACGATGTTGTGATCATTGCCGCTTTCGGCACCCGCGTGGAGGAGATGGAGGTTCTGAAATCCAAGGGATGTGTCCTGGTGGACGCCACTTGTGGTTCGGTGATCCAGGTGTGGAAGAGGGTTGAGCAGTATGGCCGGGATGGGTTCACCGCGATCATCCACGGCAACTACAAGCATGAAGAGACCCGTGCGACCAGTTCCCGCGCCACCCAGTTTCCGAAGGGCAGGTATCTCGTTGTTTGGGACAAGCCTGAAGCCAAATTGGTCTGCGATTATATTCGCAGCGGCGGCGATCCGGCCGCGTTCTTGAAGCACTTTTCCGCGAAATCCTCCCCCGGTTTTGATCCGGAGAAGGATCTGCTGAGGGTCGGGGTCGCCAACCAGACGACGATGCTTTCCAGCGAATCCCTGGAGATTGGGGAGATGTTGAAAGAGGCGATGACCGACCGGTACGGGGCGGGGAATCTCCAGGAGCATTTCAGAAATTTTGATACGATCTGCAGTGCGACGCAGGACCGTCAGGATGCCATCATGTCCCTTGTCCGGCAGGATGTTAGCCTCGTCGTTGTGATCGGAGGTTTCAATTCGAGCAACACGAACCATCTGTGCGAAATAGCTTCTCAGTACTGCCCCGCGTACCATATCGATGAGGCCGACTGCATCTTGTCAGCCTCGAGCATCCGGCATAAACCGGCGGGCAAGCATGAGCCGGTTGTGACGGAGGACTGGCTCCCGAAAGGAAACGTGACTATTGGTGTTACGGCTGGGGCTTCAACCCCGAACCGGGTGATCGGTGACGCGATCGAGAGGATCCTTCGGGCCAGAGGCTATTCCCTGGAGACCGTTGGAGTTGCCGAATGAAGAAGATACTCGCTGCTGCATTGATGCTGCTTACGTTGGCCGGGTGGGCATGGGCCGAGCGGCCCGAGATCGAGTTGACCGCGGCCGGCAGGGTTTCGCTTCGTTCGAAGGACGGCGTCCCCAGCGAGCTGTTGAGCCGGATTGACGTGCTGTTGTTGCCGAACCATCCCCATTGGATGTTTACGCCGTTCGTCGAAACGCGGTACAGCTTTGATGATTCCGATTTCTCGCGCGTTGAGCTTGGCGCCGAAGCAGGGGTAAAGCCTTTCTCTTGGTGGCAGGAAGAGCTCGAGGCCAATTGGTACACGAAGCCCCTGACCTGGTTCTATTTCGGCCAAGCCGTTTACCAGCGCTGGCTTAAGCCGGAGATTTCGCAAACCCCGGCAAAGTCGGCGGAAACTCTCGAGCACATCTTTCCGGGGGCCACGCATACCGAATGGGAGAGCCGTTTCCTCTTCGATATCCCTATCCCCTGGGCGATAAAGTCCCATCCGCTGGGACTGTACGCTCTTGATGAGTACATCGTTGACTTGAACCAGGGAAGGACGATCCGGAATGAGATTGCGGCCGGCGTGAAGATTCCTTTGGTCGAGAAGCATTCCGTCGGGTTGTTCATAGGATGGCGCCATGTGGATCTCGTCCATCTGAATGATACCGACCAGTTTGAAACCGGCATCCGGGCCAAGTTCTAATCTCTTTTTTTTGCCTTGACATGTAGACACCTGTCTAGTATAGTCGGGTCATGGTTGAAAAAACTCTCACTGAAAGGCAGAAGCAGGTGCTGGAGCTGATCCGGCGCCATATGGTACGCCAAGGGGCTCCCCCCACGATTCGCGAACTGCGGGAGGGTTTAAAGTTGAAATCGCTTCGTGGTGTTACGGTGCATCTGGATGCTTTGGTTCGTAAAGGATTCATTGACCGGAGTCGGCAGGCGCGCGGCATCCGATTGACGAACGTTGTCCGGGACCGTTCCGATGACCAGGAGATGCTGGCTGAAATCGAGCCGGTTTATATCCCGATTCTCGGCCGGATAGCTGCCGGTGAGCCTGTTTTGGCCGAGCAGCATGTCGAAGGCCGTCTCGCGGTGGACCCCCGATGGGTTCCCGGACCCGGCTGTTTCGCGTTGCGCATTCACGGCAGCAGTATGATTGGCGCTGGGATTATGGACAAGGACTTTGTGATGGTTCGCCAGCAGCCGACCGCTCAGAACGGGGAGATCGTAGCGGTCCTTGTGGATAACGAGGCGACCGTGAAGAAATTTTACCAGGAGAGGGGCGGCAAGGTCCGTCTCCAGCCGGAGAACCCGGCGATGGAGCCGATCTTCGTCCATCCCCGGGATAAGACGATCCAGATATTAGGGAAGGTGGTAGGCCTTTTCCGCCAAATTTGATGTCCCGCGGGTAGGCTTCTCTTGACGCCCAGTTTACCGGCAGGTAGACTGGGCGTTGTTTCACCCACCACAGGAGGATTTATGCCAAAGGCATTTGTGATGATTGATGTCCTTCCGGGCCGTGAAGCTGAAACACAGCGGGCGATCGGCAAGATGAAAGGGGTTAAGTTTGTTTATCAGGTGACAGGCGCCCATGACATGATCGCTTTCGTTGACACCAATCCCTACGATGAGTTGGCGAAGGTTGTGTCCCAAATGCGGAAATTGGATGGCATCCGGGCGACAGATACTGAACTTGTTTTAAGGTGACCGCCGCCAGCGGCCGGCCATGAAGGATTCCGATATTTCCGGTGTCTTAAGGGTGTTGAAGGGGGCCTCCCGCGGCTGGGTTCTGCCGTCCGTGAGCCAGGTAGGTCTGCGCACCCGCGATCCGTTCCTCGTTTTGATCTCCTGCCTTCTCTCTTTAAGAACGAAAGACCAAGTGACAATGCAGGCGTCGGCCCGTTTATTCGACAGGGCCCGGACCCCGCAGCAGATGTTAAGCCTTCCGTTGGTGACTATTCGGAAGATCATCTATCCGGTTGGCTTCTACAAGACGAAAGCAAAGCGTATCCATCAAATTTGCCAGCATCTGATCGGGCGGTTTCGCGGCAGGGTACCGGATGATTTGGATCAGCTGCTCACTCTGCCGGGTGTCGGCCGGAAAACGGCCAACCTGGTGCTGACGGTCGGTTTCGGGAAGCTTGGAATTTGCGTGGATACCCACGTCCACCGGATTTCCAACCGGTTAGGCTACGTGGCCACAAAGACACCGGAGAAGACGGAGATGGTTCTTCGTGGGAAGCTGCCGAAGAGATACTGGATTCCGTATAACGATCTGCTGGTTGCTTTTGGCCAGACAATTTGCCACCCGACCTCCCCGTGGTGCAGCCGCTGCCCTGTCGAGCGTTATTGCGCTAAAACCGGGGTTGTCAGGTCTCGATAGGGGGCGTGTAAGGGGAAGCAGCTTTCCGTGTTCCCCGGTCTTCTATGGTGAGGCCGTTCTCTTCTGTTCCGAAAGCTAAAAATCCCAGCCCTATGACTGACTTGAGCGTCGGGGACCAGCAGGAGGAGGTGAGGGTCCCGGCCTCTTTCTCTCCGGCGAAAATCGGCGCCGGGACGGCAGGCGGCTCGGGCCCTTCACTCCGAAAATTTCTCAGAAGCCGGGGAGGGTGCGCCCGGTACTTGATTCTCGCGACGGTCTCCTGCCCGACATAGCAGCCCTTCGTGAAGCTCACCATCTCGTCGCTTCCCAACTCGTTGAGGATGACGGATGGGGTGATTTCCGAACCGGGCCAGGGGACGCCAGCCTCAATCCTGAGGATGTCGAACATCTTCCGGTCTACGGGTTCAGCCCCTTTTTCCAGAAGCAGGCGTTCCGCGCCAGTTTTCGCATCCTTTTTTAGCCATACATGGTAGCCGGGGATCCGGAAGAGATCCCAGCGGGTGATTCGGAGGATTTCCGGGAATCCTGCGGGGGTTTCCTCGGCAGAAAGGTTGTTTCCGGGCAGGCTGATCCCCGGCAAGAGGGCGCGGAGCATCTCCCCGGATTTAGGCCCATGCAGAGCGGTGGTACTGAACGAATCCGTGATCTCTGTGAATTCCACCGCCTCGGAGATCCGGTATTTTCCAAGCAGGGCCAATGCGGGGGAAAGGTCCCGCTCCTCCATCTCCAGGACCAGCTCTTCGGGCCGGGCATGGATGAGGAAGGAGGCCTGTATCTTTCCCTGCCTATCGAGCAGGCAGGCCGGTTTGCCTTGTCCGGGTGATAGGCCTTTGATATCATGGGACACCATGTTGTGAAGGAACTGGACCCGGTCGGGTCCCCGCGCCGCGATAAATCGGCGAGGGAATTCGGTCAAGAGGCCTGCGCTAGCGCGGACGGCCTGTATCCGTCCGGAATGAATGTCGGATTTTTCCATGAGGGTTATTGTAGCATGGGGCTTTTAAGCCATGAGCCAGCGAGCGTGGAGCGGGTCGGGCAGACCGCGTTGAAGGTCGTTTGGGCGGATGGCCATGAAAGTCTCTATGTGTGGGATTATTTGCGCGCCGCATGCCCCTGCGCCGCTTGCGGCGAGATCCCCTCACCCGATCCCTCTCCCCCTGAAGGGGGAGAGGGCAGGGTGAGGGGGCGATCTTTCGCTGATGTGCGGCCGCAGGAGATCCAGCCTGTCGGACGTTACGCGTTGACCATCCGGTGGAGCGATGGGCATGCGACCGGGATTTATTCTTATGAATACCTGAGATCTCTCTGCGGCTGTGAGGCCTGCAGGCCGAGTCTTCTTGATGAGGGATGATGCATGAAATCTGAAGAAAAGCTCAAGAGTCAGATTGCTTTGGTCGGCGCTGTGATGCTGGCGGGGCAGTGGATACTTCTCCATCTGTCGGGTGTTCACCTGCCTGTTCCGTTCAACGCTATTTTGCCGGGGTTGGGAATATTCGGCGCCGCCTTCCTTCTTTCCTGGGCGGCGGAATTGGCCCAGTTGGAGATTCCCCAGGCCCTTGCGCTGGCTCTCCTCGCGCTGATCGCTGTGCTGCCGGAGTATGCGGTGGACATGTATTTCGCCTGGAAGGCCGGCAAGGATCCTGTCTATATTCAGTACGTTACCGCCAATATGACCGGTGCGAACCGGCTCCTCATTGGCATCGGCTGGCCCACCGTCTTGTTTGCCTATTGGTTTGGGACGCGCAAGAAAGTGGTGGAGTTGGAAACATCTCAGGGAATCGCGATAGGTATCCTCTTTGTTGTAACCCTTTACTCCTTCGTTATTCCGCTAAAAGGCACACTCTCTCTGATTGACACCGTCTTCATGCTCTCTCTCTTTGCGGTCTACATGGTTTTCGCGAGCCGGTCGGAACATGTTGAGCCGGAGTTGGGCGGGCCGGCGGAATGGATCGCTCAGTGGAAGAGGTCTGCCCGCCGTATGGCGATGCTGGGGCTTTTCGCTCTGGCCGGGGTCGCAATTTTTCAGGCGGCCGAACCGTTCGCGGAGGGTTTGCTCTCCGCCGGGCGTTCTTTCGGTGTTGAGGAGTTTATCCTGGTGCAGTGGCTGGCCCCTTTGGCATCGGAGTCCCCGGAATTCATCGTGGCGATTTTGTTCGCACTCAGGGGACTTGCCGGCGCTTCTTTGGGAACGCTGGTTTCTTCGAAGGTCAACCAGTGGACCCTTTTGGTCGGAATGCTGCCGCTGGTTTACATTCTTTCTTCGGGGAGAATAGCTCCGATGCATCTGGATGCCAGGCAGGTGGAAGAGATTTTCTTGACCTCGGCTCAGTCCCTCTTTGCGGTTGCTGTTATCGCCAACTTCAAATTTTCCATACGCGAGGCGCTGGTTTTACTGAGTCTTTTCGGCGCGCAGCTGATGTTCCCGTCTCCCGAGGTCAGGTATGCCTTCGGCGGTCTGTACGTTGTTTTGACGCTGATCATGCTTTTCAGCGTCCCGGGCCGGCGTGAATCGGTGTGGGGGCTCTTCGGCAAGGTTTTCCGGTCCCACTGCTAGGCGGAGGGTTTCTTAGGGGTTCCTGACGAGCGAAAGGAATTCCGTCCTCTTCTGGAGGAACCGCCCCGAAACATAGCTGCAAGAGGGGATGACCTGCAGGTTGTTTTTCTGCGCGTACCGGAATGCCGCCTCGACCACCTTTTCGGCAAGCCCTCGCTCTCTCGTTTCAGGAGACACATAGGTGTGGCATAGATCAATCGCTCCGTCCATCCGCCTGTATTCGACGAATGCCTGAAGGTTGTTTTCTAGAGCGATGGTGAAGCGATGAGCCTCCTCGTCGTGAAGGACTTCCATCAGGTCGGGTTTTCGGGGGTGTTTATCTCTTTTGCGAGGAAGAAATCCTTGTCCGTCAGGCCGCCGGCGGAGTGAGTGGAAAGAGTTAGGGTTACCTTGTTGTACTGGATCAGGATGTCCGGGTGGTGGTCGAGTTCCTCGGCCAGGTCGGCCACTTCGTTCACGAAAGAGACCGCATCCCCGAAGTTCTCGAATGTGAAGAGCTTGCAGATCGTCCCGTCCTTCAGCTCCCAGCCCGGCAGCTCCTTTAGCGAAGAGGAAACCTCAGCGTCGGAAAGCCTCTTGCCGGTCAACAACATTAATACCTCGGCATTTCCGGATCAACTCTCTCGGCCCAGGCGTCCACGCCGCCAGTGAGGGACTTGATCTTCTTGAACCCGGCTGTCTTCAGCAGTTCAGCCGCCTTCCGGCTGCGGACTCCCTTGTGGCAGTAGAGCACCAGCTCATCCGCGGAATCCAATTCCCCCATCCTGTGGGCGAATTCAGAAGTTGGGATCAGCCGCGCTCCGTCGATGTGGCAGATATCGTATTCATGCTGTTCCCGGACGTCAACCAGCTTCAGGCCGGGGTTTTTCTCCAGCAACGCCTGCAGTTCTTCCGGCTCGATCTCCTGGACGCCGGCTCCCCCATCCTCCTGCCCTCGGCCTATGCCGCAGAACTCATCGTAGTCGATCAGTTTTGTGATTGTCTTGTTGGGGCCGCACAGGGGGCAGGTCGGGCTCTTGCGCAGCTTCAGCTCCCGGAACTTCATTTTCAAGGCGTTGAAAAGCAACAGCCGGCCTATAAGAGGCTCGCCGTTGCCGAGGATCAGTTTGATTGTTTCGGTGGCCTGGATGGTTCCCACGATCCCGGGCAGTATTCCCAACACGCCTCCTTCGGCGCATGAGGGGACGAGGCCGGGGGGAGGGGGCTCCGGATAAAGGCACCGGTAGCAGGGCCCTTGCGAGGAGTCGAAGACGGAGGCTTGCCCCTCGAACCGGAAGATAGAGCCGTACACGTTCGGTTTTCCAAGCAGCACGCAGGCGTCGTTGACCAGGTACCGGGTGGGGAAATTATCGGTCCCATCCACCACGATGTTGTAATTCCTGAGGATTTCCAGAGCGTTTTCGGACGAGAGCCGGGTTTCGTGCGCTTCCACCGAGATGTACGGGTTGATCGCCAGCATCCGTTCCTTCGCCGTCTGGACCTTCGGTTTCCCCACGTCCTGGGTCGTGTACATCACCTGGCGCTGGAGGTTCGTGAAGTCCACCACGTCAAAGTCCACGATGCCGATCCGGCCTATCCCGGCCGAGGCCAGGTAAAGCCCGAGAGGGGAGCCCAAGCCCCCGGTCCCGATCAGGAGCACGGAGGCGGCCTTCAGCTTTTTTTGCCCCTCGACGCCCACTTCGGGCATGATCAAGTGCCTGCTGTAGCGCTTCACCTCGTCGTGGCTCAGAGTGACGGGTGTTTCGGTTTCCTTCGGGTTATTGCTTCCAGAATTCTTCATCGAGATAACGAGCTCCTCCTTAAGCCTCTCTCTTGTGTCCCGCGCTCTTTCAGCATTTACCAGATTCCAAGTTCCGATTTTGCCTCTTCGGAGGCCATGGTCTGAGGGTCCCAGGGCGGGGACCAGACCAGTTCCGGCTGGATCTCTTTCACCCAGGGGATTTTCCTTAAGGCCCCTTCCATTTGGCCCTTGATCACGGGGCCGAGCGGGCAGCCTGGCGAGGTTAGCGTGTAAGTGACCTTCACGGCCCCGGCATCCGGGCGGACTTCAACGCCGTAGATCAGGCCGAGATCCAGGATGTTCATGTTGAGCTCCGGGTCAATCACCGTTTTCAGGGCCGTCCGGACCTGTTCATCGGGGCTGTCCAATGGGGCCGCGGGTTCCGCCGCCGGTTCGATCTTCGCCGAATGGGGGAATTTATTCGTGTCCGAAGCCATTCCTGCTTCTCCTTCTACATGGGAAGCCTGGGTCTCTCCCTTTTCCCGGGCATCAAGCCCATCCAGCAGAGTGTTCCAGCTTAAGATCGCGCATTTAATCCGGACCGGGTATTTCTTAACCCCCTCGAGCGCTTCCAGATCTTCCAGCCCGTCCGGGAACACCATCGGGGCCGACTCGAGCATCACCCCTTTAAACTGTTTGATCAGCGCTTTGGCGGCCGCCGTGGTTTTTCCTTTAACGGCCTCGGTCATCATGGAGGAGGAGGCCTGGCTGATGGAGCAGCCCTTGCCCTGGAAGCGGATGTCCCGGATCTCGTCTGCCTCTATCGAAATAGTCAGGTCCAGTTCATCGCCGCAAAAGGGGTTTGCCCCCTGCGCCGTCAGATTGGGGTGGTCGAGATGCCCCTGGTTTCTGGGGTTTTTAAAGTGCTCCAGGATAATTTCCCTGTAAAGGTCATCTGTGAGAGACAACGGAGAATAGCTCCTTTGCTTTGTGAAGGGCATCGACGAGCGCGTCTGCCTCTTCTTTCGTGTTGTACAGGTAAAAGCTGGCGCGGGCCGTAGCGACGACCCCTAATATGCGCATCAGCGGTTTGCAGCAATGATGCCCGGCCCGTATGGCTACCCCGGCGTCGTCTAATATCTGCCCCAGGTCGTGTGGGTGCACGTTCTGGATGTTAAAGGAAACGGCCCCTCCGCGGATCTTCGGGTCGAGCGGTCCGTAAATCGTAATGCCCTCTATCTTGCGCAGGGCGTCGAGAGTGTACCCGGTCAGATGTTCCTCGTGCCGGCGGATCTCATCCATGCCGATTTTACGGAGGTAATCCACCGCCGCGCCGAAGGCGATCACATCCGCGATGTTCGGGGTCCCCGCCTCGAATTTCCAGGGCAGGTCGTTCCATGTAGAGTGATCGAGCCAGACATCCTTGATCATGTCCCCTCCGAAGAGGAACGGGTCCATCTCATCAAGGATCGCCTCTTTCGCGTAAAGTATGCCCACGCCGGTCGGCCCGAGCATCTTATGCGAAGAGAATGCCAGGAAATCGCAGTTCAAGTCCATCACGTTCACCGGCAGGTGAGGGACCCCCTGGGCGCCGTCCACCAGCACCGGTATCCCTTTGGCGTGCGCTGCCCGGATGATCTCTTTGACAGGGTTTATCGTCCCCAGCACGTTTGACATAAGGGTCACCGAAACAAGCTTTGTCCTGTCGGTCAGGAGCCCCGGCAGTTTTTCGAGAGCCAGCGTACCTTCTTTTGTCACCGGGATGAATTTTAAACGGGCCCCTTGTCGCTGGGCGAGCACCTGCCAGGGGACCAGGTTTGAATGGTGTTCCATCTCAGTCAGCAGGATCTCGTCATCTTTCTTGATATGCTTTAGGCCCCACCCGTGGCTGACCAGGTTGATTGCTTCGGTTGTGTTTCGGGTGAAGATGACCATGTCCGGTTTCGGGGCGCCGATGAACTGGGCCGTTTTTTCCCTGGCCCCTTCGTACAGCGCAGTCGCCTCCTCACTCAAGGAATGGATTCCCCTGTGGACGTTGGCGTTGTGCTGGGTGTAATAGTCTACCAGGGCGTCCACCACCACTTTTGGTTTTTGGGAAGTGGCCGCGTTGTCCAGGTAGACGAGGGGTTTGCCCTTTATCATCCGCCCCAGGATCGGGAAATCTTCTCTTATCTTCTTCACATCAAGCATAATATTCTCGCTTTAGTTCACTCAAATTCCCCATCACCTTTCTCCTCTCCCTGAGGGAGAGGGTAGGGTGAGGGCCCTCATCAAATCATTAGACTGAGAACGAATGGCCGCAGCCGCACGACCCCTTCGCGTTCGGGTTCTGGAGCGTGAAGCCGGCCCCTGTCATGGCGTCAACCCAATCCACCTCCGTATTGTCAATCATCGGCAGAGATTTCGGGTCCACCAGCAGTTTGACCCCTTGGGTATCGAAGATGGCATCTTCCGGAGCCGGTTCCTTTTCGAAATCCATCGCGTAGGAATAGCCCGAACATCCTCCGCCGACCACTTTGATCCGCAGCGCGTATCCGGGTTTGCCTTCCGATTCCTGCAGTGTTTGAACTTTCTTCGCTGCTTTCTCCGTTAACGTGATCACCTGTTTCTCCTCCTTTTATAGCTCGACAAGAATGTCGTTTCCGTTAATCTTCACCTGAAAACTTTTGACCGGCACCACCGCCGGCAGGGTGACCGCCTCGCCGGTTTTTACGTTGAACCGGGCCCCGTGCCGGGGGCACTCCACCAGATCGCCCGCCAGCTCCCCCTCGCCCAGCGGGCCGCCGTCATGCGTGCACAAGTCCTCCACGGCATGGTAGGAATCGCCGACATTGGCCAGCGCCAGCCGGCGCCCTTTGGCGTCGACCACCTTCACCTTGCCGGCAGGTATCTCTTCTGTCCGGGCCACTTTGACCCATTCGCTCATCTTTTTTCCAGCCGCTGGGTCAGTTCGTCCATCAGCCGTTCGTTGACTGTCTCTACCGGTATCCTCTTGAGCACCTGCTCGAAGAAGCCGCCTACGATGATCCGCTGGGCTTCTTCAGGAGAAAGTCCCCGCGTCATCAGGTAATAAGTTTGGTCCTCATCGACGGGACCGACCGCGACGCCGTGCGTGCAACGCACGTCATCGGCAAGTATTTCCAGCATGGGGATCGAATCTGCGGAAGCCCCATCGTCCAGGAGAAGATTCCGATTGGCTTGGTACGCGTCCGATTTTTGGGCCGCCTTTTCGATCCGTATCAAGCCGGTGTAAACCGCTTTGGCGCTGTCCCTCAGAGCGCTTTTGTAAAGCAGGTCGCTGAAGGTTCTCTCCGCCTGATGGTCTTGGACCGTATGGAAGTCGAAATGCTGATTATCGCAGCCGAAGATGGCCCCGAGAAGGTCCGCGCGGCCGCCCTGTCCCCTAAGAGCCGTTTCTACATGCGCTTTTGTAAGGCGTCCGCCCAAAGCGACCGCGACATTCAAGAAATGCGCCTCTTTTTCCAGGGAGGCCTGCTGGATGAGCAACTCGGCCGTAGAGGAGCCCCATCTTTGGATGTGCAGGTAGCGGAAGTCGGAAGCTTCTTCGAGCACGATTTCGGTCATTTGGTTCGAAACGACGGGACCGGCGTGAGCTCCGGCGGACCGGTGTTCGGCCACCAGAGTCGCCGCGGCTCCGCGTTCGAGGACCACCAGCGTGTGCGGGAAGACCGCCGGCCCGGAAGAGGAGGATTCGATCCAGGCGTTCAGAGGGGTTTCGATTCGAATCCCTTCAGGGACGTACAGGAAGAGACCTTGCTTCCAGAAAGCCTGGTGCAGGAAAGCGTATTTTAAAAGGCCCTTCGGCGGCCCGGTTTTAAACAAATGTTTTTCCACCAGCGCTGGAAATTGGCGTAAAGCGGTTTGCATGTCGCTTAAGATAACGCCTGCATGGATGAGCTCGGGCGCGACCGGGTCGAACCCGATGCGCAGAGAGTCATCCGCCGGCTGCAACTGCGCTTCGGAAAGGGTGAATTGAGCCGGATCGGTCCGCCGCCATTCCTCATCGGTCTTGACGGGCCAGGGAAGGGACTGAAAATGTTCCCACCCTTCGCGCCGGAGTTCTTTTAAGCGTGCAGAAGATTTAGGGCCGAGCGTTTCGACTGTTTCGGGAGTGAGAAAATCAAATGTGGACAGTGCCATGGCCGTGTGTGCCGGAACCGCTTTCCCTGTAACGGGTCAGCCGACCGACCCCTCCATCTCTAAGGCCACCAGGCGGTTTAACTCCACGGCATATTCCAGGGGAAGCTCCTTGGCAAACGCCTCGAAGAAACCGTTGACCACCATCGTGGTGGCTTCCTGTTCCTTCAGGCCGCGGCTCATGAGATAAAAGAGCTGTTCTTCGCCCACTTTGCTGACCGTCGCCTCATGACCGATTTGCACGCGCTTGGCGTCGATCTCCATCGTCGGATAGGTGTCCGACCGGGAGATCTCGTCCATCAGCAGCGCGTCGCAGCGCACGGAGGATTTCACGTTCTCGGCCTGCGGGTAGACCTTCACCAGCCCCCGGTAGGTTGTTCTCCCGCCGTCTTTTGAGATGGACTTGGAAACAATCGTGGAGCTCGTCTCGGGCGCGACGTGGACCATTTTGGCTCCTGCATCCTGGTGCTGGCCCTTGCCGGAGAAAGCGACGGAAACCACTTCTCCTCGGGCCTTGCGTCCAACGAGGTAGACGCCGGGATATTTCATCGTCAGCTTACTTCCCAGGTTCCCGTCCAGCCATTCCACGATCGCGTTTTCGTGAGCGATCGCTCGCTTGGTCACCAGGTTGTAGACGTTCTTCGACCAGTTCTGGATCGTCGTGTAGCGGATGTGGGAATGGGGAAGAGCGATCAGCTCCACCACCGCCGAATGAAGGCTGTCCGACGCGTAGACAGGAGCGGTGCACCCTTCTATGTAATGCACGCTCGAGCCCTCGTCCGCGATGATCAGCGTCCGCTCGAATTGGCCCATGTTCTCCGCGTTGATGCGGAAATAGGCCTGCAGCGGTATCTCCACTTTGACGTTCTTGGGCACGTAGATGAAGCTGCCGCCGGACCAGACCGCCGAGTTCAAGGCGGAAAACTTGTTGTCCGCCGAGGGGATCACGGTGCCGAAGTATTTGCGGACCAGTTCGGGGTGTTGCTTGAGACCCTCATCCATCCCGAGAAAGATCACCCCCTGTTTCGTGAGGTCTTCCCGGATCGAATGGTAAACCACTTCGCTTTCGTACTGGGCGGTCACGCCGGAGAGGAATTTCCGTTCCGCCTCCGGGATCCCCAGTTTGTCGAAGGTCTTTTTAATATCCTCTGGGACATCCTCCCATTTCCGGCCTTCTTTATCGGTCGGTTTCAGGTAATAGAAGATGTTGTCGAAATCGATCTGGGAGAGGATGCTCATGTCGGCCCACGCGGGCATCGGCTTGCGGTTGAAATGCTCGAAGGCCCGGATGCGGAACGAGCGCATCCATTCCGGCTCGTTCTTCATCCAGGAGATCTCTTCTACCCCTTTCACGGTCAGGCCTCTCTTGGCTTTGAAGACGAACTTCTCCGGATCGTGGAAGCCGTATTCCTGCTCGTAGTTTTTGCCGATATCGATTTTTGAGCTCATGTTCTCACCGGTTCTTGTGCTTTCCGCTGCGCCTCGTAAGGGGCATAGCCTTTTTGTTCCAGCTCCAGGGCGAGTTCTTTCCCCCCGGAGCGTGTAATTTTCCCGTCCATAAAGACATGGACGACATCCGGCTGAATGTAATTCAAAATTCTTTGGTAATGGGTGATCAGAAGGATCCCCAACTGCGGGCCCTTCAGGCGGTTGATCCCTTCGGCCACCGTCCGCAGAGCGTCGATGTCGAGGCCAGAATCGGTTTCATCCAGAATGGCCAGCTCCGGCTTCATCACGGACAGCTGCAGCACCTCGTGCCGTTTCTTCTCTCCTCCGGAGAATCCGTCGTTCACGTACCGGGTGGCGAAGGAATCGTCTATTCCAAGCTCGGCCATCGTCGCCTTCAACTGTTTCCGGAACTCCTTTGCCTGGAAAGCGTCGCCGAAACGGGCTTTCATGGCTGTCCTCAGGAAATTGGCGACGCTCACGCCCGGAATGGAGGTAGGGTACTGAAAGGCCAGGAAGATGCCGGCCCGCGCTCTCTCATACGTTTTCCAGCCGGTGATGTCCTGGCCGTTGTAGAGGATCTGCCCGCTTGTCACCTGGTATTTTGGGTGCCCCATCAGCGTGTTGGATAAGGTCGATTTCCCCGAACCGTTCGGGCCCATTAAAGCATGGACCTGTCCTTTTTCGAGGGTCAGGGAAATTCCCTTGAGGATCTCCTTCCCATCGATCGTGGCGTGAAGATCTTTAATTTCAAGCAGCGGCGCGCTCATATTTTGAATCCGGCTCCATGTTCATTTGTGGATGGCTTCCCGCCGAACGCGATCCGTTGGCTGAGAAGCTGGTTCATTTTCGTTTCCGACCCTAAAAGATCCAAAAGGGAAATCCCTTCGAGGAACTCTTCCATAACCTGCGTCAGGCTGGACCATGCCGACCGGACGCAGCAACTGTCAATATGGACGCAGCTCTTCTGGTTGCCCGTGTAGCGCTCGCAGATCTCCTGCGCCGAGGGAACTTTTCCCATGGCCCGCACCACCATGGATAGGTTGATCTCCTGAGGTTTCTTAGTGAGGTGGTACCCCCCCTTGATTCCCCTGACCGATTGAGTCAGACCGGCCTTGTTTAAGACCCTCAGCAGTTTTTCCACATAGGCGGGGGAAAGCCCCTCCCGATGTGCGATCTCTCTGACCGTCAGGCCGGCGTTTTCACCGGCTTTGGCCAGCTGAAGGAGGCACCGTAACCCGTATTCTTCTTGAGCGCTTATCTTCATCTTGACACCTGTTTTTGGGTAAATTCCCATGAAGAATCTTTATTTTATAGATACATGACTAATTTGTCAACTATAGCTTCCTGTCTTAGCACCATATAGACTTGACACTGTCCCCTACTCTAATTTTACCCTAAAATAGCTTAAAACATGACTATTTTGTCATGTATTGTCGGAACTTGCTTAGGGACAAGCAATTTGGTACAGTAATTTTTCAAAGAAAGGGGTAATGAAACAATGATCCTGAAAGTCTCCTGCTTAGGGCATCCTGTGCTTCGAAAGAAGGCGGATCCTGTCCCGGTGGATAAGATCGGTACCCCCGAACTGAACAGCCTGATTCAGGATATGATTGACACGATGCATGAGTATGCGGGAGTGGGGGTTGCCGCCCCGCAGGTGCATGTTTCGCTGCAGCTTGCTGTTATTGGTATTGAGGAGAGTGAGCGTTACCCCAAGGCTCCTAAGATCCCCCTTATTGTGCTGATCAACCCGAAGATCAAGCAGGCTTCCTCTCAGAAGGAGATAGATTGGGAGGGTTGTCTCTCGGTGGAGGGTTTGCGGGGAAGGGTTCCCCGCTGGCGTTCCGTTGGGGTGGAGGCGTATAATGCAAAGGGAGAGAAGATCCATTTCAAGGCGGATGGGTTTTATGCACGGGTCATCCAGCATGAGTGGGACCACCTCCAGGGGAATGTTTACCTGGACCGGATGCCGGATTTGAAGACGTTGACCTATTTGGCTGAGTATTCTCGCTACTGGGACGAGGAGTGAACTGATGGTCAAGGTGGAGAAACAGCTGTCGATCTTTCTGGAGAACAGGCCGGGCGGCCTGGCCAAGATATGCGGAACCTTGGCCGAAGCCGATATTAATATCCTGGCGCTGACTATCCACGATACTGTGGATCATGCGATCATCCGTCTTTTGTGCGACCGCCCGGTGAAGGCGCTTCTCTTGCTGGAACAGCTTGGTCTCTATATCCTCGAATCGGACGTTGTGGTCTATGAGCTCGGCAACAAACCCGGTTCTTTGGGTGAGGTGGCCCGTAAGCTGGCCCGTGCCGACGTCAACATCGAATACGCCTACTGCACCGCCTTACCCCATCAGGAGGCGGGCAGCCTGATCCTCCGGACCGATGAACTGGACCGCACGCTCGAACTTTTAAGCGACAGCACCAGCTTCTAAGCGGACCCCATGACCCCACCACCTGTTGATTCGCTGCAGGTGCAAGCTCTTCCCGTGAAACAAGTGCAGGTGGTGGGGTGAGCTTAACCCTCATCGCCGCGGTTGTTCTCGTTGTTTTCTTCCTGGGCTACACCGCTTACAGCCGTTTTATCGCCCGACGGCTCGGCCTGACCGACGCTAATCCCACCCCGGCCGTCACGATGACCGATGGCATTGACTTTATCCCGGCGAAGGCGCCGTTTCTTCTTGGCCAGCATTTTTCAGCGATTGCCGCGGCGGGCCCCATTGTTGGCCCGATTCTGGCCGGATTGGTGTTCGGCTGGCTGCCGGCACTTCTCTGGATCGTGCTTGGCGCGATTTTCATTGGAGCCGTGCATGATTTCTCGAGCTTGTTCGGGTCGGTCCGCCACAAGGCACAGTCGGTTGCTCAGATCATCCAGGAATACGTCGGCCGGCGTGCCTACCTGCTGTTCCTTCTCTTCATCTGGCTGTCTCTTGTTTACGTGATTACCGCTTTCACCGATTTGACGTCGAGCTCTTTCGCCGATCCCCTCTCCGGGGGAGGGGTGGCCTCCTCCTCTATTCTTTATCTTGCGCTGGCGGCTGCCATGGGGGTCTGCATGAACCGTTTTAAAATGCCGCTGGGGCCGGCCACCGCTCTTTTTATGCCGCTGTTGGCGATGGTGGTCTGGATCGGCCCGGGGATCCCGGTCATCCTTCCGGCGGTCCAGGGGGTGAGTCCGGCTCTGCTGTGGAACGCCGTCATTCTGGGGTATTGTTTTATCGCCTCGGTGCTGCCGGTGTGGATTTTGCTCCAGCCGCGCGGTTACCTGGGGGGTGTTTTCCTTTATGTCTCGCTGATTGCCGGGATACTCGGGCTGGCGATGGGCGGGGCGACGATCCGGTACCCGGCGTTTATCGGGTTCACAAGCACTTCCGGTATGCCTCTGTTCCCGATTCTCTTCGTGACGGTTGCCTGCGGTGCCTGTTCCGGTTTCCACGGGCTCGTTTGTTCCGGCACCACCTCCAAACAGGTGGCCAAGGAGACCGACTGCCGGCTGATCGGGTACGGCGGCATGCTGCTCGAGGGGGTTGTGGCGCTGATCGCGCTGGCCACCGTGATGATTCTCCTTCCTTCCGATCCGGCGGCGAAGCTTTCGCCGGACAGGATCTACGCGCAGGGGCTGGCCTCTTTTGTCGGAAAGCTGGGTGTGCCGATGGAATTGGCCATGTCGTTCGTGCTGCTGGCTTTCGCGACCTTCATTTTCGACACGCTGGATGTGGCCACCCGGCTAGGACGCTACATCCTGCAGGAGATTTTTGGGTTTGAGGGGGAGAAGGGGAGGAAACGGGCCACCTTGTTGACACTGGTTCTGCCGGCTTTTTTCGTAACGGTCAGCGTTACCGATCCCTCCGGCAGGCAGATACCGGCATGGAAGGCTTTTTGGACGGTCTTCGGAACCTCCAATCAGTTGCTTGCCGCGCTGACCCTTTTGGGGTTGAGTGTTTGGCTCAAGAAATCGGGCAAGCATTGGTGGTTCGCCGGCGTCCCGTGCTTATTCATGATGGGGATGACCCTGTGGGCGCTCGCGATTCTTCTGGGTAGCTGGCGTGTGAAGCTCGCCGCCGGCGGGCCGGTTGCCGATCCGACCGCGGTCGCCTCGCTTCTGCTGTTTGCCCTCGGCCTCGGCCTGCTCTTCGAAGGGGTTAAAGCCCTCCGCCGCCCCGCCTGATTATTCCCTTCGAGTCTTATCGCTGCACGCATCCGGGGCCGAGGGGAAAGTCTCTCAGGCCGTTCGCCGTCCCCTGCGAGTCCGGCTCACTAAAAGTCGGCCCTGCCTCTCCCGCCTTTGGCGGGATCCGTGCCCGTCCGGGACTCCTATTGCCTTCGAAACCATCCCCTCAGCCCCTTCGACATTTGTGAAGGGCTACGACGGGGGGTGTCTCCGAGGGACGTTGGACGATGTGAGCGGGCATGGATTCCCAAGGGGAAGAGCGAGCGAGTCCGTCGAGCACAGTCCGGCTCGCAGGGCCGGACAAGCGACCCGAGGAGATATCCCCCGGCGGAGGCCGAAGCGAATGATGTAGTAGCTGCTGTATAGCAGGACCTCCGTGTTAAAATGGCGAGCTATGCGAGTTCCCGTGAAGAAGAAACCGGTTTTTAAAAAAACAGCTCCCTACAAGGCCGCGGTTGAGCTGGTTAAAAAGCTCCATGCCGCTGGGCATGAAGCCCTGCTGGTGGGCGGCTGCGTCCGGGACCTTTTAATGGGGCGCGCGCCGAAAGATTTTGATATCGCCACCAGCGCTTTGCCTGAGCAGGTGGCGTCCATTTTCCAAAAGACGATACCGGTCGGTGCCCAGTTCGGGGTTCAGATCGTTTTAAAAGGTGGGCACCCGTTTGAGGTGGCGACCTTCCGCACCGACCTTGCCTACAAGGATGGCCGCCGTCCCGAAGGGGTTGTCTTTTCAACGCCGAAGCAAGACGCGCTGCGCAGAGATTTCACGGTCAACGGTCTCTTTTTTGACCCGTTGAAGGAGAGGGTGATTGATTACGTTGGCGGGCAGGCCGATTTAAAGAAGAGAGTTATCCGGGCTATAGGGGATCCGGCTCATCGTTTTAAAGAGGACCGTTTAAGGATGCTTCGTGCGGTCCGTCTGGCCACCGTCCTCGATTTCTCGATTGATCCGGCCACTTTCCAGGCGGTCCGGGAGGCGGCGAAAGAGATTACCGATGTCAGCAGTGAAAGGGTGCGGGACGAGCTCGTCAAGATGTTTACGGGGGCTCATCCGGGACGGGGATTGACTCTGCTGGATGAGAGCGGGCTCCTGCCGGTGATCCTTCCGGAGGTATCGGTGATGAAGGGGGTGGCTCAGCCGCCGGAATTCCACCCGGAGGGGGACGTGTTCATCCACACGAAGCTTTTGCTCGACCACTTGAAAGGCCCCTCAACGGTTTTGGCCATCGGTGGTCTTCTGCATGATGTGGGCAAGCCGCCCACTTTCAAGGTGGCTGAAAGGATCCGTTTTGACGGCCATGACAGGGTCGGCGCCTCGATGGCGACGAAGATCTGCCGGCGCCTGAAATTTTCCAACGTTGAAACGGAGGAAATCACGGAGCTCGTAGCGGACCACATGCGGTTCAAGGATGTCCGGAACATGCGCCTCTCGACGCTGAAGCGGTTTATGGCTGCGCCGACGTTTGCTGATCAGATGAAGTTGCACAGAGCCGATTGCTTGGCGTCGCATAAAGATTTGACCAACTGGACTTTTCTTAAGGCGAAGCAGAAAGAATTATCGGTCGAGGAGATCAAGCCGAACCCCCTGATGAATGGGAAAGACCTGCTTGGGATGGGCTATCAGGAAGGGCCGTTGATCGGCGCGATTTTAAAATCCGTGGAGGAACGTCAATTGGAGGGGGAGCTCTCCTCTTTTGAAGAAGCGGGTGCGTGGGTGAAGCGTGAGTTTCCGCTCCAGCGTTCGGATGACCGCTCATGAATTCAGGGCTTTCCTGTGCAGGGAGGAAACCAAACCTGGTTGAAACGGTTCTTTCAGCCGGTGCCTGGATGGGGATCTCGTTCGTGACGGTCTTCTGGTGCGTTCCGATCTCGGTCGTTTTCCTGCTCCGGCGGGTTGTTGATCCTCGGCTGGAGTTGGCCCATGGTTTCGCCTCGATGTGGGGCCGTAACCTCGTGGCGCTGGCTCCGGGTTCCTCCGTGAAGGTAACCGGTGCGGAATCTGTTCTTACGCAGGGCCCCGTTATCTTCATGGCGAACCATCAAAGTTATGTGGATGTCCCTCTTCTTTTCCACGTTCGGCGTCATTTTAAATGGATGGCGGATGCCGGTCTTTTCCATATTCCATTTTTTGGGTGGGCGATGCGGATGTCGGGATATATTCCAGTCAACCGGGGGAACCCAAAAGACGGCATCCGCTCTCTGGAGCAGGCGAAAGAGTGGCTTTCCCGGGGTGTTTCGGTCTTTATTTTTCCGGAGGGGACCCGTAGCCGTACGGGACTTTTTTCCCGGTTTCAGACCGGGGGATTCCGACTGGCGGTGGCGACCGGGATCCCGATTGTTCCGGTTGTTGTCGTTGGGGCAAGACAGATGCTGCCTCGCAGGAGCTGGATCTTCCGCGCCGGCACCACCCTTTATATCGAAGTGCTTCCGCCGGTTTATCCGAAGGACAGTGATCCGCGCTCCATCCATTTGTTAGCGGTGCAGGTCAGGAATAAAATGCTTAAAGCGTACGCGCGCTTGCTGAAAGAGGCCCGCTGATTTCATGGAACGGTTCATAAATAAATATCCCGTCATTGCAAGCGTCCGCTTTCTTGCCGCCGTTTTTGTCGTTCTCTGGGTTTCTCCTACGTTTACGGAAACGGAGCACAGCGGGGTACTGATCCTCGCGCACGGCGGAACTGCCGGTTGGAATGCCCAGATCAAGGAAACGGTCAAAGAGGCGGGCATTACTCTGCCGGTGGAAATCTCCTTTGGCATGGGGATGATGTCCGAAGAGGTCAACGCTCTTCAATCGGCCGTTGACAGGTTGCAGGAGGCCGGGGTAACCAAGATCCTCGCGATCCCTCTGCTTGTTTCGTCTCACTCAAGCGTCTATAGGCAGTACGAATATCTTTTGGGTTTGAGGAAGGACCCCTCCTGGCCGGAGCATCATCCTGTCGCGCCGGTGAATGTCCGGCCGGGGATCCGAGTTCAGATGAGTCCCGCGCTGGATGATTCCCCTTACGTGGCCGGAGTTCTTTTAAAGCGGGTCAGGCGCTTGAGCCGAAAACCGGCCGAGGAGGCCGTAGTCCTTGTGGCGCACGGCCCTGAAACGGAGGAGGACAATAGGGCTTGGCTTTCTGAGATGGAATCGCTCGGGTTGTTTGTTAAAGAGAAGGGGCGGTACCCCGTTTTGGAGTTGGCGACCCTTCAGGATGATGCCCCGGGGGAGATCCGAAACGCCGCGACCCAAAAACTGCGTGAACAGGTGCGGATACTGAGCGCCTCTTACAGGGTGATTATTATTCCCCTGTTGATTTCGAAAGGGGGGATCGAAAAGAAGATTGCCGAGAGGCTTGCCGGTCTGGACTATGTTTTCAGCGGGGAGACCTTGCTGCCGAGCCCTGAGATAGCGCTCTGGCTCAAGGAGCGGGTGAAGGCCGGTTTTTTGGGATGGTGAATTCTTCGTGAATAGCCAGCGCTCTCAATTGGGGCTTATTTTCGCCACGGTTTTTATTAACCTGATTGGTTTCGGCATCGTCATACCGGTTCTGCCTTTGTACGCTCAGCGTTTCGGGGCCAGCCCTCTTGTGATCGGTTTCCTCGTGGCGGTCTACTCGATCGCTCAGGTGGTTTTCGCGCCCGTTCTCGGAAAGCTTTCCGACCGGGTGGGCCGGAGGCCGGTCCTGCTCCTAAGCATCGCTGGTACCGCAGCCGGTTTTGTACTGATGGGTGCGGCAAAAGCGCTTCCGCTGCTGTTCGCCGGCAGGATTATTGACGGCATTACCGGAGGCAATGTTTCCACCGCCCAGGCTTACATCGCCGACATCACGCCCCCTGAGCAGCGTTCCAAAAGAATGGGGCTTATCGGCGCCGCTTTCGGCCTTGGGTTCATCTTCGGCCCGGCGATCGGCGGCGTAATGAGCCGGATTTCCCTATCTGCCCCATTCTTTTTTGCCGCCGGCCTGGCCCTCCTCAATGCCCTTTTGGTCTATTTCTTCCTGCCTGAGAGCCTTTCCGCCGAACACCGGGGGGCCGCCCAAAAAGGGCCCGCGCTTACGCAGATTCTCCGGGAGTCTAAAGGAGGCAACGTCCAGATTGTGCTGGCGACTTACTTCTTTGTGACGGTTGCTTTCTCGATGCTGACGGCGACATACCCGCTTTTCGCTGCACACCGCTTTGGCTACAGCGCGCTGCAGATAGGCTACATCTTCGCAGGGTTGGGACTCGTGAGTGCTCTGATACAGGGGGGTATGCTTGGCGCGCTCGTTAAGATCCTCGGTGATAAGGGATTGACGGTTCTCGGCGCGGTTGTCCTCTCGGCTGGTTTTCTTGCGCTGCCGTTCAGTTCGACGCATGTTCTTCTCTTATGGGCGACCGGCGCGATTGCCGTTGGGCACAGTTTTGTAGCGGCTCCATTGAACTCTCTTGCTTCCAAATCGGTCGGCACGTTGTTCCAGGGAAGGGTTTTAGGGGCGATGCAGTCCTCCGCCTCTTTCGCGAGAATAATCGGCCCTGTTTTGGGCGGCTGGCTCTTGGACCTTGATTTTTCCCATTCCGGCTCTTTTATGGGGGCCGCCCCTTACTGGACGGGATGCCTGATCGCGCTTGTTTCTCTGGTGTTCGCGTCTCGGCTAAAAAACGAGACGGCGTTGTCCTCCGGAGGCGGACCCGCCTTAGGCGGGCGCTTGCAATGAGGAGACAAATAATCTTCTTTGTACGATAATGTCCAGGACATGGATCAAGAACTTAAAAAGAAGGTTTTGCGGAAGATCGTTCACGGGGTCTATGTGGCCGGCGTTAAAGACAAGAATAAACTTAACGCTTTTACGGCCACCTGGATTTCCCAGATTTCTTTCAAGCCTCCGCTCATCGTTTTCGGCGTGAACAAGGAATCGGTCTCCTTTCGTATGATCGAGGAGAGCAGGGTTTTCGTTATCAACATCCTAGAAAGAGGGCAGAAGCAGCTTGCTCAGCATTTTCTTAAACCCGCCCATTTGGGGGCCGACAAGCTTCAAGGGATTCGGTATAGGCTAGGCGAGAGGACCGGCGCCCCTGTTTTAGAGGAGGCGGCCGCTTATATTGAGTGCGAGGTCCGCGGCATCCATCCCGGAGGGGATCATGGGATCGTGGTCGGGGAAGTGGTGAATGTCGGACTGCACAGGGACGTGGACCCCTTAACGCTTCAAGAGACAGGATGGCACTATGGCGGGTAAAGAGACTCTGTTGATCATCGCGGCGAGCGAGCAGGACGCCAACCTCTACTACGCCACCCATTTCTGGGCGCCGGATCCGTTTGTCTTCGTTCAGATCGCCGGCCGCAAATTTCTTTTGATGAGCGACCTGGAGGTGGACCGGGCCAGGGCGGAATCATCGGTGGATGAAGTCCTTTCCGTTTCCCGGCTTCTGGCGAAAGCGAAGGCTGATGGCGTCGCCAATCCCGGCATGCTCGACGCGCTGGACCTGGTTCTTAAGGAGAATTCCGTCGTTTCTCTCAAGGTGCCGGCCACTTTTCCGGTGGTGCTGGCCGATAAGCTCCGCGCCAAAGGATACGAGCTGGTTGTCGGCCCAGAGCCGTTTCTGCCTCAGCGGATGATCAAGACCAAAGAGGAAGTGGATGCCGTCCGCGAAACAATCCGCATGACGGAAGATGCGCTGAAATCCACGATCGGGCTGATCCAGCAGTCGGAGATCAAGAACGGCGAACTGTGGCTGAAAGGCCAGCCGTTGACCTCCGAACTGCTCCGGAAATACATGCACCTGAGTCTCATGGGTTCCGACTGCCTCGCCAGGGAAACGATCATCGCCGGCGGCAACCAGGCCTGCGATCCCCACTGCATTGGGTTCGGGCCGCTCAAGGCCCATATGCCGATCGTGCTGGACGTGTTTCCTGTTTCTCAGAAGAGCCGCTACTACGCAGACATTACCCGCACCGTTTTGCGCGGCACCGCGAGCCCAGAGGTTAAGCGGATGTACGCCGCTGTTCAGCACGGCCAGCAGATCGGCTTCGATAGGGTCAAGGCCGGCGAGGACGGGCAGAAGATCCACCAGGCGATTCTGGATTATTTCGATAAGGAAGGGTTCAAAACCGGCGAGAAAAACGGCCGGATGACCGGCTTCTTTCACGGCACCGGTCACGGTTTGGGGCTGGAGATCCATGAAGCTCCCCGGATCGGCGGGGTCAGTGATATTCTCCAAGCAGGGCAGATTGTCACGGTGGAGCCGGGGCTTTATTATCCCGGGGTAGGCGGCATCCGGATCGAAGATGATGTTTTGGTTACCGAAACCGGTTGTGAAATCTTAACCTCCTTCCCGAAGTTCCTCGAACTCTCCTAGAAGCCAGCGTAAACCCCCGCAATGACAATAATCCCACGTTCAGCTAGTAAAGGAATATAAATCTTGTTTTATCCCTTGTATTTCTAGCCCTGTTTCAGACATACTTCTTAATAGGTTGACTGGATTGTAAAGATAAGATGATCATAGATTCTGCCTACACGCCACTCTCAATGCGCCGGGCAATAAGCGTTGGTTTAAGCTTATTGCTTGCCACACCTTCGCCTGCCTTCGCGATGCGCCAAACTAACGCGTCGGAAGGGGCGAGTCTCGATCAGCAGCTCGTCAACTCCCTGGTGGATGTGCCCCAGTCAAAGTCCAGCCTTCCGGGCGTCTCCCAGCCGGCTACCCTGGAAATCTCCAGGCCAAAATCTCCTTCCGTCCGGCAAGGAAAACCGCTTGTTTTGAAACGGGTCCCCTTAGGGGATCTTGCCGAAGATCTCGACCAGGCGTTGACCCGGAGGGGAGAGAGCCGGTTTGATACGGCCGCCTACGGCCAGGCGAGAGTTTTCATGCGGATAGTGCAGAACGACGAGGCTACCGGCACCGCGGCCCTTTTGGGGGCATGGGAATGGGTGTCGGCACAGCCTGTTCTCCAGGGGAATCTGGTTGTTCTTCCAAACTGGAATTATGAGGATCTGGGCCCTGGGCTTGTCCAGGTGTCGCTGGCCCGCTACCAGACGGCCGAAGGGAAAGACCATCTGCTTATTGAAAGGGTGGAGGTCTTAGCCGGGGTGGACCGCTTGGATCATTCGGAAGAGATTTCCGGCAGGCTCTCGCTTCTGCTGGAGGCGATCGGGGAGTGGGGCAGAGCGCGCGGCATTCCTGTACATCTCATACAGCCGGATCTTATTCAAAAGGTCCTTCCCAATATGAGGGAGGCAACCAGACTGCGCAACTATGAAGAGTCTGTCGATGGGGCGGCGTGGGAATCGGCCCCTCTGAAGATTTCAGGCTCATTGCTCACAACGTTGGAGGGGGAAGCCTTCTGGTTTCTCTATAAAGGAAAGGCTGGCATGGAGGAACCAGAGGTTTCCAAGGCGCCGGTCCTCATGCGTGTGAAGATGGGAGATTTGGCCGACAAACTGGACCAGTACCTTATCCAGTACGGCGAGATTCAGAGGGATACGGAACATTATGGGCGGGCCCGGGTTGCGCTCCGGTTTGTGGACAGGGATAAGCCGTTTAATATCATCGGCGCTATTGCCCTGAATGAGTGGGTTGAAACCAGTCCGGAGTTAAATGATTTTTTGGTGCGGAACCTTCTTTGGCAAAATTACTTTCATTTGGGCAGGGCGCTTGTTCATGTTTACTTAGACCGGTATGAGGATGAGCAGGGCAAGGATGCCATCGTGATCGAAAGGGTTCAGATCTTGGCCGGGCCGCTGAATTTGGAGCATCCGGACGAAATCGAGATCCGCTCTGAAATCATTGAAGCCATCGGCGAATGGGGAAAGCGCCAGGGGATGGAGGTCTATCTGATTCGGCCGGAACAGGCGCGCGGACAGCGGCCGGATATCCGGCAAAAGACAATCCAGTACAACTATTATTTACCGGTGGCCGATCGTGAGCCGCGGCGGTGGGAAACGGTTCCTCTTATTTTGCGCAGATCCCATTTTACCGATGAATCAAAAGAGTTCAACTGGTACCGCTATATCGGCCGGCCGGCGCAGCCTCCAGCCGCCGCGCAGTTGCCGGCAGAGCCCCAGCAGCCGGTGGTCCCAAATGGGCCGGAGGCAGGCCTGGAAGAGATTGGGGTCAGGCCCGTTCAGAACCGGGACGACAGTGTTTTAGAGCCGATCCTCGGCCAAGTTATCCAACTCAGACAGCAAGCCGGGCTAGAGACAAAACAGTCCGGCAAGGATGGGGGCAAGGGATTTTTCCGGGAGATGATCCGCAACCCGGACCTCGGGGTTTTGGTTGTGGCGAACGAAGGTTCCGGCCGGGTGGTGGGTTACGCGCTCGCCGAGGTCCGCGTTCGTGCGCTGAAAGATTTCCCGGCATCGATCGGACAAATTTCAGAGCTTGTCCTTTTGCCGGCGTACCGTGACGCGAAAACCAGCCGAAATCTGCTTGCCTCCGCCCAGGCCCATTTCGAAAAGCAGGGGATTGGGATCTCTTTAGTGAGCGCCGATGACCCGGATGAGCCGATTGTTGCCGCCGCCCGCAGTCTGGGTTATGAACCGGTGCCGGGAGTGCTATTCCCGAGCCGTTATTGGCGGGCTCTCAGGCCGGAGTTTGCCGCCGGCCCCGGAGGGTTTGTGACGGAGTTGCGCGGGGTTGAAGTGCCGGGAG
Organism: uncultured Planctomycetia bacterium; assembly: GCA_964373715.1. Classification (GTDB taxonomy): domain Bacteria; phylum Omnitrophota; class Gorgyraeia; order 1-14-0-20-64-10; family 1-14-0-20-64-10; genus CAMTXI01. Next base: position 83,504 of record CAYJVR010000003.1, on the reverse strand, counting down.
TGTTCTCCCGTAATCTGGCGGGCTGGCTGAAGACCAACGGGAGATTTAGCTGGAAGACAGAGCGGTACGGGAACATGGAAGCCCAGATGCAGGTAGGTCAGTATGACAGAGTCCAGGTTTTTCCCTACGGCGATTTTCAGAGCCATCCCGAGCTGCAGGTTCTTCAGTTTAACGGAGGAGGGGACTACGCCGCGGCTCCAGGCGCGTTCGGCCAGATTCTCGTCAGCACCTATTTGACAAAACAGGGTCGGATTGCCGTCTTGATTCAGGAAGCCCGGCCGGGCGACGGCTATAAAAAGTTCAACCAGCTGCAGTGCCGTACTCTGGATGTTTGGAGACGCGGAGCTATTGATCTCATTGCCGATTGGGCGCGGGGCAATAATTTTCTCGTGTACGCCGCAACGCCGGAGATTGTGCAGTTCGTTTATCCGGATCTTTCCGAATACAACTTGAGGGTGAATTTCGGCCGGTGGGACGAAGGGGGGCCTTTTGAGCCCTCCCTTTGGATGAACGAGGTGGTGATGGTCCATGCCAGCTCCGTATCGGAGGCGCAGTATCTGGCGGTTCCTATGCGGTGGTATTCCTACGCGAAGAATCAAGAAGTCATGAAGCTTCCGTTGAGAAGGGTGGATCTCCCGAAGCCGGTCTTGCGGGGCGGGCCGGCCGGATTGGCTCCCAGTTTGGAAGAAAACCCCTCCCCCATCCAGGCCGTCGTGGAGCTGTTGTCTCAGGCAGACGGACGTTTTGCCGTGGGGGCGCGACGGGGAAGTGATCTTATTGGGTTCGGGGTCGCGGAGATCGATGCTGAGGCCCCTTCAGTTGGGCGGATATCGGAATTTACTGTCCAACAGGACCTGCAGACCGTCGGAATAGGCGCGAGGATATTTCAGGAGCTTCTGTGGTCTTTAATGGTGGTACCGGGGGTGCAGGAGGTACGGGTGAACGACTCGTCGGACAACGGTGAAATGGCCCGGATTGCAGGCAGGTTTGATTTTAAGCAAACCGGAGTCGGCGGCAGCGCCTTCCGGAAAGAGATATCCGCTGTGCCGCTGACGATTCAAGGCATAGAGATTCATACCGCCAAAACTATTTTGGAAAGTTATCTGCCGGAATATTCCAGCCGCTTAACTGAGAAACAGCAGAACAGGATAGAGGAGTTCATGGGGAGGCAGGGAGCTCGGGCGGTGACGGCAACGCTCGATTTGACGGTTGTTCCCGTTTACGTCCAAAGTTCCGAACTGTACAAGGTAGCGAAGGAGCATCTGCCCGGTCCTCTGGCCGGTGTTGCGTTCCGGTTGGCCGTCCTTCCGGAGACCGAAGAGGAGCTCCGCAGGTTTAACTGGGGAGAGATAGGCTTGATCCTCGAAAACGAAATGCTGGATTCTCTGAAGGTAAAGCCAGAGAAAATGGCCTCTGTGCGCGTTTATCCGACAGCCGAGGCGGTGTCCGCCCTGGACCCTGTCCAGATGCTTGTTCTGATTTTCCGAAACACGCTGAATATCCCCCCATCGCAGAATGTGCAGGGGATACTTTTTACCGATCTGGAGGGAAGGGCCCACTTCATCTTGATGTACGCGTAAGGGTCAGCGGTAGAGTTGGGTGTCGTGGTTCTTTTCAAAAGCCGCGATTTGGTTTTCCTGCTTGAGCGTTAGTCCGATGGAGTCCAACCCCCGGACCAGATGGTCCTTCACAGAAGGTTCGATCTCGAAGTGAAATGAAATCTCTTCCGTCGTGTGCAAAGTGATCCGCTGTTCTTCCAGATTCACCGTTGCCTCGAGTCCTTTATAGCGGCCGGTCATCTGGAAGATCTCCTCCACTTCCGGTTCCTCCAACTCGATCGTTAAAAGGCCGTTCTTCATCGAGTTGTTCCGGAAGATGTCGGCGAAACTCGGGGCAATCACCGCTTTGAAGCCGTACTGGACCACCGCCCAGACCGCGTGTTCCCTCGAGGAGCCGCAGCCGAAATTGTTCCGGGTGACGAGTATGGAGGCCCCTTTAAACCGCGGGTCATTAAGTTCGAAAGAGGGGTTCGGCTTGCCGTCGGGCAGATAGCGCCAGTCGAAAAAGAGGGATTCCCCGAAGCCGGTTCGTTTGATCGATTTCAGGAATTGCTTCGCGATGATTTGGTCGGTGTCCACGTTGGCCTTGTCCAGCGTGGCGATGAGTCCCTTGTGCGATTTCAACGGCTGCAGCATCTTGGTTTCCCCTCACCCTAACCCTCTCCCTCAGGGAGAGGGAAGGGTAAGGGTTTCCTTTCGTTTTTCATTCCACGTGCGGATGTCCACGAAATGCCCCTCGATCGCGGCGGCGGCCGCCATCTCCGGCGAGACCAGGTGGGTGCGCCCCCCTTTGCCTTGCCGCCCCTCGAAGTTCCGGTTTGACGTCGAAGCCGACCGTTCGCCGGACTTCAGCTGGTCCGGGTTCATCCCGAGGCACATCGAACAGCCGGCGAACCGCCACTCACAGCCGGCCTCCCTGTAGATCTTGTCGAGCCCTTCGCTCTCCGCTTGCTTGCGCACCTGCTCGGAGCCGGGGACCACCAGCACTTTGATCCCTTTGGCCACCTTTCTCCCTTTGAAAATCTTCGCCGCGCTCCGCAGATCCTCGATCCGGCCGTTGGTGCAGCTGCCGATGAAGACCAGGTCCAGCTTGATCTCGGTGATCAGGGTGCCGGGGGTAAGCCCCATGTAGGCGAGCGCCTGCTCGACATCCTTCCGGGAGTAGCCTGGCACCTTGTCCGGTTCCGGGATCCGCCCGGTCACATCCATCACCATGCCGGGGTTTGTCCCCCAGGTGACCTGCGGTGCGATCTCCGAGGCGTTGATAGAGAGCGTCCGGTCGAATTTCGCCTCCGGGTCGGAGGGCAGAGTCTTCCAATAGGCCAGGGACTTTTCGAGATTCGCCCCTTTCGGCGCGAACGGCCGGTTGCCGGAGGCGACGTACTGGAACGTGGTCTCATCCGGCCCGATCATGCCGGCCCGCGCTCCCGCCTCAATCGTCATGTTGCAGATCGTCATCCGCTGTTCCATCGAGAGTTTCCGCACAGCCTCGCCCGCGTACTCGATCACGTAGCCGGTTCCGCCGGCGGTGCCGATCAACCCGATCATCTTCAGGACCATGTCCTTGGGAGTTGAGCCGGCTTTCAGGGTGCCTGTATATTCCACTTTAAAGGTCTTCGGCCGTTTCTGGGGCAGGGTTTGGGTGGCCAGCACGTGTTCCACCTCGGAGGTGCCGATCCCGAACGCCAGCGTGCCGAACGCCCCGTGCGTCGAGGTGTGGGAGTCTCCGCAGACGATCGTTGAGCCGGGCAAGGTGATCCCCAGTTCCGGCCCGATGATGTGGACGATCCCCTGTTTATCCGATTTCAAGTCATAGAGGGTAATACCGAACTCTCGGCAGTTTTCTGAAAGGGCGTCGATCTGCGCCTTCGAGATTGGGTCGGCGATATTCATCCGGTCGTTTCCGCCTGAGGCGGATCCGCCTCGCTCTGTGGCGGAGGTCGGCACGTTGTGGTCCATCGTGGCGAACGTGAGCTCAGGCCGGCGCACTTTCCGGTGGGTCAGGCGCAGCCCTTCGAAGGCCTGCGGCGAGGTGACCTCATGCACCAGGTGGCGGTCAATGTAAAGCAGGACCGTGCCGTCGGGGTTCTGCACCGCGACGTGCGGGTCCCACACCTTTTCAAACAGTGTCTTAGCCATAGACTTAATAGTATAACTGAAGGTTTGAATACAGGAAAGTTGTAGAAAGGGGGTTGTTGTCAATACGGGTATTATGTTTTATTGCAATATATTTGCATGATATAATGTGGTCATGCAGCGATTCATTTATACCCACCACGTTCATAAAAGAATGAAACAGAGAGGGGTAACGCCCGACCATATCCGCGCTACAGTGCGTTATTCAGATAAAAAGAGTCCTGGGAAGCTCCTCAGAACAATGAAATTTTGGAAGGAAATAGGAAGCAGAACCTGTTTTGCTGTAGTAGAATTGGATAGAGATAATATCATTGTTATCACTGCAGGGTGGGTGGATTCCATAAGATGATTAAAATATTAGAGATAACGTATGATCCGCAAGCAAAAGCCAGCTATATCGCTTTGAGCGAGAAGTCTGTTTCGAAGACTGTAGAATATGCTGATTTTGTGAATCTTGATTTGGACAGCAAAGGGGATCTTGTTGGAATAGAGCTTCTATGGGTTCGTCCCCGAAAAGTCACAGTCCAGGTACATCGAAAGCTTGCACAACTGGCGGAGGAGTATAGGATTCCAGAATTGCGCCGTCTCCATCCCGAAAAGCTCGCCGAGATTCTCCAGCCTGCTTGATTTCTAGATTTTGACGCGGGCGAAGGCCAGCATGAAAACAAGGGCCGCGGCCGTTTTCAAGGTGTTTTCCTTTTTTTGAGCAGGATGAAGCTGAAGGGGATCGGATCTGGCCGGTTTTCTCGGGAGACCTGCTTCCACTGCGTTTTATCCCACTTGAAGAAGGTGTCCCCGTCGAAATCCTGGTGGATTAGCGTAAGGTACAGGTTGTCGGCCAGAGGCATCGCCTGCTCGAAGATGCTGGCGCCGCCGATCACGAAGACCTCCTCCTGATCGGCGCGGTCCGCGCTCATTGGATGCGCGACTATTTCCTCCGACCGCTGCGCGGTCGCTCGACGGTCACAGATTTCCAATGCTTGTTCAAGTGAGTTTGCAACCAGAACGCCGCAGCAGGCGAAATCCTTTTGATGGGTGATCACGATGTTGGTTCGGCCGGGTAGGGGTTTGCCGATCGCTTCGAAGGTTTTTCTGCCCATGACGATTGGGTGGCCCATCGTGATCTCCTTGAACCGTTTGAGGTCCTCGGTCAACTGCCAGGGGAGTTTGTTGTCGGCGCCGATCACCCCGTTCTGGGAAACTGCGACGATGAGGGAAACGGTCATTAGACGGCGATCGGGGCCTTAATGCTTGGGTGGGACTGGTAATTCTCCAAAGTGAAGTCCTCGTATTTAAAGTTGAAGATTGATTTGACTGCGGGATTCAGCTTCATTGTTGGGAGCGGGAACGGCTCCCTTGAGAGCTGAAGCTTCGCTTGTTCCAGGTGATTGAGGTAAAGATGGGCGTCGCCGAATGTGTGAATGAATTCGCCGGCCTTCAGGCCGGTTACCTGCGCGACCATCATCGTGAGCAGAGCGTAGGAGGCGATATTGAACGGCACGCCGAGGAAAACGTCGGCGCTGCGCTGGTAAAGCTGGCAGGAGAGCTTTCCGTCCGCCACGTAGAATTGAAACAGGCAATGGCAGGGGGGCAGCTTCATCTTGTCAATGTCGGCCGCGTTCCAGGCGCAGACGATCAGCCGCCGGGAATCCGGCTTTGTTTTGATCATCTCGACTACTTGGCTGGTCTGGTCGATCGTTCCGCCCTCGGGTATCGGCCAACTGCGCCACTGATGTCCGTAGACCGGCCCAAGCTCTCCTTGAGCGTCGGCCCACTCGTCCCAGATCGTGACGCCGTTGTCGTGAAGGTACTTCACGTTCGTGTCGCCGCGGAGGAACCAGAGCAGTTCATGGATCACCGATTTGGTGTGCATCTTCTTCGTGGTGACCAGAGGGAAGCCCTGAGTGAGGTCAAACCGCATCTGGTAGCCGAAAACGGATAAGGTTCCGGTGCCGGTCCGGTCGGTTTTTTTGGCGCCGTTGTCAATGATGTGGCGTATAAGATCCAGGTAGGCTTTCATAGGTTCATCATTATACGGGTCTTGCCGTGTCATTGCGAGCAGAGCGTGGCATTTCGTCCTGGAACAAAGCGTTGGCCAGTTGGCCTGTTAGTCGGTTCACCGGTTAACTCGCAAACTCGCAAACCGGCTAACCGTAAGTTGATTTTGCATGAGATTGCTTCGTCGCTACGCTTCTCGCAATGACAGAGATGGATAAGTAGAAATTCGGGAGCTTGATTGTTATAATGAGCGTCTTATCCATGAGCGAATATCTCGGTATCCTAGTCACATTTATTCTGGCCGGCGGGATCGCAGGGGTTTTCATCCTGCTCTCCTCGATCCTCGGCCCGAAGAAGCCTTCAGCCGCCAAGAGCGAACCGTTCGAATGCGGCGAGAGGCCGTTCAGCCTGCCGACCGGCAAGATGACGATCCGCTTTTACCTGATCGCGATGCTCTTTATTCTCTTTGACGTTGAGCTGGTCTTCCTGTTCCCCTGGGCGGTCGTTTACAGGCATCTGGGCCTGCCCGGGTTCACGACGATGGCCCTCTTCCTGGGGGTCCTGTTGATCGGCTTTGTGTATGCTTGGCGCAAAGGTGCTCTCGAATGGCAGTGAACGCATTATGTGTCATTGCGAGTGGAGCGTGGCGCCATCTCATGCAAAGTTATCTTGGGTGATTCTGCGATGAGATTGCCGCGTCGCTATGCTCCTCGCAATGACGGCGAGGTAAGGTAAATATGTTCGGCGGAGAAAACTTCGTTACCAGCAAGCTGGAATCGGCGATCGGGTGGGCCCGCAAGTACTCGATTTTCCAGTACCCTTTTGTCACCGCTTGCTGCGGCATGGAGTACATGGCCACCGCCTGCTCCCACTACGACGTGGACCGGTTCGGGGCGGGTCTCCCGCGTTTTTCCCCCCGGCAGGCCGACGTCCTCTTCGTGGTCGGCACGATCAGCCACAAGATGGCGCCGATTTTGAAGAAGATCTACGACCAGATGACCGAACCGAAGTGGGTCGTCGCGTTCGGCGTCTGCACCTGCACCGGCGGTTTCTACGACAATTACGCCACCGTGATGGGGATCGACACGATTATCCCTGTGGACATTTACATTCCCGGCTGTCCCCCCAGGCCTGAGTATGTGTTGGACGGCCTGATGAAGCTTCAGGAAAAGATCCAGCTTCAGCATTCCGGAAAAGAGTTCCCGAAAGCGCAGATGTATCATGCCGGAAAATCTTTCTCAGTCTGACCCCGCCCTCTTCGATCTGATCTCCCGGCGTTTTGCCGCGGCGGTCATCTCGACCCATACCTACAGGGGTGACGCCACCACCACGATCCGCCCGGAGTATGTTCTCGACGTGGCGAATTTCCTTAAAGAGAATTCCTCGTTCCAGATGAATTTTCTGATCGATCTGACGGCGGTGGATTACCTCACGTTTGCCGCGACCCCGCCGGCCAAGGCGGCCCATTTCAACGCAGGTGTTGCGGCCAAACCGCCGGGCCACATCGAGGACGGATCTCCCTGGCCGGGTACGGCGGCGAAAGCCCGGTTCGGGCTGGTCTATCACTTTTTTTCTCTGCCTCTTGGCCATAGGCTCCGCTTAAAAGTCCCGGTCGAGGAGTCGAATCCCCAGGTGGATTCGGTGGCCCATTTGTGGGGATCCGCCAACTGGTTCGAGCGGGAGGTGTGGGATATGTACGGGATCAAATTCAAGGGGCACCCGAACCTGAAGCGGCTTTTGCTGTATTCGGAATTCAAGGGGCACCCATTGCGCAAGGATTATCCTGTCAGTAAGCGCCAGCCCTTAATTGGCCCGGTGAATTGATGCGGTACGCGTCATTGCGAGGAACGAAGTGACGAAGCAATCTCATACGGAAAGCACCAACGAGATTGCCACGACCCCTTCGGGGTCTCGCGATGACGCGTCTTCTTTGCAGACGAAGGAGATGCTGCTGAATGTCGGCCCTGCCCATCCGGCGATGCACGGGATCATCCGGATCATCGTTGGCCTGGAAGGGGAGACGATCCGCTCCACGGACGTCGAGATCGGTTACCTGCACCGGGGATTCGAGAAGATGTCGGAGACGGTCACCTACAACGGCGTCTTCCCGTACACCGACCGCTTGAACTACGTCTCGCCGCTCATCAACAACGTCGGCTACGCGATGGCGGTCGAGAAACTGCTCGGCCTGAAGGTGCCGGAGCGCTGCGAATACATCCGGGTGATCGTTTCGGAGATATCGCGCATCACCGATCACCTCACTTGTGTCGGCGCCTCCGCGATGGAGCTCGGAGCCTTCACCGTCTTCCTCTATATGATCAAGGCGCGCGAGTACCTCTGGGAGTTGGTGGAGATGGTGACCGGCGCGAGGCTGACCGTCTCCTACTGCCGCGTCGGCGGCGTGAAGGCCGACCTGCCGCCCGGTTTCGAGGAGAAGACGAGAAAAGCGTTGAAGGATGTGCGCGACGTTATTGCGGAGTGCGACAAGCTTTTGACCCGCAACCGGATCTTCGTGGACCGAATGAAGGGGACCGGCAAAATCTCCCAGAAGGATGCCATCTCCTACGGAATCACCGGGCCGTTCCTGCGGAGTACCGGCGTCAATTACGACGTGCGCAAGGCTTGCGCCTACTCGATTTATGACCGGCTTCAGTTTGATGTTCCGCTCGGTTCGCACGGCGACAACCTGGACCGCTACTACTGCCGGATGGAGGAGATGGAGCAGTCCATCCGGATTATTGAACAATGCCTGAAGGATATCCCCGGCGGGCACGTTGCGGTGGACCCGGAGACCGGCCTGCCGGTCAAGCCGGAGGCGCTCGAGCCGATCCCGGCTGCCGAAATGATCGACGAGGCCAAGATGGGCAAGATCCGGGAGATCGCTGGCAAGATGGCGGAGGTGGACCCCACTTTGCAGGGGACCGACAAAACGGTCTGGAAAGATATCGCCGCGCCGGAGAAGAGGGTTTTCCTGCCGGCAAAAGAGGACACCTACGGCAACATCGAAGGGCTGATGAACCACTTCAAGCTGGTGATGGTCGGCCACGGGATACGCCCGCCTAAGGGTGAGGCGTACGTGCCGGTCGAAGGGGCCAACGGGGAACTCGGTTTCTACATCGTGAGCGATGGCACCGAGAACCCCTACCGGGTCCGGGTGAGGCCCCCCTGCTTTACTATCATGGGGGCGCTGCCTCTCTTGTTGAACGGCGACCAGATGGCCGACGTGGTCCCGACCTTTGGGTCGGTCAACATGATCGGCGGGGAGCTGGATCGATGATGGGACAGGGAGCAGGAGATAAGGGACAAGGGGCGGGGGGCATGGGGCACGGAAAATTCGACTTCCAAAAACTGGAAGCCCAGGCGAACGAGATCCTCGAGAAGTACGAGGAGAAGCGAGCCACGACCCTGCCTCTGTTGTGGCTCGCGCAGGATTCGATCGGTTATCTTACCCCCGAAGCGGAACAATGGGTGGCTGACAAGGTGGAGACCAGCATTGTCCATGTCCGGGAGGTGGTTTCCTTCTACACCCTTTATCACACGAAGCCAGTCGGCAAATACAACGTCCAGGTTTGCGTCTCCCTGCCGTGTCTCCTTAAAGGGTCGAAGAACGTGATCGCCCAGATGAAGGAGCGGTACGGGATATCTCCCGGAGAGACCACGCCGGACGGGCAGGTGACCCTTTCCACGGTCGAGTGTCTCTGCGCGTGCGAGGCGGCCCCCTGCGCTCAGGTGAACAAGCAATACGTCGGCTGCCTGACCGATAAAACCATCTTCGAGACGGTGATCCAGCAGACCCGGAGCGGCCCGGGCGGGAGTCTGAACGTTCCGGAACCGGCGCTTCACATTGCCACAGAGGGGCCGGTGATCTCGAGCCGTTTCAAGAGCGTGGCCGGCGCCTGGTTCGACGCCTACACGGCCGACAAGGGCTATCAGGCGGCGAAGCAGGTGTTGAGCACGATGAAGCCGGAGCAGGTGATCGACACGGTCAGCAAGGCGAATCTGCGCGGCCTCGGCGGCGCCGGCTTTCCGACCGGCAAGAAGTGGTCGTTCATCCCGAAGAATTCCCCGAAGCCGAAGTTCCTCGTGGTCAACGCCGACGAGGGGGAGCCGGGCACCTTCAAGGACCGGTATATCCTCGAGAGGGACCCTCACTCTTTAATCGAAGGGATCATCATCGCCGCCTACGCGATCGGTTCCCATAAATCTTATGTTTACATCCGGGGCGAATACGACCGCTCGATCGAGCGCTTTGGCAAGGCGGTCGCTGAGGCGTACGCCAAAGGGTGGCTGGGCAAGAACATCCAGGGATCCGGTTTTGACCTGGAGCTCGTGGTGCACAAGGGGGCCGGCGCCTACATCTGCGGGGAGGAGACGGCTTTGCTTTCCTCGCTCGAAGGGAGCAAGGGTTTCCCGAAACTGAAGCCGCCGTTCCCGGCGATCTCCGGCCTCTTCAAGTGTCCGACGATCGTGAACAACGTGGAGACCCTCGCCGCTGTGCCGCCGATCATCCGCAACGGCCCCGAGTGGTTCGCCAAGCTGGGCACCCCGAAGCAGGGGGGCACGCGGCTTTTTTCTGTTTCCGGCCACGTGGTCCGGCCCGGCCTTTACGAGGCCTCCGCCGGCGTCTCATTAAAAGAACTGATCTACTCCGCGACATACGCGGGCGGCATCCGGGAGGGCAAGAAGCTCAAGGCGGTGGTGCCGGGAGGCATCTCCGCGAAGATCCTGAAGGCTGATGAGATAGAGGTCGGCATGGACTTCGATTCGCTGATGGCGGCCGGCACGATGGCCGGTTCGGCCGGCGTAATCGTGATGGATGAGACCACCTGCATGGTGGACGCTTTGCAGAGCGCCGCCCACTTCTTCGCCGACGAGTCGTGCGGCCAATGCTCCCCGTGCCGGGAGGGGACCGGCTGGATTCTCAAGATCATGGACCGGGTGAAGAACGCGCAAGGACGGCCCGCCGACATCAACAACATGCTCTCGATCGCCTCCAACATGGAGGGGAAAACGATCTGCGTTTTCGCCGACGCGGCGGCCTGGCCGGTGCAGAGCTACATCAACAAGTTCCGGAGCGAGTTCGAGCACCACGTCGCCACCGGGAAGTGCGATCTGGCAAGGACAGAGGTCCACGCCTAAATGCCTAAACTGACGATTGACGGAAAAGAGGTCGAGGTCCCGCCCGGGACGACGGTGATCCAGGCGGCGGAGAAACTCGGCATCTTCGTGCCCCGCTACTGCTATCACCCGGGCCTCTCGATTGCCGGCAACTGCCGGATCTGCCTCGTGGAGATCGAGAAAGCCCCGAAACTCCAGATTGCCTGCAACACACCGGTCGCCGAGGGGATGGTAGTCCGCACCAACTCCCAGAAAGTGACCGAGGGCCAGCAGTCGGTGCTTGAGTTCCTGCTGATCAACCATCCTCTCGACTGCCCGGTCTGCGACCAGTCGGGGGAGTGCGACCTGCAGAATTTCTACATGCAGTACGGGCTGTACGATTCACGGTTCCAGGAGCAGAAGGTCAAGAAGGCGAAGGCTCTGCCTCTTGGCCCCACCGTGATGCTGGACGCCGAGAGGTGTGTTCTCTGCTCCCGATGCACCCGGTTCACCGATGAAGTGAGCAAGACCGGCGAACTGGGGATTTTTAACCGGGGAGACAAGGCGGAAGTTGGTCTCTATCCGGGCAAGGTGCTCGAAAACAATTACTCCGGCAACGTGGTAGACATCTGCCCGGTTGGAGCCCTGACCGACCGAGATTTCCGGTTCAAAGCGAGGGTCTGGTATCTTTCAACGGCCCCGTCGGTCTGCACCGGTTGTTCGCAGGGTTGCAACATTGATCTTCATTACGTCACCGACCGGCCGCACCTGGCCGACGGCGCCCGCGTGATGCGGGTCAAGCCCCGGTACAACTCAGAGGTGAACCAGTGGTGGATGTGCGACGAGGGCCGCTACGGTTACAAGTTCATTGATAAGGACCGGATACTGAAGGTCCGGCAGAAGGGGCGTGAAACTACCTGGGACCAGGCGCTGAGCGGGCTCGCCGATGCGCTCAGCCGCGCGAAATCGGAAGGGAAGCAGGGGCAGGTCGGTGTGCTTCCGTCGGCCCAGCAGACCAACGAGGAGCTTTATCTGGTCCGCAAGCTGTTCAAGGAATCTCTGGGGATCGGCCACTGCGACATCCAGGTGCCGCGCCAGCCCGGCTCTTCCGACGACTTCCTCATCAAGGGGGACAAGAATCCGAACACGCTCGGGGCCACGCTGGTCGGTTTCCCGGGGGCTTCCGCGCCGGCCAAGCCGGGCAACGGGGCCAGCGCTTCCGGCGCGATCATCGAGAAGGCTTTGGCCGGCGAGATCAAGACCCTCTGGGTCTTCGGCCATGACCTGGTCAATCTGATCGGCGAAGAGAAGGTGAAAACGCTGGCCGACAAGCTGGAGGTGTTCGTGTTCCAGGGGCCGAACGAGAACGGCACCGCGAAGCATGCCCACTGGGTTTTGCCGAGCGCCGTCTTCGCGGAAAACAACGGTACGTTCGTCAACTGCCACGGCAGGGTACAGCGGATACTGCCGGCCTTCGCTCCTCTGGGGGAGGCCCGCCCCGACTGGAAAACACTTCTGGAGCTGTTCCATCTGTTGGAGATCCCGGCCCCCTTTGCGTCGCCTGAAGAGATCTTTGCGAAGCTGGCGGCCGAGAATCCGGCTTTCGAAGGGCTTTCGCACGACAAGATCGGCCTGCAGGGTGCGCAATTAACCACCGTTCGTCCTGAGCTTGTCGAAGGACGCGCTGCTCATGGTTCGACAGGCTCACCATGAGTGAGATCGAGGTGGCCGCCCGATGATCTCCGTGATTGCGGTCAAGGCCGGTCTGGCGGGGGCCTTTATTCTCGGTTTCGTGCTCCAACTGGGGGGTCTGCATGCCTGGGTCGAGCGCAAGCAGTCGGCCCTGATGCAGGACCGGATTGGCGCAAACCGGGCCTATATCCGTCTACCCTGGAAATGGGCGGCGCCGATCAACTGGTTGCTGAGGCCGCTCAATGTACTCGGGCTGTTCCACCCGGTCGCCGATGCTGTGAAGATGTTTACCAAGGAGGATTTCATTCCGGCCAACGCCGACCGGTTCCTCCACACGCTGGCCCCGTTCCTCTCGATGTTTTTCGCGCTGGTGGCGTTCGCCGGCATTCCGTTCGGCGACCGGCTGGTCTTAAGCGGGCAGGTGATCGACCTGCAGATCGCCAAGATTGACATCGCCCTTTTGTACGTTTTCGCGATGATGTCGCTCGGGGTCTACGGCGTGATCCTGGCCGGCTTCTCCTCAAAAAATAACTACGCGATCCTCGGCTCCCTGCGGGCCTCGGCCCAGATGATCTCCTATGAGATCGCGCTGGGGATCTCGATCATCGGCCTCGTGATGCTCTACGGCACGCTCGACCTGCAGGAGATGGTGAGGGCGCAGGGCAGGTATCTGTTCGGCTTTCTGCCGATGTGGGGGATATTCCTCCAGCCGGTCGCCTTCTTCGTCTTCATGGCGGCGGCGCTCGCCGAGACCAAAAGGATTCCCTTCGACCTCCCGGAAGGGGAGTCGGAGATCGTCGGCTATTTTGTGGAGTACAGCGGCATGAAGTTCGGCATCTTCTTCATGGTGGATTTCCTCGAGACGGTGCTGATCTCCTGCCTGCTTACCACCCTATTCCTTGGCGGGTGGCAGGTGCCGTTCCTTTCTCCGAGCGGGTTTTACTTTCCCTGGGGGGGGTCGGTGCCGGTGAATAACCTGGTCTACGCCCTGATGGGCGTCGGGTCCTTCTCGCTGAAGGTGATCTTTTTCTGCTGGCTCTTCATGACGATCCGCTGGACCTTGCCGAGGTTTCGCTACGACCAGCTGATGAAGCTCGGCTGGAAGGTCCTTTTCCCGATCGCGCTGGCGAACGTGGCGGTGACGGCTTTGGTGATGGCGGTCTTCTTCCCGAAAGGCTGGTAGCGCATGATCCGTAAGAGGGAACTGACATTCTGGGAAAACCTGTACCTGCCGGAGATCTTCCGGGGGGTCTATATCACCTCCGTTCACTTCTTCCGGAACCTGGGGATCCACACGGCCCACCGGTTCGGCCTGATGAAGGATGTGCAGGCCGGCGTGACGTTCCAATACCCGGAGAACCCGAGGCCGTTGGCCCCCCGCTTCCGGAGCCGGCACCGGCTGACTGTCCGCGAAGAGGGGACCCCCCGGTGCGTGGGCTGTATGCTCTGCGAGACGGTCTGCCCGGCCAAATGCATCACGATCGTGGCCGGCGAGCACCCGGACCCAAACGTGGAGAAGTACCCTGTCAAGTTCGATATTGACCTGGGGGTCTGCGTCTATTGCGGCTACTGCGTGGAGGTCTGCCCGGAGGACGCGATCCGGATGGACACGAATATCCTTGACGTGGCGGCCTACACCCGCGACGAGATGAAGCTGGACATCCATGAGCTGATGGATCCGAAACTGCGCAAGGCCACCAAGAAATGCGACCTCAAGTTCCCCCACAAATGCTCGTTCCATAAAGAAGAGATGACGGGAGACTGGAAGCAGGTGTATAATAAGGATCGGAAGCAGATTACCGAAGAGGGTTGGAAGCGCCTGCGGGAGCTAACGTCCAAAGGGCACTGACCCCAACTCTCCCTCCCCGGTAAAGGCAAATCCGGGTGGTTCCTGTTCAGGAGCCGCCCGGTTTTTGTTTTTCGCCCCGCTCACGGGGCGTCCGCCAAAGCCTTGTGGCGGAGGTACCCCGTTCGCCCTGAGCTTGTCGAAGGACCCCATAAGGGTGATTCCGAAAAGGAGCCCCACACCTATTCCTACGATTTTTGGAGGGCGTAGAAGACGTAGCCGTAGATGTTCGCGTATTCCTTGAACAAAGTGAGCTCCGCCTGCTGTTCCTTGAGCTTCTGCAGGGCGTCCGGGTCGGCGGCGTACTGCCCACGCAGGTCCACAATCCTCCGCTCCATCGGCCCGTAGTAATTCTGCCACCAGTCCAGTTCGGGGATCAGGTACTGGTCCACTGGCTTGTAACCGGCCTCTTCGGCCAGCTTCAGGTTGCCCCGGATGTCCTTCATCGCGGGGTATTTCTTCTTCCAGAATCGTTTCGGCTCATCCGGCGGCTCGTTTGAGAGCCAGGTCAGCTCGCTCACGCAGGCGAATCCCCCCTTCTTGAGGAACCCCCTCCAGTACTCGAGCCCTTTCTTGAACCCGATCAGATAGATCGAGCCTTCGGCCCAGATCAGATCAAAGCTTTCCTTCTTGAACGGCAGCTCTTCCATTTTGCCCAGATGCGGCTTGACCCGGTTATTCAGGCTGGTGAGCTGGGAGTAGATCGTCAGCTGGTCGAGGTACGGCTTGCAGATGTCCACCGCGGTGACATGCCCCCCGGTCTGGTGAGCAAGCTGAACCGAGGTCAAGCCGGTGCCGCAGCCAAGGTCGAGGATTTCCGGTGTCGGAGGGAGTTTGGTGAAAAGGCGAAGCGCTTTCCGCGTGCAGGCGTTGCTGCCCGGGCCCTGCCGCGGAAGGCCGATGAAAAGTTCCTGGTTCAGATCCATCAGAAGAGTTTCTTGACGGCGGCGAAGGAGGCGTTCAAAAACGGCTCCTGCCAGACGCCGATCACGAAGATGCCGGCCAGGCAGGTGATCATCGCGATCTTTGCCGGCCAGGAAACCGGAATGGGGGAGGCGTCGGACGGGGTGTCGGCGTAGATCGTCCGGACGATCATGAGATAGTAGTAGAGCGAGATCACCACCGCTGCCGCTCCGATCACCGCCAGCACTAAAAATCCTTCCGAGAGGGCGCTTAACAGCAGCATGAATTTGCCGATAAAGCCGGCCATCGGCGGCACGCCCGCCAGCGAGAGCAGGGAGACGAACATCACCATCGCCAGGAACGGCGAGCGTCTGGCCAAGCCCGCGTAATCCTTAATTTCATCCGAGTTGGTGTGGCTGGAGAAGGTGATGATGACGAGGAAGGCAGCCATGTTCGTGAATAGGTAGCCGGTGAGATAAAAGATCACCGCGGTCGTGCCGAGACTCGAGGGGGTTGCCAGCCCCATCAATAAGTAGCCGGCGTGCCCGATCGAGGAGTAGCCGAACAGCCGCTTGATGTTCTTTTGGGAGATCGCCCCCAGGTTTCCGTAAAGGATCGTGAGGCCCGACAGCCAGACCATGAGCGGCACCCAGTCGCTGCTGGCCGGCATGAACAGCTCGTGGAAAACCCGCAGAGCCACGAGGAACCCGGCCGATTTGGACCCTACCGAAAGGAACGCTGTCACCGGCGTCGGGGCCCCCTCGTAAACATCCGGTGCCCAGAGCTGGAACGGGACCGCCGTCGCTTTAAAGAGGATGCCGCCCAGGATAAGGAAAAGGCCGAAGAGACAGCTGGCGGAATAAGGGGTTCCCTTGAGGAAATGCCGGATTTCGGAGAAATTGACCGAGCCGGTGGTGCCGTAGACGAAGGCGATCCCGTAAAGCAGGCAGGCGGAGGAGATCGAGCCCAGGATCAGATATTTCACGCCGGCCTCCAGCGAACGGAGGTTCGTCTTCAAGTAGGAGGTCATCACGTAGAAGCTGACCGTGATCAGCTCCAGCGAGACGAACAGCATCAGGAAGTCGGCGGCTGAAGCGGCGAACATCATGCCGAGCGTCGCCGCGAGGATCAGCAAGTAAAATTCCCCGTGGCCCCGTTCCATCGTCCGGGATTGCTCCCGGGTCATCAGGATCACGAAGATCGCGGCAAAGATGAAGATCCCCTTGAAGATGAGCGCGACCTGGTCAATCCGGTACATCCCGTACAGGAGATCCACCGTGCCGAGCTGTCTCTGCATGAACAGGATCGGCAGTACCGGGATCATGCCCATCGCCGCCATGAGGCCGATTTGGGGATGCCGTTCCTTTTCCCAGGAGAGGTCGAGAAAAAGTACGAAGAGAGCCAGGAGGCTCACCCAGACTTCAGGGAGAAGGTAAAGGAGTGTGTCCACCGGTTAGAGTCCCGCCAGTGTTTTCAAGGGAGAGAGGTGGCTCAAGATATTGCCGGTTGAGACGGAGACGATCTCGGTCAGGAGCCTCGGCCAGCAGCCGACCGCGACCAACGCCCCCACGAGTAGGAGGTACGGCGCTTTCTCGAAAAGTGTATTGGCGTCTTCGAGATGCTCCCACTTTGGGTTAAGTGGGCCGAAGAAACCGGTCCTTACGGCGCGTAGCATGTAGAAGGCTGTGGTGATGATGCCGAAGATTGCCGCGAGGGCAGGCCAGCGGTAAACGTCCCACGAGCCGAAGAAGATGAGCAATTCACCGACGAAATTGCCGAAGCCCGGCAGACCGCTGGAGGCCAGCGCAGCCAGCACGAACATCGTTGCGATGAAGGGGATCCTTTTTGAGAGGCCGCCCCAGTCGGAGGTGATGCGGGTGTGGGTCTGGTCGTAGATATGGCCGACGCTGGCGAAGGCCAGCGCGGTCATGATGCCGTGCGCGAACATGAGGAAAACGGCCCCGTTTAAGGCGACCGGGTTCAGGCAGGCCAGGCCCAAGAGGACGTAGCCCATGTGGCTCGAAGAGGAGTAGCCGATCGTGTACTTGATGTCCTTTTGCGCCATCGCTACGAAACCGCCGTACAGGATGTTCATCGTGCAGAGCACCGCCACCCAGGGCATCCAGGTGTAGGCCCCCTGCGGGAGGATCTGGAACGCGACCCTGAGGATCGCGTAGGAGCCGAGCTTCATCAGCACACCGGCATGGAGCATGGAGACGGCGGCCGGTGCCGAGGCGTGGCCGATCGGCGACCAGGAGTGGAATGGCCACATCGGCGCGATCACACCGAAGCCGATCAGCAGGAACGGGAACAGGAAGATCTGGATGTGGCCCGGGATCGGGTTCTGCGCCAGGTACCTTTCCAGAAAGATCAGGTCGAAGGTCCAAATGCCGCTGATCATGTAGACCATCATCAGCCCGACCAATGCGAGCACCGCTCCGGCGGTGAGGTAGAGGGTCAGCTTCATCGTGGCGTAATACTTTTCGCCGGACCCCCATATGCCGATCAGCGGGAACATCGGGATGACCGCCATCTCGTAGAACATGTAGAAAAAGAAGAGGTCGAGCGAGACGAAAACGCCGGTGACGCCGCCGATCAGCATGAGGTAGAAGATGTAATACTCTTTGACACGCTCCGTGATCCGGTAGGAGATCAAGACCCCCGCCAATCCGCAGATGGAGTGCAGGAGCAGGAGGACGACGCTGATTCCGTCCACGCCGACCTGATAGGAGACACCGAGTGAGCTGATCCAGGGGATTTTATGGACCCACTGGTAGCCGGCGATGGTTCTGTCGTAGTGGGAGATAAGGTAAAGGGCGATTACGAACGGGATGAAGGCGAAGATGGCCGAAATCCGGCGGACCCAGTCCACGCGGGACTGTGGAATCACGAAGAGCAGGGTAACCCCAACAAACGGGGAGAGGAGGGCCCAGGTTACGGGATGCATCGCCATCCCACGTAGATCAGTATCCCGATGCCTGCGACCAGGCTCAACGCATAGGCCTGCACTTTGCCGGTCTGAAATTTGGTTAAGAGGGAGCCGGACAAGCCGGTAATTTTAGCGGTGCCGTTGACGAGGAAACTCATGATGACGTTTCGCTCCACCCAAGCGGAGACCAATGCCGTCCTCTGCTGGATGTTGGTGTTGAGCCAGCCGTAGATGTCGTCTATGTAATATTTGCTGGTCAGCAGGCGGGTGAGCCCCTTGAACCTCACCGCGAATGGGTCCTCTTGCGGTTGTTTGCCGTAAACCTTGAAAGCCAGCAACAATCCGCCGGCTGCCGCGGCGCTGGAGATCAGTGCCACCAGCTTGTTAAACTCGACGTGGACCCCCTTTGCGTGATGGAGCAGGGAGGGGATCCCAATAAAACCGCCAACCACCGAGAAAATTGCCAGCACGATGAGCGGCATATACATGACAGGAGGTACTTCGTGCGGGTGGGCGTGGTGGTCCCGTTGTTCCCCCAGGAAAACCACGCAGAGCACCCGGCCCATGTAGTAGGCGGTCATTCCGGCGGTCACTGTGCCGACCGTCCAGAGGATCTTGCATTTGCCGAAGGCCAGCGCCAGGATCTCGTCTTTGCTCCAGAACCCGGACAGGGGCCAGATGCCGGCCAGCGCGAGCGAGCCGATGAAAAAGAGGGCTGTGGTGACCGGCATGGCTTTCTTTAAGCCTCCCATGTGCCAGATGTTGTTCGAGTGCATCGCGTGAATCACGCAGCCGGCGCCGAGAAAGAGAAGCGCTTTAAAGAAGGCGTGCGTGGAGAGGTGGTACATGCCGGCGGTGTAGCCGCCCAGGCCCAGCGCCATCACCATGGTGCCGAGCTGGCTCAAGGTGGAGTAGGCGAGGATCCGTTTGATGTCGTTTTCCACGAGGGCCATGCTGGCCGCGAAGATCGAGGTGAAGCCGCCGATCACCGCGATGATTTCGAGCGCGCCGGGAACTTCTCCGAAGAGAAAAAAGACCCGGCAGATCATGTAAACGCCCGCCGCCACCATCGTGGCGGCATGCATGAGGGCGGAAACCGGCGTCGGGCCCTGCATCGCGTCGGGCAGCCAGACATGCAGAGGAAACTGGGCCGACTTGCCGACCGCTCCGCAGAAGATCAGCAGTGCCGCGATCGAGAGCGGGGAAAACAGGTTCACGCCCCACTGCGCGATAAGGCCCGGCATCCTCTGTTCCAGCTCAATGAGGTTGAGCGTTTTCGGGTCGAGCTGGTTGCCTGCGATGCTCCAGAGCATCAGGATTCCGGCCAAAAAGCCGAAGTCGGCGATTCGGTTGACAAGAAACGCTTTTTTACCGGCATCGGCCGCCGCCGGTTTGTCGTACCAGAAGCCGATCAGCAGGTAGGAGCTGGCTCCCACGAGTTCCCAGGACATGAAGAGGGTGACGAAGTTATTGGCCAGCACGATTCCGAGCATTGAGAAAGCGAAGAGGGAGAGGTAGGCGAAGTAGCGGCTGTAGGCCGCGTCGTCCGCCATGTAGCCAATCGAATAGAGGAAGATCATCAGACCTACCCCTGTGACCACAAGGCTCATCAGCACCGAGAGGGGATTGATCAGCAGGCCGAACTCGACCGCCAGGCCTGGCAGGGTGATCCAGTTCACGGTGTATTGATAAGCGGCGTGCTCACCGGCGCGCAGAAGATGAAGCAGAAGAGTGCCGGTTGCCGCCAGGCCGATGGCCATAGAGCCGATCGCTAAAGAGGTGCTGAGGAGTTTGGATTTCCGGGTAAGGAAAGTGATTGCCAAAAATGCGGCCAGAGGCAGGAAGAGAATCGTCCATGCGAGCCAGCCGGCCGGAGCGACCGTGTGCGCCGCGGCAGCGCGGGCGATTTCTTGGTGCTCTACCATTTGAGCAGCTTCAGCTCATCGGCGTTTGTTTGGCCCATTTGTTGGACGAGGACCACAGCGATTGCTAGGCCCACCGTGACCTCCACCGCTGCGACGATCATGACGAAGAAGACGATGATTTGCCCGGTCAGGTTGCCTAAAGCGTAGGAGAAGGCGACGAAAGCGATATTGACCCCGTTGAGGATGATCTCGAGGCTCAGCAGGATCATGATGATGTTGCGCCGAGTGATCGTGCCGATTAGCCCGATGACGAAAAGGATACCGCTGAGTGCCAGCAGATGTGTGAGTGAGATCATAGTTTCTTTTTGGCCAACACGATGGCGCCGATGATGCCGACTAAAAGAAGGATTGAGGCCAGCTCAAAGGGCAGTGCGTAGCGGGTAAAAAGGAGTTTGCCTACCGCCGCTGTCGTTCCCTGGGACGAGTTGTCGTTAGCCGAAGGGATGGTGAAGAAGCCTGCTGCCGTCAGGATTTCCCAGAGAAGGAAGAGGCTGAAAAGGGCGCCGCCGATTTTCAGCGTGTTGATCTTCATGCGGAACATGGTCTCCGGCGCCATGTCCAGCAGCATCACCACGAACAGGAAGAGCACGAGCACGGCGCCGGCGTAGACCAGGATCTGGATCGCCGCCACGAAGTAGGCGTGCAGTAGGAGAAAGATGCCGGAGATGGCGAACATCGTCGCCACCAGGCTCAAAACGGCATACACCGGGTTGCGCGCCAGGATGACCCCGAGCGCGCCGGCGATACTCAGCGCGGCGAGAAGATAAAAGATGTTTTGCGTCATGGATTTGGTAAAGAAAATGAAACGGAGCGGTTATTATAACAAAAGGATAATTGTTTGTCATTGCGAGGAATCCGGAGGCTGGGGTTGACGGAGTTCAAGAAAATCGGTATTATCCTTTTGCAATGCCCACGTCACTTTCAGTGCCTGCTTCGCAGCTTCCAGAGGTAGCTCGTGAGATGAGGAAAGAGGTGATCCGGATGCTGGAAAAGTCTGCGTCCGGCCACCCGGGCGGTTCGCTGTCCGCAGCCGACATCGTCACTTCCCTTTATTTCAACGTGATGCGGTATGACCCGAAAAATCCGCACTGGGAAGACCGGGATCGGTTCGTTCTCAGCAAAGGGCACGGCTGCCCGATCCTTTACGCGGCGATGGCGAAGGCCGGTTATTTCCCCCAGGAGTGGCTGTCCACCCTGCGCAAGACCGGTTCTCCTTTACAGGGGCACCCAGACCAGAGGTTTATACCCGCTTTGGAGGCTTCGACCGGTTCTCTCGGCCAGGGGCTTTCGGTTTCCTGCGGTATCGCGCTGGCCGGGGTGATGGACAAGAAGGATTACCGGACCTACTGCTTGATGAGCGACGGCGAGACGGAGGAGGGGCAAACCTGGGAGGCGGTGGCTTTCGCAGGCTTCCATAAGCTGGACCGCCTCATCGCCATCGTGGATTACAACAAGTTTCAGTTGGATGGAGCGCTCAAGGATATCCTCGATATGGAGCCGTTCAAGGCCAAGTGGGAATCGTTTCGCTGGCATGTCCAGGAGGTGGACGGCCATTCAATCCCGCAGGTGCTCCAGGCCATCGAGCAGGCCAAGGCCCATAAAGGCCAGCCGCACCTGATCATCGCCCACACGGTGAAGGGGAAGGGGGTTTCCTTTATGGAGAATAACAACTATTTCCACGGAGTGGCGCCAACCTCCGAGGAGGCCCAGGCCGCTTTGAAGGAGCTGGACGGGGATCCCTCTCTTTCCCAGGCGCTGATTGCGGCCGGCAAGGTAAAGAAGGGGAGTAAATGAAAGCGGCTTATGGCAATGACCGGCGCTGTAGTCACGCGTAGACCCGTGGAAAAGAAACTTGGACTCGCCACCCGGGATGCCTACGGACAAGCCCTCGCCGAGTTGGGGAAGAAGAATTCGAAAATCGTCGTTTTAGACGCTGATCTCTCCTCCTCCACACGCACCTCTGCTTTCGCGAAGCTTTTCCCTGAACGGTTTTTCAACGTTGGGATTGCCGAAGCGAACATGGTGGGATTGGCGGGGGGGTTGGCCTCTTCCGGTAAGATTCCGTTTATTTCCAGCTTTGCCTGTTTCCTGGTCTGTAAGGGATACGACCAGCTCCGGATGGCGGTTGCGCTGCCGAAGCTGAACGTGAAGGTGGTCACCTCGCACGGCGGCATCAGCGTCGGCGAGGATGGATCTTCTCAGCAGTCCATCGAAGATGTTGCGCTGATGTCCTCCCTTCCGAATTTTACGGTGATTGTGCCGTCGGACGAACATTCCACGCGCGCTTTGGTTACCGAAGCCGGTGGGACGGAGGGCCCGGTCTACATCCGGACCGGCCGCCCGAAGGCCCCGGTGATCCACGGCCCCTCCACGCCGGTCAAGATGGGCAAAGGGATCCTGGTCAGGAGCGGCAGTGATGTGACCCTTGCGGCCAACGGATTGCTTGTTTGGGAGGCGCTTCTTGCCGCTGAGCAGCTGCAGAAAGAGGGGGTCTCCGCCGCTGTCGTGGATATGCACACGATCAAACCTCTGGATGAAAGCCTGCTGGTCTCCCAGGCGGAAGCGACAGGTGCTTTTGTCGTGGCGGAGGAGCACTCGGTCTGGGGCGGCCTCGGGTCCGCCGTATCGCAGGCTCTTTCCAGGCTACACCCTGTCCCGGTGGAGTTTGTCGGTATTCAGGACACCTACGCCGAGTCGGGCCAGCCGGAAGAGCTTTTCAAGAAGTACGGATTGACGGCGGCGGATATCGCGCAGGCCGCCCGCCGCGCCGTGAAAAGAAAAAAGAAGTAACCAGCCTATCCGTTCGGCGAACGGAGTTGTCATGAAAATTTACCTGAAACAGATTGAATTGGGCCCTTTGCAGAATTTCGTTTATCTGATTGGCTCACTCGAAACGAGGGAAGCGGCCGTCGTTGACCCGGGCTGGGACGTCCCGCGGATTCTTGAGACCGCCAAACAGGACGAGATGCGGATCACGACCGTGATTGTGACCCACACACATCTCGACCACATCAACGGGGTGCCGGAAGTGGTCGAGAAGACCGACGCCCAGGTGGTGGTCCATAAAAAGGAAGACGCGGCCTTGCCGCTGGAGAAGGGGAGCAAAAAGATTATCGAAGGGGGCCACGAGATTGCGCTTGGCCCGCTGAAGCTTTCGTTCCTGCATACCCCGGGGCATACCCCCGGGTCCATCTGCATCACTGCGGGGGATCTCCTGATTACCGGAGACACCCTCTTTATCGGCGGCTGCGGCCGCTGTGACTTGCCGGGCGGGGACCCGGAGATGATGTACAAAAGTTTGACCCGTTTACGCGGCCTCGATGAGAGGCTGGTAATTCACCCGGGCCACAATTACGCCGCCGCGCCTACTTCCCGTCTTCAGGAGGAGAAAACGGTCAATCCTTTCCTTCAGGCGAAGGACATGGATGCGTTTTTGGGATTAATCGGGGGGGCCAGGAGGCAGCTTGGATAAAATTTTGATTGAGGGACTGGAGTGCATGGCCCATGTTGGCGTCCCGGAAGAGGAACGGGGGCGGGAACAGCGGGTTTCAGTGGATATTGAGCTGGTATTGGATTTAAAACCGGCCGGGACGAGTGACCAGTTTGAAAAGACGGTGGATTATGCGGCGGTTGCCCAGATTGTCCGGGAGATGACGGAAAAAAAGCAATTTTGCCTTGTGGAGGCGCTGGCTGAAGCGGTTGCGGGAGAGCTGATGGGGCGGTTCCGGCCGGAAGAGGCGGTGGTCCGGGTGAGGAAGTTTTCGGTTCCGGGCACTGCGAGCGTAGGGGCTGAGATTAAACGGACGGCCGGTAGGTCGCGAACGATGTCGGAGTTTCCCAAAGCCGGACCTCGGCGATCGGGAATCCCTGATTCTTGGCGTAATCGTAGATCATTTGAGAAATGACTTCAGCGGTCGGGTTCCGGTCCATCAGCACGACCGGCTCGGTTTCCGGTTTCAGCGCGGGAAGAAGCGGGTCGGCCTTGTTGAGCAGCATCTTGTGGTCCAACGTGGAGTCTACCCAGCTCTGAAGACGGCGTTTAACCTCGTTGAAGTCCATCACCATGCCCCGGTGGTCGAGTGTTTCGGAACTGAGTTCGATCTCGGCTTTAGCGTTATGGCCATGTAGAAACCGGCATTTGCCATCGTAATTGAGGAGCCGGTGGCCGTAGCAGAAGTGGATTTCTTTCGTGACTTTGTACATGGCGGAATAACGGAATGATCATACGATGAGCAGCGGGAAAGATCAAGGAACAGCGGTAGCGGTGCTGGTCAGCGGCGGTGTGGAAAGCGCCGCGATGCTGAAAGAGGCGCTCAAGAGGTACGAGCGGGTCTATCCTATCTATATCCGCAAGGAGCTCCAGTGGGAGGTGGCGGAGCTGGTCTCTTTAAGGAAGCTGCTCAGGGTGATGGAGTTGGACGGGCTGGCCCGTCTGACGGTGCTGAACATACCGTTGTCCCCGATTTACGGGCGCCACTGGAGCTTGGGAAAGAGTGGCACGCCGAACTTTCGGGCTCCGGATGACGCAGTTTACCTGCCGGGCAGGAATGTGCTTCTCTTAAGCCTCGGAGGCCTCTTTTGCAGTGTCCGGAAGATCCCGAACCTCTGGATCGGCATCCTGAAGGGGAACCCCTTCAGGGACGCTCAGGCCGGTTTCATCAAGCAGATGGAGAACCTTTTGACGGAAGCGCTGGCCTTTCCTCTGCGGATCGCCGCCCCATTGGGGGAGTGGACAAAGGCGGAGGTGCTGAACCGATGGTCCGACGTCCCGTGGGATAAAACCTTTTCCTGTCTGCGGCCGGTTAACCGGAGGCACTGCGGCCGCTGCCAAAAATGCGCTGAACGGAAAGCTGGTTTCAAGGCTGCCGGCATTTCAGATCCAACCCGGTACGGGAGGAGATTGTTATGACGGTTTATAAGGGGGGAATCGGGCAGTGGTCGTGGGCCCTTCATCGGTTGTCGGGGGTCGGTGTGCTCTTGTTCCTTTTCACGCATATCCTCGACACCTCCCTGATCATGCTCGGCCCCGAGCGATACAATCATCTGATGCAGATTTTCCGGATGCCTCTTTTCGGTGTGATGGAGATCGGGCTTTTCGCAGCCGTTTTGTACCATGCGCTCAACGGGATCCGAATTGTGATCATCGATTTCTGGCCGGCCTCGACCGTCCACTACAAGAAGATGTTTATGGTCGAGATGGCCCTGTTCTTCCTCGTTTTTCTGCCGGTGGCCTGGATCATGATCGGCCATATCCTGGAGGGTTTGCATTCGTGAGCTCCTCCTACGGTTCGCGCCCCAGGCCCTCCGGAGGTTCGGAGCTGTTTACCTGGCTCTTCATGCGCTACTCCGGCCTCGTGCTGGTCCTCTTGGCGGTCGGGCACATGTTTATCATGCATATCTTCAACAGCATCCACGTGATTAGCTATGATTTTGTCGCGCAGCGTTACATGCACCTTTTCTGGCGCGCGTATGACCTGGCGATGCTTTGGCTGGCGATGCTCCACGGTTTGAACGGTTTGAGAATTCTGGCGGACGATTACCTGAAACAGCCTCTGAGGGGAATCTCGATCAGGGGGATCTACTTCGTGGGAGGTGTTTTTCTCATCCTCGGGACGTGGGTCATCCTGTTTTTCAACCCGGCAACTGGAAAGATCATGTAACCCCACCACCTGTTTTGGGTGGGGACAGCATCAAACTTATAATGAAAATGCTTAAACAGGTGGTGGGGTAGTGGCCGTCCATCAGTTCGATGCGATTATCGTGGGAGCCGGCGGGGCCGGCTTGATGGCCGCGCTTCAGGCCTCCGAGGGGGCGAAGACCGCGGTTCTGTCGAAACTTTATCCGACCCGCTCCCACACAGGAACGGCGCAGGGGGGCATCGGCGCTGCGCTCGGCAATCTGGAAGAGGACCGCTGGGAATGGCACATGTTCGATACGGTCAAGGGGGGCGATTATCTCGGCGACCAGGACGCCATCGAAACGATGTGCCGCGAGGCGGTTGAAACGGTTTATGAGTTGGAGCACATGGGGCTTCCGTTCAGCCGGACGCCGGATGGGAAGATCGCCCAGCGCCCGTTCGGCGGGCACACGAAGGAGTTTGGAAAGGCCCCGGTGCGCCGCTCCTGCTACGCGGCCGACCGGACCGGCCACATGATCCTGCAGACCCTTTACCAGCAGTGCATCAAGCAGGGGGTCACCTTCTTCGACGAGTACCATGTGGTGGACTTGTTGATGAACCAGGGGGCCGCCTGCGGCGTCGTGGCGATCCAGATAGCGACCGGCGAGATCCACACGTTCCACGCAAAGGCGGTGCTGTTCGCCACCGGCGGCTGCGGCAGGATGTTCAAGATCACCTCCAACGCGCTGACGCTGACCGGCGACGGGATGGGGGTGGTTTACCGCCGGGGGATCCCTCTTGAGGATATGGAGTTTTTCCAGTTCCACCCGACCGGCATTTACAAGATGGGGATCCTGATCACCGAGGCGGCCCGCGGCGAGGGGGGGATACTGCGCAACAAGAGCGGCGAGCGGTTCATGGAGCGCTACACCCCCACGCTCAAGGACCTGGCGCCGCGGGACATGGTCAGCCGCGCGATCGCGATCGAGGTGCGCGAGGGAAGAGGGATTGACGGCAAGGATTACGTCCATCTCGACCTGACCCACCTGGACGCCAAGGTGATTCATGAGAAACTGCCGGACATTACCGATTTCGTGGAGACTTACATGGGCCTGGATCCGACAAAGCAGCCTATTCCGATTCAGCCGACCGCCCATTACGCGATGGGAGGCATCCCGACAAACGCGAACGCCGAGGTGGTGATCGACGAGAAGAACACCGTGATGCCGGGTCTCTACGCGGCCGGCGAGTGCGCCTGTGTGTCGGTGCACGGCGCGAACCGGCTAGGCACCAACTCGCTTGTGGACATTATCGTCTTCGGGCGCAAAGGTGGGAAGCAGATTGCCGAGTTCGTGAAGAAAGGCTCCCTTGTCCCGCTTCCATCGAACCCGGAAGAGGCGGTCAGCTCTCGGATCGTGGCGCTGCGCGGCGGCAGCGGCAAAGAGAGCGTGTCCGGCATCCGAAAGGAGCTTCAGAAGGAAATGATGGATAAGGCCTCCGTCTTTCGGGTGAAGCCGGATTTGGAGAAGGTGCTCGATATTGTGAAGGGGCTGAAGCAGAGGTATGCCGGCGTCCGCTTGCAGGACACCGGGACCCGCTACAACATGGAGCTGCTGGAGGCGTTTGAGCTTGGGCACCTGCTGGACCTCGCGCAGGTGACTGTTACCGCCGCGCTGGCCCGCGAGGAGTCTCGCGGGGCGCACTGCCGCGAAGATTTCCCGAAACGGGACGATGAGAAATTCCTGAGGCACAGCCTGGCGAACAGGGACGGCGACCGCGTGGTGTTGAGCTATAAACCGGTGGTCGTTACAAAATTCAAACCACAAGAGAGAAAATACTGATGCAGGTGACATTCAAGCTCCTCCGGTTCGACCCTCAGAAGGACCAGAAGCCCCATTGGGAAATGTATCAGGTGGAGATGGAGCCGACCGATCGGGTTTTGGACGGATTGGAGGAGATCAAGGGAAAGCTGGACGGCAGTTTAGGCTACCGGCGTTCCTGCGCGCACGGTGTCTGCGGTTCCGACGCGATGCTGATCAACGGCCGGAACCGTCTCGCCTGCAAGATGCTGGTCAAGCACGTGAAGCAGCCGATTATGATTGAGCCGATGAAAGGTTTCACGGTATTAAAGGATTTCATCGTGGATATGGACGGTTTCTTTCAGAAATACCGCTCCGTCATGCCGTACCTGGTTGAGAAATCGGAGAGGCCGGAGAAGGAACGAATCCAGTCTCCCGCCGAACTGGACAAATTCGAAGACACGACCAAGTGCATTCTCTGCGGCGCCTGCACGACCAGCTGCCCCTCTTTTTGGTCGAACCCGGATTACGTCGGGCCGGCGGCGATTGTCCAGGCGCACCGGTTTATCTTCGACAGCCGTGACCAGGGGAAAGAGGAGCGCCTTGCCGTGCTCAACGGCAACGACGGGGTATGGCGCTGCCGGACCGTCTTCAACTGTGTCGAGGCTTGTCCCCGGGGGATCAATGTGACCCGCGCGATCGGCGAGGTGAAGCTCGCGATCCGGAAGGGCGGGGTCTAAGGGGGCGTGGGGCAAGAAAAACAGGCCCCGGCCTCTGAAACTTCCGAGTGCCCGATGCCCGCCGGTTTTTCCGGGCCGTCTGCCGGCGGCCCTCAAGATGAAATGACCCGCCACCTGTACTGTCCGACCTGCGGCGCGAAGCTTTTCAACCGTTCCTGTAAACGGTGGTGTGCTGTTTGCGGACACCATGAATCCTGCGCTGATATGTGACGAACGCCGGAGTCGGCGCTCCCCCGCGTTAATCGCCGAACCCTCTCTGTTATAATGTTTTCCATGGAATCGGCCCATGCCCCATATCTCAAGCACATCTACGTCTGCATCAACAAGCGGGAAGACGGCACCTCCTGCTGTGCGAACGTGGATGGGGAAGAGATCAAGACCAAGCTCAAAGCGTACGTGAAAGCGAACGGGCTCAGCGGCAAGGTCCGGATAAGCGGGTCCGGCTGCATGGATCAGTGTGCCAAAGGGGCTAACGTGATGGTCTATCCGGATTATCAGTGGTACCACAATGTGGCGCCGGCGGACGTGGACCAGATCATCAAAGAGCAGCTTGCTTCGATGGCCGGGAAAGGGCAGGCCATCGATCCTGGCGTATCCGCCGCCCCGGTCGAGGCCTTCCTGTTCGATCTTGGCAATGTGCTCATTCGCTTCGACCATATGATCCTCGCCAGGAAGGTGACCGACCGGACGACCAGCAACCCGGAGTTGTTGTACCAGCTTTTTTACGATTCGCCGCTCGTGCGTCAGCACGACGAAGGCAAAATTTCTTCGAGGGCTTTCTACGAGGGGCTAAAGCGGCTGGTGGACCTGAAGGTCAACTACGAAGAGTTTGTTTGTGTCTGGAACGGGATCTTTTCGGAGAACGTCGAGATGGTGTTCCTGCTCCGGAAGCTGATGGCCCACTATCCTTGTGTGCTGGTATCGAATACGAACCGGGCCCATTTCGAGTTCTGCGTCGAGGAGTACCCGTTTCTGCGGGAGATGACCGGATGGGCCCTTTCTTACGAGGTGGGAGCGCTGAAGCCGCACCCGGTGATCTACAAGCGGGCGCTGGAACTGGCGAATGTCCCGGCCTCGCACGCGTTCTACATCGACGACCGGCGGGACCTGATCGAGGCGGCCGACGTGCTCGGCATCCGCACGCATCAGTTCACCGGCGATATGGGGCCCCTGTTGGATCAACTGAACGCCCTCGGCGTAAAAATGTAACGCGGGTTCTGCCGGGAACCTTTATTAATATCGCTCGATTTGGCGCAGAAGAACGTAGCTTAAGCGGTCTTCCTCTGAGATGCAGCGCAGCGCGGCCAGCTGCCTCCGCCGGAAAGCCAGCCGGTTGATCCCCAAAGCCTCCTGCGCCGCCTCTTTCGTGAAGAAACGCAGGTAATAGAGCTCAATGACCCGGCGCATCTTCTCAGGCAAGCGGGAGATTATCTTGGTGACCCGGGCATGGTGCAGGTCGTTCAGGAACTGATAGGGGACGCAGCGCAGGTACGAGTAGCCGGTGAGCATCCTCTGCCGGGGATCCGGAGGTTGTTCCATCGCTTTATACTGTTCCCGGAGTTCGGGCCAGAAGTTTCTCCTGACGAACAAGCTGAAATCTCCGGGTTCCCGCTGTGAAGAATAGGCGAGAAGGCAGTTCTTGAAGGCCTTATAAACAAGTGAATTGTACTCTTTCTCCGAGAAGGCCCGGTAATCCCCCCGGCAGTACCTTTTTTCTTCCGGCAAGCGGCAGACGAATCGGCATCCTTCACTGGAAAGCAGATACTCCCAGCAGGAAAGCCCCCACTGGATCATCGGCTGGAAAAGGACGGTCAGCTCTCCATAGGCTAACCCGAACGCAGGCCAGTCGGATCGGCCGGAAGCCTCACGGGCTTCCCGTGCGAGTTTGCGGACCGCTTTTTTGCGGCGGGGAGGAGGGGGCATCGGAGGACGGCGGTAAACCCTCGGCATCTCCAATTCAAGCGGAGGCGCCTCCTCTTCAACAATCAACCGTAGATCAAGCAGTTGAGGCATCTATCAAGTTGTTCCTTCAGGATAAATATACCACAATCTCTTTCCGTCGATAGGGAGGCGTTGACATCGCTTGTGGGCTCCGGTAAGCTAAGTGACCAATTACCTCCAGATATGGCCGATCTTACACCTGAATCTAACCTATTGGCGCTGTTGAAACTTCTGGCTGATGACGATCCCCAGATTGTTGAGACGGCCCGGGCGAAGCTCATTGAGATGGGGGCCCAGGCGGTCCCATACCTTAAGAAGGCGTCAAAGTCTCACGAAGACGCCGCCGTCCGCGTCGAGGCGGGCAAAATCCTGAGGGAGGTCCAACTCTCCTCGTTGTTGACGGAGTGGGGGGGCCTTTCCGCGTTGCCGGATGAGCAGATCGACTTGGAGACGGGGGTCTTTCTCCTTGCCCGCGTCAGTTACCCGAACATTGACGCTCAGATTTACCAGCGCCGGCTCGATGAGATGGCGGAGAAGGTCCGTTCCAAACTGAAGCCGGCTGAGAAGCTGCGCGCTCATTTAGGGGTCCTGAACGACTACCTGTTTAAGAGGGAGGGATTCCGGGGGAATTGGAATGATTATTTTGATCCCCAGAACAGCTTTCTGAATAGGGTGATGGACAGGAAGCTGGGAATTCCGATCAGCTTGTCTGTCCTTTATATGCTTTTGGCGCACCGCTTGAAGCTCCCCATTAAAGGGGTCGGCATCCCGGGCCATTTTATGCTGAAATATGAGATGGACGGGGGAGAAATGTACCTGGATACTTTTAACGAGGGGCGGTTCCTCACCCGGGCGGAGTGCATCCAGTTTATCGTTGAAGCGGGGTACCCCTACCAGTCGGAGTTCATGGATGGGGTCACCAACCGGGAGATTCTGGCGCGCATGCTGCGGAACTTGATCCTGATCTACGTGGATCGGCAGGATGAGCTTCTTGAAAGGGTTTTTACACGGTTCCTCAGCGAGTTGGCGCCGAATGAAGATTTTGAGGGGCTCACGGAAGATGACGATGAAGAAGAGGGTGATGAATTTGATGAGCCCGGAGAAGAAGCAGAACCTTCTTAAGTTAAAGGAGCTGTTTTCATGAACATCCGCATTGGGCACAGCCCGGACCCGGACGATGCTTTTTTGTTCTATGCGATGACCAACGGGAAGGTCCCACTGGGCGGGATGACGGTGACCCACTGCATGGAGGGGATCGAAGAGCTTAACCAGCGGGCGATGAGCGGCGAGCTCGAAATGACGGCGGTTTCCCTTCATGCCTATCCCTACATCGCCGACCGCTACCTCCTGCTGACAACGGGCGCCAGCGTCGGCGAAGGCTACGGTCCGCTGGTCGTCAGCAAAAGTCCGATGACGGTTGAAGAACTTAAGAAAGTCCGGATCGCGGTCCCAGGCCGTTTGACCACCGCATCGCTGCTGTTGCAGCTGGCGATAGGGGAAGCAGACCTCGTGATGATGCCGTTTGATCAGATACTGCCGGCAGTCCACGAGGGGAAGATACCCGCGGGGGTTTTAATCCACGAAGGGCAGATCACCTATTCCTCCAGCGGGCTTTCGAAGGTGCTTGATTTGGGGGAATGGTGGAAACAGACGACCGGCCTTCCGGTCCCGCTCGGGGTCAATGTGGTCCGCAGGGATTTAGGCGCTGCCGTCCTGAAGAAGCTGGCGTCCACATTTAAGGACAGCCTCGATTACGCGTTCGCCCACCGGGATGAGGCGCTCCGTTACGCCCAGCAGTACGGCAGGGGCTTGAGTCCGGCGCTTACGGACCGGTTTGTCGGCATGTACGTCAACCGGTGGAGCGTGGACTGCAGGCCGGACGGCGCCAAGGCGATGCAGAAACTGCTGGATTGGTCCGCCGAGAAGGGGCTTACGCCCAAGACGGTTCCTCTGGAGTTTGTGGAGGTCTGATCCATGAAGGATGAGGGACTGAAAGTTTTTACCGCGGATGAGGCCAACAGCATGATCCCGGAACTTACCGGGAGATTGAAGGAGCTGCGCGTTCAACGGGAGAAGATTTTCGGGGTGGAGCGCAAGAAAACGGTTGAAGAGCTTTCGTGGCTCCGGGAGGATGGGACGGTTAGCCCGAAGGCGGAAACCGAGGTGGCCCGGTTGGACAAGCTCATTGAGGAGGGGCTGAAAGTCTTTGAGGCGAAGCTCGAAGCGTTCAATGGGCTCGGCGTTGAGTTGAAAGATCTCAATGAAGGGCTTGTCGACTTTTTCGCCTCCCGCGGGGAGACCTTGGTCTACCTCTGCTGGAAAGAGGGGGAGGATAGGGTTCGCTTTTGGCATGACATCGAAACCGGGTTTTCCGGAAGAAAATCTCTGGAGCAGTTTTGATGAACATCAAGGGGAAGGTGGCGCTCGTCACCGGAGGTGCCAAGAGGGTCGGCAGGCAGGTTTCTCTAGGGCTTGCTTCCCGGGGCTGCCATGTGGCGATCACCTACAATACCTCCGAGACCGAGGCCGGTCGGACGGTTGCCCTTATCCGGAAACAGGGAGTGAGGTCGGCCGCCTACCGGGTGGACCAGCGGGACGCGGACCAGGTAAAAGAGGCGGTGAAGCAGATCATCTTCCGCTTCCGCCGGTTGGATGTGCTGGTCAATAACGCCTCCTCCTTTTATCCGACCCCGTTTGAAAACGTGACTGAGGCTCAGTGGGAAGAGAGCATCCGGACCAATCTGTCGGGACCCTGGTGGTTCGCGCAGGCCGCCGGTAAGGCGATGAAACGGCGGGGGGCCGGGAAGATCATCAATATCGTGGACGTTTCAGTTTTCTCCCCCTGGATCGACTACCTGCCGTATTCTGCGGCCAAGGGAGGCCTGGCAGTCTTGACCCGGGGTTTGGCTAAAGTTCTTGCGCCTGAAGTCCAGGTAAACGCCATAGCCCCTGGGCCCATTCTTTTTCCTCCGGGCACGTCGGCCAAGGAAAAGGAAAAGGCGGTGCGGCGCACCCTTTTAAAGAGATGCGGGTCTCCCGAGGATATCGCGCAAGCGGTACTCTTCCTTGTCTGCGGGACGGACTTCGTCACCGGCGCCATGATTCCGGTGGACGGAGGACGCCTTCTTGCTTAACCCGGAGGAAAAACAGCCCATGGAGGCCCCGCTGATCGTCGCGATTGCCGTGATCCAGCGGGATGGGCGCTTCCTTATCGCAAAGAGGCTGCCGGAGGACAGTTTCGGCGGGTTGTGGGAATTCCCGGGAGGGAAACTGAATCCCGATGAGGACATGAGGGGCTGCCTCGTCCGTGAAATCAGGGAGGAACTGGGGATTCCGGTGAAGGTGATGGAAGAGATACAGGTTGTCGAATACCAGTATCCAAACCGCCTGCTGAGGTTCCACTGTTTTTCATGCGGTATCCTGGAGGGGCGGGAGCCTCAGCCGATTGAATGTTCCGAATTCCGATGGGTGGAGGCCAAAGAGCTGGCCGATTTCGAATTCCCGCCGGCAAGTGGTCCGATCATCAAGGAATTGCTTAATAAAGGGATCGGCAGATGAATCCGAACCAAGCCGCTCTTTCCGTGGCGGTCCGCGCGGCTTTGGCGGGAGGGCGTGTTCTTTCGTCGCATGTCGGCCGCTTGAGAGTTTCCGATGTCAGGCAGAAGGGGCCGTCCGACTGGGTCACCCGCATTGATCATCTTTCCGAGAAGACCATTCTTCGGATTATCCGCGGGGTTTTCCCGGGGCATATCATTGTTGCCGAAGAATCGCCTCTCGACATGAGGATCGGCGACTGCCAATGGTTCATTGACCCTTTGGACGGGACGGTGAATTTCATTCACGCGTTCCCGATGTTCTGCGTTTCGATCGCGATGGCGAAAAAAGGCGTTATGCAGGTCGGAGTTATCTATGATCCTCTGAGGAAGGAGCTTTTCACGGCCGTCAGGGGTAAAGGGGCCTACTTGAACGGCCGCCGCATTCGGGTCATATCTAAAACTTCTCTCAAAGGGACTCTCATTACCACCGGATTCCCTTTTAAGGCGCAGAAACAGCTGGACCTTTATTTGAAATCGTTCCGAGAGGTTTTCATGAAGACTGGGGCGATCCGGCGGGCCGGTTCCGCGGCGCTGGATCTAGCTTATTCCGCCTGCGGAAGGGCCGGCGGTTTCTGGGAGATGGGGCTTTCCCCGTGGGATATGGCGGCAGGGGCTTTAATCGTGGAAGAGGCCGGCGGCAGGGTCAGTAATTTTCTCGGGAAGTCTTCTTATATGACGGACGGTCATATCGCGGCGGGATCCCCTTTGGTTCATGCGGGTTTGGTGAAGATCCTTAAACCGCTCTTTAAAAACGAAGCAGCCAATCTCAAAAATGATGCATGAATTTTCCGAACTGAGAAAACAAGCCGACCTCTTTTTCGAGATGGGGTTCGAGAATCAGCGCAACGGCCGCCTAAAAGGGGCTGTTGGCTGCTATAAAAAGTCATTGGAATTTGCTTCGACGGCCGAGGCGCACACGTACCTCGGATGGGCTTACGCTCTGCTCGGGAAACTGGATGACGCGATTACCGAGTGCAAGAAAGCGATAGCTGCCGACCCGAATTTCGGGAACCCGTACAACGACATTGGGGCTTACCTGATCGAGCGAGGGAGTTTGGATGAGGCGGTCCCATGGCTCGAGCGGGCGATCAAGGCGGGCCGCTACCAGGAGAGAATGTTCCCTCACTACAACCTCGGCAGGATTTGGGAGATCAAGGGCAGGTACTTGAAAGCCCGTGAATGTTACCGGGCTGCGCTGAAGGAGAATCCCCGCTACAAGTCGGCGTGGATGGCTTTGGCCCGGGTCCAGGCGGTGATGAATTAGTCCTGCTGTATAATGGAAAAAATAGGATATTGCGATGTCTGAGATTGAAAACGTGGTTATTTTAGGGTCCGGCTGCGCGGGGTTGACCGCCGCGGTTTACGCCGCGCGGGCCAACTTAAAGCCTCTGCTGATCGAGGGGACGATGCCGGGCGGCCAGCTGGCAATAACGACCGAAGTCGAAAATTACCCCGGGTTTCCCCTGGGGATACAAGGGCCGGAGCTGATGGAGCAGATGAAAAAGCAGGCGGCCCGTTTCGACACCCGCTTTATCGCCGGGAATGCGGAAACTGTGGACCTCTCGAAACCCCCCTTTTCGGTCTTTGTTGATGGGAAACCGGTCCGGACGAGGACTCTGATCGTCGCCACCGGGGCGTCGGCAAAATTCATCGGGTTGGAGTCGGAGAAGAAATTGATCGGCCACGGGGTGTCGGCCTGCGCCACCTGCGATGCATTTTTTTTCAAAGGGCAGGAGGTGGTTGTTGTTGGGGGCGGAGACACCGCGATGGAGGAGTCTACATTTTTGACAAAGTTTGCCAGTAAGGTGACGGTCGTCCACCGCCGGGACACCCTGCGGGCGTCGAAGATCATGCAGGATCGGGCGAAATCGAATCCGAAAATCAGTTGGGTCTGGGACTCGGCTGTCGCGGAGATCTACGACGCCGCGAAGGGGAAAGTGACCGGCGTTAAACTGAAAAATCTGAAAACCGGCAAAGAATCGGACCTGGCCTGCGGAGGGGTTTTCATCGCGATCGGCCATGAGCCGAACACCTCTTTCTTGAAAGGGCAGGTGGATCTGGACGAGAAAGGCTATCTCGTGCTGAAGGAGAACACGCAGACTTCGGTGTCCGGTGTTTTCGGCTGCGGGGACATCCATGACGTCCGGTACAAACAGGCGGTCACTGCGGCCGGCTGGGGATGTATGGCGGCGATAGACTGTGAAAGGTACCTCCAGGAACAGGGAGTCCATTAATGGGGATTCAAAATCTTTTTGACCTGACCGGCAAGGTGGCGTTGGTGACCGGCGCTTCCCGCGGGCTTGGCCGGGCTATGTCCCTCGCGCTGGCCGAAGCGGGCTGCCATCTGGCGTTAAACGCCCGGAAGGCAGAATCGCTCCAGGAAATCTCCGGCCAGATTCGCGGGATAGGGCGTAAAACCGCGGTTATGGCAGGCGACGTTTCGGATGAGGGGCAGGTCAAGGGCATCGTTGATTCGGCGGTCAAAGAGTTCGGCAGGATCGACGTGCTGGTCAACAACGCCGGCGTGTGGGAGGGTGGGTTCTTCTTCCGGATGAACAAAGAGGATTGGGACAAGGCCGTTTCGGTGAACCTCACCGGCGCTTTTCTCATGGCCAAAGCGGTTGGCCGGATCATGATGAAGCAGCGGTCGGGAAAGATTATCCAGATCTCTTCCATTCTCGGTCTGCGCGGCGGCCCGCAATCGATTGTGTACAGCGCGACGAAGGCGGGGATCATCCAGATGACCCGCGTGATGGCGATTGAGTTGGCTCCTGCAGGGATCCAGGTGAACGCGATTGCGCCAGGTTTCTTTGAAACCGATATGACGCAGCGCTACCAGGAGACACCGGAGGCCCTCAAGGCGTACATTGAAAAAATTCCTTCGAAACGAGTGGGAAAACCGGAGGACCTGACGGGCCTGACCGTGTTTTTGGCCTCGAAGGCCTCCGATCGGATTACGGGGCAGACTATTGTCATCGACGGCGGGGAATCGCTTGTCTGAGCTTGTGGGTTTTGTCATTGCGAGGAGCCTCAGTTTACCAGTTCGCGTGTTTGCCGGTTCGCCAGTTGGCCAGTTAATCCGCAAACCCACTAACTCGCTAACTCGTAAACGGATTTTGCATGAGATTGCTTCGCCCTGTTAGGGCTCGTAATGACGTCATAGGGGGGCATTGTTTAAAATGGGTGCGCTGAGCGGCAAGAATGTGCTGATGGTGATTGCCTCCAAGGAGTTCAGGGATGAGGAATACCAGAAACCCCGCGAGATCCTTGAGTCGGCCGGGGCGGCGGTGACGGTCGCCTCCTCCAGCCTGCAGGAGTCAAAGGGGATGCTGGGCATCAAGGTAAAACCGGATATCCTCCTTAAAGAGGCCCGGATGGAAGAGTACGACGCGGTCGTTTTCGTCGGCGGGATGGGCGCCACCGAGTACTGGCGGGATCCCGTTGCGCATGCGCTGGTAAAAAAGGCGTACGATTCAGGAAAGGTGACCTCCGCTATTTGCCTGGCCCCGATGACTTTGGCCAATACCGGCCTTTTGAAGGGACGGAAGGCCACGATCTGGCCGGACGTCGCGGGTGATTTCAAAACCAAAGGGGTTGTCTATACCGGTTCCCCGGTGGAACGGGACGGCAAGATCATCACCGGCTCCGGCCCGGAAGCCGCGGAGGCGTTCGGTAACGCGCTCGTGGAGGCTCTGGGAAAAGGATAAAAACCTCTTCGATGAAGGAGTTCGTCCTCGCGATTGACCAGGGGACCACCGGGACCCGCGCCATCCTTTTTGATAAATCCGGCCGGGCGGCGGGCCACGGTTACCGGGAGATAAAACAATATTTTCCGAAGCCCGGTTGGGTGGAGCATGATCCCGAGGAGATCTGGGTTTCCACGCTCCGCGTGGTTGCGGAGGCGCTGCGGAAGGCAGGTGTATCGGGGAACTCGATCGCCGCCATTGGGATCACCAACCAGCGGGAGACGGCGATCCTGTGGGACCGCAAGACGGGCCGGCCTCTTCATAAGGCGATCGTCTGGCAGGACAGGAGAACCGCCGATGCCTGCCTGCGTTTGAAGCCGCATGAGCCTTTCGTGCGGCGCGTGACAGGGCTCCTCCTGGATCCTTATTTTTCCGGCACGAAAATCAGCTGGCTTCTCAAACACGCCCCAGCCATCGCTTCGGCGGCTAAAAAAGGGCGGGTGGCTTTCGGCACGGTGGATTGCTGGCTTCTGTGGCGGTTAAGCGGAGGACGGGTGCACGCCACGGACGTGACCAACGCCTCCAGGACGCTGTTGTATGATTTGGCCGCGCAGAGATGGTCGGGCCCGATGATCAAGATGCTGGATATCCCTTCCCAGGTTTTGCCCGACATCTATCCGTCGAACCACCGGTTCGCGGTGACAGCTGCCGTCGGGCCGCTGCCCGCGGGGATACCGGTCCAGGGGATAGCGGGGGATCAGCAGGCTGCCCTCTTCGGACAGGGCTGCGTGGAGCCCGGTTCAGCCAAGAATACCTATGGGACCGGCTGTTTTCTGCTGATGCAGACCGGCTCCAAGCTTATCCACTCCACACATGGTTTGATCACCACCGCGGCCTGCGACGAACGGGGGATGCCCTCTTATGCGCTGGAGGGGTCTGTTTTTATCGCCGGCGCGGTGATCCAGTGGCTGCGGGACGGCCTCGGCATCATCCGCAGCGCCTCAGAAACGGAAACGTTGGCTCGGTCCGTTTCGGACTCGGCCGGTGTTCATTTCGTACCGGCTTTTGTCGGCCTCGGCGCCCCTTACTGGAGATCGGACGCCCGCGCGCTGGTGTGCGGGCTGACCCGGGGCACCGGCCGCGCGCACATCGTCCGGGCGGCGCTGGAGTCGATTGCCTACCAGTCGCAGGAGGTTTTGGAGGCGATGCAGAAGGACAGCGGGATTACGCTGACCTCTCTCCAGGTGGACGGCGGGGCGGTGAAGAACAACCTCCTGATGCAGTTCCAATCCGATCTTTCGGGTGTCCCCGTTGTCCGGCCTCAGATGATCGAGACAACCGCTTTGGGCGCCGCCCAGCTGGCTGGGCTGGGGATCGGTTTCTGGAGTCAAAAGGATTTGCGGAAGATGCGGGGCGTTGACCGGGCTTTTCGTCCCTCCTGGGACCGGCGCCGCAGAGCGGTGGCTCTGTCGGGGTGGATGGAGGCGGTCAAACGGGCGCTTTAGTCAGGAATCCCTCGCGGCTTTCCGGCCGGACCTTCGACCTTTTAGTGGTCGGAGGAGGAATCCTCGGGGCCGGCATCGCTTGGGACGCCAGCCAAAGAGGGCTTTCATGCGCGCTGATTGAGCAGGGGGATTTCGCCTCCGGCACCTCTTCAAAAACGACCAAGCTGATTCACGGCGGCATCCGTTACCTCGAAAACCTCGACTTCGGGCTGGTGCGTGAATCGATCCGGGAGCGCCGTCTGCTGCTGAAGGCGGCCCCGCATCTCCTGCAGCCCCTGCCGTTCCTCATCCCCGTTTCCGATGGTAATCCCCGTCCTTGGCCTCTCGTCCGGGCCGGGGTTTTCCTCTACGATCTTTTGGCCGGTTCCGGGGGCATCCATAAACATCAGCTTTTATCCGGCGCTCAGATAAGCGAATTGGAGCCTGTTCTGTCGGGAGGGGCGATCCGGAAAGGGGCCGTTTATTACGATGCCCAGATGGATGACGCGCGGATGGTTTTGGAGGTCCTCCGTTCCGCGGTGGAAAGCGGGGCCGTCGCGGCGAATTACCTGAGGGTCAGTTCCTGGATACTTGAAAACAACCGGGTGGCAGGCGCGGTGGCGGAGGATTGTTTAAACGGCGCGGTTCTGCATGTGCGGGCCAGGGTTGTCATCAACGCTACGGGTCCCTGGGCCGACCGGCTGCGCCGGCTCGCCGACACCTCTCTGCGGCCGATCGTCCGGCCGTCTAAAGGGATCCATATCGTTTACCCCGATGTTGGTCTGCATAAAGCGCTGCTGCTCTCTTCTCCGGGCGACCGGCGGATATTATTCATGATCCCTTGGAGGGGGCTGACGCTCATCGGCACCACCGATACCGACTACGACGGGGACCCGGCCGACGCTCATGCCGACAGATCGGACGTGGACTATCTCATCGAAGGGGCCAACAAGCTGCTTCCCCGGCTTCGTTTGGAGAAAGCCGGGGTGATTACCACATTTGCGGGGGTGCGGCCGCTCGTGGCGCAGGAGAAAAAAGATCCCTGGGCGGTCAGCCGGACCCACCTGATCCATGAGGATGCCAACGGCCTGATCAGCGTTGTGGGAGGGAAATTCACCACCTTCCGCCGGACTGCGCAGGATCTGGTGGACCGGGCGGCGGTTCTTTTCCCGGAGAAATCCTTAAGACCCTGCAGGACCGGGAAAACCTCTTTCGGGTACAGGTCTGCGGACTGGCGCGGAGACCGAATAAACGGCCTAATGAAAGAACTTTTGAGTCAAGGGGCTCTCTACCCGCCGCAGGTCTCTCGTCTTGTGCAGAGGTACGGGCCGCAGGCTGAGACAATTTTTCAGTGGATCCTCTCCGACCGGGAGATGTCTCAGCCGGTTTGCCCCCACCACCTATATCTCTGCGCCGAAGTGAGATTCGCCATCGAGCATGAGATGGCGGTCTCTTTGAGCGATCTGCTGTGGAGGAGGTTCCAGCTCGGATGGTCTTCCTGCCAGGGGTTGGACGCTCTTGAGCACATCGCGCGGGTGGCCGCCCGGTGCGCAGGCTGGTCGGACGCCCAATCAAAAGAGCAGGTTGACCGCTATAGACAGGAGGTCCTTCTTCAGCACCGGTATGAACGATAAGCCCGGATTTGTTATACTCTACACGATGAAAAAACCCGCGAGAATCGCCGTTTTCTTGATGGTTTTTCCTCTGTTGTTCGCCTCCCTGCTTTACGCCGAAGAGGAGGATTGGAGCGGCCTCAACAACCAAGTAGAGGTTCTTTATCAAAAAGGGGAATACGACCAGGCTGTTCTGATTTCCCATCAAGCGCTTGAACTGGCCCGAAAAAAATTTGGTCCGGACCATCCTAACGTTGCTACAAGCCTCAATAACCTTGCTTCTTTGTACAAAGCGGCGGGTGATTACGCGCAGGTGGAGCCGCTGTATCAGGAGGCCATGGCCATTTATGAGAAGGTTTTCGGGCAGGACCATCCTTATGTGGCGACCTGTTTGAATAATTTGGCCTCCCTTTATAAATTTCAGGGGAAGCACGCCCAGGCCGTTGCTCTGAGCCTCCGCGCTTTGGAGGTTTATGAGAAGGCTTTCGGAAACGACCATCCTCAGGTGGCCACCTCTCTGAATAATATAGCCGAACTCTACCAGGCGCAGGGGCTCTATTCCCAGGCGGAACCTCTTTGCCTGCGCTCTCTGGAGATTCTTGAAAAACGGCTGGGGAAAGACCATCCGAATACGGCCACCGTGCTGAACAACCTAGCCGAGCTGAACCGGATTCAGGGCCATTTTGAGAAGGCCGAGCCTCTTTATAAAAAGGCCATCGGGATCGTCACGAAGGCTTTCGGGACGAAACATCCGGATGCCGCGACATACCGGAACAATCTGGCGCTGTTGTGCAAGACCCAGGGAAGGATGAAGGAAGCGGAAGAATATTACACCGAAGCGCTCGATGTTCTGGAGAAGGCGCTGGGCCCGGATCACCCTGAAGTCTCCAGCGTCCTCAACAACTTGGCGGAGCTGTACCGGGTGCAGGGAAAGCTCAAGCAAGCCAAGCCTCTGTACGAACGGGCGCTGGCGATCAGAACACAGGTTTTCGGGGAGAAGTCTTCGCAGACGGCGACAGTGCTGAATAATATGGCGGAATTGCACCGGGCGGAAGGGGATTACGTGAAAGCGGAAGATCTCTATCAGAACTCCCTGTCGGTCAGGGAGACCCTCTTAGGGCCGGACCACCCTGACGTGGCCGTATCGCTCAGCAATCTCGGAAGCCTCTATTACCAGAAAGGCCGTTATGCCGACGCCGAAAAATTGTATGAGCGTTCTCTCTCGATCCGGGAAAAAACGTTTGGCCCGGACCATCCGGATGTGGCGATAGCGCTTCACAACCTGGCCGGAGTTTATCAAACGGAAGCCCGCTATCAGGAGGCCGAATCCCTTTACAAAAGGTCCATTTCGATACTCGAAAAGACGTTTGGGCCGGAGCACGTTAATGCCGCCGGCTCCTTCAACAACTTAGCGCTTCTTTACAAATCGCAGGGAAAATATGCCGAAGCGGAGGCCCTCTATAAGCAGTCGGTTTCCGCGCTGGGAAAAACATTCGGTCCTAAGCACCCTGAGGTTTTAACGGCGCTTGGAAACTACGCCTCATTCTTGCGGGAGATGGGCAGGGTTCTCGATGCGGAGGAGATACAACAGCGGATCAAAAATGCCGGTAACGCCGGGCCGGCTTCTCAGAAAGGGAGGCCTATTTTAGGACAGAAGGATTGAATCGGACAGGAGCCGCAGGCCGGTTTCCGCGCTGTACAGATGTGCCGTCCGTGAAAGATCATCGCGTGAGAAAAAGAAGTCCACGAACCGCTCGGCAGCAGTTTCATCAAGTCCGCTTCGATCTTATCGGGGTCGCTCTGATTCGAAAGGCCCATCCGGTTGGACAGGCGGCGGACGTGCGTGTCCACCACAATTCCCGGTATTCCGAAAACGTTCCCCAGAATGACGTTGGCTGTTTTCCGCCATACGCCGGGCAGCGTCACCAGCTCTTCCATCGTCCGCGGCACCTGGCCGTGGAATTTCTTCTCCAGTGCGGCCCCCAGGGTCTTGAGCGCTTTTGCCTTTTGTTTGTAGAAGCCGGTTGATCGGATCTCGGCCCCCAGCGTTTTTAGATCGGCTTGCGCGTAATCCCGGACACCCTGGTATTTTTTAAACAGAGGAGGGGTTACCTTGTTGACCCGTTCATCTGTGCATTGCGCAGAAAGGATCGTGGCGACAAGCAGTTCGAGAGCGTTTTTGTGGCGCAAAGCGCAGGCGGCGTCAGGATAGGTTTCTTTTAGGGTGGCGGCTATCTTTTTTGCGCGGGCGGAGGCATCCATGGAGGCCTACCGGAGGATATTTTTAAGTGCCGTGTCAAGAGCATTGTAGCGGAATTTAAAGCCGGAGTCGAGCAGCTTCCGGGGTTCTGCCCGCGTGCTCGCGAGCAGGGCTTCATCCGCCATCTCCCCGAAAAGGAGGCGGACGGCGAACGCCGGGATGCGGAAGAGGACGG
Source organism: uncultured Planctomycetia bacterium (assembly GCA_964373715.1). Lineage (GTDB taxonomy): Bacteria > Omnitrophota > Gorgyraeia > 1-14-0-20-64-10 > 1-14-0-20-64-10 > CAMTXI01. The sequence goes on along the minus strand of CAYJVR010000003.1, from coordinate 40,508 downwards.
GGAGCCCGAGTTCTCTGCCGAGCGTATGGGAGAAATCCCTGTTTGTCAGCGGCAGAGGGGAGACGATGTTCACAGGCCCTTCCAGGTCGTGCGTCATCAAGGTATGGTAGATGGCGCTGAGGGCGTCTTCCAGCTCGATCCAGCTCATGTACTGCCGGCCGCTTCCGAAGCTCCCTCCTAACCCTAACCGGAAAGGGGGCAGCATCTTCTTCAGCGCCCCTCCTGTGGGGGTCAGCACGATTCCAAATCTTAAGTGGACGACCCGTATCCCTTTGCCGCGGGCCGGATCGGCGGCGGCTTCCCAGGCTTTCCCGACATCGGCGAAGAAGCCGGAGCCGGCTGCCGATCCCTCATGAAGGGATTCCTCGCCCCGGTGTCCGTAATACCCTACGGCTGAGGCGCAGAGAAGCGTTTTCGGCGGGTTGGACAGTTTCGCGAGGGATTCCGATAAAAGACGTGTTCCTTTAACGCGGCTGTCCCGGATCCGGGCTTTCTTTTCTTCGGTCCAGCGTCCTTCGGCGATCGGGTCGCCGGCAAGGTGGATGACGGCGTCGAACCCTTCAAGATGGGCCGCGTCCAACCGGTTTTCGGCCGGGTCCCAAAATATGTCCCCCGGGTGAGGTTTCGATCTTACCAGCCGGTAGACCTGATGTCTGCGCGATTCCAATAAGGGGATGAGGGAGGAACCTATAAGCCCGGTTGAGCCGGAAACGAGGATCTTCATGCGGCGATTGTAGCAGGCCGGATGTTATAATGGCAAGATTATGGCGATCGGAGGAGTCACGTCATGAAGGCGGTTGTGTTTCATCAGCATGGCGGGCTCGGCGTTTTGAAGCATGAAGAGCTTCCTTTGCCGGAGTCCGGCTCGGAAGAGGCACTTGTCAAAGTCGAGGCCTGCGGTTTGAACCACTTGGATTTGTGGGCCCGGCAGGGGCTTCCGGGCATCAAGATCCCGATGCCTCATGTGGGTGGGTCTGAAATCGTCGGCACCCTCGTTTCGGGCGGCGGGTCCTTAAAAAAGGGACAGCGGGTCCTCGTTGCTCCGGGGATCAACTGCGGATCATGCCCTGCCTGCCTGTCGGGAAGGGATTCACTCTGCCGTGAATTCAAAATCATCGGCCTCCAGACAAACGGTGGTTATGCCGAGTACGCCGCGGCGCCGAAGCGGAATCTGATCCCTATCGGCGATTTGCTGAAGCCGGAGGAGTGGGCGGCCGTCCCTCTTGTATTTCTGTCGGCGTGGCATATGCTCATCACACGCGGTTCCCTTAAGCCAGGAGAAACCGTCTTGGTTCAGGGGGGAGGTTCAGGGGTCGGTTCCGCGGCTATCCAGATCGCGAAACTTGCGGGGGCCGTGGTCTTCACAACGGTCGGCTCCGAGAAGAAGGCGAGAAAGGCCAAGACGCTCGGCGCCGATTGGGTGATCAACCATACGACATCTGATTTTGTGGAGGAGGTCCTGCAGAGGACGAAGCAGAGGGGTGTGGATTTGGTCTTCGAACATGTGGGGCCGGCGACATGGAACGGGTCGGTCCGCTGTCTGGCCAAAGGGGGCCGGCTTGTCACCTGCGGCGCCACGACCGGTCCTAAAGTGGAACTGGATCTGCGTTTCTTCTTTACGAAAGAGCTGAGCATCTCCGGCTGCTACATGGGCAGCCGCACGGAACTGGACCAGGTGCTTTCCCTGGTTGTTCAGGGGCGTCTCAAGCCGGTGGTCGACACCGTTTTCACGCTGAAAGAGGCTTCCAGGGCGCAGGAGATGATGGAGAGCAGGAATTTTTTCGGGAAACTGGTGATTAAACTGTCATGACGCAGCCGTTATCGGAACAGATTGTCCTTGAGGCGCTCCGGAAAGTGAAGGATCCGGAGCTTCACGTGGATGTGATCACGCTGAAAATGATCAAGGAGATCAAGGTGTCGGGCGGAACGGTTTCTTTAACGCTTGAATTGACCACCCCCGCTTGTCCTGTCCGGGAAAAATTCGAACAGGATGTCCGGGCCGCCGTGGCGGCGATTCCGGGTGTCCATAGGGTGGACTTGACGACTGGCGCAAAGGTCAAGGCGACGCGCCCATTTGAGCAGCAGGGAATGCCCGGCGTGCGCAATGTGATCGCGATCGGCAGCGGCAAGGGGGGGGTGGGCAAGACAACGGTGAGCGTGAACATTGCCGCCGCGCTGGCAAAAGAAGGGGCCAAAGTCGGCCTGATGGATGCCGACATTTACGGCCCCAATGTCCCCCTGATGATGGGATTGGACCGCCTCCCGCCGCTTCAGGACGGAAAGATTGCCCCCGCCGAAAATTTCGGCGTGAAAGTGGTCTCCATGGGGTTCCTTATTCCGCAGAACGATGCCGTTGTCTGGCGGGGCCCGATGCTTCACGGGGCGGTGAACAAGTTCCTTAAAGAGGTTGTTTGGGGAGACCTGGATTATCTGGTGATTGATCTTCCTCCCGGAACCGGGGATGTGCAGCTGTCGCTCACGCAATCGATCCCTCTTTCCGGAGCGCTTATCGTGACGACCCCCCAGGACGTGGCCCTTCAGGACGTCCGCCGTTCGATCTCGATGTTCGAAAAAGTCAAGGTGCCGATCCTTGGCGTTGTCGAGAACATGTCCGGTTTTGTCTGTTCCCACTGCGGGAAAGAGACGGAGATCTTCGACAAAGGGGGAGGCGTCCGGGCCGCCGAGTTGCTTAAGCTGCCGTTTCTGGGGGAAATCCCTCTTGTGACGGAGGTCCGGGTTGGGGCGGATAGCGGACATCCCATTGTTCTGACCCATCCCGATTCCCCGGCGGCCCAAGCGCTCATTCAGGTTGCCAGGAAGCTGGCCGCGCAGGTCTCCATTTTAGCCCAGCAGGAAGGGGAGAAGTTTCAATCGGTATGGAAGGTGTAATGAAGGCCGATCTTGTTCTGGACTGCTACGGCTTGCTGTGCCCCGTGCCGGTTCGCAAAACCGCTGAGGCGATTCAGGGGATTCCCGCCGGGCAGGTTCTCGAGATCATCGCGACCGATGAATGGTTCGGGCCGGATTTGGAGTCGTGGCTGCGTCACCATCCGCACGAACTCCTGGGCGTTGAGCGGGTCGGTTATGAAATCCACGCGTTCCTTCGACGAAAGTAGTTATTGTAACAAATGGCCATATGCCAAGATAGAGCGCGTTAGTAAATATTAAATCTTGTACAGCTCTTGTTTTTTGCCCGCCCGTTTCGCATACTTAGAAATGAGAACTGAAAAGACGTGGAGAAAACCCCACGCTAAACCGGACAAAATGTGTGGCAATTTTTTACCCACTTGTTAGGGGCTTAAAAAAACATGCAGGGAGAAATCCGATGAAAATGCAAAAAACAATCGCTTGGGTTTTGCTGGGTTGCATCTGGAGTTTTTCTTTTCCGTTAAACGCAGGAGCCGCGGACCTTCAACCGGTGAGCAGTGATCCCTATCTGATTCCTGCCGGTCCTGCCGGGGTCGATCCAACCGCTCCGGATCCCGCCTTGAAGACAATGCAGGCCCAAGCCTTAGCCATGACTGTACCTGTTGTTGCCAGCGGAACCGTCATCGATAACCCACCTGGCACTGAGTTAGCGCAAATCGCCGAGCTCTCCATTGAGCCGGTAGCAACTTCTCTCGGTATCAGCGCTTCGCAAATCGCCTGGATCCGGGCGGAGTATCAAGAGCCTACCATATCTTATAGGGCTTGGATTGAGGTTCAGGACACGAATGGAACGAATTATTTTGGACGGGTTTTGGTTGGATATGTCTTCCCGCTTGACGGTCAGGGGGGAGGAACGACAATTTCCGTTGATTGGGTAGTTAACCTTTCAGGTGCCCGCGCGAGAGAGGAGATGATCGCCCATTCTATTGATCCGTATGCAAGTGCCGATCAGATTTATTCCGTTCGAATGGCCAATCCAGTCAACGGGATAGCCGCTGCCGAAGTGGTTGCATTTACCGGTGACTTTAGCGATCCGTATGCGACCTATGTCGGTCAGATGAAGGCATTCACATTTCAGGGGGTAACCGTTTATGCCCCCCAATGGTTTGCTGCCTCATCTTATGGTGTGGACACCGTGATAGCGGTGGCTCAGCGGATAGGGGTTTGGCCAGGGGACGTTGCGAGGGTTAGCCAAGGGGACAGCACATCGGCGGTTGTTTCCGTTCGGTCTGGTCGGTACGGTCCAGAGATGAAGTATGCCGTCGGTCTGGTTCAAACGAGCCAAACCGATGCCTTGGGCTACAAGATCTATCAAACCGACTGGGCCATCCAGACCTTCATCGGGGGCTACTTCACCGTCCAGTCGATTCGGAACGTATCGAACTTCCTGGGGGTTGGGCTCTCCAATATCCGATGGATTAGAATCGTCTCCGATTCGGCCGGCGGTAACAATTTCTTCGGAGAGGTAATGCTGAAAGATGGCACGTGCTACTACGGAGAACTCTCTTTCACATCGGTCCCTCTGCCTCAATCAGGGCAACTGGACACCTATACTCCGAAATGGTTTGTAAAGGCGCCATATGGTTATAGCGTTGAAACCTTGAAGAAGATCGCCGGGAAGATAGGGATTTCGCCCACGCAGCTTTTGAGTATCCGGTTGGTGGACAGCACTTCGGCGGTCGTTTCCGTTCGGGACATGAACGGGGTGATCACGGCGTATGCCGTTGGTCTTATTAGAATGTTTAAAATGGATGCGATGGGCTACGGAATCTATGAGGCCGACTGGGCTATCAAGACGACCATCAATATTGCATCGATCCGAAACATTTCGAATTTTCTGGGAGTAGCTCTGTCCAACATCGCCAGCATAAACGTCGCTTTCGATCCGGCCGGCGGTAATAATAGCTTCGGCGTGGTGAAGCTGATAGATGGTACCCGCTATGTCGGTGAGCTCTCTTTCACGTCGGTCCCCCTGCCTCAGACGGGACAGGAATACACCTATACCCCGAAGTGGTTTGTCAAGGCGATGGAGGGAATCAGCGCGACAGCGGTCAAGAATATTGCCGCTTACTTAGTGATCGGTGTCACTCAGATCTCCTCCGTCAAGATGGCCAATGAGCCGAATTTCCCCATCGAGGTTCGGCTGAGTGACGGACGTCGATACGTAGGACGGTTAGCCGCCGGGGTCGAACAAGTTTCCTGGCTGGTTCAAGTCCCTGAGGGAATCGGCGTCAAAACGGTCGACAATATGGCTTATGTGATGGGTATTACACCGGGGAGCATTCTCAAGGTTGTCGCCACAACGGAATCCGCCCCACTGGGCCGGAAAGTCGACGTCACATTGCGTAATGGGAAAAAATATCGAACCTATCTGCAGACAGTAACGGGTAAGTTTGACAGCTTCGGCGAACCACTCTATAGAGTTTATAAGCTCTGGAAATGGACGTACGGAGTCTTGGGCTGGAGTTGGGTCGGCATTACGTTCCCGTATCCGAAATATTTGTACTGACGCAACGTCTTTACTATAAAAGAAGCCCCTGCACCCAAATGGGAGGCAGGGGCTTCTTTTTCTTTCCATAAGAGAGGCAATTCGTTACAATAACCCCTGTAACCGATTTGTCTAACACTCCCGAACAAGAGAATAAACCGAAACCGATACGGCGTGTCTTCATCGATACCGGTGGAGAGACCTGCCCGAAGAAGGGGTCTGTCGCCGTGGTGGAGTCCTTCAAAAAAGCGATACGAAGGGCCGGGTTGGAGGGGCGGGTAGAGGTTGTCCCCAGGGGGTGTTTCGGCTTATGCAGCCTGGCCCCGAACCTTTACATTGAACCGGACGATATCTGGTATTCGAAATTCACGGTCAAAGATGTTCCCGTGATCGTGCGGCAGCATTTCTTGAAAGGCAAACCCGTGAAGCGTTTGATCCATTACCCTGATCCTTCAATAAGGGAACAGAAAACAAGGAGGTTATCCAGTGGAGGAGACATTGGCAGCGCGTGAAATTGAAGTGGGCGACGCGGCGCCCGATTTTATGGTGAAGGATGAGCTTGGCAATCCGGTGACGCTTTCGAGTTTCAAGGGGACAAAGAATGTTGTCCTCATGTTTTACCCGTTTGATTGGAGCCCCGTCTGCACGGCTGAAAACTGCGCCGCTTCCCAGGACCTTCCGAAGTTCGAACAGAAGGAGACGGTTCTCTTCGGCATCAGCTGCGATTCCCATTTTTCCCACAAAGCGTGGAAGGAGAAGCTGGCGCTGAAGCACTCCCTTTTGAGCGACCAGAAACGGGAGGTTGCCAGAAAGTACGGCCTTTACCTGGAAGACTTCAATTGCTCCAAGAGAGCGACTGTTATCGTGGACAAAGCCGGCACAGTGGCCTACAAGAAGGTTCAGGAGATCAAGGTCGCGCGCGATAACCAGGAAATCCTTTCCGCAATCCGCTGAAGAAAAACGCATCGCGTGGATCCGCGGCCGTGACAACGTTCGGAAAACAGGGGAGACCGGCCTTAAGCCGGCTCCTTCTGTTGGGTGCCGCGGTCCTTGCCGCCGGCTGGGTGCCGCCGTCAGAAGCCGCGCCGAAAAAAAACACAGAGACGAAAACCGTGAACAGGCTTGCTCAATCAAAAAGCTCCTATCTGCGTTCCGCCGCCGGCCAGCCGGTGGCCTGGTACGAATGGGGCGATGAGGCTTTCCGGGCCGCAAAGCAGCAGGATAAGCCGGTGCTGCTTGATATCGGGGCCGTCTGGTGCCACTGGTGCCATGTGATTGACCGGGAGTCGTACGAAAACCCGGAGATTGCCAAGATGATCAACGAGCTGTTTATCCCCGTCAAAGTGGATGTGGATGCGCGGCCCGATATTGACCGGCGTTACCAGGAGGTGGTTCAAGCCCTTACCGGCCAGGGGGGCTGGCCTCTGACCGCCTTCCTGACCCCTGAAGGGGAGGTCATCTACGGCGGCACCTATTTCCCTCCGGAGGACCGCCAGGGTATGCCGGGCATGAAAACCATCCTCGCCAGGGTCTCCCAGGTTTATAAGGAAAAAAAAGAGGATGTTACTGCGCAGGCCAAACAGCTTCATCGGGATATCGCTCAGGTTTCCTCCGAAAGCATCAAGCCCGGCGAATTAAGCCCCGGCATCCTGGATCAGATCGTGGCGAACATCATGGAGCGCCGGGATGAGGAACACGGAGGTTTCGGGGAGGCCCCGAAATTTCCGGCGCCGACGGCGGTTGAATTGCTGATGAGGCGCCATCTCGCTACCGGCGACAAAAGTTATCTGGATACCGCCGCTAAAGCGCTCGATGCGATGGCCTTGGGCGGAATCCGGGATCATCTGGGCGGCGCGATGCACCGGTATTCGACCGACAGCTCCTGGAGGGTCCCGCACTTCGAGGTCATGCTCTATCTTGAAGGGGAGATTCTGAAGATTTACGCTCAGGCGTACCAGCTGACCGGTAACCAACGGTACGCGGATGTCGGGCGGGAGATCACCGCGTATCTTTCCTCCACGCTGTCCGATCAGGCAAAGGGAGGTTTTTACGGAAGCCAAGACGCCGACTTTTCGCCGGAGGATGACGGCGACTACTGGACATGGACGCTGGACGAAGCACAGCAGGTTCTCTCGGAAGAGGAGTTTGAGGCTGTCCGGCTTTATTTCGGGATTGAAGAGCGGGGCGAGATGCGGGAAAATCCCGCGAAGAACGTCCTGTACGAGGCGATGCCTGCGGCTGAGGTGGCTAAAAAACTGAACAAGACGCCGGAGGAAATTAATCGGCGGATTGCCGGCGGCAAGCGCAAACTTTTAGCCGCCCGATCCCGGCGCGAGACCCCCTTTGTGGATAAGACCGTCTACGTCAACTGGAACGGCCTTATGGTTTCCGGGTATCTCGCCGCATCTTCCGCGTTTAATGACCAGGAGGCCAGGGTTTTTGCGTTAAAAACGCTCGACCGGATATGGAAAGAGGGGATCGATCCGAAAAAGGGTCTTTGCCATATCCTGGAGGAGGGAGGCGCCCGCACCGTCGGGTTCCTCGAAGACTACGCCTACCTATCGAATGCTTTCCTCGACGCCTATGAAGTGACCCAGCAGGACATTTATCTGGAAAGGGCCGGGGTCCTCGCGGATCAGATGGTCAAGCGTTTTGGGGACAATGAGGCCGGCGGTTTTTTTGACGCCGAGATTGACCCTAACGCTATCGCAGTCCTGCGGACGCGCCGGAAGCCGGTCCAGGATTCCCCGACGCCCGGCGCCAACAGCGCGGCCGCGCTGGTCATGGCGCGGCTGTTCCATTACACCGGCCAGGAGCTTTATAAACAGACGGCGGAGGAGACGCTCGCCTCTTTCGCCGGGACCGCCCGGGAACACGGCTTTTTTGCAGCAAGCTTCGGCATTGCGTTAGAATCTTATTTGGAAGAGCCTCTGCATATCGTTGTTGTCGGCAAGCCGGACGATCAAAGGACCGGGCTCCTTTTAAAAGCGGTGGAGGGGGTTTACCGGCCAAACCGGGTTGTCCAGGCGGCGGACGCGGCGCGCGGCGGACAGGGGCTCCCTCCGGCGCTGGCGGAACTTTTAAGAAACGTGGGCGCTTTAAACGCGCCCACCGCTTTCGTCTGCGCCGGCGCGAGTTGCGCCGCGCCGACCGGCGATCCGGAACAATTGAAAAAACTGGTTCAAACTTTCGGGCTTACTCAATCTGGAGCGATACATGGCGGCTGACAAGATCAGGTTAAATCCGACGGAAGAAGAGCTGCTGGAAGAAGAGATTCAGAAACATCTCTTTATCACGCCGCTGGATAAGCTGGTGGACTACCTCTATAACTGGGGACGGAAAAATTCCATATGGCCGCTCCAGTTCGGTTTGGCCTGCTGCGCGATCGAGATGATCTGCACCGCGGCCAGCCGCTACGACATCGCCCGGTTCGGCGCGGAGCTCTTCCGGGCTTCTCCCAGGCAGGCCGATTTAATGATCGTTTCCGGGACGGTCACGAAGAAGATGGTCCCTATGATCGTGCGCCTCTATGACCAGATGCCGGAGCCGAAATACGTCATTTCGATGGGGGCCTGCGCCACCTCCGGCGGGCCTTTTAAGGAAGGGTACAACGTTGTTTCGGGGATTGATAAATTCCTGCCGGTGGACGTTTACATCACGGGGTGCCCTCCGACGCCGCAGGCTCTGCTCCATGCGCTGATCACCCTCCAGGACAAAATCTCCAGGCAGTCGGTGAAAACCGTCCGTTGGTACGGCAAAAAGAGGGATGCGGAGATCCCTGTGCCGCTCCTCGGTCCCGATTTGATTGATGTGCGCCGCACGGATGAGATTAAAGAAATTTGCGCGCGGCCCGCGGAACCCCAGCCGGCTTTGCCCGCAATAGTCCCCGCGTTTAAAATCACTCCCTCTGTGCCCGATGGAGCCGCTCAAGCGGCCGTCGAGCTGTCGCAGAGGATCAACGAAATGGTCGGCGCCGGCACGGCGGTCCCCGCGGGAGAGACGCTGGTGATTCAGCCCTCTTCTATAGCGAAGGTCGGCCGGTACCTGAAACAGCAGTCCGGCCTGGAGCTGGATTACCTAAGCAATTTGACCTGCACCGACTACCAGGATTGCTATGAGGTTGTTTATCACCTGTATTCGACAAAGAAACCGGGCCCGGCCGTCTGCTTGAAGGCCCGGGTGCCTAAGGGGGATCCGCGAGTTCCTTCTCTTACTCCGGTTTGGCCGGGAGCAGATTTTCAGGAGAGGGAGGTGTGGGACCTCTACGGTGTCCGGTTTGAAGGACACCCGAGCTTGAAGAGGATACTGCTTTGGGAAGGTTTTGAAGGCCATCCGATGCGCAAGGATTATCTCGAGGCTTATTACGAAACTTCGGGCAAGCTCTTCCCGAGCCGGTGGAAAGAGGGCCGGCACCAGCGGGCGGAGGAGAGGGTCCCCTTCGCGGACAATGTGAAATATCCGGCCGGTTTTAACCCCGAAGGCTACCGGGAGAAAGAGGAGATATTCAAGCCGGTCACCTCTAAATCGCTCGACAGGCTCAAGACGGACACCCTCGTGGTGAACCTCGGGCCCCAGCACCCCTCCACGCACGGCGTTTTCCGGATGCGGATCGTGCTCGACGGCGAAAGGATCGCCGCGCTGGAGCCGGTGATGGGTTACATGCATCGGAACCACGAAAAGATCGGCGAGCGCAACACCTACATCATGAATTTCCCGTACACCGACCGGCTCGACTACATCTGCTCGATGGGCAACAACCTCGGCTACGCGATCACGGTGGAGAAAATGCTGGGGGTCAAACCCCCGGAGCGGGCGGAGTACATCCGCGTGATTATGGCGGAGCTGACCAGGGTTGTGAACCATTTCTGGGCCATCGGGTTCCTGCTCAACGACCTGGGGGCTTTCTTCACCCCAGCCCTTTACGCCATCGAGGAAAGGGAGCTGATCCTGGACCTTTTCGAGATGGCTTCGGGGTCCCGGATGATGTGCAACTACATGCGTTTCGGCGGCGTCACGGAGGACCTGCCGGAGGAATTTATGCCGATGGCTAAAACTCTCGTCAATGACCGCTTGCCGAAAGCGATTGATGGGCTCGACCGGTATCTGACGAACAACGAGATACTCTCCGGACGGTGCAAGGGGGTCGGCATTCTCCCGAGGGAGGCGGCCGTCGCCTTCTCCGCGGCGGGGCCTGTCTTGAGGGCTTCCGGCGTTTCCTATGACGTGCGCAAAGCGGAGCCTTACTCGATTTACGACAGGTTCGATTTTCATGTCCCGACGTTCAGGGAAGGGGATGTTTACGCCCGTTATAAAGTAAGGATCGCCGAGATGTGGGAATCCTTGAAGATCCTCAAGAAAGCGCTCAAGGAGATTCCGGGAGGGGAGGCCGAGCCGGCCAAGAAACTATGGAACATCCGGGTCCCCGCGGGGGAAGCTTACGGGCGGGTGGAAAACCCGAAAGGGGAGTTGGGCTACTACATCGTCAGTGATGGCACCGACCACCCTTACCGCTACCATGTGAGGGCCCCCTCATTCATCAACCTCACCCCGTTGGAGTTGATGTGCAAGGGCCAGCTGGTCGCGGATGTCGTGGCAATCCTCGGTTCGATCGACATAGTTCTAGGAGAGACTGACCGATAATCAGTCTTCGGATTGGCGGAGGTTGCCGGTGAAAATTTACGGGTTGGAGCTTCTGCGGGGTTTGAGCATCACGATGACCCGGTTCATCGTCAGCTACACCGCCGGTTTTAAGCGGACGTTCAGCAACCGGCTCAGGGGCCAGTTCCGGCAGGACCCGTTGGGGAAAGGAATCTTCACGGTCCAGTACCCGGAGGAGAAGCTGAAGGCGCCGGAAAGATTCCGGGTGCTCCCCGTGCTGATTTTCGACGGCAGGGAGGGGGACAAATGGAGCCAGGAGACGGAGCGGTGCACCGCCTGCGGGATCTGCGCGAAGGTCTGCCCGCCGCAGTGCATCTGGATTGTTCAGGCGAAGGACGCCTCCGGTAAGGCGGTACCCAAGGCCTCCGAGTTCACGATTGACACCGATGTCTGCATGAACTGCGGCCTCTGCGTTGAATTCTGCCCGTTCGACGCGATCAAGATGGACCATTCCTTCGAAATCAGCACGTACGAAAGGAAAGAGTCCCACATCTACGATATCGATAAGCTGCATGTTTCCACCGAATACCACGCTAAGATACATCCCAAGGCCTGGGCCAAGGAAGAGGCGAAAAAGAAGGCAGACGCTGAAAAGAAGGCAGCGGCCGCCGCGGCAGCGGCTTTAAAGAAACCGGCGGAGACAAAGAGCAATGAATAGCTACAACATGAACTACGTTTTTCTCGGGCTCTTTTTTCTCGGCGCGATGGTGGTTCCGCTCCTTCCGATTGTCCTCGCCCGCTTTGTCGCCCCGAAGAGGAACGGCCCGATCAAGACAGCGCCGTACGAATGCGGCATGATCTCCTCGGGCGATCCCTGGGTCCAGTTCAAAATGCAGTACTATATTTTCGCCATTCTGTTCGTTGTTTTTGACGTGGAGGCCCTCTTTCTCTTTCCGTGGGCCGTCGTCTTCAAGGAAACCGGGGTTGAGGGGCTGGCGGCGATAGGGATATTTATCGGTATTCTGGCGATCGGGTTGGTTTACGCCTGGCAGGAAGGAGCTTTGGAATGGGAGGACTGATCCCCCCCTGGTTATTGACGCTGTTCTGGTTCGTGCTGAAGATGACCGTGATCCTCGCGCTCGCGCCGGTCGGCATGATGTACATGACCTGGCTGGAGAGGAAGGTGATGGCCCGCATGCAGGACCGGATCGGACCAAATCGGGTCGGGCCCTACGGTCTGCTTCAGCCGCTGGCCGACGGCATCAAGATGCTCACGAAAGAGGACATCGTCCCGACCGGCGCCGACGCACTCTGCCATTTGATGTCGCCGATCGTGATCGTGGTGCCGGCGCTCTGCCTGTTCACGCTTCTGCCTTTCGGGCCGGGACTGACGGCGGCGCCGCTGACGACCGGGCTCCTGCTGTTCGTGGCGCTTGGCTCCACCAGCACTCTGGCGCTGTTCATGGGGGGGTGGAGCTCCAGGAGCATTTTTCCTTTGCTCGGCGCAGTCCGGAACGCCGCCCAGCTGATTGCCTATGAAGTCCCGTTCGTGCTGACGCTGGCCGCCGTTCCGATGATCGTCGGTTCCCTTAATATGCAGGAGATCGTCCGCGCCCAGCAGGCGTCGGGTTGGTTCATCTTCACGCCGTGGGGTTTCTTCGCTTTTATCCTGCTGATGACCGCCGGCTTGGCCGAAGTGAACAGGACGCCGTTCGACCTGCCGGAAGCCGAATCGGAGATCGTCGGAGGGTTCCATACCGAATACAGCGGCATGAAGTTCGCGCTCTGGTACATGGCGGAGTACCTGAGCACGCTGGCGCTGGGCTGTTTGCTGACCGTCCTGTTTTTTGGAGGCTGGACCGGCCCGCGCATCGCTTTTCTGCCGCTGCCGGTCGAAGATGTATTCTGGACGGCCCTCAAGGTTTTTATGCTCGTTTTCAGCATGATCTGGGTGCGCGGGACCTTCCCCCGGTTCCGCGTGGACCAGCTGATGGGGCTTGCCTGGAAGGTTTTGATTCCGATGTCTCTGGCCAATTTGTTAGGAGCGGCGGTTTGGTACCTGGTACCCGGAGCGGTGGGGATCGCGTTCTCGTTCTTCCTAGCGGCCGGAACATTCTTGGTGACCACTCAGCTCTGGCTGAAGCCGAAACCGCAGCTGACGACAAAATGGGTTGACCAATCCGCGTGAAAATGTGTCATAAAGAGATTGCTTCGCCCTTGTAAGGGCTCGCAATGACGCATAGTTGACAAAAAAGTCGGGTTTTGGGAATATAACCAGATCCAAATACTATGAGCGCCTTTATTAAAGTGACGGCAGCCAAAGATATTCTTCCCGGTCAGGCGAAGGCATTCGAAGTCCAGGGGCGGCAGATCGCCATCTTCAATATCGAGGGTGCTTTTTACGCGGTGGATAATCGCTGTACTCATGCCGCCGGCCCTCTCAGCGAAGGGCTTCTCGAGGGAGATCAGGTGGAGTGTCCGTGGCACGGCGCCCGCTTCGATTTAAAGACAGGCGCCGCTTTATGCGCCCCTGCTTCTAAAGGTGTGGCCACTTATCAGGTTCGCGTTAATGGTTCCGATGTTGAGGTTGAAGTGCATGTTTAGACAGACGGGTTTGGAACCGCTTATTCCAACAAATTAAATCTGGAGAGAGAAAGCCATGTCCTACGTTATCACAGGAAAATGTTTGGGTGAGCAATACGCCTCGTGCGTTGAGGTCTGCCCGGTTGACTGCATCTACCCCGGAGACTACAAGGGGGAGAAGTTCATGGTCATTGACCCGGAGATATGCATTACCTGCGGCGCGTGCCTGCCCGTTTGTCCGATCGGCGCCATTGTCGAATCCGAGGATTATGACCAGGAGTTCGCGAAGGTCAACGTGGAATTGTCCCCCTCGTTTAAGGGAAATGCGAAAATCACTCCGCGGCCGTCTAACGATCCACCCAAGAAGCCTACCAACAAGCTGGTTTAAGATCGTTTCGCACACTTCCGGCGGGCTTCTCTCTTTCGATGGGGGAGAAGCCCGTTTTACTCCGGGGCCGAGAAATGCTCACTGACGATTCCGCGTTCCGGACCACTCTGGAGGGGGGGCTTGCTTCCGCTGCCCGCCTGAAGGAGGTCGCGAAGGCCCTTTCCGAAACGGGGGCGGACTTCGCCGATGTGGCACCTGTGTCTGCGTCGGCGGCGGAACGGGATCAGGCCGGGATTCACGCGCAGGAGAAAGAGGAAATCTTTACCGTCGGGATACCGGTCATCCTGGGCCGGTTCTCCGCCGAACAGCTTCGAAAGGTTGCCGACGCCGCCGAGAGATACGGCAGCGGGACAGTCCGGTTTACGGACGACCGGCTCCTTGTTTTTCCGGATATCCAGAGAGACAAAGTAGCCAACCTGCTCGAAGGCCTTCAGTCCGTTGGTTTGAGACCGGATTTTCCGGCCCTTCTGCGGGGCGCTTCGGCCTGCGCCGATGGGAAAGTCCTTGCGAAAGGGCTTATCGAGCACCTGCAGGCCAGAGTTCCTTTGATCGAGCCGTTCCGCATTCATCTGTGCGGATGCAGGGAGGCCTGCGCCTATGCGCCGGCCGTCCAGATCGGGTTAAAACGGTCCCCCCTTGCTCCGGCTGAAGAAACGCCTGAAACATTCGACGTTTTTATCTGCGGCCATCCTGCGTCGGGCGCAGTTCCCGCAACGGAGCTGAAGGTCCGGCTCGAACAGCTCATTGCCGGTTACAAGAAGGGGCGGAAAAAGGGAGAGCTTTTCCCTGATTTCTGCGGCCGGGTCGGCGATGAGGCGATCGGCCGACTGCTGTTGCTTGCGGTCTCCTCCGAAGAAGAGTTGGAGACCGATTAAAAAAGAATCGGCGTTCCCATGAAAGTAATCGTCGTTGGAGCTGGTTTAATCGGCCTGGCGGTGGCCGATGAGCTGACGCGGCACGGCGTTGAAGTTGTCGTTTTGGAGAAAGGGGAGCGCGCCGGTTCGGAGGCCTCTTCGGCGGCGGCGGGTATACTCTCCCCCCATGGGGAAGCCCACGGCCCCGGGCCTTTCCTGTCTCTCTTGCTGGCTGGTTTTCAGCTGATCCCTGAAATGGCGGCCAGGCTCCAGGCACTCACTCAGGTGGACCTCTTTTATAAGGCGAACGGCATGCTGGCTGTCGCGCTGTCCGATGAAGAGGAGTCGACGCTTTCCGGCGATATTGCCTGGCAGGAAAAGGCCGGCCTTCGCCTGGAACGAGTCAGCGCCGCGCAGGTGAAAGCGCTCGAACCTGCGATTGACGGCCCGGTCCGATGGGGGGTCCGCTGGCCTCAGATGGCGCAGATAGACAATACCGCTCTCGTCGAAGCTTACTGCCGGGCCGTAGGGAAACAGGGGGGGATTATCCGGACGAACAAAGAGGTGTCCCGGTTCATCACCAAAGGGGACAGGGTCGTGGGGGTGGAAACCGCCTCTGAGAGTGTTACCGCCGACTTCGTTGTCAACTGCGCCGGTTCCTGGGCCCGGTTTGACGCCGGCCTCCCGTTTGCCGTCCCTATCGTTCCGGTAAAAGGACAGCTTCTGCAGTTTAGAACCTCATCCCCGCTTGTCCGCCATGTCGTTGTTTCGGGCGGCGCCTACCTCGTCCAGAGGTCGCCCCTTCATCTGATTGCCGGTGCGACGGTGGAGCGGGCCGGTTACGACAAAACAGTTACCGATTCCGGGCGCCGCTCTGTTTTGGAAGGGGCAAAGAGGATCTCTTCGGCGTTCGGCTCCCTGAATCTCGAAACCGCTTGGGCGGGTTTAAGGCCGGGCACCCCGGACGACATGCCGATTCTGGGGGAAACCCCTCTCAAAGGCCTGCTCGTCGCCGCCGGCCATTACCGAAACGGCGTTCTGTTGGCCCCTCTGACCGGCAGGATCATGGGGGACCTCATCCTGAAAGGGAAGTCCTCGATAGATATCTCACCGTTTAGCATCCGCCGTTTCCAGGGGGTCTCTTGAACAACAAACGGGATATTCTCTTCCTGCTTCTGCTGGGCCTTCTCTCGATCCTTTACTTCCATAAACAGATATTCCTCGGCCTGGTCCCTTTTGTGGACGACCTGTCCGCCTACAGCTTTTCCAGCAAGTCCTTTTTCGCCTCGGAAGTTCTATCCGGCCGGGTTCCCCTGTGGGACCCGCACCTCTTTGGAGGGACGCCGTACCTGGCCAACCTGAACTCCGCGGCCCTGTACCCGTTCAACTGGATATTCCTGGCCTTGCCGTACCCGTCCGCGGTCACCGCCTACCAGTTGATTCACCTGCTCCTCGCAGGGCTGTTCGTTTACTTGTGGGGCAAGAGTGTGAGGCTGGCCCCCTTCGCCGCGTTTCTCTCCGGCGGCATTTACATGCTAAGCGGTGTTTTCGCCACCGAGAACATCCATCTCGGCTACTACGCAGCGATGGTCTGGACACCTGCCGTCTTTTTCGCCGCCGAGAAATGGGTTTCCGACAGAAGTTTCCGTTCTGCCGCGTCGGCCGGGCTCGCACTGGCGCTGATCCTGCTCAGCGGCTCGCCGCAGTTCCTGCTGATTACCGGGATCTGCCTGGCCATCTACCTGCCGTTGAGGACGGCGGACGTCCGACCCGCCGCGGGACTGTCCGTCCCACAGGCGGGGCAGGGGCCATCCCTCGCGCAGTGGACCATGCTCGCGGCTGGCCTTGGGCTGGGTCTGCTGGCCGCTTCGGCCCAGCTGATTCCCGCGATGGAGCTGATCGGTTTATCAGGGAGGTCTTACCCGACCGGCTACGCTTTTTCCAGTGCCTTTTCATCGAGCATCCAGCAGTTCATCTCCCAGCCGTTCGGCCGGATCGGGCACGGCTGGGTCGGGGTGATACCCCTGCTTCTATCTGTGTGGGCGCTAGTCGCCGTGAGGAAAAGGGTCCTTTGGGTCTTCGGGCTGCTCACTCTCTTCACGACGGTGATGAGTTGGGGGGACCAGGGGATACTTTTCCGGTTCGCCTACCATCTCATCCCCGGTTTCTCGCTGTTTCGCGCCTGGTACCGGTTCATCCTCTACACGGTACTGTTCTTCTCTCTGCTGGCCGGTTTCGGTGTTGACTCCCTGCTCAAGGGGGATTCGCGGAAACTGTGGTCCGCCGCCGTGGTCTGTTTTCTCGTAGTTTTCCTGTGCATTGGACTTTTCGCCTGTTTTCGCCTGGGGGGACATATTGACTTGATGGCCGGACGGGCGTTCCTTCTGCTTGCCGCCTCCGGTCTCGCGTTCCTCTTCCTCAACGGGAAGGTCCGGGCCGTAGTTTTCCAGTGCGGGTTGGCGGGACTGCTGCTGCTCGATGTGAGCCAGGGGGGCGCTTTGCTGGGGGGCGCCCACCCGCTGACCGTCGCGTCGTTCTACGAGTTCCCGAGGGACAAGGAATGGATCCGGTTCTTGTCCGACAACGCGGGGGACTACCGGGTTTCGCTCACGGAACTGCTGAAGGTGCCGGCGAGGAATTATCCCGTGCCGGGCGGCGCCTATTTCCCGATCAGCCCGAACCTCGGCCAGCGGTTCGGTTTCGATAACATGGAGGGCTATGACCAGCTGAACCTGCGACGTTATCTCCGCTTCATGAGCGAAGTTCCCCCGGATCTGCAGTTCATTCTGCTGAATGTCCGGTACATTGTGACGACCCAGTCTCTGGACGACATCCCCGGAGTCTCTTTGGCTTTCAGGGACGGCTCCATCCGGATTTACAAGCTCGCGAATGCGGTGCCCCGGTATACTGTTTTCTCGAAGGCCCGGTTTTTCAAAGATGGCGGCGAATTGCTGGCCGCGATGCGGGCTCCGGGCTTTATCCCGTATGAGCAGGCTCTGCTCGAAGGAGACGGGGTCTCCGTGGCCGGGCGGGCGGGCCGGCCGGACTGCCGCTTCGACGTTGTGCCGGTCCGGCGGTCGCCTGGTGAAACGGTCCTTTCGGCGATTTCCGACGGCCCCGGCTATCTGGTTTGCAACGAGGCCTATGCCCCCGGATGGAAGGCGACGGTGGACGGGAAGCGGGTCACCATATGGCCCGCTTACCACCTTTTCCGAGCGGTGCCGGTCCCGTCGGGCCGGCATGAAGTCCGGTTTTATTACGACCCATTCTCTTTCCGTGCCGGGATTGCGCTCAGCTTCGCCGCTGTTTTGCTTATTGCGCTGATTGCCGCGGCCCGGCGAAAGTACCCATCCCCTCCAGATGGCGGGCCGGCATGAAACTGCCTCAGTTCAACCTGCACGCAAAGATCGAGGAGAAGCATTGGTGGTTCCTCGGCAGAAGGGCTATCCTCCATACGCTCATCCGGCGCCTCATTCCGGCGGGCCAAGGAAAAGTCATTGTCGATATCGGATGCGGCACAGGAGGGAATATAGCCCCTTTAGCCGGCAGCTACTCCTGCATAGGATTGGATACGAGTCCCGACGCGGTCCATTTGGCGGAAGGAAGGTTCTCTCAGGCGCAGTTTGTTTGCGCGGCAAATCCGGATGAATTCACCCCTTTTATCCGAAAAGCGGATCTGTGCTTGCTGACCGATGTTATCGAACACGTGCCGGATGACTTCTCCGTTTTATCCGGGGTACTGTCGGCCATGAAGCCCGGAAGCCATCTGCTCATCACGGTGCCGGCCGACATGCGGCTGTGGACCGAGCATGATATCAGCTTCGGGCATTACCGCCGCTACGATAGGAAACGGTTGGCTTTGGTGTGGGAGGGGCTTCCGGTCACGCAGCGCCTTCTGTCGTACTACAACACATGGCTTTTCCCGCCGGTACTGGGTATCCGGGCGCTGAACAGCCTGTTAAAACGGACTTCGGGAGAGGCCGGCACCGATTTTAAAACCCCCGCGCGGCCGATCAACGCGTTGCTGACCGGCCTGTTCGCGAGCGAACGGAATTTACTGCTGGGTTTCCTGGACAACCGGGGTGTCGGTTTCCCGTTCGGGGTCAGCCTGGTCGCTGTTCTGCGCCGGGAAGAGGGAGTTATCTCCCAGCGGAGCAAACCCCGTGAGATATCTCCGGACACCGGCCGTGAATTTCTTTCGATGGGTTAGTTGGATACATGCTGGGTTATCATAGAGGATATGCCCACGAAGCAGATTGTAAACCCGGAACTCGAAGCTTACGCGGCGCGGCAGTCCAGCCCGGAATCGGCCCTGTTCAAAAATCTCGCGCGCGCCACACGGGCCAAGACAGACCTCCCGCAGATGCAGGTCGGGCATCTTGAAGGGAGTTTCCTGCGGCTGCTAATGAAGATCGCGCGGGCAAAGAGGGTGCTGGAGATAGGCACATTCACCGGCTACAGCGCGCTTGCGATGGCCGAAGGGCTCCCTCCCGGCGGGCGGATCATCACCTGCGACATCAATCCCGACACCACGAGGATCGCCAGAGAGTATTGGGCGCAAAGCCCGCATGGCAAAAAGATCGAGCTCCGGCTTGGCCCTGCGGCCCAAACAATCCAACGGCTGAAAGGGCCGTTTGACGCTGTCTTCATTGACGCCGATAAAGAGAACTACATCCGTTACTGGCAATTGTGCGTGCCGAAGGTCCGCAAGGGGGGTATTCTGCTCGCGGACAACACCCTTTGGAGCGGCAGGGTACTACATCCGGAAGAGAGCAGCGACAAAGCGATCGCCGCGTTCAACCGGCGGGTCGCGGCCGATAAACGGGTCGACATAGTTCTGCTGACCGTCCGTGACGGGCTCACTCTGGCCGTCAAGAAATAGAATTGCGTGTAGTGGCCTCGTTTAACAGCCCCGCCTCGGGGAGCTCCGGCAGGGCAGCGTCATGAGGCGCAGCGGGCAAGGTGTCCCCCACCGGAGAGCCTGTCTTCGGGTCGCTTGCCCGGCCCGGCGTGCCGGACTGCGCTCGACGGACTCGCTCGCTCTCCCTGAAGGGAACCGTGCCCGCTCGCGTCGTCCGACGTCCCTGCAGACAAACTCTCCCGCGGGGGACGAGCCAGCCGAATGTCGGAGCGAGGAGCTTCAGCGACGAAGCAATCTTGTCGAAGGGCAACTTACGGGTTAGCCAGTTTACGGGTTGGCGGGTTAACCGACTAACCGGTAAACTCGCAAACTTTAAACGCTCTGTTTCAAGATGAGATTGCCACGTCGTCCGCCAAAAAACATGTCGGACTCCTCGCAATGACAATGGAGCGCTTTCCAGGTCAAATTAGCCCACTCACTATCCTCCCACAAATAGTAAATAGTAACTATATCTAGATTTACCTCTTGTTTTTATGACCCGCCTTTAGGTAAACTTATTCCAAACAGGTAAATCGATTGAATAAGCCAGCCTACAATTTTCGCACGAGAAATACCGCCAGAATCCTGGCCTTGTTTCTCATTCCCGCGCTTGCTTTGCCAAGCCCTGCCGGAGCCGGTCCCGAGCTCAGCCGAAGGACTCTGCGCCAGACCGCTCCTGCGGAATCGGAACCAACCCGGAAAGAGCTGGTGGCTTCCCTCACAAATATCGTTCCAAATCCCGTTTCCTCGGCTGTTGAGGCTGTCAGATCCGTACCTATTCAAGCCGGGATGGAGGAGGCGCGGAGGGGGAGATTCGATCTAACCGGTTTCTTGAGGGATGCCCTTTCCAACTGGAAGCCGATGGGCTACAGGGAATATGCACCCGCCCATGAGAGACTTTTACCGATCATACGGGAGCAGCTTTCCGGGCCAACCCAGGGGATTCTGGAGCATGACCAGAAAGACATAGTCCATCTTGATGCGCCACAGGATCCCATTCTTTACGCCGTTGCGCTGTACATCCTGGAAAACAGGATGACTGACCCGGAACCATTTGCCGTTTTGGAAAAGCTGGTGAAGAAACGGAACCGTGCCTACAGCAAAGCGCCGGCGCTTTCGGTCCCGCAGGTTTTCGTCAGCAGTCTCGCCGCTTTTTACGGGGATCCGAACGAAGATTTTTCCGAGGCGATGCTGGACAAATATGAAGAGCTAACTCACGCGCTCCGTTATTTGCCGGGTGAAATCAAGTTCCGCGCGGTTGCGCTGGAACTGCTTTTCTCCGGCAACCACGGCAAAGGGTCGCTTGATGATACGGATATGGTGGCGTCCGCGCCCAACGCTGTTTGGGCCATCCAGACGCTGAAGGACCCGAGCGCCTTAAAAGAGTTTTCCTCCGCGAAGAGAGCTCAACTGCAGAGGTTTCTCAAAATCGGGCTTTTGAATTTTATGCTGGCGACCGAGGCATTTATCGTTGAAGAGAGCTGGTTCCCCAAAAGAGCCCGGCTCCGGAATATTTCCCGAAAAATTGGCGGGGATATCAAGAAGCTTTCAGTATTCAGGAACATATCTGAGGTTGCCGAACTCCGGAAAGAGACGGCCGCCAACTCGCCGCTGATCGTACAGTGGATCAACGAGCTTTGGAAACGGAACAAAATCCGGACCTTGCTGTGGGTTTCCTCCTGGTGGGAGCAATACTACCTTTACTACGGAAACGAATTGCCCGTTCTGAAAAAAGGCCGTGCGCCGATTTCCCTGGAGGAGGCCTTCCTTGCGCTCTACGAGCCGGGCAGCGCCCAGCTTGCCGACCAGATCCCAATTGTGCGGGAGAGCGATACCGAGGATGGTTATCGCTCCGAACCGTGGGGGGAATTCAGGAAGGGGAAGACCGGCGTTACTCGCCGGCTACTCAAGCAGGCGGAAAAACGCCTGAACGAATTTTCGGAAGAGATAGCGTCCCTTTCCGCCGGGCTGGAGGAATCGGCGGAAGAGATGGTGAAAAGCCTGGGACAATCGTCGGCGCCGATAACCCAGGAACAGGTCGAAGGAATCCGCTTTCGCATTCTGGAAGAAACCGGAGAGATAAAGACGGAATCGCTAGAGAACCCGTTTTATGTGCCGGGAGGAGATCCGCAGAAACGGTTGTCCGACCTTCTCCGCTGGATGAATGCTCCGCCTGAAGCGCGCCTTAACGGGATACCGGATCATCAGGTTTCTTTCGATATTCCGATGAATTCGTTTGAAACAGGGAAGCTTGATCCGAAGGATCCGGTTACTCACGCGGGGCTTGTTGCTTGGATGATGGGCAATTTCCCCATTTTTGTTGAAGGGACTCACCGGACAGGATGGGCGCTGATGAACGTCCTTCTGCTGAGATCAGGGGCCATCCGGCAGCCGCTTGTATGGGATGAGAGGAGAAAAGAGGAATACTACAAGACTCTTAAACGGGTGAATTTTCCCGAATTCGTCGCCCTTATCAGAAGTTATATCCCAACCGGCGCTGGGTCATCAGAGGATCGTCAGGATCCGTCCACGATCACCCTTCTTCAGCTGATCGGAACGCATCCTTTTCCGGTCCGCGTTTTTCTCGGGCCCAACAGAGAAGAAGTTTACATCCGGGATTCTTCCGGAAGCATGAGCTATCCCCAAATGACCCTTTTGGGGCAGGCGATCAAGATAAGGATGGGGAACGATTACGCCGCGCACCTTAACCCGGGGCTCATCTACCATCTCACCACGGCAACCCCGAAAGATATTGAGAAACAGTCCGTGCCCCGGGACCGGAAGGTCTTAATGAAGCTGAAGGGGTTGATTGATCAGGCCGGGGTGACCAGTTCCGACATGGCGGTCGAGGCCGCCGTGAACCATATGATCGGGCCCTTCTCTCCCGACGGGAAGCCTTCTTACGCCCGCTTGATCGGTTATGTCAACAAGACTCTCCGCGCCGAGGGAAATCCCAGAGAGCGCTTGGTTTTTTCAACATCGATCAGCTTTCCAAAAGAGGTCGCCGCGCTCGATCTTTGGATGGTGAAGGAGGGTGACATCACCCACGTTTTTCAGGCGGAGGTGCGCCTGCGCGACGGCCTAAAAGCCCGTTTTGCGGTCAATGTCTCCAAGGATCTTGCCGAGTCCTCTCTGCTCATGCAGCAGGCGTATCACACGATGCGTGCGGACTACACGTGGGATCCGAGGTTCGTTATGGAGCTCTACGGGCTCGGCGTGGGACAAGCCACTTTCTGGAACGGGAAGAGGGAGATTCCCGTTTCCGTGGGGGAATGGCTCGATGGATTCGATGAGCTTCACCTTTATAACGCGCATCAAGGACGTTTTTCTGTTTGGCAGGAACATCGGACCGGCAGTTACGAGACCCTCTCCCGTCCCGAATCGAACCAGATATGGGAATCCGTTGTCGGGATTCAGGCCCTCTATTCCCGTGAGGAGCCCGGAGGAATCGTGCTGAGCCAGATCAGCATCAACGCGGGTGATTTTGTCGCCCGGCGGAGGCCGGACGGTTCCTGGCAGGTGATTCTGGTCTGGGACCGGGGGAAGGGGCCTATACCTCAAGGGGTGGATCCTTCTGCAATCGTGATGAGTTCAATCCTTCCAATGGCATGGGATCCTGGGGAGAGCTCCTCTTCCGCCTCCCTGATCTTCTGGGGACGGCCCGACCTGGCTGTCCGGGCGGCCTACCGGGCATGGCTGGATCATGCCCGCTACCGTTCCGAAAACGTGAGGTTCGTCCGCAAGCGGTTCCTCGAGTTGGCGCATCGTGTGAAACAGGTTGCCATCCCCGGGCTTTTTGAAAACCGTGCCCGCTTGCCCTACTGGAACGAACAGAATCCTGTTGACCAGAGGAGAATGCTTCTGGAGCTTCAGAATACCCAAAACGCGCTGGCCACGTTCCTGGAATCTGAGAGTTTCGCCCCTTCCGCCGGATTGGAGGAGATCGAGAAGCTCGATGTTGTGGAACGGAGACTTGGAGATGGAACGCAGGAAGCGGCGTTGAAGCTTCTCACAGATTGGTTGCCGGATTACATACGGCAATTGCCTCCGAAGACAGCGCTGGTCTTTCGAATCGTCCCCTCAAACTCCTCCGAGGCAAAGATATGGGAATTGCTCCAGGTGGGTTTGGAGCCGCTCATGACGCCGAGTGAATTGGCCAAACGCTTAAAAGAAAATTACCCTCCTCCTCTTTATCACAGTATCCAACTCGATGAGCAGTTCAATGACACGGATCCGTCCAGAGCAACCGAGCAGCGCCTGAAGATTCCGATGCCCTCCGACGTGAGAATTCCGGGCCTTCCCTCGGTCCAAGAGATGGTGTTGGTTTCGTCCGACGCGCCGACCTTTGTTCGTCTCCAAAAACTGGATCGGTTACTTGACTCTTTGCGCTCCGGAAAACCAAAAGCTGCAGATCGCCGGGCTGTATTGGAAGAATCTTTACAGCTCCTGGAATCCGGCAAACTCCGCCTGGAGAATGTACCGGCGTTCCCACTTGGGCTTCCGGATGAAGAGGCCAAAAACCGCTTTGCGCAGCAAACGAGCGCCGATGGCAACCGGATTGCTTCGGAAACTCAGGCGGATGTAATCCAGAGGCGTCTGGATGCTGAAGCGGGCCAACAGGGGCAAAAAACGGATTCTCGCCAGCAACATGAACAAAAACTCCTGGAGCTGATCCAGCAGGTTTCTCCCATGAGCCGCCAGATCCAGATTGACCTCCATGAGCAGCTGGCCGGCCTTCTACAAACCTTGCCGATTCCGCCTGATTATGCCGAGGTGGTTTCGTTGCGGAAGGGGATTGACCGGCTGGACGCCGCGTCTTTGATCCGGGAACGATTCCTGCTGGGAAGCAATGCGGAACGAGTAGCAAAACGTGTACAACGCCAACTGCAAATTGAACAAGAGAGGCTTCATCAGGGGATCTTAATTTTACGCGAGAGGATCTCCCGCGATGAAACGTTTATCCGATACCTAACCTGGCTCAACGATGTCCTGGCCCGCAAAGATTGGGAAGCGATGGCCGCTTATTCGCAACCCCCTCCCAATCAACTGAAAGCGTTGATCGCTCAGGACAACCTCGAATTAAGCGGATTGAGCATTGAGCTCTTGGACAAAGCCATCATCTCCGTGGCGGATGGCCTTCTTTCGCAAGTTCCCGATAACCAGCAACTCGCAGACACCCTTCGGTTGATCCAGCTGGCTGCCGTCCGATACATGATGTCCACTCATCAACTCTCTGAGTTGGCCGCTCAGCGATTCGCCGAGGATCGTGTAGCCCTGCAGGGAGATCTCTGGGGCGCTCAATTGAATCCCTGGAGCACCAAGCTTACCCCAGCGTCTCGTCCTCCGAGTTACCGGTTCAAACGCGGAGAACTGGTTTCGGATGCTGGCCTGCATGTTTCAGCATTCGAGGTCCTTGTATTCACCACCCCTGTTGAAAACTTCCTGCGCCTTGGGTGGTTGGAACAGCTTCTTTCGCCTTATGCCCGTGTTCTCCACGAGCAACTTGCAGCGGAGGAGAGTGCCCTACCCCGTCCGGTAACGGTAGAGGAGGTGCAAGAACGTCTCCGACAGTTTGCCCTGCAGGCTGGACCACTCCCCGTTGAAATGAAGAAGCAGTTTCTGTTGGGACGCGTCGATGAACCTGTTCTTATGAACCTTTCCATGGTGTTGCGCCAGCTTGAAGCGGCCACTTTAATGTCCTTTGGTTATCCCATGGAGAAAAGCCGTTTCGCAAACGTTGCCCGGCTGGAATCCGCTTGGTTGGCCCACGAGTACCCGGAGTATCCCGTCTGGACACCTCCTCGTCTCGCCGCCGGGTTGGAGGAGCCGCAGATCGATCGATCGTCTGCCGGCGCGCCGTTCCCCGATGTCCGCATCGAGCAAATGACGGAGAATGCCTGGAAAGATCATCAAGCCGTCTTGGGAGAGATCAACATCGATTTTCTTAAGAGCAGCCGGTGGGTCACGGAGGAACTGCTCGATCTGGAAAAAACAAAGTTCGGCCTGCAGGCGAGCTATGAAAACAGCTACTTCATCCGGGTTAACGGCGACCTGGCGGGTTATCTGCTGAGCTTCCTCGATCAGGAAGGGAATCTGTACTTGCATCGGATTGCCGTCAAAAGCGGGTATCGTAGCCTAGGGGTGGGCAAGCGAGGGCTTCACCTCCTTGCAGCCAACGCCGAGAAACGGGGCATCAGGACCATTTGGCTGCACCTATGGGATGGAAACTGGAGTGCGCAAAAATTCTTCCAAGAAGCGGGCTTCCAGAGAGAGAAAAAACCGGGCGAGGGGGAATTCACGGGTCAGGATGGGAGGGTCTTCTACATCTTTCGCGGAGATGTCGCCGGCGTTGTGAAGGCCACCCCGGACACTCGAGATGTGAGCGCGGTGGCGGAGGAGATCGGCCTATCCCCAGAAGAGATCACCTTTTCTAAGGCGCGAGCCCTGAGAAAACTAGCGGGCAGCATCCGGCGCTACGATGACAAAGCTGTTACCCCTTTGAGCCGTCAGCTCGAAGCGGCGGATCAGCTGATCGATCGCGGAATAACCTCCGGGGCAAATATCCAGGCGAACACGGACAGTTACTCAAACGCCGAGAAGGCGCTTGTCTATTCTCACGCCGACACCGTGCATTTCCTGGAATTCCTGAAGGTCTTGCGCCAAACCCTTCCGGGCGAGATGCCGCACATGGACTTCACCCTTCACCAGCGGTACGGGCTGTTCAAATGGAAAGAGGAGTGGGAGGCGACGGGGGATACCAAGCTGGAGAAAAGGGGAGACACGACGATTGCTCGGGCGGTTGAGTACGACATCGTTTTCGATGTGAAAACCCGGGAGGATCTTGAAAAGCTCGTAAAATTTATAAACGAGAGAGCATTTCGTCACCAGCCCGATGCCATCGCGCTGAGCTGGGATGTGCCGACCATCCAGATCAGGGGTTTCACGGAGCAAGAGATTCCGTCCGGATATCGGATGGCGGAGCGGGTGGTCGGGAAGAATCAAGATTTTGAGGTGTCGACGATTTTGACGAGGCCCGCAAATCGGGACGCGGCCAAAGGGTTTCTGGAAACGGACAACGAGGTTCGTGTCGAGCAGGTTTTCATTAATGGAGAGTTCTACGATTTTATCGACGCGCACAGCGGCATCATCGATAACCAGACACCTTCCCCCGCCGGGCTGGAGGAGGTGGAGCGGTTGATGCAGGCTTACCCGTACCTCACGCGTGCGAAGGCGGAACAGACGGTCAAAAACAACTGGACGGTGGAGAAACTGCAGGAATTGGAGAAGATGAACCGGCAGTTCAGCGACTCCATCGAGAAGAAATACGGTTTTACGAATCGGCCCGCTTTGGTCTTCCGTGCCGTGAGCCCAACGGGTGAGCCGATCGTCACCTCGGGGAGCAGCCAGGGGCCTGTCATCTTTCTGGATGTGGCGAGGATGTCATGGATCGAGGTCCTGGCAGACATGAACCGCTGGTACCTGGAGGAGTGGGTTCATTCTTTCCAGCGGGATCTCCTGGGAGGGGCCTTCCGAGAAACGGATTTTCTTTCCGCCCGTGAGTGGAAGGCAGTTACCCGCAAGCTGGGAGAAGGTGTTCGGGCGCCCGACGTACGGTTCAGTCTTCCCCCGTTCGCAGTGAAATCCTTCGTGGAATTTCCGCTTGAGCGGGAGGAGGTCATTAGCCTTTTCGATTCCGAGGTTACTCGGTGGACATTGGAAACCCATGCCGCCGCGTTGGCCTGGTTCCTGGCTTTAAGCTGGCTGCCGTCCCAGCCCAGCGGTGTGGATGATCGCTGGCGTGCCAGAGCGTTCTGGGAAAGCTCCATTCATACCGAAGAGTACGTTCTTGAGGGCCTCCTGAGAAGCGGGGCGGTCGGAACAGCGAAATACGGCGTTCCATTTTTGGCCGCTTCCGCTGGGATCTTGGAGGGGATGCTGGAGATCCATCGGGCAACGCCGTTTCTCTCAGAGGAATGGGAGGCCAGGGCTCGAGAACTGCTGGATCGATACACTCGCGCTGCGCAGCAGCGGCCGATGCAGAAGCCGGAGATGTTTCTCCCCTTGAAGGAAGCCTATAAGGGGTTTTTCCTAACCACCCTGCAACCGTTTCGTGATCAGATCGACTCGGTTCTTGCCGCCAGATGGGAGAAGGATCCGCCGGAGTTTGTGGAGTATCACCGTGCGCTGGCGACGTTGATCAATGCCAATTCGGGGTCTCCCTTCATCGTCAAGCTGAATGAGAGAGGATTGCTGGAAGCGGTTTCCCTCCGCCCAGAGCAAACGACAGGTGGGAAAGAGGTGCCGATGTCGAGTCAGCCGCTGACGGCGATTTCGGAAGGACTTAGCGAGTATCGGGCCATTTCTTACGAGGGCGATGACACGCCGCGCCTATGGCTGCTCAATGTGAACAGCGGGGAGCTGATCGCGATTTCTCATCAGGGTTATTCCTCGATATTCCATCCCGGCCGGCAGGTACCGTTGGAACAGATTCGGCAGGCAGTGTTGGAGATCCTTAAGGCGATTGGGCAGGCCAAAGGGTTAATCCGCCTCGACATCCATTCCGCCATACAGGACAGCCATCCAGGTTCCGCGATATTCGAGCTGGCTAATGGGCAAGGCGTGCTCCAGCTGACCTTTCTCGAGGATGGTGTGTCGTTGGTCCATAAACCTTCTTCGTCCGGACTAGAGGCGTTTGCCGGGCTGGAGGAATTGCCCAGCGAGAAGTTGGAGGAGATTGCTCGCAACGTGGAAAGGTTCGCTCAGCAATTTCAGATTCAAGTTCCTGAAAATGCCAAAATTCTTCTGTTTGTTTCCCAATCTCCACCGAAGATTACCCACATCGTTGCCAATGAAGTCCTCTCCCAACTGGTGAAGGAGGCGGGGCTTTCAGTCCCCTATGTCTATGTCCCGTATCTTATTCCAGATGGCAATGTCACAGAGTTCCGAAATGTGATTCTGTCGATCCAACAGGGTTTGCCGTTGGAGAAAGGGTGGCGGGTGGCGGCTGCAACGGTGGGTTCCCCATTCAAGCAAAGCGGAGTAGACCTAACTCAAGCGCGGGACCCCAGATTTCAAAATGTGGAAGGGGCGGAGGTCTTCGTGCGTCGATCGGATGGTCAACTCTGGAGTACCATCGTTGATGCCGAGGCAACGGCAGATTGGTTTGAGCAAACGCTAGGAAAGTCTCTGAAAGATCTTGAGGTTGTTCTTCTTGGGACCGGTGGGGTAGGGGCTACCTTTGTCACCGAAGTAGAAAGACGAGGGGTCAGAAAGGTCACCGTGACTGACCCCGACTCATTAAAGGTCCAAAAGATCCTGAGTATCCCTCGGAGGTCCGATTTCAAATTGTTGGCTGTTGAGCCGGACGATCCGGTACAGAAAGAAGCTTCAGAGGGGTTGCATCAAGCGATCGCTTCGGCAGACGCGGTTTTCAGCATGACTCGGCATAGCCGCTTCGATGTCGCAGGGCCAGCCAGCCCTCTCGTAGACACGCAGAGGTTCCCCCTGCGATTTAAGCCCGGAGCCGTGGTAGTAGATCTCAATTTTCCTCTCAGAGAAGGAAATATTCTCCAGCAGGCGGAGGAGGTAGCGCCTGATACCCTACGTGCGAACGGCACCGGAGTAGTTGCCCATTCTGTGACAAAAATCATCACGACTTTTCTGAGGGAGGCCGGGGCAGTCAATGTTGACGCGGACAGGGTGCTTCCTATGGTCCGAGAGGCTTCGGCTCGGCTGCTCTCTGCTTCCTTCAAGCCTCCTGCCGGGCTGGAGGAAACAATGTTAACCCTCCATAACGAAGCCGGTCAGAAAATTGTTGTTACACAGATCTCTCCTTCCTCTGCTGGTCCCCATCCGGTTGCCATCGTTTTGCATGGCCTCTCAGGAAGTCGGAAGGAGCCGCCTATCCAGGGATTAGGAAGGCACCTAGCCGGGCATGGAGATGTGGTACTCATCCCCGATCTACACAATAACGGACCCAAGCAGGGGAACGAGAGCGACGGTGTTCTGACTGATTACTCGTTGGAGGGCCAGATTGATGACGTAGCGCAAGTCTTCCAGTACCTGAGAAGCGAGGTCCCCTCGGCAGACCTTTCCAGCGTCATCTTAGCGGGCCACAGCTACGGAGGGATGCTGGCGCGCCACATTGCGGCCAAGATCGCACGTGGCGACGATCCGCGATTCCAGGGGATCGGTCTGCAGGCCGTGATCGACCTCTCTGGCGTCATCAGCCCGAGGGGTTCGACGCTGATGAACCTAAAGCGCGTGGTTAATCAGCCCGGCGCTGAGTGGAAGAATGCCTCGCAAGCCCTGAATCACTGGGCAGAGACCGGCTCGTTCAAACCCTACGGCGGACAGCGATACTGGCTTCAAGGCTGGGAGAATTACGACGCCACGGCTGATCTAACGACGATCCCTGCGGAGGTGCCCTACCTCTACGTAATCGGCGACCAGGACGCGGGGATCCTGAACAGCAACGTTCCGGAGACGTATGGGCAGGGCCAGTATCGGGGATTGGTTGTTTCGACTCCGGTCCATCGATTCCTTGAGGCGATAGAAACCCGCGGCATCCCGGTGAAGATCATACCTGGTATGGCGCATGCCTACGCAGGCCCGGCCGACGTTCCTCTGCAGGCGATGCCTGACACACTCCTTCATGTGGACCAACAACTCTTCAAGTCCGCCGCCGGGCTGGAGGAGCCGGTGAGTCAGCCCGCGGTTCCGGTTGAAGGCCAGCGCGTTCTTCTGTTCGCGCAGGCGGACAGTTACGGTTTGGCGATTGCGGAGGCCTTGCGCGGCGGCCCGCACCGGATTGTGGGAATCGTGACGATGCCAAACGCCAGCGGCTTGATCCGGTGGGGTCGGGAGCAGGGCATCCCGGTTTGGAACGCGCAGGACTATTTCGATACGCTCTTTGTTAAACAGGCGATGCAAACCCGGGCCGATTTCAGGGAAAGGATGGAAGTATTGGCGAAGGAGCTGCGGCAAGTAAAGGCCGACGTGGGGATCTCCGCGAATTTCTATCACATTCCGCCTCCGGTCGCCGCCGTGCCGGGGAAGAAATTCCTCAACATCCATCCCAGCAAGCTTCCGAAATACCGAGGGGGCTTTACCATCCCCGCGCTGATTCTTAATCATGAGAAAGAGACCTGGGTCACGATTCATGAGGTGACCGACGACACAGACGGCGGCACCGTCGCCAAACAGGTGGGGGGCATCCCCATTGGAGAATCGGATGACGCGGTGGCTGTTCAGGCGAAGGTCATCCCAGTTGCGACCCAGGCACTCCTTGAAACGTTGAACGATATAGGCGGGGGCACGTACTCTGCGGCGCCCCAAGGGCCCGCTGAGCTCCCCCACGCCTGGGGAATCCGGACGAGGAAGGTTCCGGACCCCGATCGGAATGTTCTGCGTGTGCTGAACGAAGGTTTGCTTCCACGTTTGGCCATTGATTGGCCGGCCGCAACCACCGAAGAAATCCTCACGCGCGTGCGCGCCTTCCAAATGAAGCAGAACGGTCTCTATGCCTACACCGACAGCCGGAGTCAAGGCCTGCTCTATCTGACTAAGGCGGAGCCCGTGCAGGGATTCTCCGACGGGAAACCTGGAGAAGTGCTCCGGGCGGATCCGGATAATGGAGTTGTGGTCAAGACGGCGGACGGGGCTGTGAAGGTTTGGTTCCAGGGCATATCTGCCGGGCAGCTCAAAGTGAGTGAAATCCTCATGACCACTACGCCGGTCAGCCGGGTGACCGGCATTCCGGAGAGTGATTCCGAATCCACCCGGCCCCTGATTGCCGGGCTGGAGGAGGCCCAGGATACGGATCTGTTGGCCCGGGTCCGGCGGATTGCCGCTCAGGATCAGCTCCAGGCAATAGTGCGCGATCTGGCTCAACCGGGTTTTACTTATCAAATCGTCGATCAGAGTTTAGCGGAGGAGTTTCCTGAGCTTGCTGTTCTTGCCGAGCTGCACCAGGGGATTCTCATCGACCGAAGCAACGATGCTGAGGAGACCCGCGCTCTTGTGGTCGAGCTGATCTCTCGGAGCGCGTACCGCGTGGACTATTACGGTTATTCGGAGAGGGCAGGCCGGTTTAAAGAAATCGCTGAGCGGGCCCTCATCCGGGTAGAGATTCCGCCGCCGGCGAAGCTCGAACTTCTTCTCGCTCAGCTCTTATCTAATCTCGCCGGACTCAACGATCCCAACCTGCTTGAGGCCCGGCTGGAACGTCTCGGCCTGACCCTTCAAAGGGTTGCTTCCTGGCTCGATCAGCTCGCCTAATCCTGCCCCAACAGAACAGTTCTTCAATCAAACCGCGACACTTTCTCTTTCTCCGATAGCGGCTATTTCAGGGCGATTTTATCCCTCGTAGCTGTCTCAGACAGCTAAACAGATGCCTGTTTTTATTGCTCTCGTGTTTGTATTTTTGACAAAATATTTGTTTACACAGCACATCGGGTAGTATACCCTGTCTTGCTCCGATGCGAAAGAGCCCTCTTGTAACCTCAGCCCCTGAGGAGACCATCGAGTGTCGGATCCTGCTGATCCGAGGGCGGAAGGTGATGCTTGACAGCGATCTGGCGCAGCTTTATGGGGTTCCAATGAAGCGACTGAACGAGCAGGTCTGGAGAAACATCAGCCGTTTTCCATTGGATTTCATGTTCCCACTGACCTCAAGGGAGGTCGAATTTTTAAGGTCGCAATTTGCGACTTTAAAACCTGGGCGCGGGAAGCATCGCAAGTACCTACCCTACGTTTTTACCGAGCAAGGCGTAGCGATGCTTTCGAGTGTTTTGAACAACGAGCGTGCTGTGCAGGTCAACATCGCCATCATGCGGGCGTTCGTGAGGTTTCGCCGGATGTTGGTAACCCACAGAGAACTGGCTGAGAAGCTTGCGAAGCTGGAGCGCAGGGTCGGAAACCATGATCAACAGATTCAATCCATTTTTGAAGCGATTCGTCAGATGATAGCCGCTCCGGAGCGGGTCGCCGAGGGATTGGCTTCCATGCGGAGTAAGTATAAGTAGTAGAGGAAGCCATGCTGGCGAAGGTGCAGACCGCTGCGATGGTGGGGCTGTCCGCCGTCCCGGTGACGGTGGAAGTGGACATGACCGATGGGCTGCCCGGCGTGACCATCGTAGGCCTGCCGGATGCGACGGTGTGGGAATCGAAGGAGAGGATCCGTTCGGCGATCAAGAACTCGCAATTTGCTTGGCCGATGACGCGGGTCACCGTGAACCTGGCTCCGGCCGACGTACATAAGGAAGGGTCGGCGTTTGACCTGCCGATCGCCCTGGGATTCCTGGCTGCGTTCAAACAGTTGGATCCGGCTTGTTGGTGAACACCGTTGTGCTCGGGGAGCTGGCGCTGGAGGGGAGCCTGCGGCCGGTTCCCGGAACGTTGGCCGTGGCGCTGAGTCTTCGCGGACGGGGCGTGAGGAGATTCCATTGCTGTGTGCGGACCCGGAGCGGTGGATCCAGCCGATTTCTTCCGATGGGGTCGATTTCTCGGAGGTAAAAGGACAGTCCATGGCCAAACGGGCCATCGAGGTGGGGGTGATACTTTGGATGGACATTTCCGGGTTAACTTGTTTTTTTAGGTTTCATCGGGTAAACTTTTATTAGAGATATTTTTGGGAGACTGACAAAGGCAAACCACTCGTAAGGGTGGGACGTGGCTGCGGCACAAGAAGTCCCGCCGATCGGCGGGACATTCCTGGATAAAAGCATGAAGGAAGCCGCACCACTCCCGACCAGCCAAAAGGGGCTGGCACGGGTCGCAAAACCACGGGTCCTGAGCAAAGTCGAAGGATAGCCGGGTTACCAAAGCTCTCGAGGGAAACCTTTGAAACAAGAGGAGGCCTGCGAGGGTCTCCTCTTGTTTTTTGAGAGCAGGAGCGAAGTCCGACGCAAGGGGGTCGGTTTGCCGAAGCAGCTCTCCCAAGGAAGATTTCGGAGAGAGATTCGGCGTGGAGATAAAAAGATACAGTAGAATCCTCGCTTTGTTTTTCGCCCTGACTGTCCCGGGTCTAGGGGACATTTCTTCTTTGGAGGCGCAAACCTCCTCACCCGCCGCCACCCTGGATGATGTGGTTCAGAGTTGCCCAACTCCTGAAGCACTGGCTGCGTTTCTTGCTAAGGAGATCGCCCTCCGAGAGGATGCGCTCTCTTTCGCAGCGGCCGACTACTGGCAGACTCCCGAGGAGTTTCTAGGGAACAAAGCTGGGGATTGCGAGGATTACGCCCTTCTCGCCCAGGCGGTTTTAAGCCGACAGGGTGTGGAGGCCTTTGTCTTCAGCCTGTACGGCGAAGGAAAATATGCCCACACTGTCTGTGTCTTCCGCGACGCGGGAGGGTACAACGTCGTGAACAACGACCGGGTGGTTCGCTACCGGGCGAAGTCGCTGGAGGAGCTGGCCACGCTGCTGTACCCGAAATGGAGATGGGGGGCTGTCGCGGAAAAGCAGGGCCACCGAGGCCGAGCGCTGAAGGGGATCCGAAATCCCTCCTTGTGACCTCAACGGTCAGCGGGCCCGACGGGCTGGAGCGGTATCTCTAGGGGATGCCGTTCTGGGTGTGGAAGTCCGCATGGTCGGTGTCCTTCTGGGCCTGGTTGGCGGCGATGGCCGCATCATGCTGCGCTTGAAGGTTCGCTAAGGCTGGATCGAGCACGTTGTGGAGGTTGTCGTGGTCCGGCGTGGACCCGCCGATTGGCACCGCATGGTTGGCGTGGAAGAAGTCATGCCCTGTGTTCAGGGGCGCCTGGTTGTTGGCCAGTTGGTTGGCCTGGTCAGCTATGAAATTGTTCAGCTGGGTCTGTTGAATGGCATGGAAATTGTCGTGCAGCGCCGCCAAATCCCCGCCGCCGCCAGCCGCAGGCGCGGCAGTACCCGGTGAAGTCCCGCCCGGCAGCGACGCGCCGGAACCGGCGCCGGAGGCCAATCCGTCCAGGGTGCCGGAGGTATCCAGCTGAGGGTCGAGGCGGGCCAACTGAGTCCCCGCCTCCGCGGAGCCGTCGGGCAGAGTCCCCCCGGCGGCAAACTCCTCGCCGGTGGGGGGCAGAGGCATCTGCAGCGCGCTGCCCAGGAATTGATCCACCTGGAGATCCCGGCTGAAGAGGAGCAGTGTATCATCTGCACCGGGATTCAGATCCGAGTTGGGTGTGAACGGCTCCGGCCTGGAATAGGGCTGCGGAATAACGGGGGGCTCCGTATCAACCTGAATGTAGGGGCCTTCCGGCGCGTCCTTGTGGGTGAAGTTCTGAGTGGGGCCGGAGGGCCGGACCCGCACGGGGCCGAGCGGAGAGGAGGAGCCGGTCAGGTCCATCTGGATCATTTCGATGGGGATCGTTCCCGCTCCTGTTTGGCCCTTCTTACCAGTCTTACCAGTTTCCTGATCAAGTTCTTTCGCCTTGTCAATCACACTCTCCTTCTCCTCCGATGTTTTGGAATCGAACCAGCTAAATGGGTTGATGAAATCAAACCATTTAAACAGCCACCATTGATTGGAGTCGGGCGGAGGTTCCGTCGACCCGCCGCCTTCGTCAGCCCCATCGCCTCCCGCATCTCCCGCTCCGCCCAGCGGATCATCGAATGGGATCGGTTCATCGGGGAAGTAGGGGTCCACGTGATCATCTCCGTAGATCAGGTTCATGACCTCTCCGTCCGCTCCGGAGTAAAATTTATCCTCTAGCGGCGGGGATTTCCGTGAGCCACCGCCAGCGTTTGTCCCTTCGCCTCCGTCATCACCCGCGCCTCCTGGCGGAGTTTCCCCTCCGCCCTCGTCAGCCCCTTCGCCTCCTGCATCTCCGGCTCCGCCCTCGCCGCCGTCCATTCCTGCGTCGCTGGGGCGGGGGCGCCCGTAGAAATCTGCGACGTAGACGGTCTCATCGTCGCCAAACGGCTCCTCATCTTCAAACCCCTCCGGATACCCCTTGGCCCCTGCACTTCCATCCCCGCCTTCGCCCCCATCCATGCCAGCGCCGCCGGGCGCTTCCGGTTCGTTAGGCGTCGGCAAGGGAATCAGATTGCTGTAAATGGGTGGCTCGTCTCCGTTTTGACCTGTGCCTCCACCCAAACCCGTCAAGCCTTCGATTGGCCCAGAATTCCACGCATCCAGGAACTCTTTTATCATCTCTTCCAGTTCGCCGAGTTCCCTCGCCCGGCCCTCTAGAACCCTCTGGATGTCCCCGCCGCCGGCTCCTTCTCCACCGTCAGTGCCTGCACCTCCATCCGCTCCCGCTCCGCCTTCTGCGTCCGGTTCATCGGGCCCCTGGCTGGCTGGCTCTGGGATCGGCCATGGGATTGGGGGGTCGTCCATGGCCGGGGGGTCGCCTTCATAATACGGTTCACTCCACAGCAGCGGTTCTTCAGCCGCACCTCCGCCTTCGTCAGTCCCGTCGCCTCCTGCATCGCCAGCTCCGCCTGTGCCACCGCTACCGGCGCTTCCTATTCCTATGGGGACAGGCGGGGGAATCTCAATCGGACCAGTATTGGGATTGTTCCAGAAGATGCGGCCTCCCTCAGACACAAACCCGCCTCCATGCGGGCCGCCGGTTCCTTCCCCTCCGCCTTCGTCAGCCCCTTCGCCTCCGTCATCACCCGCGCCTCCCTTCCCTCCTGCTCCGCCCATCGGGACATCGAAAGGCATCGGCCAACCCGCCTGCCCTGGAACGTTCACCAGGCCCGCACTCCGGTGGGTGAAGTTCTGGGTGGGGCCAGAGGTCTGGACTCGAACTGGGCCGATCTGGGGGGAGGAGCCGGTCAGATCCATTTGGATGATTTCAGTCTGAATCTCCCGCGGTCCGGCTGGCCTTTGCTGGAGGTGCGCCGGCTCGTGGCCGGTGGGGGGAAGCGGTCCGGTCGGCTGGAAGTGGACGTCCGGCCCTGGGGTGAACGCGCCCTGACCGGGTGTGGGCAGCGGGATCAGCCCGCCGTAGAGGGTCTCCATTCCTTGATCGATGGCTCCCCCCAGGTCGCCGGATGAACCTCCCTGTTGAAGCGCGTCAATCGCCTCTTGGAGGCGCTGCTCCATGGAGTCCTCTTTCTGATCCCCCTTGCCTCCGCCGCTGCCATCCCCGCCGCCAGCTCCTCCGCCCGAGCCGTCACCTCCCCCAGTGGCAGGAACATAGGGAGTGGATTCTCCCTCCGGTGAGCCGGGGGTCGGCAGGGGGATCAGCTCGCCGTAGAGGATCTCCATCCCCTCGTCGATGGCCTTCTCATAATCTTCGGCAGAAGGCGGGTTCTGCAGCTGCTCGATCACCTCATCCAACGGTGAAGGGCCAGGTTGCGGTACGACCAGCGGTCCTACTGGCCCACCGATCGGTGGCAGATCGGTTGCTCCTGGCTGAGAGTCGGAACCGGATGGCAGGGGCCGCATGCCGCCGTACAAAATCTCCATCCCCTGGTCGATGGCGTCAAGGTAACCCTGCTCGGAGGGTGGATTCTGAAGCTGCTGGAGTATCTGATCGAGTTGTATGGTGCGCCCTGCGGCGTCGTACGAGAAGCGGGTGGTGCCGCCATCCATATCGGTGGTGGTGCGAGTGGAGTCGCCAAGGTCGAAAAGGCTGATCGTATCGATGCGCCCGCTGCTGGGATCGAAGCTCACGGTTGCGGAGGGTTTTCCGTCGTCATCCAAGTAGGTGCGCTGGGTGGCTCGCCCTGCGGCGTCATAGTCGAAGCGGGTGGTGTTGCCGGCCGGGTCGGTCACGGAAACCCGGTTGTCCCGGGCGTCGTACTGGAAGCGGGTGGTCTGGCCCGCGGGGTCTGTCACACGGGTGACACGGCCGGCGACATCATACTGGAATCGGGTCGTCTGCCCCGCCGGATTGGCGGCAAAGATTCGAGTCCCCTGCGGATTCGGCTCGTACCGGAAGGTGGTGGTGCGGCCGGCAGGGTCGGTGGAGCGGATCAGCCGGCCGGCGGAGTCGTACTCGTAGCGGGTTGTTCCGCCGGAGTCATCGATCACCCGGGTCCGGTTCTCCCGCGCGTCGTACTGGTACCGATACGCGGCATTCCCGGTAGGATCCACCACCCGGATCATCCGGCCGGCAGGATCGTACCCGTAGCGCTGGGCACCCCACTGATCGTCGACAACCGTCGTGCCGACCACGTACGGCTTGACGACTTGCCCAGCGGCCGAGCTGGGGTCAACACCCTTCTGTTCCATGTAGTCATCCGCAGCCTTGCCGGCCTTCTCCTGCGGCGACGATCCCCCTTCCTGGAAAGCATCGGGAGCCTGACCGGTCGGGTGGTCGGTCAGAGACAAACTTCCTGAAGGACTGCGAGAGGCCTCCGATGTCCCGCCATCCATGCCCACGTTTGGCCTGGCCCCATTGGGCGCCGGCTCATCCTGGGGCAACCCGGCATTCCCTTCCCCGGGCCCGGGGCAGAAAATGTAATCACCGGTGAACGAGTTCAATAGGATGATACTGCCCGGGTTGCTGTCATCCTGCAGCACGATATCGAAATCGAAGGACGGCGGCGCATCGGGATCCGGCTCGTCGTATTCGGGCGCAGCAGGGGGAGGGTCGGCCTGTAAGGGGGCTGACGGGGCTACCAGAACCAACCAGACTGCCAACAACACCAGCGAGAGAGGGAACTTGAGCTTCAGCATTGGATTTTGCTCAAAGTATACACGATCCTTTCCCTTCAGGTGGAACTTTTTTATTCCACTAACGATCTTTTCAGAACAGAACCTGCACGCCGGTGACGTGCCGCTCGTACTCAAAGAAGTTGTTCCGGTTTTTGGCGTCGACAAACCGGTAAAAGAGGCGTCCCCACAGCCGCGGGGTGATCGGACAGCTGACTGAAGGCCACGTAGAGGTCCCAGTCGGTGTCTCGACGGCGGGCCATGTCCAGACTGGAAAGAGATGAGAAACGTGGGTAGCGGCCCCAGTCGAATCCAACAGAGGCATCCGCCTCGATCCGGAGCGCCAAAGGCAGATGCGCCCCTACCCGTGTCGTGGTGCCGCGCCTTTCAAAATTCCCACCTGTTGTTCGGGCATCCGTGTAGGTCTGCGCCACGTAGACGTACGAGCGAAAATCCGGAGAATAAAGGTACTGCGCCAGCTCGACGCTGGAATAGATCCCGTCGCGGGAGGTCTGCGGAGGATTCGACCCGTCGGGCCCAAAGTTGGTCAAGGAACAGTGCCCCGTGAGCGCGGTGCGGGTCTGGGAAGTTAGACGGGCGTCCGCCCCGACGCTGAAATGGTTCGACCAGGAGAAGAGATCCTCATCGAGGAACCCGACCGAGAGATCGTAGCGGCCGGTGAACCACAAGGGCTGACCCGCCAAGGACCCCGCCCTTTGCCGGGCGGCCAGGGTCAGCTCCTCCGAGAGGAAGTTCAGGTTATCGAGCCCGTCGTCGTGGAAGCTGTGGCGTGAGGTGTAGGCCAAATCCACCGCTCGGTCCCTTTCCCGCAGGAGCCGGTAACCCAACTGGAGATTCAGAGAGAAGCGGTCGGCGTTGCGATCCCCCGAGGCGGCCAGCGCCTTCTCCTCGGGCTCCAAGAGCACGTTGGAATCCCACTCCCAGGCGGCGTTTCCGGTCAGGAACCAACGGGCAGGGGCCACCGGCGAAGCTTGAACTCCTTCTCGCTCAGCTCTTATCCAACCTCGCCGGCCTCAACGACCCCAACCTGCTTGAGGCCCGGCTGGAACGTCTCGGCCTGACCCTTCAAAGGGTCGCTTCCTGGCTCGATCAGCTCGCCTAATCCTGCCCCAACGGCTCTCCGTCAAACCGCGACACTTTCTCCGATAGCGGCTGTGTTAAAATAATCCCATGCACCTGATGCCTTCGAAAACCCTCCATATTGCAATCGCCAGAGACCACCACCAGGTATACCGCTTCGTCTCCAACCTGAAAAACCTGCCGAAATGGGCCACCACCTTCTGCCAAGCGATCAAGAAAAATGGCCGCGACTGGGTCGCCCGGACGCCGCAGGGGCCAATGATTATCCAGGTAGAGAAAAAGAACCGGCTCGGCGTGGTGGACCACGTCGTGATCCCGGCCCCCGGGATCGAGGTCTTCGTGCCGATGCGGGTGATCCGGAACGGGCAGGGGAGCAAAGTCCTCTTCACGCTGTTCCAAAGCCCCGGCATGACGGCTAAAGACCACGCGCGGGACCTGAAGATGGTGAAGCAGGATTTGGCCACACTGAAAAAAGTCCTAGAAAGAAACCGCTAACCCCGGAATCATGGCCAAGCTGATTGAATACGTCCGCGCGGTACAGCGCGGGGAAGCCCCGCCTCCGCCGATCGCCAAACTCTTCGATATGCGGATCACGCTGGTCGAGGAGGGGCGCGTGACGATGCAGATGCCGGTGGACGGGCGCCACGCCAACCCTGCCGGCTCGCTCCACGGCGGCGTCATCTGCGATCTGGCCGACGCGGCGATGGGCACGGCATTCGTCACCACGTGCGAGGAAGGCGACAGCTACACGACGATCGAGCTCAAGTGCAATTACCTGCGGCCGGTTTGGAAATCCCTGCTGACGGCTACGGCCTGGGTGGTCTACCGGGGCAAAACGATGGGTTTGGCCGAGTGCGAGGTAAAGGACGAGGCCGGAAAACTCATCGCAAAACTAAGCAGCACGCTGACCGTCCTGCATGGAGAGGCCGCCAAGGGCCGCGAGATTCGTAAGAGCGAATGAGATATCACAAAATGTGTGAAAGTCTAATAGCATGAAAATCGGCCTGATTGCCATGAGCGGGGTCAGAGCTCAGAGTGAAGAACTCAATCGGGTTGGTCTGACCCTGCCGGGTTTCGTGGA
>CAYJVR010000002.1:0-312122 GCA_964373715.1 uncultured Planctomycetia bacterium | reverse complement strand
GCCACGCCGACCGGGCAGGTGTTCAGGTGGCACTGGCGCACCATGCAGCAGCCGGCGGCAACCAGCGCCGCAGTGCCGAAGTTGTACTCCTCCGCCCCAAAAAGCGCCGCCATCACGATGTCCCGGCCGGTCTTTAACCCGCCGTCGGTCCGGACGACGATCCTTTTGCGCAGGTCGTTCATCACGAGCACCTGCTGCGCCTCGGCCACGCCCAGCTCCCACGGGCCGCCCGCGTTCTTAATCGAAGAGATCGGGCTCGCCCCGGTCCCTCCGTCGTGGCCGGCGATATGGACCACGTCGGCATATCCTTTCGCCACGCCCGCGGCGATTGTGCCGACGCCGGCCTCGGAAACCAGCTTGACGCAGACCTTCGCTTTCGCGTTGGACATCTTTAAGTCATAGATCAGCTGGGCCAGGTCCTCGATCGAGTAGATGTCGTGGTGGGGCGGGGGCGAAATCAAGGTCACGCCCGGCACGGAATGGCGCACCCGGGCAATATCCTCGGATACCTTATGCCCCGGCAGCTGGCCCCCCTCTCCCGGTTTGGAGCCCTGCGCCATTTTGATCTCAAGCTCTTTGGCCGAAGCCAGGTATTCCGGCGTCACGCCGAACCGGCCGGAAGCCACCTGCTTGATCGCACTGCAGGCGGAATCCCCGTTCGGATACGGCTTCAAACGGGCCGGGTCCTCGCCCCCCTCGCCGGAGTTGGACTTCCCGCCGATCCGGTTCATCGCGATCGCCAAACATTCATGGGTTTCCTTAGAAAGGGCCCCGTACGACATGCCGGCGGTGCAGAACCGCTTGCGGATGGCATCCGCCGGCTCCACCTGGTCTACCGGAATCGGCTTTCGGTCCGACTTAAACTCCAGCAGGTCCCGCAGAGAAATTGGCTCCCTTTCATTCACCAACCGGGCGTATTTCGCGTAATCCTCCATCAACCCCGAGTGGACACTCTCATGCAGGGCATCCATAACAGCGGGACTGAACGCGTGCTGCTCCCCGTCACGCCGGAACCGGTAAAACCCGCCGGGATCAAGCTGGGAATTGCCGTTGGCCCCGTACGCGGAGGAGTGAAACTCCAGCATATCCTTCGCCACATGCGCGAAACCGATCCCCCCGATCCGGGAAACGGTCCCGGTAAAACATGTATCGATCACTTCGTTGCTCAGACCGATCGCCTCGAATATCTGCGCGCCCCGGTAGCTGGCCACGAGGGAGATCCCCATCTTGGACATGATCTTGAGAATCCCGTCCTCGACCGACTTCTTATAGTTGGCCCAGGCCTGGTCCAGCGTGACATCCTTAATCTTGCCCGTCGCGTGACACCAGGCAATCGTCTCGTAGGCGGCGTAAGGATAGACCATCGCGGCCCCGTAGCCGATCAGAAACGCGTAATGGTGCACGTCCCAAACCTGGCCCGTTTCGCAAATGAGGGAAGCCTTGAGCCTCTTGCCCTGCCGGATAAGGGAATGGTGCACCGCCCCTGCCGCCATCCCCATCGGGATCGCCGCGTGCTTGGCGTCCACCCCTTTATCGGAAAGGATCAGAATCGAACTGCCCGCGTCCACCGCGGCGGCGGCCAAATCGCAGAGACGGCGGATCCCCTTCTCGAGGCCCTGCGGGCCCTCGGCGGCTGAAAAGAGGGCCGGCAGGCAGAATATTTTAAAATTCGGGTCATTAAAGTTCTCGAGCCAGGCCATTTCCGGCTCGGTCAAAACCGGCGAGTTGAACTTGATCCACTTCGCGTGTTCTGGAGTTTCCTCCAGCATTGAGCCGCGAGCGCCGAGGCCGGTATTGAGCGACATGACAAGCCTCTCCCGTAGAGGGTCGATCGGCGGGTTGGTCACCTGGGCGAACAGCTGTTTGAAATAGGTGGGGATGATCCTGGGCTTGGTCGAGAGGATCGCCAGAGGCGCGTCGTCCCCCATCGAGCCAACCGGCTCTTTGCCGGTTTCGGCCATCGCCTTGACGATGAACTGGAGGTCCTCCTGGTTGAGGCCGAACGATTTGATCTTCTTCTGAAGATCCTCATCCTTGCCGTCGTAGCTCACGGCCGGCTTGCCTTCATTGAGCTTCATCAGACCGGGGCGCACCATATGCTCATGCAGCCAGGCGGCGTACGGATGCCGGCTGGCCAGCTCATGCTTGATGTCATGGTCCCTTAATATCCTTTTCCGGGCGGTGTCCACGGCGATCATCTTGCCGGGACCGAGCCGGCCCGACTCGATTACCTGCGCATCGTCCAGGTCCACGATGCCGACCTCGGAGCCGAGAATCACCAAACCGTCGCGGGTCACCTTGTAGCGGGAAGGCCTTAAACCGTTCCTATCGAGGGTCGCGCCGACAACGATGCCGTCGGTGAAGGCAAGCGCCGCCGGACCGTCCCACGGCTCGGAGATGCAAGCCTGGTACTCGAAAAAGGATTTGTCCTTCTGGTCCATGCCAGGCATGTTCTGCCAGGCTTCCGGAACTAGCGTCGCCATCGAATGGAGGATCCCGTAACCGGAGGCGGTCAGAAGCTCCAGCACGTTGTCGAGCATCGCCGAGTCGGAACCCCCCTTCTGAATAACCGGGACGATCTCCTTGATCCTGTCGCCCCAAATCGGCGATTTCAATTCCGGCTCGCGGGCCCGCATCCAGTTCTGGTTGCCGAGAAGAGTGTTGATCTCCCCGTTGTGGCCGATGTGGCGGAACGGTTGGGCCAGCGGCCAGGTCGGAAACGTGTTCGTCGAATACCGCTGATGGAACAACGCAATCGCCGTCTCAAAGGAGGCGTCGGCCAGGTCCTCGTAGAAACTCGAAAGCTGCGTCGCCACAAAGAGTCCCTTGTAGACAATCGTCTTCGAGGAAAAAGAGGGGATGTAGCAGTCGGAGAGCCGGGCCCGCTCGAAAGCGAACTCGATCTGCCGGCGGGTGTAGTAAAGGAGGCGCTCATAATCCTCCCCCGGCTGTCCTTTCGGCGGCTTGCCAACCAGCAGGTGTTGGATCGCCGGCATCGTGGCCAGCGCCTTGTCGCCCAAAACATCCGGGTTGACCGGCACCTCGCGCCAGCCGTAATAGACAAGCCCCTGCTCCCGGACAATCCGGTCGACGATCCCCTTGGCGGCACTGCGGGTGCTTGGGTCCTGCGGCAGGAAGAAGACCCCTACCGCCAGCTCTTGAACATTCGCTTTCGGGTGCCCCAGCTTGCCCATCTCCCGGGCAAACAGCTTGCGGGGTATCTGGGTCAAAACACCGGCGCCGTCACCGGTCTTCGCGTCGGCGGAGACAGCCCCCCGGTGGGTCACGCAGCAAACCCCCTGGATCCCCATCCTTAACACACGATGGCTGGGTTTGCCGGAGACATCGGCGATGAAGCCGACGCCGCAGCTGTCTTTCTCGAATTCAGGCCGCCATAAGGTATTTTTTCCGTTCATTTCTTTTTTATCCCAGAGAC
This sequence comes from uncultured Planctomycetia bacterium, assembly GCA_964373715.1. GTDB lineage: Bacteria > Omnitrophota > Gorgyraeia > 1-14-0-20-64-10 > 1-14-0-20-64-10 > CAMTXI01. The sequence continues at coordinate 308,686 of CAYJVR010000002.1, read as the reverse complement.
AACAAAAGCAAGGCACGTTTCCCCGGCGCCTTGCTGGATTTTATCCTGAAGATCATTGTTATTATACTGAGAACAGCCCGGAAAATCAAAGATTCGATGAGGAGGAAGACCCGCGGCGCGTTAAGACCACGCTGACCGGCCCGATCGCCGACTTGATCTTCGCCAACAAGGGAATTCTCTGTTCATCGGCGCTGAACCAGACGAAAGCCTTCGCCCCTTCGAAAAAGGGGACCGGGTAGGCCAGCTGCAGCTGCCCTTCAAACGCCTGCCAGACCTGAAGTCCGCGAAGATCCACTGTGCCGGCGCGAAGGATGCGGCCGGTCATGTGCCAATTCTTGCCGTCGGCCGTCACCTCCAGAGGGACCTCCTGCCCCACGCGAAACGGCAGAGTCCGGGAGTAATAAAGGAGGCTTATCCCATCCTGCGTCTTTTCTGAAACAGGAACGGTGGTTGATTTCTTCTTCGGCAGTTTGTGGAATGCCGTTTTTTGGACCGGATCAAACGTGATGGAGCTTTCGTGCTTCCGCTTGCGCCGCTTCACCGACGCCTCGAACCGCCTCGGGGAGCCGGTCTGCGGGTCCACATAGCTGGTCAGCTGGATCAAAACCGGATAGAACGTCTCCAGATACTTATTGGAGCGCCCCACGCAAGAGAGTTTCTTCAAACCCTTCAGCAGACCATCCGCGTCGGCCGTTTCACTGACCGTGATCGTCACCAGCCCGACGGGAACCCCGAGCCAGGAGATCTGGTATTCCAGCTCTTCCCCGACCGGATACTCTTTAAGGGCCGGAATGACAGGCCCCCGCCCCTCTTTCAGCCGGGACACAGGTTTAGCCGCGGGGGAGGCGGCGGGGATGCTCTCGGCGGAAGCGGTAACGGCGGCAGAAGGGACCTCCGGAGATTCCGGCAAAGGCTTCCTCCTGCCGATGGTCGCCCTCGCGCATCCGGACAGTGTTACAACGAGAACAAGAAAAATCAGGAAGAGATGAAGGAATACCGTTCGTCCTGAGCCCTTCGACTCGTCCGTTCGTCCTGAGCTTGTCGAAGGATGAACGGACGGCTCAGGACAGGCCGCTTCAGCTGACAATCTCAATCGTGACCTCGTCCTTCTTCCTCACCAACCCGGCAAGCTGCTGGACCGCCGCCTCCGCCTCATCCACGGTAATTGCTCCCAGACAGGCAAACCCAATCGTGCACGCATGGGCGAGGCAAGGCCGGCACCCGATATCTTTATGAAGGATGCGGCTGTTCGGGCCGGTCGGACCCCAGCGCGTGGGGGACAATCCGCCGCCCCAGCGCCCGAAAATCGCCGCCACCGGCGCGCCGACCGCCGAAGCGATATGAACCGGCCCGCTGTCGTTGGAAATAAGACATTTCGCTCCCTTCAGCAGGCAAGCTGTCTCGCCGAGCGAAAAAATTCCCAACGCTTGCGCCGGCCGGTAGGCCATGCTCCGGACCATCTCCTCCCCGGTCTTTTTATCTCCCGGCCCGGCGATTACCACTACCTCGATCCCGTAATGGTGAATCAACCGGTCGGCAAGCGCCGCAAACCGGGCAAACGGCCATCTCTTCGAGGGACAGCTTGCCCCCGGATGGATCACGATGTAGGGGTTGTTGCCGATCCCCTCGTGGAAAAGAAAATTCTCCACCTTCTTCTGCTGCGCCGGAGCCGTCGGGATAAAAAGGTCCCTCACGGCGGACCGGATCCCAATAGGCTTTAACAGGTCGAGGTTGTAATCCAGCTCATGCCGCTGGCCCTCTTTCTTCACGTACGGCACCGGGTCGGTCAGCAGCCACGGCAGGCGCCGCGCGTAGCCGATCCGCCGCTTGATGCCGGCAAAAAAGCTCACGAGTATCGCCCGGTTCGTGGAATGGAGGATGACGGCGGTATCGTACCGCTTGGTTTTAAGCTGGAACGCGAACCGGAGCGTGGCAAGCCAGCTCTTATGCTCCCCCTCTTTGTCGTACAGGACCACCTCGTTCAGGTCCGGGTTCCCGTCGACAAGCTCCCGGTTCTCGGGGCGCACCATCATGCCGATGTACGCATCGGGATAAGTTCTCCTCAGCGTCCGGATCACCGGCGTGGAGAGAACCACATCCCCGATCCTGTCGGTCCGTATGATGAGGATCCTATTAGACATTACCTGCCGCCACCTTCCACAAAAAGAACCTTACACCCGAACCGGCGCGCTTCAAGATGAGATTGCTTCGTCGTTCCACTCCTCGCAATGACGATCTCAACCATTTAACACCTTCACGGCGGAGGAATAGACTTCCTCCGGCCCAACCCACTTCATGCATTCATGATCATACGCGCAGAGCGCCTTTTCGCACGGCGCGCAGACCAACCGCCTGCGCACCACCGTGGAATTTGAATTCCGCGGTCCGTACTTTTTCTCATCGGTCGGCCCGAAGACCGCCACCGTCGGCGTCCCCATCAGCTGGGCCACGTGCAGGTTGGCGGTGTCGTTGGTGATCACGACGCTTATCTTAGCAAAGAGGGCGGCCAGTTCACGGATGGAAGTCACCCCGCAAAGATTTACTGCCCGGTGCTTCATCGCCCGTTGAACCGCCTCCGCTTCCGGCTTGTCCTCCGCCCCGCCGATCAAAAAAATCCCCATATTCCGCCCGGCGGAAAGTTCATCGGCGACAAACGCGAACTTTTCCGGAGCCCAGCGCTTCAGGTGACTCTTGGCGCCTGGAACGATCGCGGCGTAACCGCCGGCCGGCGCCGCGCCGGCGGAGTTCAACCACCCCTGGACCTTCAGCTCCTCCTCCGGCCCGTAAGGGAGTCTCGGCACATTTTTCGGGGGCTGCACACCGACCGAAGAAAGCAACGACAGGTGCTGGTCCGCCCGGTGAACCACGCCCGGAGGGAACCGGCGAACGAACGGCGTCCGCTTCGCGCCGAAAAGAAAGACAGGGATCAGCGTGTTCTTGAAATCGACCACCAGCTTGTAGCCGGACCTCATCAATTGAAGGACCAGCCCGATCTGGGCGAAAAGCGACGCTTTCTTCTCCCATATCCAGACTTTGTGGAATCCCGGGTCGCCGGAGAAAAGATCTCGCGTCTTCGGGCCAGCCAGCACATGGAACTCGGCGCCAGGGTATGCCTCCCTTAAACCCTGGATTGCCGGGGTGGTCAGGATCGCGTCGCCCAGGTTGCTAAGACTGATGATCAGTATTTTCATAAAAATATCTCCACTGCGGCCAATACCTGTTCCACTTTGATGTTTTGCATTGAGCCGAGCCCGCAGATCAAAACCCCTTTCGTGCCGGACGGAGGCCCGGAAAGCGCAGGGTCGGTCGGCCCGAACAGCCCGATCACCGCGGTCCCGACCGCGGCCCCGATGTGCAGAGGCCCGGAATCGTTCGACACGAGCGCCGCGGCCCTCTTTACCAGCGCCGCGGATTCCCTCAGCGAGGTCTTGCCAGTCGCCACGGCCGGTTCGCTCTTCATGAAGGCGCGGATCTCCCGGACAAGATCCACGTCGCCGGGGCCTCCGACAAAGACCGCGCGGATTCCCCGCTTCTCGCGGAGCAAGTCGGCAAGCCGGGCGAAGTTTTCGGCGGGCCACCGCTTCGGTTTCCAGTTGGCCCCCGGATGGATCGCGACGAATTTCTCGCCGGGGCGCAGGCCCAGCCCGGCAAGCATCCTGTCCGCCGCGGTCTCATCCTCGTCGAGCAGGGCCAAATCGTACTGCGGGCCGTCCGGGAATATCTCGTCCGCCTCGAGGATCTTCAGATACCAGGCCGCCTTATGCACCGAATCTTTGGAGGGCATCGTGACCGACTGCGTCAAAAGCCGGGACTGCTTCCGGGTGCCGGGCCCGATCCGGTCCGGAATGCCGGCCATCGCAACGATGAGCGCCCGGGTGAAAGAGCGGTGGAACAGGTAGGCGGTGTCGAACCGTTTTGATTTAAGTCGGCCGATGAGGCCAAGCCATCGGAAGAAACCGGCGGCCCCCCTCGACTCCTCGAAAGGGACCACTTCATCCAGGTGCGGGTTGGCGCTCAAGAGGTCCAGCCCGGACCTGGGAACAAGGCAGGCGATATGGCTGTCCGGGTAGGCCCGGCGAATCGCCCGGATCGCCGGAGTCATGAAGATCAAATCCCCCAGCCAATTGACCGAGACGATCAGGATCCGTTCCCTGGCCTTCTTCATCAGCTCTTCATGGAAAGCGTGTAGACCGCCTCCACCTCCTGCACCACACGTTCCATATTGAAGCGTTTCACCGCCCGCTGGCGGCCGGCCTCGGCAATCCGCTCGCGCAGCTCCGGATTTTTCAGAAGGGAGCGGACCGCCCGGCCCAGCAGGCCCGCATCATTCGGAGGAATCAGAAGGCCGCTCTTTTCATGCTCGATGATCTCTTTCGGGCCGCCGGAATCGGTGGCGACAACAGCGACGCCGGCCGCCATCGCCTCAACAATAGCCAAGCCGAACCCTTCCTGCAGCGACGGGGTAACAGCCACATCCATCAGAGACAGGGGGACCCGTATGTCATCCATCGGGTGAACGATGACGACATGCTCTTCAATTTTCAATTCGTACGCCTGGCGGATGAGGCTCTCTTTCGCCGGGCCCTCCCCGACCAGAAGGACCTGGAGGTTCGGGAACTCTTTCAGCAGATCCGGCACCGCCTGAAGAAGCAGGTGAAACCCTTTGACCGGACTCAATCGGGCGATCGCCCCGATGACAGGAGAACCGGTCAAACCATTGACCTGCCGGAAGGAATCCATCTCCTGATGGGACGGTTTCTCCAGGAAGAACTCCACCTCCACGCCGTTCCAAACGAGGACCGCCTGGTGGGGAGGAACGAGCTTGTACTGCTCAATGAGCAGATCCATCGTCGCCTCGGAAATCGCGATCACCTTCTTCCCCCAGCAGGGGAAAAAACGCCTCCCCACGCGGAAGCGATACAACCCGTGGCAGGTGCTGACATAGGGAATCCGGGTAATGGACGAAAGGGCCAGCGCCATCACCTGCGCCACCCGCGTATGGGCGTGGATCAAATCCGGCTTCTCTTTCCGGACGATGGAAAAAAGGGCCGGCAGAACCTGGAACCAAAGTTTTGGGTTCAGTTCACTTGACGTGCGGAACGGCACCTTGACGGAGCGGATGCCCTCTGTTGTCAGCCGCTTCTCGAGCCGGCCTCCTTCAGAAACAACAATCGGCTCATGGCCCCGCTTTTTCAGCCCGAGGGCCAGGTTGACCACGTAGATCGGGATCCCTCCCATATCCAAGTGGGTCGTCAGAAGGAGTATCTTCATGAGAAGACCAGCTTCGAAGGGGGCTCCTTCAAGAAGCTGGAAACCGCCTCGGCCGTTTCCTCGACGGAGATTAATTTCATGCACTCCATGTAGCCGGACCCTTTCCGGTAGCAGGTGCCCCGGTAACAGGGAGAGCAGGGCAGCTGTTTCTTCAGCAGCCTCACGGCGGGGCTCGGTGGCAGATGTCTGTTCGGATCCGTCGAGCCAAACAGAGCCACCACCGGCGTCTCGACGGCGGCCGCCAGATGAAGCGGGGCGGTATCCCCGCTGACAAAAACCCGGGCCTGCTTGATAAGGGCGGCCAGCTCGTTGAGCGATGTCATCCCGACGGCAAGAATCGGCTTGACGTTGGAAAGCCTGTAAATTTCCTCGGCCAAAGGCCGGTCGTCGGAAGAGCCGGTGATCACCGCGCGGGCGTTCGCGTTTTCGGCGAGCCGGTCAATCAGCTGGGCGTAGCGCTCCACCGGCCACCTTTTGGAAATCCATTTCGGGTGGGTGCCGGGATGGAGCACCACAAGATGCTGTGTTTCGGCGGCCCACGACCCGGCGAGGAGTTCCCCTGCTTTCGCCTCATCGAGAGGGCCGGGCCACAGCTCCAGCCGGACGGAAGCCCCCTCTATGCCGAGCAGCTTCAACAGTTGGAACTGATGCTCCACCGGCGGCATCGAGACTTTTGGGTGCAGTGCCCGGTGGGTCAGCAGCCGGCTCCACCGGCGGCCGGCGTAGCCGTACCGCTGGGGAGCTTGGCTGAGCCAGCCGAGCCAGTGGCTCATCCGGTTGTTCTGGAAATCGACCACAATGTCCACCTGGGCTTGGCGAAACTTTTTGCCGAGCTTGAGAAGGCCGGGGACCGTCCCGTCCCTCGCCTTGTCGAAAACAATCAGCTCGTTGATATACGGGCAGCGGTGCATCAGTTCTCTGCCCTCCCTGCCGACGAGCAGTGTCATGTGCGCTTTGGGGAACCTCTCACGCAGCGCCCGTAAAGAGGGGGTCACCAAAACAATATCGCCGATCGCGCTTATCTTGATCGCGAGGATCCGCAAAGATTCGGAACTCTCCTTGTAGGCCAAAAGGGTGCTCTCCACCATCCGGTCCAGCGGGAAAACCGTTTCAACCCTCTTGCGGGCCTGGCGGGAAAGCTCCAGAGCCAGGGCCCTGTCTTTTAAGAGGACCGTCATCGCCGAGGCCAGCGCCATCGGGTCGCCGGGAGGGACGAGCAGGCCTGTTTTTTTGTCGACGATCACCTCCCCCATGCCGCCGGCGGTGCTGGCCACCACCGGAACACCGGAGGCGCCCGCCTCAATCAGCACACGGCCGAACGCCTCCTGCCCGACGGAGGGGACCACGACCAGATCCATCTGGGCGAGGCGGCCCGCCACGTCCGGATCGTGTCCGGGGAACTCCACCTTGCCGGCCAGTTCGAGCCGCTCCACGATCGTATGGAGCTCTTTGAGATATCCCTGGTGATCCGCCGAGGCTTCGCCGATAATCCAAAGTTTTGCTCTCGGGAAATTCTTCGCCACGATGCTGTAAGCCCGCAAAAGTTCCCGGTGCCCTTTGATCGGCGTGATCCTCCCGATGATGCCGATGTTCCACTGCCCTCTCGGGGCCTCCCGGCGCGGCTCTTTCCAGACGAACCGGCTCACCTCCACACCGCGCGGGATGAGCCGGATCCGTTCGGCCGGCACGCGGAAGTTGTCGATCATGTGGCGGGCAACCCTCTCGGAAATAGCGATCACGAGCCTGCCCCAACCCATTATTCTGCTGAACGGATGGGTGGCGTAATAGCCGTGCGCCGTGGTGATAAAAGAGGGGATACTCTGCCGGTCGCCGAGCCGGAAACTGGTTTTTGCCGCCACACGCCGCCAAGCGAAGTAGCCGATGATCGCCGGAACACGGGAGCGGGCGTGGATCACATCCACTCCGTGGGATTCCACCACCTCCGCGACTCTCTGGACCATCGGAAGGATTGTCCAGGGAAGTTTTTTATGGATCGGAAGGGCGTAATGGATCGCCCCGGCCTCCTCTACTTTCTCGGCCAACGGCCCGCCGGAGGAAATCACGATGGCCCGGTGGCCTTTCTTGACCAGCTCCCGGGCCATATCCACGGTGCCGGTCTCGACGCCTCCCCCTCTGAGCGCTGGGACGAGTTGAAGGATCGTTAGAGCCATTTCACGAGCCTCTCCACAACAGGATCCGTGCCCCCTGCTCCATGCCCCTGCTCTTTTTTCCCGTTGACATGCATCGCCGCGACAATCCGCCGCCCCATCTCGGCCGGTTCCGCCAGCACAAGCCGGCCGTTTGAATCGAGCTGTTTCAGGAACCGCTCATGTTTGAGAGGCCCCCAGGCCCAACCGCTCCTGACCGGAAGGAAGGAGACGACCGCTTTGGAAGAAGCCATCGCTTCCGACACCATCGAGATCGAATCTCCCGACACAACCAGAACCTGCGCCAACCGGAGGATGCAGGAGACCGCCTCGGAGGTTGACTCCAGTTTATCGGGGTTATTACGGTTCACCAAAACGATGAGCCGGCAGCAGTCCTCCTTGCCGAGGAACTTCTCCACCAGCTCCTCCAATTCCGGCGGAGTTCTGCGGGAGGTGGTGACGATAATCTCCGCGTCCAGTTGTTTCGCCGCGTAAATAAGCCCGTCAACCGTCTTTTTAACATCCTCGGTGTTGAGCGCCATCCCCTTGGCCGGCCCTCCGAGCAGGAAACCAATCTGCTTCTGTTTGCTTAAGCCGATCTTCCGGCGCCACTGCAGGATTCTCTGCAATTCATCCGGCGCGCCGGGAGCAAGCGCCCCGTCGATCACAAGCAGATTGGAAACGTCTCCGTCCGGAGGTTGATCATGGCGGGGAATCACCGACAGATGGAACCGTCTCCAGGAAGGCCAGACGGAGCGGGTAATGTGCGCCGCCTTCGCCCCGATCCCCCAGGACCACAGCAGGTTCACCGGCGCGGTCGCCGCGCCGCAGGAAATCCCGATGTCGGCGTGCAGCGAACAAATCGACCGGTAAGACTCCGGCGTCAAGCAGGCGCGTAGCCAAAAATCCCCTTTCGGGTACTTTTTCGGAGCATACCCGGCCGCCGCGGCCAAAAAAAACCTGTGGAACCGGCTCCGGTAAGCGATAGCGCGGGTTTCAACGCCGATCAACGGCCCCGGGGACATCCCCTTGAGCCGTTTGTCATCCGCCGTTTTAACCGCCCATGCCTGCTCAATTTTTTCGGCAAAAGCTTTTGATTGGTTGACGTGGCCCGGTTTCCCATCGCTGAAAATCAAAACCCTCCGCTGCGGGCTGGTTTTCCACCTGCGGTGCAGCCACAGCCACTGGCCCGGGGTCCGGCGAATAGTCCCCTCCAAGACCTTAAGAAATTCGGCGACACCCAGCCGGACCCGCTCCTCTGAAGAATCGGCCTGCGGGATAACAATCGGTTCTCCGATGGATATGGTGTGGGCCGGCCCTTTGTCCCGGACGATAAAAACCGGCAGTACCGGAGCGCCGGAATTCAGGCTCAAAGCCATCGCCCCCTGCGCCGTCGAGGCCAGTCTGCCGAAAAAGGGAGCCAGCACCCCGTGGCGTCCCGCGTCCTGGTCGGCGACAATCCCGACGATCTTTCCCTCGTGAAGCCCGCGTATTATCTCCCTGACCGGGAACCCTTTCGTGATGATTTTGCAGCCCTTCGATTCCCGGTAACTGGTCAGCAGCCGGTTGAGTTTCGGCCAGCCCTGCTCGCGCGCCAAAACAAGCGTCGGGAACCCGTGCATCACCCCGGTGATCGGGATCAACTCCCAGTTGCCGAAATGCCCCGTGAGAAAGATGACCCCCTTGCCTTTAGCCAGTTCCCTTTCAAGCCGCTCACGGCTTCCGGGGGCGACCGTCACCCACCTGTCGATATACCTCTTATCCACCGCCGGGATCGCCGCCACCTCCATCAGCTGCATCCCGAGATTTTGGAAGAGCTGTTTTAATATCCGCTGGTACTCTTCCGGGGAGTAGGAATCGCCGAAAGCAGCCCGGAGATTCGACAGGGCGACGGCCCGCCGACGGGACAACAGGCGGTAGATCAGGGTCCCGGCTGCCGCCCCGAAAGCAACGTTCCAGCGGGCCGGAAGCCTCTGCGCCCCCGCGCTGAGCCCCCTAGCGAACCAGTAAAGAATTGATTCTGTGTAAAAGCTGGCTTTCATCAGGTTCAAACTCCAAATCCACTTCCAAAACCAATATCTCCATCCCTTTTAAATCGGCGCCAAGCGTCTTCGTCAAAAGAGCCGGGAAACGGACCGCGTCTTTCGCGGTGGTCACCAACCGGTTGATCCCATGGCGCCGGCACCGGCTGAAAATCCGGATCAGCTCACCGGCCGAATACGGGTGGTGGTCCCCGACCCGGCACCTAAGCGCGATCTCCGCGCCGAGCCGTTTCAACTCAGTTTCGAACTGCTCCGGCTTGGCGATTCCGGCGAGGGAACAGATCGTGCTCTTTTTTATAACTTTAAGGGGGACCTTCTCCCCCAGCGGCCACGCTGACAAAGAAACCGGTTTATAGACCGCGACAAAAACCGGCGCCGTTTTATTGTGGAGGCGTATCTGTTCCTCCGCCTGCCGCGCCAGATCAAGAGAGCCGGTTTCCGCCTTAATCACGATGATGTCGGCCCGGCCGGCGGCGGCGGACGGCTCTCGCAGAGTGCCCCGCGGGATCAGATGCCCGTTGCCGAACGGAGCCTCCGCGTTGACCATCAGGATCTCGACATCTTTTTTGAGCCGCCACTGCTGGTAGCCGTCGTCCAGCAGCACAAGGTCGGCTCCGAATTCCCGAACCGCTTTTTGCCCGGAAGCGATCCTGTCGGGATTCACCAGCACCGGGATCGGAGCCAGCCGGCCGCTCAGAAGTTTTTCTTCATCCCCGCCGTATCCTCGCGTCAGAACAGCGACGCGCCGGCCCATGCCGCTGAAAACCTTGGCCAGATGGAGGACCATCGGGGTCTTGCCGGTCCCTCCCCAGGTCAGGTTCCCAACGCTGACCAGCTGGGCGGGCAGAGTGTGGGTCTTCAGCCAATGAGATTTGTACGCCTTATTTACAACCTTCAGGCCGGTCCGGTAAACCGACTCCCCGGCGGAAAGGAGTCCCGTGATCATCGGAGAATCTCCGCCGCGGCTCTTCGACACCTGTCCTGAGCGCAGCCGAAGGAGAAGTTGGGCTGTCTTCGCGGTGGCTCCCTTGTTCTGGGCGATCACCGTGAAAGCCCGGTCCCCCAGCTCCTGGCGCCGGCGCGGGTTCTCGACCAGGTTTTTCACCTGCCGCTCCAATTCTTCCGGAGATTTCACGACGGCGATCCCCCCGGCCTGCGCGAGAAGCTCAGCCATATTGGCGAAATTATGCAGATGCGGACCGGTGAGGATCGGCCTGCGGAAAGCGGCCGGTTCAACGAGGTTGTGCCCCCCCCGAGGGACCAGCGAACCGCCGACAAAAACCAAATCGCTTACCTGATAGAAGGATTTCAACTCACCCAGAGTATCGAGCAGGATAACCTCGCCCCCCGCCCCCTGCTCCCTGCCCCCTGTCTCCTGCCCTTCACTCCCCAGTCCGGACTTCCTGACCGTCGTGATCCCCAAGACCGCGGCCATCCGCTCCACTTCGGCCACCCGTTCAGGATGACGGGGAGCGATGAGCAGCCGCAGACCCGGATGGACCGGCTTCAACCGCTGGTATGTTTTGAAAAGGATCTCCTCTTCGCCCGAATGGGTCGAGCCGGCCGTCCATAAAAGATCACGCGGGGCAAGTCCCAACAAAACGCGGAGATCCGGCTGACCGTTGGCGCCGGACGCCTCTTCCGGGTTCAAATCCCATTTGATGTTGCCGGTTACAACAACACGGTCCTTGGAAGCACCCACTCCGGCATAACGCCTGGCATCCTGCGGGCTCTGCACGAGGAACAGCCGGACCGGCTTGAGAAAAATCTCCATGAAAGGGCGAACCCAGAGATATTTTTTATACGCATTGGGGGAAATCCGGCCGTTAACAACTGCGATCGGAACCCCCGACGCCGCGAGCCGGTGGAACAGAACCGGCCACAGCTCCGTCTCAAAACAGATAAAGAGGGACGGCCGGACCGCCTCCACAGCCCGCCGGACGGCGAAACCGAGGTCCCAGGGGAGATAAATCAACTGGTCATGATTCCCTCGGACAAGTTTTTCCGCGACAGACCGGCCGGTCGACGTCGTCGTGGTGATGACCCACGGCATCTCAGGTTTCAGCGCGCGCAGTTCCTGGATGAGGCGTTCCCCGCCGAGCACTTCGCCGACGCTTACCATGTGGATCCAGACCGGGCCGTCGAGAGCGACGAGCGCCTTTTTCACCTCGGGAGAATAAATCCCCAGGCGTTGGCGCCAGCCCGGCACGCCCCGCCCGCGGAGCAAGCGCAGTAGCAGGTAGGCCAGCCCGAACGGCAGCAGCCCGAGTTGATAAAGGAAGAGAAAAAAGGATGTCATTGCGAGGACATTTCTTTCCTCATTTCGCTCTGGGGTGCGCCGACTCATAGACCCGCTTCAACCGCTCCGTCGTGACATGGGTATAAACCTGCGTCGTGGCAAGATTGCTGTGGCCCAAAAGCTCCTGCACCGACCGAAGGTCGGCCCCCTTGTCCAAAAGATGGGTGGCAAAGGTGTGCCGCAGCGCGTGGGGAGAAATCTTCTGCTGAATGCTCGCTATTGAGACGTACTGGTTCACTATCCTGCGGACGGAACGGTCGGTAAGCCGCCCGCCGAAACGATTTTGGAAAACCGGCTTCTCCGGTTCGGAGGCCTCCGGCCCCAAAGCCTTCTGGTAATCGCGGATCGCCTTGGCGCTGTAGGAACCTATCGGCACAATCCGCTCTTTCCTGCCCTTCCCGACCACGCGGACCGTCTGGCTGATCAGATCCACATCCTTCACCTTCAGGCCCACCAGCTCACTCACGCGCAGACCGGCCGAGTAGAGAGTTTCGAGGATCGCCCGGTCTCTTAAATGGGCGGGCGAATCCCGTTCGGGCGTTTCCATGAGCCTCGACGCCTCCTCAACGCTGAGGAACGCGGGGAGCTTCTTATCCAGTTTGGGACGGGTAAGGGCCAGCGCCGGGTTGGCGGCGATGTAGCCGTCCCGGCAGAGGAAACGGAAAAAGGAACGGATTGTCGCCACACGCCGCGCCACCGTGACTTTGGAAAGCCCTTGGGTCCTCTGCTGGGCGACAAACTGCCTTAAGGCGAGGAGATCCGCTTTCTCCCACGGGGTTTCCCCGAGCACCGCCTTTAAGAGAGCCAGGTCTTTCGCGTAATTACGAAGGGTGTGGGCGGAGGCATCTTTCTCAACCTTGAGATAATTGAGAAACTTTTCTATATACCGGTCGTCGCTCACGGCCTAAGGTCCGCTCCCGGAGCCGGATCACTCACGGATTTCCAGATTCCCCCTCCGCAGGGGCCGGCCCATCCTTGGGGGCCGGCACCGCTTCGGCGGACGCCTGGGCGGGAAGCGTCCGCTCGATGTGCCGGCAGTTGGGATAATTGGAACACCCGTAGAAGATCCCGCGCCGGGAACGCCTCTGCACAAGATCGCCGCCGCAACCCGGCTCGGGACACTTGACGCCGGTCGGGATCGCCTTCGCGTAACGGCAAGCGGGAAAGGCTGAACAGCTCATGAACCTGCCGTTCCTCCCCCATTTGATCACGATCTCCTTGCCGCACTGGGGACACATCTCGCCGGTCGGCTCGGGGTCCCTCTTCACCGACTGCATCTCCGTGGCGGCCGCCTTCAAGGCTTCGGCAAACGGCTCATAGAATTCCTTGACGCAGGAAGCCCACGGCTGGGATCCCTCTTCCACCCGGTCCAACTCTTCTTCCATCCGGGCGGTAAACTGGACATCCAAAACTTTCGGGAAATGCTGAGACAACAAATCGGTAACGGTCTCCCCAAGCTCCGCGGGGATGAGGGCCCTTCCTTGCCGGTTCACATAACCCCGGTTTGAAATAACCATGATCGTCGGCGCATAGGTGGAAGGGCGGCCTATCCCGAGCTCTTCCATCGTCCGGATAAGTGACGCTTCGGTGTACCGGGCCGGAGGCTTGGTGAAATGCTGGCTCGGGTCTATTTTCAAAGCTTTGAGCTTTTCCCCTTTCTCCAGCTCAGGGAGGATCTGCGACCCGGATTTGGAGGATTCCTCCGGTTTTTCCCCTGACTTCTCCCGTTCCTTCTCCTGGGCTTTTTCCTCCGCCTCCTCTTCGGGGCGGATCACCTGGAGAAAGCCTGGGAACAGGACCCGGGTTCCGGAGGCCCGGAACCCGTAGCGGCCCGCGGCGATATCCACGCTGGTCAGCTCCATTTTCGCGGAGGCCATCTGGCTGGCGATGAACCTGTTCCAGATCAGCGTGTAAAGCTTAAGCTGTTCCGGGGTCAAGAAACCTTTGATCATCTCCGGCGTCCGGCCGATACCGCTGGGCCGGATCGCTTCGTGCGCCTCCTGGGCCCCTTTTTTCGACTTATACTTCCGCGGGGCCTCCGGCAGGTACTCTTTGCCAAACCGCTTTTCGATGAAGCTTTTGGCCTGCGCCTGCGCTTCGGCGGCCACATTGACCGAGTCGGTCCGCATGTAGGTGATCAAACCGACCGGACCCTCCGCCCCCAGATCAATCCCTTCATAAAGCTGCTGGGCGACCCGCATCGTCCGCCCGGCGGAGAAACCGATTTTATTGAACGCATCCTGCTGAAGGGTGCTTGTGGTGAATGGCGGCGACGGGTGCCTCTGCGTCCCCTTCTTCGTGACGTTGGAAACAATAAAAGCCGCTTTTTTCATCTCTTCGACGAGAGGAAGCGCCATTCCTTCTTTCTTCAGTTCTGCTTTTTTCCCATCGACCGTTTCCAGAGAAGCGGTGAAGCTGTCCGGCCCTTTCGCCTCAGGCCGGAGCTTGGTCAGGGTGACGATAATCTCCCAATACTCCTGCGGGACGAAAGCCCGGATTTCCCGTTCCCGATCCACGATCAGCTTAAGCGCCACCGACTGGACGCGGCCGGCGCTCAACCCGGTGCCGACTTTCTTCCACAGCAAAGGGGAGAGGCTGTAGCCGACGATACGATCCAGGATGCGCCTCGCCTGCTGAGCTTCGACCTTGTGGGTGTTGATCTCGCGCGGATTTTCAAATGCGTGCTTAATGGCTTCCGGAGTGATCTCATGGAACTCCGCCCGGTAGACTTTTTTGCCGGCCCCCAAAACAGTCGCCAGGTGGGCTGAGATCGCCTCCCCTTCCCGGTCAGGGTCGGTGGCAAGATAAAGCTCCTTAAATTTCTTAGCGGTCTCCTTGAGCTCCTTGACCATCTTTCTCTTTTTGAATATGACGATGTATTTCGGCGTGAAGTTGTTCTCCAAATCGACGCCGAACTGGCTGGACGGCAGATCCATCACATGGCCGAGCGAGGCAATGACTTTGTACGCGCTGCCGAGAAACCGGTCGAGCGTCCTCGCCTTTGTCGGCGACTCGACGATGACCAGCGCCGCGCCCTTCTTCGCCGGACCTTTCGGTTTAACGGAAGATTCCGCCGCGGCGGGAACCTCTTTCTTTTTCACGGAAGTTTTCGGCGCGGCCGGAGGCTCTACCGCGGGCGGAGCCGCTGTCTTTTTCGCCGAAGCCTTCGCCTTAGCGGGCGCTTTCGGGGTTGTTTCGCCGTTCTCTTCGGATGTCTTCTTCTTCATGATTATCGGCTCAACTCTCTCCTGTTTACGAACCGCCGCCCACGAAATGGACCACTTCCACCTGGTCGTTCTCTTTGAGCACCGTTTTCGGAAGCTCGTCCCTTTTCAACATATTCAAGTTCAGTTCCACGACCACCAGCTCCGGGGTGAGCTTGAGACTCTCCAAGAGCCCCTTCACGGTGGCCCCCTGCTCAAGCTCCATCTCTTCTCCGTTGACCGTCAGCTTCATGGTTCAACCCCGCCTAACCCCTTGAGAATCCTTGTCCCGGCCTTTGGACGATAAGACCTTTTAACTCGAGCCCCGTCAATAAAGGGAGAAGCTTCGCCGGCGGCATTGTGGTAACACCGGCCAGCGTGTCGACCATCATCGACTTGCCGGCCGGAACCGCCCCGTAGACGACCTGCTCCTCCGCGGTCAGTTTCTGAAAAAACTCGGGCGGCAGCCTGTTGACCGGCCCTTCCTCCGCGGGGCTTTGCTTCCACTCATCGAGCCGCTCCCGCAGGCGCGGGGCCAGTTCTTCCAGGAGATCCCGCACATCTTCAGCAAGCTTCGCACCCTCCTTGATAAGCCGGTGGCACCCGCGGCTCTGCGGCGACTGGATCGGCCCCGGCACGGCGAACACTTCCCTGTTGAGGTCGAGCGCCTCGCGCGCGGTGATAAGGGCCCCGCTCTTAAGAGGAGCCTCGACCACGACAACGCCGAAACTCAACCCCGCGATGGTTCGGTTGCGCCTCGGAAAATTGGTTTTGAGCGGCGGCATCTTCATCGGGAATTCCGACACCAGCGCGCCGGAACCGGCGATCCTCTCGGCCAGTTTCCTGTGGACCGCGGGATAGATATGCGTCAGGCCGTGCCCCACAACGGCGATCGTCCTGCCTCCTGACTGCAGCGCCGCCTCATGGCCGGCGGCGTCAATCCCCTCCGCCAAACCGGAAACAACCGTGATCCCGCAGCGGGTCAACTCATGCGAAAAACTCTTGGCGACGCTGAGCCCGTAAGGGGTCGCCGAACGGGTACCGACCAATGCCACCGCAGCGCCGTCTTCCGGCACAATCGTTCCCTTCACATACAAGACAGGGGGAGAATACGGCGCAGTCCGCAAAAGACCCGGGTAATCGGCGTCGAAAACCGTCACGATCCGGACCCCCTCCTCCTTGGCCAGGCGAAGCTCTTCCAAAAGAGCCGGTCCTCCCTCTGCGGTGAGAATCCCGTTGACCACCGGCTCCTGCGCCGGGGCGCCAAGCACCGCCCTCAAAGCAACGGGCCCCGCCCGGAAAACATCCTCCGGCTTGCCGAAGGCATCCATCAGGCGGCAAATGCCGGCCGGGCCCAACCCCGGAATCAGGTTCAGGAGAACGAGCGCCTCTTTGGAATTCATCTCTCTCTTCATTGCTTTTCTTTCTCCCTGTCCCCTGTCTTTTCGATGATCTCCTCAACAACCTCTTCAACAGAGCGGTCGGACGTGTCGATCACCATATCGGCGCGCGCGTAAAACGGTTCGCGCAGTTTTAAAAGTTCTTCAATCCGCCCCTTCGGGTTTTCACCGCTCAGCAGGGGCCTCGACGGCAGCGTAGCCAACGTCCGCTGGAGAATCACGTCCGGCCTGGCCGTCAGGCAAACAAGGACTCCGCATTTCTTCAAAACGGCGACGTTCTCATCATTGAGCATCACGCCCCCTCCGGCGGAAATGACATGCGCTTCAAGTTTCGCCGCCGCCCGGACCGCTTCGGCTTCCTTCTCCCGGAAACCGGATTCCCCCTCTTCGGCAAAGATCTCCGATATCGGGCGACCCGTTTCCTTTTCAATCTTCTCGTCCAGATCCAGGAACGGCCTGTGCAGCTGTTTCGCCAGAAGCCGGCCGGCTGCCGATTTGCCGGTCCCCATAAAGCCGACCAGAATAATATTTTTCAGAACTGTTCCACCTGCTTCAGGTAGCCTTTGAAATTTCTCTTCATCTCAGCCACGCTGTCGCCGCCAAACTTCTCGATAAAAGCATTGGCCAACTCAATCGCGACAACCGCCTCGCCGACCACGCCGGCAGCCGGGACAGCGCTGACATCGGACCGTTCCACCGTAGCGGCAAACGGCTCCTTCGTCTTAATGTCCACGCTCATCATCGGCTTGCGCAGCGTGGACAGAGGCTTCATGTGGATCCTGAGCGTCACCGGCCCGCCGATGGAGATACCCCCTTCGATGCCGCCAGCCCGGTGCGTCTTCCGGTAAAAACCCTTGCCCTTCGAGTAAAAGATTTGGTCATGAAGCTGGGAGCCGAACATCTGCGACACTTTTGTCCCGGCGCCTACCTCCACCGCCTTGATCGCCTGGATGGACATGAGGGCCCCGGCCAGACGGGCGTCGAGCTTGCGGTCCCACTGCACGTGGGAACCCAAACCAACCGGCACATCCAGCGCCACGATCTCAATCGTGCCGCCGGCGGTATCCCCGGCCGCCTTCGCCTTGTCAATGAACCGGATCATCTTCGCTTCGGCCTTCTGGTCGGCGCAGCGCAGAGGAGAAACCTCCGCCTTCGCGCGGATTTGGCCGAAGTTCAGTTTCTCCACGTTGGCGTCAATGCCGCCCATCCGGACGACATGGCTGAAGATCCCAACATTGAATTCCCTGAGGAGCTGCTTGGCGACGGAGCCGACCGCCACCCGCACCGCGGTCTCCCTCGCCGAAGCACGCTCGAGGATGTTCCGTATATCCTCATGTCCGTATTTCAGGGCCCCGCCCAAATCGGCGTGGCCCGGACGCGGCCGGGTCACGGCCGGCATTTTATCGATCGAGGTGTCTTTGTTCGGGACTTTCAAAGCGATGGGGGACCCCATCGTCTTTCCGAAGCGGACGCCGGAGAGGAATTCCACCTTGTCCACTTCAATCGAGGTCATCCGGGCGCCGCGGCCGTATCCCAGCTGCCGGCGCCTCAAATCCTCGTTGACCGTCTCCGGTTTGATCTTCAGGCCTGCCGGCATCCCTTCCAGCACGGCAATCAAGCAGATGCCGTGCGATTCACCCGATGTCAGATATCTGAGCATGCAGACTCCTCTATAAACCTATAAAAGAGAAATACCAGCGAATAATCTCATCACCGTAAAAAACCGCCGTGACGGTGCCGAGCGACAGAAACGGGCCGTACGGGATCAGATCCCTGCCGAACCTGTATTTCAACACCACTCCGATCACCGACCCAACCATCGGCGCCAGGATCAGGTTGACCAGCAAAACCTTCTGCCAGCCTATAAGCGCACCGACCATTGCCATCATCTTGACGTCCCCGCCCCCCATGGCCTCTTTTTTGAAAACCCAGGAGCCGACCGTCCCGATCAGCCAAAGGAACCCGCCGCCGGCTAAAACACCCCAGAAACCGTTCAGCAGCCCCTCCCATCTGCCGGTGACACCGTGCAGCGACGGAACGGCGAAAGAGAGGAGGAGTCCCAACGCCAAACCCGGCAGAGTGATCTCATCCGGCAGGATCATCTCCTTGATGTCAATGACCGTCAAGACGATGAGGGCCGCCATGAGGACCCCGAACACGCCCCCCCGCGCCGTCAAACCGAAACGGCTCAAAACCAGAAGAAAGAACAGTCCGGTCGCAAGCTCGACGGCCGGATAAACCCAAGAGATTTTCGCCTTGCACCGGCGGCACCGGCCGCCCAGCAGAGTGAACGACACCACCGGGACGTTGTCATACCAGGCAATCAGCTGGCCGCAACCCCTGCAATGGGAACGGCCCTTCACGACCTGTTCCTCCGCGGGCAGCCTCCAGATGCAGACGTTTAAGAAAGAGCCGACCAGCAGGCCAAAAACAAAAACGCACGCGGGCAAAAACCATGGCCCGACGATGACCGCCGAGGCATCGCGCAGCGATGCGAGGAAATGGTTGGGCGTTCCGAACGCCCAGACCATGGAGTTAATGGCGGCTGAAATGTTCATTCAGCGCCTGCTGCATCACCGGCTGCATCCACTGCCTTCCCGTCCAAAGCTCAAAAGCCGCCGCTCCCTGCCCGGCCAGCATCACATCGCCGGTGATCGCTCTCGCTCCGGCCTTCTTCGCGGACCGGATCAGGCCGGTTTCCCGGGGCTCGTAAACGATGTCGTAAACCACTTGGCCCTGATGAATACTCTTGAGCACAGTGTCCGGCACCTCCACATGGCCTTTCATCCCCAGCGGCGTGGCGTTGATAACCAGCGGATATTCCTGCACCGCCAACGCCTCCAGGTCGGTCGACAGAACCGCGAACTCTTCCGCCGGGCGCACCCTGTTAATCAACCGGACCAAGTTCCCGGCCCGTTCCAATAGAGCGCCCGGCCGGTTCCAAACCGTCAGATGGCTGACAACTGTTCTTTTCGCCAGCGTATAGGCAATCGCTTGCGCCGCGCCGCCGGAACCCAGCAGAAGCACCCGCCAGCCGCTTAAATCCAGGCCGGCGTCATGGAACGCCGAAAGAAATCCTTCCCCATCCGTGTTGTAGCCGGTCACGCTGCCGTTCTTCACGACAACCGTGTTCACCGCGCCGATATCATCGGCCTCGGGCGCCACCCGTCCCTGCTTGGCCCTGTTTTTGAGCCAATCCCATACCTGGTTTTTATAAGGCATGGTGACGTTGAACCCGTCCAGCCCCATGCCGACCACGCCGCCGAGCCATAACTCGAGCATCGAAAGCTCCACCGGGTACTCCTTGTATTCCCCTTGAAGTCCGGCCGCTTTCAGCGCCCAGCCGTGCATCAAGGGGGACAGGGAGTAACCCAGAGGCCATCCCAATATCCCGAGCTTCCAAGAATGCTCAGCCAATGCTGAAACTTCCGAAAAATTCCCTCGCCTGAATCCTCTTCCTCAGGGAGAGGGCTCGGGAGAAAAACATCACTTCTTGTGCAATAATCGGTTGATCGCGCTTAAATACGCGCGCGACGACGCTTCGATAATATCGGTGGAAGCGGCCCGGCCGTGTTCAACCTTGCCGTTCTGACCGAGCTTCACCGTCACCTCTCCAAGCGCATCCTTACCCGACGTCACCGACTGGATGACGTAATCCTGCAGCTTGCCCTTGAAACCAAGCAGCCGGTCAATGGCGTTGTAGCAGGCATCCACCGGGCCATCCCCGCTGTCGGCCCCCTGCAGGATCTTCCCATTGGGGCCCTTTAAGCGGATCGTGGCCGTCGGGATAACGCCGGTGCCGCTGGAAACATGCAGATACTCCAGCGTATAGCGGTCCTTCACCTCCGAGAGCTCATCCTCAACCAGCGCGGTTAAATCATCGTCAAAAACTTCCTTCTTCTTGTCGGCCAACACCTTGAACCGCTCAAACGCGCTGCCCAGCCGTTTCTCATCCAGCTTGAAGCCCAAATTCTTGAGCCTCTCGGAAAACGCGTGGCGGCCGGAGTGCTTGCCCAGCACCAGCTTCGACTCCCCATAGCCGACCTCTTTCGGATGCATGATCTCGTAGGTCTTGCGGAATTTCAGAACACCGTCCTGGTGAATGCCGGACTCATGCGCGAAGGCGTTCCCGCCGACAATCGCCTTGTTCGGCTGGACCAAGAAACCGGTCAGCTTGGAGACCAATCGGCTTGTCCGGTAAATTTCTTCTGTTTTGATCTTATGCTCAACGTTGAACAGGTCTTTGCGGACCTTCAAGGCCATCACCACCTCTTCGAGGCTGGCGTTGCCGGCCCTCTCGCCGATCCCGTTGATCGTACATTCCACCTGCCGGGCGCCGTTTCTCACTGCGGCCAGGCTGTTAGCGGTCGAGAGCCCCAGATCGTTGTGGCAGTGCACGGAGATCACCGCCTTGCCGATGTTCGGGACCTCTTCCCGTATCCGGTGGATCAGTTCGCCGAACTGGACGGGGATCGCCCAGCCGACCGTGTCCGGTATGTTCACCGTCTTGGCGCCCGCGTCGATCACCGCCTCCAGCATGCGGAACAGAAAATCCGGCTTGGTGCGGGCGGCGTCCTCGCAGGAAAACTCGACGTCATCGGTGTACTTCCGGGAGAGTTTCACCGCATCGACGGCCAGCCGGAGAATTTCCTCCTCCGCCTTCTTCAGCTTGTACTTCAGGTGGATCTCCGACGTGGCCACGAAGGTGTGTATCCTTCCCCGGCGCGCCGGTTTCAAGGCCTTGCCCGCCGCCTCGATGTCGCGCGGGACCGCACGCGCGAGGCTGGCGATCACCGGCCGCTTGATCTGCTTGGCGATGACATGGACCCCTTCAAAATCTCCCGGAGAGGAGACCGCGAAACCAGCCTCGATCACGTCAACGCCCAGCCGGTCCAGCTGGCGCGCGATCTCCAGTTTCTGCGGGGGCGTTAAGCTCGCCCCGGGGCACTGCTCGCCGTCTCTTAACGTTGTGTCGAAAATAATGACTCGATCTGCCATTTTTACACCTTATGCCGCTTCACCTTCGCCCGCTCTTCGCTTTAGGCTTGGGTTCCGCCTGCCCTTTTGAATGGTTGTTGGTGGATGAATTCTGTTTCTGAGCCGCGGGTTGACCGCTGATCCAGGGCATCATCGCCCGTAGGCGCTGCCCGACCAGCTCGACTAGGTGCCGGTCCCCCTTGGCTAAAAGCGCTTTGAACACCGGCCTGCCGGCCTGCGTCTCATTGATCCACTCTTTGGCAAACCGGCCTGTCTGGATCTCATCGAGGATCCTGCGCATCTCAGCGCGTGTCTCATCGGTGACGATCCGGGAACCCCGGGTGAGGCCTCCGTAGCGGGCCGTTTCGGAAACACGGGACCACATCCCCTGTATCCCCTGCGCGTAGACCATGTCCACGATCAGCTTCAGCTCGTGCAGGCACTCGAAATAAGCCACCTCCGGCTGGTACCCTTTCTCCACCAGCGTATCGAACCCGGCCTTGATCAATTCGGCCGTGCCGCCGCAGAGGACCGCCTGTTCCCCGAACAGGTCGGTCTCGGTCTCCTCGGCGAAAGTGGTTTCGAGAACCCCCGCGCGCGTGGAACCGAGCCCCTTGGCGTAGGCGAGCGCCACCTGCTTCGCTGTGCCGGTCGCATCCTGGTAAACCGCGACAAGGCTGGGGACGCCGGTTCCGTCCGCGTACAGCTGGCGGACAAGCGAACCGGGCCCCTTTGGAGCAACGAGGAAAACGTCGATCTCCTTCGGCGGCTCAATCTGGTGGAAATGGATGTTAAACCCGTGCGCGAAAGCAAGCGCTTTGCCGGCCTTCAGGTGCGGAGCAACGGAGGCGCGGTAAACTTCCGCCTGAAGGGTGTCCTGCAATAGGACCATGATCACCTGGGCCTGCGCGCAGGCCTCGGCGACGGAGATCGGCTGGAAACCGTCCTCGACCGCCTGGGTGTAATGGGGCCCGCCCGGCCGTTGCGCGACGACAACCTCCAGCCCGGAATCACGCAGGTTCAGCGCATGCCCGCGCCCCTGGATTCCGTAGCCTAAAATGGCGATCCTCTTGCCCTTCAAAACGTTCAGATCCGCGTCTTTATCGTAATAAATCTTTGCCACGTTAGTTTCTCCTCTTCGCTTAGCTCGTCGTTGGTCTCCTTACTTGTCGGCCGACGATCCTCCTCCATTCCGGCTCAGCGCGACCCGGCCGGTGCGAACAATCTCCTTGATCCCGTGCGGCTTGACCAGCTCCAAGAAGGTCCTTACCTTGGTCTGGTCTCCCACCATCAGAATCGTCAGTGTCTTGACCCCCACATCGGCTACCTCGGCTTTCAGCGTCCTGGCGATCTCCACCACCTCCGGCCGAGTTTTCGGGGTGACGGCCACCTTGCACATGAGCAGCTCCATATCCAGATGCTCCTCTTTGGTCAGGTCCAATACGGAGATCACGTCGATCAAGCGGTTGAGCTGTTTCTTCACCTGCTCGATCGTCTTGTCGTCTCCGTCCACCACGACCGTCATGCGGGAGGTGGACGGGTCCTCCGTCTCACCGACGGCAAGCGAGTCGATGTTGAACCCGCGGCCGGCAATGAGCGTCGCTATCCTGGCCAACACGCCAAACTTGTTTTCCACCAAAACAGACAGAACATGTTTTTTCATCGCGGCACCTTAAGCCATGTCCAGAATCATTTCGTCGATCGCCTTGCCGGGAGGAATGATCGGGAAGACTTTCTCATCCTCATCGCAGATGCAGTCGACCACCCAGCACTCCTTGTCCTTGAGGATCTTCTCGAGCGTTGGCCTGACCTCTTCGGGCTTCCGGAGAGTGACCCCCTTCGCCCCGAACCCTTCGGCCACCTTGGCGAAGTCCGGCGGCCGGATGCCGCTGTAAGAAAACCGCTTCTTGTAAAACATCTCCTGCCACTGGCGCACCATTCCCAAATTGGCGTTGTTGATGATGATCGTCTTAATCGGCAGTTTGTGGTCCACCGCGGTCGCCAGTTCTTGGATGTTCATCACGAACGATCCGTCACCGCTCAAACAGATGACCAGCTCCTTCGGGTGCCCGAACTGGGCCCCGATCGCGGCAGGCAGGCCGTAGCCCATCGTGCCTAACCCGCCGGAGGTGATGTAGGTGCGCGGCCGGGTCCACTGGTAAAACTGGCACGCCCACATCTGGTGCTGGCCCACGTCGGTCGTCATCAGGCAGTCCCCTTTTGTAAGCTCCGAGAGGACCTGGAGCACATACTGGGGCTTGAGCTTATCTTCCGGCTTCATCGAGTAGGTCAACGGATGCTTCTTCTGCCATTCATGGATCTGGTCCCACCAGCCGCTGTAGTCCGGCTTCTTGTTGAGCGCCTTGATCTCTTTGATCAGCTCCTTGAGAACCTTCTTCACATCGCCGACGATCGGCACGTCTACCTGGACGCTCTTGCCGATCGAGGCCGGGTCGATGTCGATGTGGATCTTTTTCGAGTTCGGAGAGAAGGTCTCCACCTTGCCCGTGACCCGATCGTCGAAGCGGGCGCCGACGTTCACCAGCACGTCGCAGTACTGCACAGCGTAGTTCGTGGAAGCGGCCCCGTGCATGCCGAGCATCCTCAAGGAGTTCGGCTTGTCTTCCGGGTAGATCCCCAACGCCATGCAGGTGGTCGTCACAGGAGCGCCGATCAAGTCTATGAGCTCCCGCAGCTCATCCGCCGCGTCGGACATCACCGCCCCGCCGCCGACGTAAACCACCGGCTTCTTCGCCTCGACGATCAGTTTGGCCGCCTTGTCGATCTGGCCTTTGTGCCCTTCCTCAAAACGCTTGGGCTTGTAGCCCCGGATGTCGATCTTCTCAGGCCACTCAAACTCCGTTTCCGCCTGGGAAATATCGACCGGAATGTCGACCAGCACCGGGCCGGGCTTGCCGGTCCCCGCGATGTAGAAGGCTTCCCGGATCGTCCGGGCCAGCTCCTTCACATTCTTCACAAGATAGTTGTGTTTCGTGATCGGCCGGGTGATGCCGCAGACGTCCGCCTCCTGAAAAGCGTCGTTGCCGATCAGGTAACTGCGGACCTGTCCCGTCAGCACCACCATCGGGATCGAATCCATGTAGGCGGTAGCGATGCCGGTGACCAGGTTGGTGGCGCCCGGCCCTGAGGTGGCTAAGCAAACACCCACTCTTCCGGTCGCCCGCGCGTAGCCGTCGGCCATGTGGGCCGCCCCCTGCTCATGCCGGACCAGGATGTGCTTCAGGCCCGAATCGTACAGCGCATCGTAAATGGGCAGATTCGCCCCGCCGGGGTAGCCAAAAATGATCTCCACCCCTTCTTTCTTCAAACACTCCACCAGTATCTGCGCCCCCTTCATCTTCGCCATCTTATCTTCTCCTTGGATTTGCCGTCCAAGTCCCTGCCTCTCGGCACCGAGCAGCCAGCTTCAAGCGCCAGCTTGAAACCAGCCGGTTCGGTTGTTAGGTCCTTGTGGCTTTTCACATGTAAACCATTCACGACAACACCGCCCCCTCGCTGGCCGAACCGACCAACTTGGCGTACTTCGCCATCACTCCGCTGGTATAGCGGGGTACCGGCGCCTTCCAGCTCTTTAAGCGGCTTTCCATCTCAGCATCCGATATCTCCAGCTCCAGCCGCCTGCCTTTCACGTCAAAGTGGATTGTGTCTCCGTCCTTTACCGCGGCGATCGGGCCTCCCACGGCAGCTTCGGGCGCCACGTGCCCCGCCATGAAGCCGTGCGTCGCCCCAGAAAACCGGCCGTCGGTCAGCAAAGCAACCGACGCGCCGAGACCCTGCCCAACGAGCGCCGCGGTCACAGCCAGCATCTCCCGCATGCCGGGGCCCCCTTTCGGCCCCTCATAGCGGATCACCATCACATCATTCGGCCTGATCTTTCCGGCCTCGACAGCGGCGAAGGCCTCCTCCTCGGTATCGAAAACACGGGCCGGGCCTTTATGCTCCAGTTTGCTTTGCCCCGCCACCTTCAGCACGCACCCCTCCGGAGCGAGACTGCCGCGCAGGATCACCAAACCGCCTGTGGCTTTCAGCGGTTTATCCGGCGCGTGAATCACCGGCTGGTTCGGCGTCTCCACAGCCTTCGCCGCCTCTTCAGCGATCGTCCGGCCTGAAACGGTCTTCGCGGTCCCGTCGAGCAAACCGGCCTTGAGCAGGTGCTTCGCGAGCAGGCGAACCCCGCCGGCCCGGTGCATGTCGGGGGCGGTGTACCGGCCCCACGGCTTCATGTCGGCCAGCACGGGGGTCCTGCTGCTGATCCGGTCGAATTCGTCAATCAAAAGGGGAACGCCGGCCTCCCTGGCGATCGCCAGAAGGTGAAGGACACCGTTGGTCGAACCGCCGGTCGCCACAACGCAGGCGATCGCATTCTCCAGCGCTTGCCGGGTGACAATCTGCTTTGGGGTCACCTTCTTTTTCAAAAGGTCCATCACGAGCCGGCCGACCGCCTCGGCCGCTTTGTCCTTTTCCGGGTCCTCCGCCGGGATGCTGTTCAAGCCCATCGGGGAGATCCCCAGCATCTCGGCGGCGGTCGCCATCGTATTGGCGGTAAACTGCCCGCCGCAGGCGCCCGGCCCCGGACAAGCCTCTTTCTCCAGATCGGCCAACTCCTTCGTTGTCATCTTCCCGGCCGCGCAGGAACCGACCGCCTCGAAAACATCCTGGATCGTCACATCCTTGCCGCCGTAATGCCCCGCGGCGATCGACCCGCCGTAGAGCATCACGCCCGGCACGTCGAGCCGAAGCAACGCCATCACGGTGCCCGGAATCGTCTTGTCGCACCCGGAAATCGCCACCACCCCGTCCAGCAGGTGGCCGCGCATCACCAGCTCAATCGAATCGGCCACCACCTCGCGGCTCACGAGGGAGCATTTCATCCCTTCGGTCCCCATCGAGATGCCGTCGGAAACAGCGACGGTATTGAACTCGATCGGGACTCCTCCCGCGGCCCGGATGCCGGTCTTAACCTTCTCGGACAACCGCCGCAGGTGGATGTTGCAGGGCATCACCTCAATCCAGGTGTTTGCCACCCCGATCAAAGGCTTTTCCATATCCTCGTCGTTGAGGCCCACCGCCCGGAGCATCGCCCGGGCCGGAGCACGGTCCATCCCCTTTTTAATCGCGTCAGATCGCAGCGCCATTGTTGAAAGCTCTCTCTGCTTCAAACAGGTTAAATTCTTCGTTCGTGCTTCGACCGGCTCAGCACGAACGGTTTGCCAACTAAACTTTTATGACCGGGTCCCGGTCAGTTCTTGGGCCGGCAGCGGCGCGGGGAGGCTGATCCCCTTAAGCCAGGCATCCAACTCAGACCGCCGGAACCGGATGGCCCGTCCGATCCGGACGGCCGGCAGTTGGCCGCTCTTGGCCTGCCGGTAAACGGTCTGCGGATTCACCCGTAGGTACTCCGCCACTTCAGAAACCGTCATAACATCTGTAACCATAACTCCTCCTTAGACAAGCAAAGTGCCAAGCATCGCATGATCAACGATGCCTGGCACCGTCAGGCTTCCTATATTATCCATGCAGACTTAGGATGTCAACTCTTTATACTGGTTTATACTGGGTTTCAGAACTGGAATTTATGCGAGGATGGCGAGATAGCGGGCGCTGGTCAGCTTATCTTCGAGAAGAAGAAGCGCCTTCAGTTGGTACTGCTTGAGGAACTCCCAAGACAGCTTGGGATGGAGGATTTTGGCGGCCACTAAAGCGGGGGAATAACCGGCTGCAGGGTCGGGCGACAGGCGGCTGGATTCCACCGTCGTGTAACCGGGCGGAGCCAGCCCCTCGGGAATAGCCCCCTCGGTGATCAGGAAACCAAGCTGTTGGAACTGCCCCTGCACGGCGGGAGCCAGCAGCGCGAATCGGACACCCAGCGGCTCCAAAACAGCGTTCGCCGCGTCCAGGTATTCCCGGATCTGCGCTTCGTTCGTCACACCCGGAGCGCTGTAGGGATAAAGGGTGATCACTTCCCCGCCCTGCGGAGTCACCGGAACCAGAAGGTACCGGTTGGCCGCCGATTCACGGATTGCCTGCTGAAAATGCTCTGCCTCCCCCGCCAGCCCATTTCCGTACGTGCCCGGGAATAATTCCACATCATGCCAGTCCGGCAAAAGAACGGTCTCCGAGGCGCGTATGGCCACATTCAAAAGCTTTCCCTGCACCACCAGCCGGACATGGCTCATCGTCTCCAACTCCTCCTGAACTTCGAGAAAACGGGAGAAGTTCCTCTCCAGTTTTTCCATGTCGCCGCGCAGGCGGTCCCTGTCGATTTCAGCGAGCTGGACCGCGGTGAGGCTAGAGAGAAGGTTCAGCGGGCCGACCAGTTCTTCCCCCAGCGTATTCCGAAGAGGCGCAAGGGCGGCATCCTCTTTCGGGTCAATAAAGCCCTGATTAATCTTGGCCGCCTCGTAGACATTCTGTTGGATCAATCGATACGCCGCCTTCGCCGTCTCATCCTGCTTCAGCACCGCCTCCGGCTCCAAACCGGCATAATCAGGCAACTCCTTGAGGATCCGCAGACCCATGCTGATCGTCGCCGCCGGGCCGGCAAGCGCTTTCCTCAACTCATGGCCGACGGAATGGACCCTGTCCAGAGTCAAAACCTCCTCGAGTCCGGCGCGAAGGCGGCCGGCAACGGCCAGCAGGGTTTCCGGTTTCCCGTCGAAAACCTCGCGGCCGGTCGCGGCGACAAGCGCCCCTCGGAAAAATTCGCTGCAGTCGTCCGCAAGATCGTTGATCTCGATCTCGGTCATAAGCCCCGCGGTGGGGTAGGCCCGGTGCAGGACCAAAGACCAGTCGATGAAACTCTGCGGGACCCGGATTCGCCCGGTCTGGGGATCCAAATCGAGGACGTTTTCAAGCGCAGCGAAAGTAAACTTTTCGGGCCTCTCGGTCACCCGGCCGATGTCGATAAGCAGGCGGGCCGTCGTAAAATCTGCGTTCCGGAGAAACTCTATCTGCTGGCGGGTTTTGCCCTGCTCCGAGCTTCGGATGAAATCCCGGAGCATCTGCAGATGGGCCAACCCCTCCGGCAGGATCTGTCCCGCCCCCGCAGCGGCCACTTGCAGTTCGCTGAACCGCAACGCGAGAGCTGTTTGTGTTCCGAGCGGGTCCGGCCCCGGGAAAATCCGTTCCAGAGCACGGGGGTTCATCTGGTAGCGGGCCCTCACGGTGCCATCCGGCTGCGGCTCCAGATAAACGGTGCTCGAGAGGGTGTTGAGGAAACGCTGGAGGTATTCGCCCATCCAGACTTTCGTCTCCTCGAGGCCAGACTCGCCGGGCGTTTTCATCAAAGAGGAAATCACCGCGATATCTACCGGCAGACGTTCATGGATTAACGGGAAATATTTGCTCTTCCCGATGAGGATCAGCCTCCCATCCGATTCAACGTGGGCCTCGTACCAGCCGGCACCGAAGATATCCACAGAGATCTGCACGTCGTCCGCCGTCTCAACCTGGATCCATGCCTCTCTTGTCGTGCCCGGGGAAACGATCCCAAAGAGGGAACGCACCTGCGTTTTATCCCATTTCCCAGCGGAGAAAGAGACGGCGAGATATTGCCCACTCTTCTGGTCCAACGGCAGCCGGTGGATCCGAACGTCGTCCGACTGGAACCAAACCACCTCATTCTCCGGCTCCTTCTGGAAAAGCCGTTTGGCCTCCTCAGGAAACCGCACATCAAACCCTGCCGTTGCCGCGATCCCATGGATGATCTTCTCGAAGAGGGCGATTTCCCTCCTGCCGATCCGAATCGGTCCGGTTTCCGGCACAGCCGGGATAACTAGGATATGCTCGGAATCCCCCTTCATCACCGCGGCGGCCACAGCAAGAGCCGCCGGCAGGCGTGAGGAAAACCGTGTCTTCTTGCTGGTCCAGAGGAAAAGAACTAGGCGCCCGTCCGGCTCGATCACGGCCTGCATCCGGACAATGCCGTCAACAGCCAGCCGGTCCGGGATCGTGTCAGCGGCCACAATCTCAAGGACCGCCGTGGCCGTGGAATCGGGCTCCGCGATCCGGAAGAGGTTCAACACCTGGTCTTTATCCCAGTCTCTGATGTAAATCGCCAGCTGGGTATGGCTGTCGCGGGCCGCCCGGCTGGAAAGCCTGTCTATTTGTATCCGCTCCAAATCAAGCCACCGGACATCCTCCTCCGGCCGGTCCTGGATCATCTGGACCGCTTCCGCCTTGCTGCGGGGATCCATCCCCGTGCTCCTCATGATCTCCCGTCCGATCCACTGGTAGCGCCCGATCTCCTGCTCACCCATCTGAACCAGCTGGGCGTCCTCCTCCAAACCCGCGTCATCTAAACCGCTGGCCCTTTCATCGAGGATGTGCTGCCGGCCTTTGATGTCGCGCGCAGTCACCGGCCGGGACGCTATGAAGACAAAATCTAAATGTTTGCCCGGTTTGTACGACATCCCGGTCCTCTGGACGATGAGCGGGATCGGCTCCTGGTGATCCATCAGCTCCTGAAGGTAATGGATCTTCACACCGACCCGGACGTGGCGGTCCCGATCAATAATAACGTTCCTTAAGGGGAGAAAACCTATCGGGTCTTCTACCGGGGAATAGCTGATCATAACGCCGACATGGTGGGGATGGTTCTCATCCCCCCGTTGTTTCCGGTAGGCCATCTGCCGGATGTACATCGGCCGGACCCTTCTCTGGCTAATCGGTTTTTCGAGGTCAGCCCGCAGTTCTTGGTCCAACAGCTGAAGCGTGGCGATTCTTTCTTCTTTTTCCTGGTGAGCCACTTCCCTGCGGAATTCCTCAGAGGTGGAAGGGAATTCTGAAGACGGAGATTCTTCCAGCCCTACCGCCTTCTGAACCTGCTTCCGGAGAACCGGGTTCCCCTCCTCCAAACTCACCGGCCGGAGCTCAGAAGAACCGGGTGCCGCCTCCTCTCTTCCCTGGGACAGAGGCAGAGCAAAGGCCGGCGAAGGCAGACCCATGCTGAGGATGAGCAAAAAGGCATCGAATTGATTTAGGAACGCTTTTCTTTTCATAGGTTTACCGCAGGGTGTAAGAATGAAGTTTACCTGAGTATAAACGGGAAATCCAATAATATATTAAGATTCGATCTCTATTAACTAACGTGAATTCCTCGTAAGAACAGAAAAGAAGCGCCATTGCGAGCCGAGCACCCCCGGAGGCGGGTCCGCCTCCGGAGGATAGCAAGGCGCAGCAATCTCATGGAAAACCAACTTACGGGTTTGCCGGTTAGTGGGTTTACGAGTTTGCCGGTTAACTGGCGAACCGGCAAACACGCGAACTGGCAAACTGAAGCTCCTCGCAATAACAGCTGGAGGCTAAAAATACCGGCGGGGGATGCCGTGGGAGAGCCCGGCGAGGATTTCGTAGGGGATCGTTCGGGCCAGACGGGCCAGCTCTTCGGCCGTAATCTGCTCGCTCCCCTGTCTGCCGATCAACACCACCTCATCGCCGATCGACACGCCGGGAACGTCGGTCACATCGAGCATCAGGTCCTCCATCGTGATCTTGCCGATCACCTGAACCCGCGCGCCGCGCACCAACGCCTGCGCCCGGTTGGAAAGGGCCCGCGGATAACCATGCGCGTAGCCCAGCGGGATCGTGGCCACTGTGGTCGGCCGCGAGGCCTGATAGGTGCCGCCGTAGCTGATGCCCCGGCCGGCCGGGACCGTCTTCAGAAAACGGATCCGGCTTTTCAAGGAAAGGGCCGGCTTCAAAGGAAAAGGTTTCTGGACATCCTCTTTCAGCGGAGAAGCACCGTAAACGAGAAGGCCTGTGCGGACGAGGTCCCAATGCGATTCGGAAAATTTCAGCAGACCGACGCTGTTGGCCACATGGCGCAAGCCGGCCGGAAGATTCTTCTGTTCCAGTTCCCGGACTACTAGTTTAAACCGCTCCAGCTGGTCCTGCGTGGCATCGGTATTCTGCCCGGCCATCGCTAGGTGGGTCAGTATCCCCCCCATTCTCAAACCCGGCATCTGCACAACCTGCCGGGTTAAAGAAGCCGCCTCCTCCCACCAAACACCATAGCGGCCCATGCCGGTATCCACCTTGAGATGGACATCCGTCGGCAGATCCAACTCGGCCGCCGCTTCGCTTAAACTGAAGGCCGACTGCTCATCTCCGATCGCCTGCGTCAGGCGGTGCTGAACCACCAACGGGGCTTCTTCGGGAAGCAATTGGCCCAAAACAAGGATCTTCCCTTCAATACCTTGTTCGCGAAGTTTGAGCCCTTCGAGAACGCTGGCAACGGCCAGAAGATCGGCGCCCGCGTCAGCCAGTGCCCGGGCCACCGGCACCAGCCCGTGCCCGTAAGCGTTGGCCTTAACGACAGAGAGAATCTTCACCCGCGGACCGACAAACCGCCGGATCTCCATGAGGTTCTGCTTTATCGCGGAGAGGTCAACCTCGATCCAGACCGGCGTGGAGGCCAGAGTGG
The DNA here is from genome assembly GCA_964373715.1 of uncultured Planctomycetia bacterium. Lineage (GTDB taxonomy): Bacteria > Omnitrophota > Gorgyraeia > 1-14-0-20-64-10 > 1-14-0-20-64-10 > CAMTXI01. The sequence goes on along the minus strand of CAYJVR010000002.1, from coordinate 276,903 downwards.
CATCGAACGCTACCGGCCGAGAATCAGTTACTGTTTTTTCACCTATCACGCGATATCTCCCTCTTTTGAATAGAGATATTGTGGCACAAGAGGATGCGGGTCGTCCAGAATGCCGGCGGGCCACCGGGAAAGAGCGATCCGGCAAACCGACACCGCTAAAGGAACCCAAGCGCTCTCTGGAGCGAGCAGAAACCCTTTTCCCTCCATCGAGCGGATAAGCTCCTGATAGCGCCGGATGCCGTCCCCAACAATCAGCGCGCCGGGCGGAAGTTTTTTCAGCGCCTCTTCCGGGAGACCCAGGAGGTCTTTGCTTAAACGATTCACCGACCCGTCCGGACCGGCCGAAAAAGAGGCAGTGTATACCTTGTTTTTTCTCGCATCCACGAAAATACAGGCATGTTCGCACGGGCCCGCCGCATTATGGGCGATCACTTCGAGGCTGGAGACCGGCAGGACCGGTTTTTTCAGCGCCCAGGCAAGCGTCTTGACGGTCGTCACGCCGACCCGTAAGCCGGTGAATGAGCCGGGGCCGATCGAAACGGCGAAGCCGGCCGTCTCGGCCAGGGCAAATCCCCCCTCCTTCGCCGCCTGCTGGATCATGTCGGCCAGCAGCGTGGAGGGGCGCCCCAATCCCTCGGCCCTTAAGTCGGCCGCTATCCGCCCTCCCGCACAGGCAGCCACGGAGAAGGCGGAGGATGAGGTTTCAACGGCGATTAATTTTTTCCCAGTTCCGTTCTTCATACCGTTTTCCCTGAGGCAGAAATTCGATCCCGCGGGAGGTCCGATTCACCACGGTGAACCGGACCTCCAGGAACTCTTCCGGCAAAACATCCGGAATCCTGTTCGCCCATTCGATCACGGTGACACCCTGCTGGTCGTAACATTCTTCCAATCCGACGCTGTATGCCTCCGGCGCCCGTTCCAAACGGAAAAGGTCAGCGTGAAAGACAGGCATCCTCCCCCGGTAAACTTTCACGAGGACAAAGGAGGGGCTGGCGACCGAACCCGGCGGAACTCCCAACCCCCGGGCAATCCCCTGGACGAAATGGGTCTTGCCCGCGCCGATCTCTCCGACCAAAGCGAGAACATCTCCCGGCTGAAGGATCGTCGCTAGTTTCGCACCGAGCCGCCGGGTCTGCGCGGCTGAAGTTGTCCTGATGGCTGAAACCTGTTTTCTCTTCATGCGAAATGCTCAAACCCTCCGGCGGGAAGCGGCCGCTCCGTCCCGTCGAGGGCGACCATCCGGACGCGGCTTCCCTTCCGGCGCGGGGTGACCTCTCCGATCCGGGTCAACCCGCAGAAAATCCGCCTATCCGCCCACTGGATGAGGCGCGGCGCCTGCCTTCCGGAAATAGCGATCAACAGCTCGAAATCCTCCCCGTCCGTCAATGCTTGCGTGAGCGAACAGCCCTTGCGGGCCGGGATCTGCGCGGCGTAAATCCTGGCTCCAACGCCGCTGGCCTCGCACAACCGGTCCAAGTCGGTCTTCAAACCGTCGGAGAGATCCATCATCGCGCTCAACTTCCATGATTCCACCAACGCGCGGGCTTCCTTCAGGCGGGGAGTGAATCTCAGGTGCCGTCCTGTTTCAAAAGAACCGCCGAGCCTGCCGGTCACCAAAAGCTGATCGCCGAGGCGCGCCCCCGATCTGTAAACCAGATCGGACTTTTTCGCTTCTCCCAAGATGGCCACGTCTATAACGATCCGCTGGGACCTGCCGGTGTCCCCGCCGACGATCCGGACGCCGAACCGGCGCCCGCACCGGAGAAGCCCCCGGTAAAAACCCTCCGCGAACGAGACCGGCGTCTTCGGGGGAAGTCCCAGGGAGACAACCGCGTAACGGGGGACGCCCCCCATTGCCGCCACGTCGCTGATGTTGACCGCCAGGGCTTTCCAGCCGACCGCCGAAGGATCCGCGCGGCCGGTAAAATGAACACGCTCCACCAACATGTCGGAGGCAAAAAGGAGATGCCTGTTCCCCATTCCCTTCAAGACGGCGCAGTCATCGCCGATGCCCTTGATGACGGACACTCCGCCGCCCACCCACCGGGCGATCCGGCGGACCAATTCCCGCTCGCCGATGGAAGCTATCCTGGAGGATGGAGACATCAAGCAAGTAGGTCCTTGACCACCGAGGCAAGCGTCAGCATGCTGGCATTGTGCGCGATATGGATAGACATCGGGGCGAGCAGCGTGCCGGTCTTTTCATAAACCCAGCCGAGCAGGAGGCCCAGCGCAAAAACCGGCACAAGAGCCAGCAGGTTGGCGTGCAAAGCGGAAAAAAGGAGGGCCGAGACCGCCAGCCCCATGACCACACCGAGCCGGACGCGCAGGTAGCGGTACAATAACCCCCGGAAAAAGAGCTCTTCCGCGATCGGTCCTCCGACCGTCGCCAACAGCATCAGCCACCAGATCACCGAGGCCCGGTTTTCCGACAGGAACATCGTCACAGCCGCCTGCGGCGCCGGCTCGATATTCACCTTCTGCATAAAAGAGACAACCGCCGCGGTCAGGATAAAGAAGCCCGGGAGAAACACTAAATAGCAGGAAATCGCGAAGGAAACCGTCTTCCACCGGCGCAGCGGAACCGCCTGAGAGGACACCTTTCTTAAAAACCACCAAACACCGAGCGCCGCCGAGACATCCATCAAGACGGTATTCAGTAGAGCCAAAACGTTTCTGTCCATCCATGCCGGACGCCAGACCCGGGCTGCGAGCATTTCGAGGATTATCGCCGTTTGGGCGACAACGAGAACCAGCAGAACCAAACGGACGATCTCCCTCAACCCCCAATTGGGCGGAGGCGGGCTTCCGAGGGGCTGGTAAAACCGTTTCCCCGTAAAAAAACAGTAGACCAGGTGGCCCAGGCAAAAAAGAGACCCTATCGATACCAAGGTGAAAAAAAACGAGACCATCCGGTAGCGCGCGGCAAGAACGGGGTTGTTTTTTATCTTCTGCTCGATCTCCTTTTCCTGGATCTTAAAAGGAAATGGAAATTTCAAATCCTCTTTCTCGGACCGTTGGACTGCAGTTGCGGACGCCCGAGGCTGGTTCTTACGGACTTTCGCTGAAGGGGGATGGATCACCGCCAACAAAAACGTCGTTGCGAAGAAAGCCGCCACGAGGATGATGTCAAGCCGTGTCAAGCGTTTCATCAGTCGGTCGAAACCCCCTGTTGGATGCCGAACAGCTGGAATGTGTTTACCGCCGTCTCCTGCGCCACATCCTTCATCGTCAAACCGCGCAGGTCGGCCCATGTCCGGACAAGCTCGGTCAGATAGGCCGGCTCATTGCGCTTACCCCGGTAAGCTTGAGGCGCCAGAAAGGGGGCATCCGTCTCCAAAACAACCCTGTCGAAAGGGACTTCCCGCGCGACATCCCTTAAAGCGCCAGCCTTGATGAACGTCAGGTTCCCCGCGAACGAGAGGGTGAACCCCAGCTCAAGAGCCTCCAACGCGGAGTCCAAATCTCCCGAAAAGCAATGCAGCAGCCCCCTTGCCGGAAGGGGGAGGCATTCCCTGACCAAATCGAAGAGGTCCCGGAAAACCGCCCCTCCTTCTCCGGCGGAAGCGTTGCCGGCCCCTTCTCCGCGGCAATGGATGATGACCGGCAGTTTCAGGAGTCCGGCAAGCTGGAAAAGCTCCCTCAGCGCCTTGTGCTGAACGGAGCGGGGGCAGAGGTTCCGGTAGTAGTCCAGACCGATCTCTCCCACAGCGACCACCTTCGGCCTCGAGGCCAGCGTCTTCAGCTCCTCCAGAGCCCGGCCGGTCAGTTCGGCGGCGTCATGGGGATGGATGCCGACCGCCGCGTAGACGTCCGGATAGTTCTGCGCTTCGGAAACCACCGCATAATTGGATGCCAGGTTGGTGGCCGGATCAATCAGCACCGAAACACCCGCCTCACGGGCGCGGCGGAGGACCTCCTCCCTGTCCGGATCGAACTCCTCCCGGTGCAAGTGGCAATGCGTGTCAACAATCGTCATGCGCCCCTCGCTCTGGCGGCGATCGGCGGGACCAGTTTCAAACACTTCTCGATCTCTTCTTTCGTCGTTCCCCATCCCAGCGAAAACCGTATGGACCCTTCCACCTGGTCAGGAGGGATACCCATCGCCGTTAAAACATGGGAGGGCTCGCCGGATCCCGAAGAGCAGGCGGCCCCGGTTGAAACGCATATCCCCTCCAAATCGAAGGCCATCAGCAGGGTCTCCCCTTTGCAGCCCAAAAAGCTGGCGTTCAAGGTGCCCGGAAGCCTCTGCGTGGGATGCCCGTTGACCCGGACATCCGGCATCCTCTGAAGCAAACCTTTCTCTAAAAGATCGCGCAGCTGCCCTATCCGTTCCACGCACCCCTCCTCCTTCTGACGGAAAGCGGCCTTCACGGCCGCGTCGAACCCCGCGATCCCAGGCACCCCCTCCGTGCCGGCCCTCAAATTCCTTTCGTGCGGACCGCCATGCTGGACCGGCCTGATCTTAAGCCCGCCGCGCAGATAAAGAGCCCCGACCCCTTTGGGTCCCCCAAGCTTATGGCCCGAAAGAGAAACCGCGTCAGGCGCCTCCGGAGAGGAGAGGTCCAGCGGCAGTTTGCCGAACGACTGAACCGCGTCACAGTGGAACAAGACCCCCTTGCGGTGGACAATCCGGGCGATCTCCCGGATCGGCTGGACCGTGCCCACCTCGTTGTTGGCGTGCATCACCGACACCAGCGCTGTGTCGGGCGTGATGGCTTTTTCGAGCGCCTCCATATCCACCACCCCTTGGCCGTCCACCGGTACGGCCGAAATCCGCATTCCGTTCTGCTTCAGCGCCTCAGCGGCGTGAAGAACCGCATGGTGCTCCACCGCCGAGACAACCAGATGAGCCCCTTTCTCTTTTAATGAGAGAACGAGCCCTTTCAGCGCGAGGTTATCCGCCTCCGTTCCTCCTGAGGTGAAAACAAGCTGGCCCCGAGGGTCCCCTAAAGCGGCCAAAATCCGCCGCCGCGCCCCTTCCACCAACTCTCTGGCGATCCGGCCGGCGGCATGGAGAGAGGAGGGATTGCCGAAATCCTCTTCGAACGACCGGGCGACCGCCGCGCGGACATCGGGATGAACAGGGTTTGTCGCGTTATAGTCCAAGTAAATCATGGTCGGTATAGTATACTCTTATCCGGAGAACCAGGAAACCGATGACCCTTTCTTCCCAGTCTCTTTTGATAGTGCTGCTCCTTGCGGTGGTTATCGCGGCCGCATGGATCGTATCCCTCCTCACCGAACGGCTGAAAAACCGGGACGCCGAACTCGAACAGCTTAAAAGCCAGATCATTGACTGGAACAGCCACGTCGAGAAGAAGGTCGTGGACCGGACCCACATGCTCCATGAAACCCACAAACAGATGGAAGCCACCTGCGTTCAGGTGGTTACATCGCTCGTTGAAGCCTCAACCGCTAAATATTATTATCTCTCCACCCACGCTCACAACGTCGCTGTCTACGCCAAGGCCATCGCCCGGGAATTTTCCTTCCCGCCGGCCGAAATGGAGGCGTTGATCCAGGGATGCAAACTTCACGATCTCGGCAAGATCGGCGTGCCTGACTCTATCTTAAGAAAAACGGATCCCCTTACCGCTGAAGAGATTGAGATCGTTAAACAGCATCCGGTCTGGGGAGCTCGTATCCTGGAGCCGATCGCTTCTCTGAAAAAGGTGACCCAAATGGTGCTGCAGGAACATGAGCGTTGGGACGGCCGAGGCTACCCGAGAGGGTTAAAAGGGGAAGAGATTCTGCTTGAGGCCCGGATTATTGCGGTCGCCGACGCGCTGGACGCGATGATCTCCGACCGGCCCTATCGGGATCCGATTTCGATCGAACTGGCCTGCGAAGAACTGAAGCGGTCCTCCGGCACGCAGTTCGACTCGAAAGTCATCGACGCCTGCGTCAAAGCAGTCAAAGAAAAAAATCTGATCGCCGCCACCGGCCATCACCAAACATCGCTGCAAAAACCTGCCTAACCGCCGCGGCAATCCGATCGACCAACGATAAAAATGGGGCAAGGGGCAAGAGACACGGGGCACGAGTGTTACTGCACCTGCTCCGACGACTGGTTCCCTTCGGTACCCGGCACAGAGAAATCTGACGAAGCGGCTCAGATGAAATCGAGGGCGCACAGTTCGTTGTGAAAAGTGGCCTTGGTCCCTTCATTCTCTTGGGGATAGAGGTCCAACAGTTCCTGATACGCCCGGCGGAGTTTATTGCTTGCGCTCAGGACCAGCGGATGCCGGGCGAATTGAAGCTTGTTCCCGAGCGCCGGCGTTTGGTTCCATTTCTGCAAAAATTCGTCCTGCTCTTCCATCGCCTGAAGAACAATCTCCTGAACCGGCTTCAGCCGTTCCGTTGCCTCCAGGCCGCGAATTTCCTCTTTCGCCCGCTGATACTCGGCGATCAAACCATCCATCCGCTGGTTATGCTCAAGCCCGGCCATCACATGAACCCTCGCCACGATCGCGTAATCAATGTTTTGAAATAAATTTTCGAGAAACGTTTTTTCAGCGGGAACCATCCGGGCCAGCGACGGATCAAACGGGATGTAGGCGACATTCATCGTCCCAAACGCCTGCTCAACGGTCAGCCCGCCTGCCCGCTGGACACCGCCGGTTCGGAACGGCTCTCCATCGAAAAGCTGAACCGAACGAATCCACTCGCATTCCAGCGCCCCGGGACTGGTCCGGATATTCAGGCGGCTTTTGCCGGGGACCAGGCTGTTGTAAAGACGGCCTGAAACACGCAGGCGTTCCGTCTTGCGCTTCTTTCCCCAGGACTCCACCTCCACGTGGTATGCCGTGCTGTTTTTACTCTGGACAGAATGTTTGTTAAGCACCTTGGCGACATGGTCGCGCGGCCGCCGGGTATCCTGCCTCCCGTTCATAACGACCCCGAGGTTATAAAAGAAGAGAGGAAAAGCGACCGCGGAAAAAAGGGCAAGCCAGACGAGGGTACGGCGCAGAGACGGTTGGCCCCGGAGCAACCGCGCCGCATAAAACAGGAAAACCAGCATCAGCGGGACGCTCAGCGGGATGGACTTTAAAAAAATCTCCGAACTGTCCAGCGGCCTGTAGGCGATCATGCCCCAGAACATCAACACAAAACCGCCGGCCAGCATCAGGGAAAGCGCAGACACAAGGGCCGCCTTCTTCAATCGCCCGCCTGGCGGCCCTTCTCCCTCCCTCTGCTTCTGCACAATATCCATGGTTCCCTCGGCACCAAATCTACGTTAGTTGAACCACCGTTCGCCCAGACCTGATATCGTCATTGCGAGGAGTCCGCCTCGACTTGTGGCGGACGACGAGCGCCATCTCATCTTCTGAAACAGAGCGTTGGCCGGTTGACCTGTTTGCGAGTTTGTCCGTTAACCCACTCACTCGCAACACGTAAACTGGCTAACTCGCTAACCCGTCAACCCGTAAGTTGACTTTGCATGAGATTGCCGCGTCGGCCCTTTGGGCCTCCTCGCAATGACGGTACGAACGGTCGTCTTGATGCCAAAACTGAGACACTACCTCGCGCTGAACCCGTCGAAGGGTATTTACCGGTAGGCCTCTCGCCGATGGGCGACCCGAACCACAATGACTTTCTTCCCCTCAATCCGGTAGACAATCCGGTAATCGCCGACACGCAGCCGGAAATGCGGCGGCGTCATGCCGACCAAGGGCTTAATCCGGCTGCTGCCGGACGGGTAAGGGCTTTGCGCCAAAACACGCGATGACCGAAGCAGTTGGATTCGGACGGCGGGGTCTAATTTCTTAACGTCACGGGCCGCGGCCGGGGCATATTCAACGTCGAAGTCGGCCAAGTTGCTTTTCGGTCTCAGCAATCAATTTATCGAGCGAGACGCCGCCTTTTCTCTTATATCCGGCATAAGATGCTTCGAGGCTCTTCTGAAATTTCTCGGAATGAGCCAGAAGGTAATCTTCCAGATCTTCCTCGGATACAGAATGCAAAATCGCCGTAGGTTTTCCGCGGGAAGTAACGACTATATCTCCCTTTTTACTCCGGCGAATAACCTTGGAAAGCTGACTCTTCAGCTCTCGAATATTGACGAATTGCACCATTTCCTGGCCCCTTTATGTGACTACATTCGTGACTACATCAATTATCGCACAGCGCTTAACAAAATACAAGGGTTCGCTTTAACCGTTCGGTCCCCGGCACCGAACTGCCTCTCTGCAATTTTGGCATCAGTAGTAAATAGGGGAGCATTACACTTTCACTTCAATCCTTGGGAACAGCGGATTACCTTTCCTTATCGCCTGGCCGGTGGGAATCGGCTTGGCAAGCGCGGCGGGGAGCCGTTCTTTCGAGAGGTCGGAGTCAAAGCCAATCTGCTTCCATATCCCCTCGGCGGTACCGGGCAGAAACGGCCAGACCAACAGCGCGATCACGCGCAGAGATTCCGCCATCTGGTAAAGGAAGCTTTCAAGCTCCTGGCGCTTCCCTTCCTTCGCCAGCGTCCAGGGGGCCGTTTTCTCCACCGAGGCATTCATCCGGCCGATCAGCTCCCACAAGGCTTTCAGCGCGGCGTCGGGCGCCAGCGCTGAAAGCCCGCTCGCCACTCCTTCCGCCGCCTCTTTCGTCCAGCCTTTCAGATCAGAACCGACGGAGCCGTTCGGCACTGTGCCCCCGTTGTGTTTCTCGATCATCGTGAGGGTCCGGTACACCAGGTTGCCCAGGTCGTTGGCCAGGTCGGCATTGATCCTCTTGATAAGCGCCTCCTCGGAGAAGACACCGTCGTCGCCGAACGGCACGTCGCGGAGCAAGAAGTAGCGGAACTGGTCGAGCCCGTAGTCGTTCACCGCCACCTCCGGCTCGACGATGTTCCCCTTGGACTTCGACATCTTCTCCCCTTTGATCATCCACCAACCGTGCGCGAAGATCATTTTGGGCGGCGTGATCCCGAGGCAGTGCAGGATGATCGGCCAGTAGAGCGCGTGGTGCCGGATGATGTCCTTGCCGATCAAGTGGATCGCGCCCGCCTTGTTCCAATAGAGATCGAATTTCGGGCCGTCGGGCCAACCGAGCGCGCTCACATAGTTCAGCAGGGCATCCACCCAGACGTAGGTGACGTGCCCGGGGCTGAACGGGACCTCGATCCCCCAGGTCAGCCGCTCCTTCGGGCGCGTAATGCACAGCGGCGGTAACGGGTCGTTGAGCATCCCGAGCACCTCGTTGCGGCGTGATTCCGGCCGGATGAAGGACGGGTTTCCCTCGATATGTTTCTTGAGCCAGGCCCGGTGCTTCTCGAGCGGGAGGAAATAATCCTCTTCTTCCTCCTGCGTCACGGGCCGCTGACAGATCGGGCAGACCGGCTTCGCCGCCTCGATCTCAGTCAAACCGTAGCTCGTCTCGCACGGCACGCAGTACCAAAAGGAGAACTTCCCCATCTCCAGATGAGGCTTGAGCTTCTCGAGCGCCGTCTGAACCGCTTTCTTGTGCTGGTGGTCGGTCGTCCGGATGAAGTGGTCGTAGGAAATACCGAGTTTTTCCCAGAGAGACCGGAAGGTCTCGGAGGTCTTGTCGGCAAACTCTTTCGGGGAGATCCCTTGCGTCTCGGCCGCCTGCGCGATCTTCTGTCCGTGCTCGTCGGTGCCGGTCAGCAAAAAGACATCATCCCCCCGCTGGCGATGCCACCGGGCGAACGTGTCGGCCACCATTGTCGTGTAGGCGTGCCCGAGGTGGGGCTTTGCGTTGACGTAGTAAAGGGGGGTCGTCAGGTAAAAGGGTTCGGCCATCTAGGCCTCCGCGGAGCAGCTCAGCAGAGCGGCCAAAGCAATCCGGGGCGAAGCGTTTCTTTGAATGCTTTCCTGCGCGCCGTACGCGGTGTCAATCCACTCGATCAGCTCCTCGGTTTCCACATCGGCCTGGGCCGCCCGGAGCTCCTCGAGCTTGTCCTGGTGGACAAGCCACCGGGGATCTCCGTCGAGCTTCAGCACCAGCAGGTCGCGCCACCAGGAGGCGAGCCACTCGAGCGATTCCTCTATCTCGGCGCGCGGGGCCGTCCCGAGAGGACTTTCCACCCCTTTCTGCCGCCAGGCGGCCAATAGTAAATTCAGCCCTTTATTGCGGAGATCGAGCCGGCCCTGCTGGTGGAATTCCAGCGCCAGCCCGAGCCGTCCTCCGGAGGCGGCGGCCAGCAAATCGGCCTGCCGCGGCTCCACATTCCCTTTTTCGGCGAGATAAGCGGCGGTCCGGGAGATCCCTTGCGGCGCGCACCTGACCAGATGGCATCGGGAGACCAGCGTCGAAGGCAGCCTCTGCGGGGCGGCCGCGATGAGGAGGATGATCCCCTTCGGCGGCGGCTCCTCCAGAAGCTTCAGGCAGGCGTGGGCCGCCTGCTCGGTGAACAGGTCGGCGTTGTCCACGATCCCCACCTTCCATTTCCCGCTGAAAGAGGTCAGGGCCATCCAGTTCGCGAGAACCCGGACCTGGTCAATCCCCAGCTGGCCGCTTTCCTTATCGGACTTCACCTCCATCACGTCGGGGAACGTCCCCTGACCGATCTTGAGGCAGGACTCGCACCCGTCGCAGGCGCCAGCCTCCGACGGGTCGGAACATTCGAGCGCCTTGGCCAACTCCAGCGCAAGAGTCTTTTTGCCGATCCCCGTGGGGCCGGCAAAAAGGTATGTGCTCGCCAACCTCTCCCTGGAGATCTGGCCCTTGATCAGGCGGATCGCCGCCTCATGCCCGAGGATGTTCTTAAAGGACATCTTTCACCGCTTCCCTGATCTCCTGCTGGACCTTCCCGATCGGCCGGTCGGCCCGGATCACCCGGAACCTCTTCTTTTCTTTCTTCGCCAGTTTCAGGTACCCGGCCCGGACCTTTTCATGGAAAGAGACCGGCTTCGCTTCCATCCGGTTCGGCTTCGTCACGCGGGCCAGTCCCTTGCGGACCGGCAAATCGAGCAGAAGCGTCAGGTCCGGCTTCAATCCGTCCATCGCGAGCCGGCCCATCGCTTCGATGAGCCCGGTTTCCATTCCGCCGGCAAACCCCTGGTACACCCAGGTGGAATCCTGGAACCGGTCCACGATCACGACCTTTCCCTCTTTCAGCGCCGGACGGATCACCCGTTTCACCAAAACCGCGCGGCTGGCTTCATACAGGCACAGCTCCACAAAAGGGCTCATATCGAGGGAGCGGTGATCGAGCAGGATGCCACGCAGGCGCTGGCCGGTCTTTGTCCCGCCCGGCTCCCTCGTGAAGAGGACTTTCACCCCACGGCCTTTCAGCCACCGGCTTAAGAACTTGCCCTGGGTAGACTTGCCGGCCCCCTCCGGGCCTTCCAACGTAATAAACAAACCTCGGGGCACGGGGCGGGGGGCACGGGGCGAGGGTTTCATACCTTTTTCCTCACAACCGTCTTGTCGGACGTATCCTCGACGACATACCCCATCTCGGCCAGCTGGTCCCTGATTTTGTCCGAGGCGGCGTAATCTTTTTGCTTCCGGGCCTCATCCCGTTCCGAAATGAGCTGTTCCACCAACGGATCGTTGGCGCCGAAAGAAGCCAGCGACAAGCCTAGGACTTGCGCCAGTTTCTGCACCTGGCTCAATATAAATCGGACCTTTTCCATGTCATCGGGAGTGGGGGGTTTCGGGGCCCGCCCCTGGAGGCGGGAGCCCGCGGTGCTGAGCAAACCGAACAGAACAGCCAAGGCTTCCGGGGTATTCAAATCGTCATCCATCGCCGTGAAGAACCTGTCCCGGTGCTGTTCCAAAAGCTTAGATCCTGTCTCAGGCCCCGTCCCTATTTTTTGCTGCATATTCTGAAACACACCGACAAGCCGGTCGTATGAATTCGCCGCCTCCTCCAACCGCTCCCAGGTAAAATCCTGCGGCGATTTGTAGTGGGCCCCCAGGAAAAACATCCTCAGAACATCGGGCGAGTGCTTCGCCAGGACGTCCTGGATCCGGATAACGTTCCCGGCCGATTTCGACATCTTCTGCCCGTTCACGGTGAGCAGGCCGTTGTGCAGCCAGTACCGGGCGAACGGCTTGCCGGACCCGAGCGCCTGGGCCCGCTCGTTTTCATGGTGAGGGAAGATCAGGTCCTGTCCGCCGCCGTGGATGTCAAACAGGTTTCCCAGGATGTTGGTCGACATCGCGGAGCATTCGATGTGCCAGCCGGGCCGGCCCGGCCCCCAGGGGGATTCCCAGCTCGGCTCATCCGGTTTCGCTTTTTTCCAAAGGGCGAAATCGAGCGGGTCCCTCTTTCCCTCTCCCGGCTCCACGCGGACCCCCTCTATCATTTGGTCCGGGTTCTGGTGGGACAAACGGCCGTATTCCCGACCCAGATTCCGGACGGAGAAGTAGACCCCGTCGGTCCCCTCGTACGCGTATCCTCCCGGGATTAGGTCCTCGATGAACCGGATCATCTTCGGAATGTATTCGGTGGCGCGGGGCTCATACCTCGGGGGCAAAAGACCCAGCTTATCGAAATCTTCCCGAAAGCTGGCCTCGTAGCGGCGGGCCACCGCGAGCGCGGCGGCTTTCAGGTCCCCCGTCGGCGATTCGGAACGGGCCCGCTCGATGATCTTGTCGTCCACGTCGGTCACGTTGCGCACATGCACAACCGCGTACCCCCTGTCCTGCAGGTAGCGCCGGAGAACATCGAACACCACCGCCCCGCGCGCGTGGCCAACGTGGCAGTGGTCGTAGACCGTTACGCCGCAGACATAAAGGGAAACCCTCCCCCCGTGGAGCGCTTTAAATTCCTCTTTCTGGCGAGTCAGCGTGTTGGTGAAGCGGATGGACATGAGACTACCTGCCGGTTTTTTCGCGCTGTTCTTTAAGCTGCTTCTCGTGCAGGTCTATCTCTTTCTGGAGTTTTTCCAGCGCCTGGGCGATCGGGTCCGGCAGATGCACCTGGTCCAGCTTGAGACTCGGCACCTCCTGCCCGTGCTGGCGGACGATCCGGCCCGGCACCCCCACCACCACCGAATTGGGCGGCACCTCCTTGATCACGACCGCGTTTGACCCGATCTGCACGTTGTCCCCCACCTTGAAGGAACCGAGCACCTTCGCGCCGGACCCGACGACAACATTGTTGCCGAGCGTCGGGTGCCGCTTCCCCTTCTCCTTGCCGGTTCCGCCTAGGGTCACACCCTGGTACAAGGTCACATTATTGCCGATCTCGGCCGTCTCGCCGATCACCACCCCCATGCCGTGATCAATAAAAAGCCCCTTGCCGATCTTCGCCCCCGGATGGATCTCAATGCCGGTGAAACCTCGGCTCGTCTGAGAGATGAGCCGGGCCAGGAAGGTGAATCCTTTTTTGTGCAGAGGGCGGGCGATCTTGTGCGAGGCAAGCGCAAAAATACTCGGGTAAAGCAGCAGGACCTCCCACTCGGAGCGGGCCGCCGGGTCCCGTTCCATCGCCCCTTTAATCTCGCCCCGCATCTTGTTTTTCACGTAGAGAAGAAAGAGCCACCCGAAAAATACCGCCAAAAAAAGTTTAATAATCATCGAGCAGTACCACCGCATAGGCCGCAATCGCCTCACCCGCCCCGATCTCGCCGAGGCCTTCCATCGTCTTCGCTTTCAGGTTCACCCGCCTGTGGTCGATCCCCAGAGCCCGGGCGATCGTCTCCTGGATCTCCCGCCGGTGCGGGGCCATTTTCGGCTCCTCGCCGACAATCGTCAAGTCGGCGTTGACGACCCGCAGCTTCGAGCGGCCGGCCAACTCGACTGTCTTCTCAATGAACTGGATGCTGGAGGCCCCCTTCCATTTCGGGTCGGTGTCCGGGAAATAAGAGCCCATGTCGCCGGCGCCGGCGGCCCCGAGAATCGCGTCGCAGAGAGCGTGGAGCAGAACATCGGCGTCGGAATGGCCCAACAGGCCTTTCGAGTGGGGAATCTTCACCCCGCCGAGCATCAGCGGCCTCTTTTCCACCAGCTTGTGTATGTCAAAACCCATGCCGACCCGCATTTCTATCTCTTTTTCCTTAAAAACGCTTCGGCGATCGCCACGTCTTCCGGGGTGGTCACCTTGATGTTCCGATGGGACCCTTCGACGACCCTCACCTTGCGGCCAAATGCCTCGACGAGCGCGGCGTCGTCGGTCGCCTGCATCCCGCGCCTTTTGCCGTTGTCGTGGGACTGCTCGAGCAGCCGCCGCTCGAATACCTGCGGCGTCTGCACCGCCCAGAGAGAGCGCCGGTCAAGCGTGCCTGTGACCCAGCCTTCTTTCGCCGACTTGATCGTCGGTACCACCGGCACCGCGACGATCGCGGCTCCATACTGCCGCGCCGCGAGGACCGTCTTCTCAAAGGTTTCCGGCGCGATCAACGGCCTCGCCCCATCGTGCACCGCCACCCAGGCGGCTCCTTCGGGCAGGGCTTTCAGCCCGTTGGCCACCGAGGCCATCCGGGAATCGCCGCCGGCCACGATCCGGTCCACCTTGCGGCAGCGCCAGCGCTTCACGAGGGCAGCGGCGGCTTTGATGTCGTCCGGATGGACAACCAGCACAATATGGTCAACGGCTGGGGTCTTCTCGACAGCGGCGATCGTCCAGGACAACAGAGGCCGCCCCGCAATGCGGACGAACGGCTTACGAACCTTCGTTTTCAAGCGGCTGCCCACACCGCCGGCCACAATAACGGCAGCAACCAAACCGCGGCTCTTCATCGCTCCGCCGCTATTTGGCCACTTTCCAGGCCGCCCGGTTTCCTTCCGATTCCGGCTTGGCAAATATCATCCGGCCAGCCGCTGTCTGAAGAACGCTGGTCACCAGCACCCGGACCGTCTGCCCTATCAGGTTGCGCCCCTGTTCGACAACCACCATCGTCCCGTCGTCCAGGTAGGCGACCCCTTGGTTATACTCCTTGCCCTCTTTTATCAGCCGGGCTTCGAGAAGCTCTCCGGGCAGAACTACAGGTTTCAGCGCGTTCGCCAACTCGTTGATGTTGAGCACGTGAACCCCCTGCAGCTCGGCGATTTTGTTCAGGTTAAAGTCATTCGTGAGTATCTTCGCGCCGATCAGTTTGGCCAGCTTGACCAGCTTGGCATCCACCTCTTTCGTCTCGGGGAAATCCTCCTCGCTGATCTTCACCTCCACCTGCGGGGTTTTCTGAAGCCTCGCTAGAACATCCAGTCCGCGCCGGCCGCGGTTCCTTTTGATCGGATCCTGGCTGTCGGCGATTTGCTGAAGTTCCCTGAGGACAAACCGGGGAGCTATCAACCGCCCTTCAATAAATCTCGTCTGGCAGATGTCTGCAATCCGTCCGTCAATGACAACGCTGGTATCCAGCAGGATCGTCTCTTCCCGCTGGTCCTGCCGCGAGAACCGGACATACGGGATGATCAGGTTGAACTCATCCCTTCCCCTCAAAGCGATGATCATCCCGTAATAGCAAAAAATCACGACGATGGCGGCTTTGAGCGAGTTGGAGAGCTCCGCCTGCATCGGAACCATATCCAGCGTTGCAATGATGACCCGAGACATGATGAGGCCGAAAATCAACCCGAACACCGCCGCGGACAAACCCCTCGCGGAAACCTTGCGCAGCGCCAGTTCGAGAAGAATTAAGGAAACGGCTAGCGCCACTCCAGCCAAAGCCCCGGCATTCTCCACGCCGGGTCCCAGCACCCCTCCGAGCCGATAACCGACGATCGCGCTTAACGCGACGAAAAAACCGCGCACGAACCATAATGTCATAAGAATCTCCTCCCTCTTGATAGGAATAAATAACTCCGATCATCTTTCGTTCACTCCGTTATGAAATATTAAAAAATCCAATTTTTCTTCTTCTCCTGCGGAGCCGCCGGATCAGCAGACGGCTTCTCTTCATTCCTCTTCTCTTTCCCCTTGTACACTAGCTTCCAGGGATGCGACTTCAAATCAGAAGTCAGTTCCTTCAAATCTTTATAGAGATCGTCCTGGGTCAACAGCCGGCCGACAGTCCCTTCGCCCGTGCGTATTTTGGCCATCACCTCGTTAGCTTGCTTCAGAAGCTCGCTGAGCTGCGCGGTCGCCTCCTGGGTGTTGACGAGAGTATCCCTAATAGCTGTCTTTGTCACTTCGGTACCCATGATTGTGTTAATCGAGGCGACCGTCTGCTCAATCTGGCGGACCGCGTTATAGCTGGCGTCAAGAAACCGCTCCATCGGCACCGAATCCTTGCCCATAAGGAACTCTCCCGGTTTCAGAACACGGGCGCTCGCCGAACCGGGAACAACCTCAAGATATTTCTCACCGATCAAACCCAGCGTGTTGATATAGGCGATCGCATCCTCCTCGATCACCGCCTCTTTGGAGAGATTGATCCCGAGCTCAGCCAGCATCTTCTGGGAGGTTTCATCCCGGAACAGGCGGACACTCTTTACTTCGCCCACGTTCACGCCCGCCATCCGGACCGGAGCCCCGGTCTGGATGCCGCCCGCAAAACCGAACCGAACACGAAGAGGATACTGCGGCCGAACGGTGTAGAAATCAGATATCGAAAAGATGACAACGGCCAGGAGGACGAACGCGATGAATATGAACAGCCCCACTTTGATTTCCCGGGTCTCGTTGCTCATGATTCTCCTATCTTACCGCTTTAGCTCCGGTTCTTCCAGAATCCCTAAGATAAACTGCCTGACGATCGGGTTCGACGTGTTCTTGATCTCCTGCGTAGTGCCCACCTCAATGATCTTCCCCTCATGGAGCATGGCGATTCTGTCCGCGATTTTGTAGGCGCTGGACATATCATGGGTCACCGCTACCCCCGTCACCTTGAGCTTATCGTGCAGCTGGACAATCAAGCGGTTGATCGTGCCGGCCATCAAAGGATCAACGCCTGTCGTCGGCTCATCGTACAGGATCACTCGCGGTTTGATAGCCAGCGCACGGGCCAAACCGACTCTTTTCTTCATGCCTCCGGAAAGCTCCGACGGCTTCATCCGCTCGATCTCACTCAGGCCAACCAGCCCTAGACATTCCTCCACGCGAACTTTTATCTCCTGATCCAACATGTGGGTATGCTCATGCAAGGCAAAAGCCACATTCTCCCCCACCGTCATCGAATCGAATAAAGCGGCCCCCTGGAACAGCATTCCGATCTTCAAGCGGAAAGAGATCATGTCCTTGCCGTGCAGGTTCGACACCTCCTGCCCGTCCACAATCACCTGGCCCCGGTCCGGGTAAATCAGACCGACAATGTGTTTGAGCAGAACCGATTTCCCCACGCCCGACCGGCCGATGATCACCATGGTTTCCCCGTCCCGGATCGTGAGGCTCACCCCATCCAGGACCGGGCGGTTCCTGAAACTCTTGTAGACGTTGATTATTTCAATCATGGAAACACGAAGTAAAACAGCGCCGTGAAGAAGCAGTCGGCCGCGATGATCAGGATAAACGCCGTCACAACCGAAAGAGTGGTGGACCGCCCCACCCCTTCGGCGCCGCCGGTTGTTTCAAAACCCTCGTAACAAGAGATGGTGGCAATGATCGTGCCGAACACGCCCGCCTTAAACAATCCCGTGAAGATGTCTTTGAGCCTCAGCGCGTCCCACGTGTTGCCGAGGTAAAGGTTCGAACCGATCCCCAGCTTATAAACACCGATCACATAACCGCCCAACATGCCCATCACGTCGGCATACAGCGTCAGGATGGGCAGCATAATCAGCAGAACGATAAAACGCGGCGCTACCAGATAGCGGACCGGGTCGCCGCCCAGGCATTCCAGCGCGTCAATCTGCTCAGTCACCCGCATCGTACCGACCTCGGCTGTGATTGCCGCCCCGACGCGGCCGGCCACGACAAGCGCAGTCAACACGGGCCCTAATTCACGCGTCATAGAAAGAGCCACCAGAGCGCCGATGTACAGCGTGGCCGAAATCTTCTGGAGCTGGTAGGCAGTCTGCAACGCCAGCACCATGCCGGTAAACAGGGAGGTGAGAAAAACCAGCGGGAGGCTGGCCACGCCGATTTTTTCCATCTGTTCCAATAAAAGCTGCCATTTCCGGTCGCGATGGAGAGCTTTCCAGCGCCACGGCAGAAGAATGCCCGCCGCCCATTTCCCCCACGGAAGGCCCGCCAAACTGGCAAGGGTCTGCCCAAGCAGCAGGCTCGCCCCGCCCAGATAGGCAAAAAGGGCCAACGCCCTCTCGCCGAGAGGCTGGACAATCCTCTGCCCGAGAGACTCCCTTGCTTCCGCTTCAGAACCGCTGTCGGTGTTCAACTCCGACGAACTCCTCTTCTTTATTCAAACGGATGCTGACTTTCTGTTGCGATGTGATCGGCAGACCGACCTCCACTCCCTGCCGCTCTTTCGGTTCCGGTCCAACACCGGTGTCCATCTGATAGTTGAACCCGACCGAAACCTTCCCATCGCTGCCGACTTTACCCAAGCGCAGGCCTGAGGAGGATACCCCCTGCGTCATTCGCCATCCCGCCCATCCCACGCCGTTCTCCAGAGAGGACATCTTTATCGAAGAGAGAAAACCCTGTTTGCCCAGGCGCCTTAAATCCACACGCCCATCCACCAGCACGATGCCGGTTTCCCTGTTCATCTGCGAATTGTGCACCTCAAGCATAGAGCCCTGCCCCCGGAACCGGATGACGCCGTAATCAAATTGATCATGGCCAAGAGTGAAAGACCTTGCGGAAATCTCCCCCTCGCTGATGATCTGATTCAACGGGCCGCTGAGCGTCACTGTGCCATGGAGCCGGCCGGAAAGGGCCGGAACCCTGCGCGCAGGCAGCACCCATTTCGCCACCTCCTCCATCACCACTCCCTTCAGGTTGAGCGCCATGGTCACCGGATAAGGAGCTTCGAGATTCAGATGCCCAGAAAGGAAAGCCTGCCCTCCCATAAGCGTCCCCTTGAATTCAAGATCCGACTGCCGAACTTTCCACTGCGCTTCCATCTCGCGCGGAAGCTGTTCTTCCCGGTACAAGCGGAAAATCGCGTTACCGGAGGAGGACGAAAGGCTGCTGAAGAGAAGCTCAAACCGCTCATCCCCCTTTTTAAAAGTAAAGAAGCCGTTGAACGAAGCGGCCGCCGGCCGCGAAGGATCCGGAAGATCCCGCTGGAGGCCCCCCTGCAAGAGCCAGCCATCCTGGATCTGCATCTGCAGGCACCGGATCCCTTCGCCGCTGATCCGCCAACTGCTGACGAAATGAGCGCGTGTGCCGCTGTCCCCATTGCCGAACCAGCCGAACAGGACCGGTTTCAGCGCAGTACCGCTGACCTCCACCCTTCCGCCGAGGATCGGGTGCTGGAGCGTCAGCCATCCTTCGCAGCGGGTCGGCCCGGTGGAACTGCCGGTCAGGAAAATCCTGCCCTGCGCCTGCACCGGAACACCGCCGACCGAAAAGGTCAGCCGGGTGACCTGCACCGACTCCAATCCCCCTCCCGCCCACCAGGAGCCGAATGAGCGCCCCGACAGCACGGAGAAAATGGACCCTTCAATCTGCAGTTGGTCAATAAGAAGGACGGGCAAGCTGTGTTCATCAGCGGAATTAAAACGGGAACGCTTCGGCTCCAAACAAACATTGTGGAGGGTCAAACGTCTGGGGGTAAAGGTCAGCCTCTCGATGCGGACCGGAATCTTGAAAAACCTGCTGAGAGAATCTTCGATCTGGATACGGCCCAATTCAGCCGCGAACAAAACCGTCGCACCAAGGGCAATACAAACGGCTGCCACCGCCCCCTTCCACAGGAAACCACGTTTCACTGTGAACAGAAGCGGTCTTTAAACCCCGGCGGCTGGCGCTTGTCCACGCGAGGACGAGGCAGGAACCGGGGACGGGTTGAACACCAGTTTATCGTTCTCCACATCCACCTGGATCGAAGACCCCTCCTTAAAATGTCCTGCGATGATCTCTTGGGCCAGAGAATCCTCTAAAAGACGAGCGATGGTTCTCTTTAAAGGCCGGGCTCCGTAAAGAGGGTCAAATCCCTTTTCGATGAGATACTCTTTCGCGGAGGGGGACAGCTCGATAGATACCGATATCTCCTTAAGCCTGTTCCTCACCTCGTTCATCTCGATATCCACGATCTTGTTGAGATCGTCCCGTGTAAGAGGCCTGAAGACGATGATGTCGTCCACGCGGTTCAAAAATTCCGGCTTGAATGCTTTCTTGACCTCCTCCAGGAGCTGGCTTTTCATGTCCTGGTAGGTCGTCTCCTCCTTTGGCTGCTGGAAACCGAGCGAAGCCGACTTCCTCAGAAGTTCCGCTCCGATGTTGGAGGTCATAATCAGCACGGTATTCTTGAAGTCCACCTTCCGCCCAAAGCTGTCGGTCAAACGCCCTTCCTCAAGGGCCTGGAGCAGCAGATTGAAAACATCCGGGTGCGCTTTTTCGAGTTCGTCCAAAAGGACAATCGAGTAGGGCCTGCGCCGGACTTTCTCGGTCAGCTGGCCCCCTTCCTCGTAGCCCACGTAGCCGGGCGGAGCACCAATCAGGCGGGAGACGTTGAACTTCTCCATGTACTCGGACATGTCCACCTGGATGATCGCGTCTTCATCCCCGAAGAGAAACTCGGCCAGCGCTTTCGCCAGCAGCGTCTTGCCGACGCCGGTAGGCCCGAGAAAGATAAAGGACCCGATCGGCCTGCGGGGATCTTTCAGCCCTGCGCGGGAACGCCGGATAGCGTTGGCGATCGCGGAGATTGCCTCGTCCTGACCCACAACCCTCTGGTGGAGTTCCTCCTCCATCCGCAGGAGTTTCTGGGTCTCCTTCTCCTCCAGACGGAATGTCGGGATACCTGTCCACTTCGAAACAATCTGGGCGATATCCTCGGCCGTGATCACGGGCTGAGCCTCCGCCTTGGACCGGGCCCATTCTCTCTTGGCCCTTTCCAAATCACTGCGCGCCTCCCGCTCCTGGTCCCGGAGCGCGGCAGCCTTCTCGAAATCCTGCCCCTTGACCGCGGCCTCCTTCTCTTTCCTTAGCTTCTCAATCCGGTCCTCCACCTCCCGCAGGTTCGGCGGGGCGGTCAGCACCATGAGCCGGGCCCGGGACCCGGCTTCATCAATCAGATCCACCGCCTTATCCGGCAGGTAACGGCCGGTGATGTAACGGTCGGACATCTTGGCCGACGCCTCCAAAGAGGCGTCGGAATACTTCACCTTGTGATGCGCCTCGTACTTGTCCCGGATCCCCTTTAATATCTCCACCGTCTGTTCGACGGAGGGGGGATCCACCATGATTGTCTGGAAACGCCTCTCGAGCGCGGCGTCCTTCTCGATGTACTTGCGGTATTCGTCAAGCGTCGTGGCTCCGATGCACTGGATTTCACCACGCGCCAAAGCGGGTTTCAGGATGTTCGAAGCGTCAATCGCCCCTTCCGCTCCGCCGGCGCCGACCAAGGTATGCAGCTCGTCAATGAAGATCACGATGTTCTCGGAGCGTTTGATCTCATCCATCACCGCCTTGATCCTCTCCTCGAACTGGCCGCGGTA
The DNA here is from genome assembly GCA_964373715.1 of uncultured Planctomycetia bacterium. Taxonomy (GTDB): domain Bacteria; phylum Omnitrophota; class Gorgyraeia; order 1-14-0-20-64-10; family 1-14-0-20-64-10; genus CAMTXI01. The sequence goes on along the minus strand of CAYJVR010000002.1, from coordinate 255,489 downwards.
CTTGGTTCCGGCCACCATCAAAGCCAGATCCAGGATAATGACCCGCTTGTCCTTGAGAATCTCCGGCACGTCCGACTTGATCACTTTCTGGGCGAGCCCCTCGACGATAGCGGTCTTGCCGACACCCGCCTCGCCCAGCAAAACCGGGTTGTTCTTCGTGCGGCGGGAAAGGATCTGAATCACCCGCTCGATCTCGTTCTGGCGCCCGATCACCGGGTCGAGCTTGTTTTCCCGAGCCAACTGGGTCAGATCCCGGCCGAAAGCATCCAGCGCCGGGGTCTTCGTCTTCGCCGGGGTCGGCCCCACCGAATAACCCGGAGCGGTGGAACCCAGAAGCTCCATGACCTCCTGGCGGACCTTGCCGAGGTCCAATCCCAGGTTAACGAGGACCTGCGCGGCAATCCCCTCCCCCTCACGGATCAAACCAAGAAGAAGGTGCTCTGTGCCGATGTAGTTGTGGCCGAGGTTTCGGGCTTCATCCATCGCCAATTCGATGACTTTTTTGGCTTTAGGAGTGAACGGTATATCGCCGGAAACAATCGTGGAAGGCCCGAGCTGGACAAGTTTCTCCACCTCAAGGCGGATCTGGTCGGAAGAAAGACCTAAATTCTGAAGAACCGCGGCGGCGACACCCTCGCCTTCGCGGATGAGGCCGAGCATAATGTGCTCTGTGCCGATATAGTCATGATTAAAACGTTTTGCTTCTTCTTTAGCCAGGAGGATCACCTTACGGGCACGCTCGGTAAAACGGTTGAACATATTCATCCCGCCACCTCCTTTCTGAATTGGATTTAAGATCGCTAAAACCGCTTATAAATACAACGGAACTCCTCGCCTAGCCTCCACTTATATAATAGCACCAAAACCGGCAAAAGACCTGACCGGCCGAAATATCACAAGGTCTCCCGCAAAAGCCTCGCGCGCCGGACGTCCCTCTCGGAGGAACTCAACGAGCGGCCTTCCAGCTTCTGCAGGTGGGCCGGCTGGGTCTGGATAAAAAGCCGGTTGACGACACCCCGGTCGAGCGTCGGGATGATGCCCACATCCACGCCGAGGCGGATCAGGGAAAGAAGCTCCACCGTTTGATTGGAGGTCATCTGATCCGAACTGCGCAGGGTCCCGTAAGCCCTCCAGATCCGGTCCTCGAGCACCTCACGGCTCTGGTTGAGGAGCGCCATGCGGGCCGCCTCCTCCTGCTCGACAACCTGGTGGATCAGCTTTTCGAGATTGTCCATAATCTCCCCTTCGGAAACCCCAAGGCTAACCTGGTTGGAGAGCTGGAAGAAGTTTCCCGAGGCTTCGGTCCCCTCCCCGTACAAACCGCGCGCGGTCAAACCCAGTTTGGTGATCGCGTGAATCACCCTGTTGATCTGTTTCGTCATCACCAAACAAGGCAGGTGGAGCATGCACGAGGCCCGCATCCCCGTTCCGACATTCGTCGGGCAAGCGGTGAGGTATCCCCACTCGGGCAGGAAAGCATAGTGAAGCTCCGGTTCGAGCTCCGAATCCACTTGGGAAAGGATTTCCCAAGCCTCCCGCAGGTTAAAACCGGACTGCAGCACCTGCAGCCGAAGGTTGTCCTCCTCATTCACCATGATAGAGATGATCTCCCGATCGCTGACAACGACGGCCCTTTCCCTCGGGTGAACGGCATGGTCCCGGCTGATCAGGTGCCTTTCCACCAGGAATTGGCGGTCCAGTTCAGTCAACAAACCCAATTTAAGGAAGAGGGACTCCTTCAGAAATTTTGACTTCTTGACTGCGCTCTCCACCCGGGCCAGCACCTGCCCCCGGTGAGTCCGGGTCGCCCAGTGGGGAAAGAGGCTGTCGGCCAAATTCCGGGCAAGCCGGATCCGGGAGGACATAACGATCTCCTCCTTCGGGCCGCTGCCCCTGAGCCATTCTCCGGTCTGAAAGGCCAACTCATTCAGAGGGGCGACCATGCTTCCTTCCTCGTTTCGCCGATTTCGATTTCAACTCCTTAATCTGGTCCCGCAATTCAGCCGCCTGCTCAAACTCCTCCGCAGCGATCGCTTTCTTCAAGAGAACCTTGAGCTTCACCTGATCATCCAGCTTGCGCAGCCGTAAAGTCCTCGTCCTCTTCTGCGCCGGAGAAATTACCGGCGGCCTCTTGCCGGCATGCTGAATCGAGCCGTGAATCCGCCTCAACAGAGGGGCAAGCAGGACCCGGAACGACTGGTAGCAAACACCGCAGCCCAGCCGCCCCGACTTCCGGAAATCCTCGTAGGTCATCCCGCACTTAGGACAGGAGATTTTCCGGGCCTTTCCGGCATCCCCTTTTTTCGTCCCCAAATCGGTCAGTCCGGCCAGCAGGCCGGAGAGGCCGAACTCTTCGCCGACAGCGGTTCCCTTCTTCTTGGCACAGCCGCCGCACAGATGCAGCTCCCGGGACTGACTGTCTATGATCTCGGTGAGGTGGACGTTGGCCTCTTTTTTTCCGCACAAATCACATAACATAATTGATGAGTTAGCCCGTTTACGAGTTAGCCAGTTCGCGAGTTCGCCAGTTAACCTGTAAACTCGCTAACCCGTCAACTGGCTAACCCGCCAACAGTTAATATTTTACGCCGGCGGCGGCCGTTTTCGTCAGCTGGCGGAAAGCGTCCATCAGCTTGAGCGTCGCTTCGCCCGGCCTGCCGGTGCCGATCACGCGGCCGTCAATCTTCACGATCGGGGCGATCTCGGCGGCGGTTCCTGTCAAAAAACACTCTTCCGCGTTGTAAAGATCATGCCGGGTCAGCATATCCTCGCTCACTTCAAGCCGCGCCTTCCGGGCGAGTTCCATCACGCAGCCCCGCGTGATCCCTTTGAGTATCCCGACATAAGAAGGCGGAGTCCGCAGAACCCCTTTACGCACGATGAATATGTTCTCTCCCGTGCATTCGGCCACGTAGCCGTGCGCGCTCAGCATCAGCGCCTCGGCCACGCCGGCATTGGTCGCCTCGATCTTGGCCAGGATATTGTTCAGGTAATTGAGCGACTTGATCTGCGGGTTCAGCGCCTCCGGCAGGTTCCGGGGAGTCGGCACGGTGATGATCTCCATCCCCTCCTTATAAAGCTTCTCAGGGTAGAGGACGATCTTATCCGAGATGATGAAAATCGTCGCTTTCGGGCATTTCCTCGGGTCGAGCCCGAGGTCCCCGACGCCGCGCGTGACCACCACCCGGATGTAGGCATCGTCGAGGCCGTTGGCCTTCAGCGTCTTCACGACAGCGTCGGCCATCTCGGCCTTCGTCATTGGGATTTTGAGCATGATCGTGTGGGCCGATTCGTAGAGGCGGACGATGTGCTCCTTCAACTTGAAGACAAGCCGGCTGTACGAGCGGATCCCTTCGAAAACACCGTCGCCGTATAAGAGGCCGTGGTCGTAAATCGAGACCTTCGCGTCGGCCGCTTCCACAAGCCGGCCGTCTAAATAAACCTTCAACCCCGGCTTCACGGCCGCATTCCCCCGCCTCTGCAGCCCGTTAGAAGACGGTCCGGCCACGGCGCCGTTTCTATCGCGGCGCAACTCAGTTTTGAAACCGGTCTTAGTCCCCATAGATTTTCCCGCTCGCCTCCCATGTTGAAGCCGGTCACCCCGCCAGCTTCCCGTCGTTTAAAGAAAGAACGCGCCCGGCCACCTTGGTTACCGACTGTTCGTGCGTCACGATCACGAAAGCGGTGCCTTCCTCTTTATGCAGCCGGACAAGAATACTCAGCACCTCAGCCCCGGTTTTCGAATCCAGGTTCCCGGTCGGCTCGTCGCAGAAAACGATCTCCGGCTTGTTCATCAACGCCCGCGCGATCGCCACCCTCTGCTGCTCTCCGCCGGACAGCTCCGAGGGCCGGTGCGCCAGCCGCTGGGACAAACCCACCTCGCTTAAAAGTTCCCTCGCCCGCTTCACCGGCCCGTCGGAACCGACGCGGCCTTCAGAAATCCAGGCCGGCAGAGCCACATTCTCCTCGGCGGTCAGTTCCGGCACCAGGTGATAGAACTGGAAGACGAACCCGAACGATTTATTCCGGATGCCGGCCAGCTCCTTGTCCGGCAGAGAGTACAGCTCCTTCCCGGAAAAACGGACCAACCCTGTGGTCGGGCGGTCCAACCCGCCGAGCAAGGACAACAGAGTGGACTTGCCCGCGCCGGAGGGGCCCACGATCACTGCCAGCTCTCCGGCCCGCACCGTCAGGTCAATCCCCCTTAAAACTTCCACGGGCTTCGGCCCCTGCCGGTAGGTTTTTGTCAGCCCCGCGCATTCCAGCAACGCCCCGGCAAAAGCCGGGGCTTGGGGCGAGGGGCGGGGGACGGGAGACATTTCCGTGCCCCGCTCACTCATACCGGACCGCTTCCGACGGCATCAGCCTCGATGCCAGCCGGGCCGGATACTGGCACGCTACCCAGCTGATGCCGACCGCTGCCAGCGTTACCGCCAGCATGTCCCGCCATTCCATCTTCACCGGTAGCCGGTCAATGTAGTAGATCTCCGCCGGCAGCTGGATGAACTGGTATTTCGCCAGCGCCATGCACAAAATCCAGCCCAAGCCGGCGCCGAGCGCCGTCCCCAACAGGCCGATCAAGAGCCCCACGCACGTGAAGATCCGCCGGGCCGACCTGTTCGTGGCCCCGAGCGATTTCAGTATCCCAACCTCCTTCGTCTTCTGCGTCACCAGCGTCAACAGAGTGGCAATGATGTTGAAGCATGCGACCAGCACGATCAGCGTCAGGATGATGAACATCGCCAGCTTCTCCAGTTTTAGCGCGGCGAACAGGTTCTTGTTCATGTCCATCCAGGTGACCACCCAGTAAGGATAGCCCAGTTTCGACCGAACCGCCTCCTTCACCTTCTGCGCCTCGATCGCGTCCCTGAGCCGGACGCCGATGCCGGAAAAACCGCTCTCCCAGCCGAGCACTTTCTGCACCGTCGGGATCGTCGCGATGCTCAGATTCAGGTCGTAATCGTACATGCCGGTGGTGAAAACGCCCCCCACCTTCATCTCGAACTTCTCTCCCTTGTCGCCGCCAACTACAATGATCGGATCACCCCGGCGAAGGCTCCATTTCCTGGCCAGTTCGGAACCGATCAGAATTTCGTTGTGCCCCGGCGGCCACAGCCCCTCCTTCAGAGTGTTCGCCAGGTCGGTCACCCGAAGTTCCCGGACCGGGTCCACGCCGCGCAGGATCACACCGACCCCGTCCAGATCGTGCTGGAGCAGAACCTGCGTCTGCACGAAGCCGGACGCCGCCACAACCCCCGGCACCGATTCGATGCTCTCGATGATCAGGTCCTCCTGCGGCATCCCGCCGTCCCCCTGGACAATCAGGTGCGGGTTGGTGCCGACGATCTTCGACTCCAGGTCGGCGTCGAACCCGCTCATCACGCCGAGCACGATGAACAGCGCGGCCACGCCGACCGCGACGCCGGCGGTCGAGATCGCCGCGATCACCGAGACGAACGGCTGATGCCTCTTCAGCCCGTTCAAGTACCGCATCGCGAGGAAAAGTTCGTACCGCATCAAGCCCCTTTGCCGTCTTCGCCCGTTTCCGGCTTCAAAGTCGGGAACAGCACCACGTCACGGATCGTCTCCTTGCCGGTCAACAGCATGCAGAGCCGGTCCACGCCGACGCCGAGGCCGCCCGCCGGCGGCATCCCGTACTCGAGCGCCTCGATGTAGTCCTCGTCAATCGTCTGCGCCTCCTCCACCCCCATCTCCTTCTGCTCGACAAACCGCTTCTTCTGCTCGATCGGGTCGTTCAGCTCGGAGTAGGCGTTGGCCAGCTCCATCCCGCCGATGAACAGCTCGAACCGGTCCGCCACCCCCGGCTTGCCGGGGATCGACTTGGCCAGCGGCGAGAAGACCTCAAGGAACTCGGTCACGAAGACCGGCGCGCCGGCATTTTGCTCCGACAGCTTGTCCAGCGAGGCGATCACGAACTTCGCGAGCTGGCTCTTTGGGATTTTGGCGACATCGGGCGGGAAATCGGCGGCGCCCTGCGCTTTCGCCCATTTCCCGAGCTTATTCGCCATCGTTTCCAACGAGTCGGCCGGCTCTATCCCGCACGCGTTCTTAGCCAATTCAGCGAAGGAAACCCTCTTCCAGGGAGGGGACAGGTTGATTGTCTTTCCGCCCCAGGTGACATCGAGCCCGCCGAGGACCTCTTTCGCCAAGGTGGTGATCATCTGCTCGGTCAACTCCATCATCGTGCGGCAATCCCCGTACGCCTCGTACACCTCAAGCATCGTGAATTCCGGGTTGTGCCTCGTCGAGAGCCCCTCGTTGCGGAAGTTCCTGTTGATCTCGTAGACCCTGTCGAACCCGCCGACCAAAAGGCGCTTCAGGTAAAGCTCCGGCGCGATCCTCAAGTAAAGGTCCATCCCGAGCGCGTTGTGGTGCGTCTTGAACGGCTTGCCCGCCGCTCCGCCGGGGATCGGCTGCATCATCGGAGTCTCCACCTCAAGGAACCCTCTCTCATCGAGAAACCGGCGGATGCCGCCGACGATCTTGGTGCGCTTCAAGAAGGTCTCTCTCGAGTCCGGGTTGGCCAGCAGGTCGAGGTACCGTTTGCGGTAGCGGGTTTCCTGGTTCTGGAGGCCATGCCACTTTTCCGGAAGGGGCCGCAGGGCTTTGGCCAGCAGGGCCCATTCGGAGACTCGGATCGTCTTCTCCCCCGATTTGGAGACAAACGTGGCGCCGGCCGCACCGACGATGTCCCCCAAGTCAAGCGTCGCCACGTCGGCGAATTTTTCCCCCAGGGTCTCCTTCGAAAAGAGAAGCTGGATCTTGGCCGTGGAGTCACGCAGATCGGCGAAAGCGATCTTCCCCTGGGTCCGGATCGCGGTGATCCGGCCGGCGGCCCGGAAGATGAGGTTTTCCTGGAATTTTTCCAGCAGTTCCTGGACTGACCCGTCCCGCTTAAAAACGGTTTGATAGGGATCGGCGCCGGCGCTGCGGACCATCTCCAGTTTTGTAAGCCGTTGTTTTACAAGCTGATCGAAAGTTTCCATAAAATACCCCTTCAAGCCTAAAAAAGGCCCTAAAGGTTTATTATCTTACTCTTTTTCTCGTCGGAAGGAAAGCGGAACCGGCAAGTATCACCGCCAGGATCTGGAACCAGTCGGCATGGGCGGAGTAGAAGCTTGGCTCGGAAGAAACGCTGATTGTGGCGGAGGCAATCCCGGAGCGGTAGAGGGGAACCTGATGGGGTTTCGGCAGGACCCGGCCGGAAGGGGAGACAAACCCGGAGAACCCGGTATTGGCCGCCCGGACGACCCACATCCTCTGTTCCACCGCTCGGAAAACGGAGGCCTGCAGGTGCTGGATCGCGGCGCCCGACCGGCCGAACCAGGCATCGTTGGTGATCACCACCAGCCACTGGGCCCCTTCCCGGGAGAATTTCCTCGTGAGCCCCGGGAACAGGTCTTCAAAACAGACCAGCACGCTGAACGGCGGGATGTGATTTGATCCCTCGGAACCGATTGGGTGGCGGAAAACGGTGAAATCTTTCCCGTGCGAAAATCCTCCCATCAAAACGAATTTTCGCATCCAGCCCAAAATCCGTTCTAAAGGCAGATATTCGCCAAACGGCACCAGGTGGACTTTGTCGTAGCGGCCCAGGAAAACCCCTTCCCGATCAAAGAAAACAGCCGCATTAAAAATCCGGGAAGATTCCAGCTCGCCGGCCGGCGCGCCGACCAGAAGGGCCGATCCGGCCTGCCGCGCCACTCCTTTGATCCGCTCGGCCACCTCCTCATTGTCCAGATAATCTGGAACGGATGTTTCAGGCCAAATGACGAGATCCGGATTATCTTTGATCGACTGAGAGGTTAGCTCCCCGAACCGTTTCCAAATTGCCTCCTGGAAAGCATCGTCCCATTTTTCCGGCTGGGGGATGTTCCCCTGCACGACCGCCACCTTAAAAACAGGGGCATGGGGCACGGGGCGAGGGGTATGGGAAGCAAGGCGGGGGGCGAGAGAAGCCTCGATTCGGTTTAACCTTAAATAGCCATATCCAGCCGCCGCCGCCAGCACCCCCAGTGCAATCCCAAGAAACATTAACGCCGTTTTGAGATTGTTTTCCTGCCCCGTGCCCCTCGCCCCCTGTCCTTCCCCATGCCCCCCTCTTCCGGCTTCCATCATTGACCTCAGCAAGAGAAACCCGGCCCCGTTTACCAAAACGATCAGGAACGAAACGCCGTAAACGCCGGTGAACTCCGCGATCTGGATGACCGGCAGCCATTCCCATTGGGTGTGGGCCAGAAAATTCCAGCCGAGACCGGTCAGTAAGCTAGAGCGGGAAAACTCCAGGAGAACCCATACCGCAGGAACACCGGCAAAGAACCGCCATCCGCCCGTTTTCATCAGCTTTTTCGCCGCCCAGCCCCAGGCCGCGAAAAAGAGGGCGAGGTACGCCACCAGCACAATCAGGCCGGGAACCGTCACGCAACCGACCCACCAGACGGTACAGCCGAAGAAAAAGACCCCCTGCAGATAGCTCCAGAGGATAGCCTGCCTCTCGCTCATCCGGTCCAGCGTTAAAAGCCATGGAACCAGCGCGATCCAGGCAAGCCATCCGACATCAAACAAAGGGAAGCTTAAGACGAGGAAGAAGGAAGAAAGAGCCGCCCATCGTCCCGGGATATCGGGGACGACAGGCGGCTTATCCTGCGGCATTTTCTGAGTTCAAACTCGGATCAGCGCTTCTGGGACATCGCCGGGATACCGACCGAGGTAACGATCTGCATCGCCTGTTCCTCGGTGAACCCTTTTTTCAGCAGCGCATCGTAGTAGTTCTTGGTGAAAACCGCCAAGTTCTCGGAAAACTCCTTTTTCGCCATGGACTTGGCCATCCCTTCCATCATTCGGCCCATCATAAGAGCCACCATCTCCTCCATATGCTTTTGGTCATCGGCAAACTGAGGCCCCGCCCCAGCCTGGGATGAACCGGCCCCGCCCTGCTCCAGCTCCTGCTCAGCATGCAAAGGGGCAGCCGTGCCCATCAACAACACCGCGACAAACAACCCCGAAGAGATCCTTTTAAACCGGTTCATAATCCTCCTCCTCTTGTTTTCGCGAATCTCCATACGCTTATGCCGACAAGGACTCCCCACACCGTTCCATGCAGTAGGCTCGAGTACCACGGCTTCCACCCGCTCCACCACCAGAGAGATCCCAAGAAACCGCTGCAGATACCGGCGGCCAGGTGTTTCCGGAGATCGCCGGATGACAAGATCCGGCAAATGTTCAGGAAAAAATAATAGAGGCAGCCGACCAGACCAAAATAGCAAAAAGGGACCCACATAGCCTCAACGGTGGGCTGAACCGACCAGGTCACCGCGGCCAGAGGATCCTTTACATGATAGAAATGGATCGATATGAACGAGATCCATGCGGCAATCCAGCCGACCAGAGGAAGGACAAACCACCGGACGGCCGCCGGCCGCCTCCACAAAAGAAAACTGAAGAACAGGGGAACCGCCGCCAGCCACGCCCCATGCCAGATACCCGCTAAGAGGATCGTCCATTTGAAGTGCCCGACCTCCCGCACGGTTCCGAAAACCTCGGCGTAGCAGAACCAGGCATTGATCTCGCCGCCAAGCCCGCCGAAGATAGCGGCCGGCCCAATCAGCCAGATTAAATCTCCTTTAGGTTTACTCAGAAATCCCATGGCACTTCTTGTATTTTTTCCCGCTGCCGCAGGGACACGGATCGTTTCGGCCGACTTTCGGCTGGTCGTGCTTCACCGGCTGGGGAGGAGCGGCCTGCGGGGACCCTCTTCCCATGCCCGGACGGGGACCCCTGAACGGGAGACGGACAGGCGGGCCGTCGACCACTTCCGGCCGCGCGCCGCGCGGCGGCCCTGAGGAAGCAGGCGCTTCGGTAATCGGGCTGGTCGCCTCCGGATGAAGGAACTGCGTCGGGCGCATGATCCGCCGAGTCTGCTCTTCCGGCCGCATCACCTGAATCCGGAAGATCAGATCCACCACTTCAGAACGGACTGTCTGGATCATCCCCTTGAACATTTCATACGCTTCATGCTGGTACTCGACAAGCGGGTCTTGCTGGCCGTATGCCCGGTAGCCGATCGATTCGCGGAGGTGATCCATCGCGTAGAGGTGGTCCTTCCACTTCATGTCGATCACCCGCAGCGTGACCCAGCGCTGCATCCGGGCGAACTGCTCGGGACTCCCTAATGCGGCTTCGCGATCCCTATACGCTTTCATCGCCGCTTCGTGCAGTTCATCCGGAAGAGATTTGATCTCTTGCTCGGGCTTCTCCTCCTCGGCCTGAGCACCCAGCGCCTCCAACGGCACGGAGGCTCCGAATTTCGCCTGCATCGCCTCCCACAAACCCTTCAGGTCCCACTCCTGGGGATCCTGGTGTTCAGGCGCATGCAGCGCGATCAGATTCTCGACATCCTCCTCGATCATCTCGATGATCTTCGGCTTGATCTCCCTGCCCTCCAGGATTTCGCGGCGTTCCTTGTAGATCACCTCCCTCTGACGGTTCATCACGTTGTCGTACTTCAGCAGCTGCTTGCGGATCTCAAAGTTATGCATCTCCACCCGCTTCTGCGCGGTCTCGATCGCCTTGGTCAGCCAGGGGTGCTCGATCGCCTCTCCCTCGGGCAGCTGCGCTTTCGTCCACTCGAGCATTTTGTTTTCGCCGAAAATCCGGATCAGGTCATCTTCCAAAGAGATATAAAAACGGCTCGATCCGGGATCCCCCTGGCGCCCGGAACGCCCGCGCAGCTGCAAGTCAATCCGGCGCGCCTCATGCCGCTCGGTGCCGATCACGTGGAGGCCGCCGACAGACACCACCTTATCGTGTTCCTCGGCCGATTGTGCCTGGGAAATCCTGCGAACTTCTTCCACCTTCTCCGGCGAAAGTTCCGGCGCTTCCGGATCATCCCCCCGCAGCCGGTTCAATTCAGCGGCGATCAGGAACTCCGGGTTGCCTCCCAACAGGATGTCGGTCCCTCGGCCGGCCATATTCGTGGCGATCGTCACACCGCCGAACCGGCCCGCCTGAGCGACAATCTGGGCCTCCTGTTCGTGGTATCGGGCGTTTAAAACATGGTGCGGGATCTGCGCCCGTTTGAGCAGAGCGCTCAAACGCTCCGATTTCTCAATCGAAACGGTTCCCACCAACATCGGCTGGCCCTTCGCATGCAGCCCGGTGATTTCCTGGACAACCGCCTGGAACTTTTCCTGCTCGGTCTTGAAAACAACGTCGGCGTGGTTCAGCCGCGCCAGCGGCCGGTTCGGCGGGACCGTCACCACATCCAGCTTGTAGATCTCGGAAAACTCCGCCGCCTCGGTGGAGGCGGTGCCGGTCATGCCGGCCAGCTTGCCGTACATCCGGAAATAGTTCTGGAATGTGATTGTGGCGAGCGTCTGGTTTTCTCTCTCGATCTTCAAACCCTCTTTTGCCTCCACCGCCTGATGCAGGCCGTCGGACCATCTCCTTCCCGGCATGAGCCGCCCGGTAAACTCGTCCACGATCACCACCTGCCCGTCTTTGATCATGTACTCGACGTCGCGCCGATACAGCGCGTGGGCGCGCAGCGCCTGGGTAATGTGGTGCACGAGGTCCATGTGGACGTCTTCGTAGAGGTTGGAGACGCCCAGTAGGGACTCCGCCTTCTTCACCCCGTCCTCGGTCAAAATCACCGCATGGGCCTTTTCATCCACCGTGTAGTCGGTCCCTTTGGAAAGACTCGGGACGATCCTGTCCAGTTTGTAATACAGTTCGGTGGATTCTTCGGCGGGACCGGAGATGATGAGAGGGGTCCTGGACTCATCGATCAGGATCGAGTCCACCTCGTCCACGATCGCGAAGTAAAGGTCCCTCTGCACGCATTCCCGGGCGTCAATCGTCATGTTGTCGCGCAGGTAATCGAAACCGTATTCATTGTTCGTGCCGTAGGTGATGTCGCAACCGTAGGAGACCCGCCTCTCTTCCGGATCCATGTCGTGCTGGATCACGCCGACCGTCAGTCCCAAAGTCTCGTAGATCGGCCCCATCCAATTCCGGTCGCGACGCGCCAGGTAATCGTTCACGGTCACCAAATGGACGCCGCGGCCCATCAAGGCGTTCAGCACCACCGGCAGGGTCGCCACGAGAGTTTTCCCTTCTCCGGTCGCCATCTCGGCGATCATCCCCCGGTGCAGCACAACACCTCCGATCATCTGGACGTCAAAGTGCCGCATATTGAGCGTCCGCTTCGAGGTCTCCCGCACAAGCGCGAAAACCTCCGGCAGGACCTCCTCCATCGCCTGGTTCTCGATCTTCAGCCGTTTGTGCCGGCGGGCTTTGACGGCGTCCTCATTCAGCGGCTCGTCCCCGTTCGACGATTCGACCGGCTCCTCGGCCAGAACCTCTCCGCCCATCTCGGCGATCCTTTTATGGAGGCGGGCCTTGAGTTCCTGCGCTTTTTCCTTCAGCTGGGGGTCGGAAAGAGCCTGCATCTGCGGCTCAAACGAGTTGATCTTTTCCACGACCGGGCGCACGCTTTTCAGCATCCGCTCGTTCTGGGAACCGATCACTTTCTTCAAAATCCAGTCAATCATGCTTTTATCTCGACTCCACCTTCCGCTGCGCCTTCCAGCGCAAATAAGCGTCCAGGAAAAGGTCCAGCTCATCGCCGTCCAGCATCCCGCCGGTCTTGCCGCTTTCCACGTCGGTCCTGTGGTCCTTTACCATCTGGTAAGGCTGCAGCACGTAGGAGCGGATCTGGCTGCCCCATTCGATCTTCTGTTTCTCGGCGTGCTGTTTCGTCGCCGCATCCTCTCTTCTCTTGCGCTCCGCTTCATAAAGCCTGGCGCGCAGAACTTTCATCGCAGAGCCTTTATTCTTCAGCTGGGAGCGCTCGTTCTGGCACTGCACCACAATGCCGGTCGGGATGTGCGTGATCCGGACCGCCGAATCGGTCGTGTTCACCCCCTGACCGCCGGGCCCGCTCGAGCGGTAGACATCCACGCGCAGGTCCTTCTCCTGGATGTCCACCTGGATATCCTCGGAGATCTCCGGCACCACATCGACCGCGGCGAACGAGGTATGTCTCCTTTTGTTGGAATCGTACGGGGAGATCCGGACCAGCCGGTGCACCCCCGATTCCCCCTGCAGAAGGCCGTACGCGTAATCCCCCTTGATGATTACGGTCGCCGATTTAAGGCCGGCATCTTCACCCGCCAGGTGGTCCAGAGATTCGACGGTGAACCCTTTCGATTCCGCCCAACGGCTGTACATCCTAAAGAGCATCGAGGCCCAATCGCACGCCTCGGTCCCTCCGGCACCGGCGGCAATCGAGAGTATAGCGTTATTGGGGTCGTTTCCCCCCTGAAAGAGGGTCTTTTTCTCCAAACCGGCGACGCTTTTCTCGAGCGCCTCGGCGGAACGGCTCAATTCGGCGGTACCGGCCGCGTCGGACGCTTCGACAAGGGAGGCCAACTCCTGCAGCGTTTCCACCTCGGCCCACGCGGCGGCCCACGGATCCGCCACCGACTTCAACCGCTTCATCTCCTGGACCGTGGTGTTGGCCTTCGTCTGGTTGTCCCAAAAACCGGGGGTGGCGAGGTTCGCTTCGAGGGTTTTTATCCTGGACTCGACGGTGTCCAGGTCAAAGATACCTCCGCAGTTTCGAGAGATTCTCCCGAAGAGTGGCTAATTGAATGCCTAATGCGGCGTCCATGCGGGTCAGTATACCACGAGGAGGAAACTTCAGGAGCGGTGGTGCGGGTCCGGTTACGCCGCCCGGGCCTGGGCGAACAGCTCTTCCATCCCCATCGCGTCGATCGTCTCCAGCACCCCTTGGGGGAATCCGAGATAAAGCAGGAGCCGGTCAAGCGCCGTCTCAGGATCAAGCGGCGTCACCTCCATGGAAGAGGGCAGCCTGGCGGAAAGCACCGCGGCGGTTTCCGGATCTCCGAGATAGCCAACCCGGTCGGCTTCATCTCCAAGAACCATAAGCTGAAGAATCAGATCGCTCAGTTTGTCGCTGTCCACCACGGCGATGCCGTTGCGGACGGCGATCTCCCTGGCCTCCGCGCTCTCCGGCCCGAAGAGAACGATCCGGTCTCCCAGACTCCGTGGAACGCGCGCGACAAACTCCGCCAGCCCCATCCGCCGGCTGACCACCCCGGCCTCAATCACCAAAATCCCCGGCCCTTGTGGCATCGCCTCCTCGAGGAGATCGATCGCTTTCTCCAACGGTATCTCCTCCATGCCGGCGGTCTTATCCCCCTCTTGGCCGGTAGGGCTCTCCCCGGAAAACGGCGCTTTCCAGGCGCCCCAAGGAGCCTGTTGCGGGCTCATCGCATACGGCAGCTTCTCGTAAATCAGATGCCAGCGGCTTCCGTCTCCCTGCGCGACGTCCGAAGGCCCGGCAGGCCGGAATCTCCGATCTGGAAACTCTCGTTTTTCCCACTGCACACCTTTCGAATGAAAGATTATTCGATCGGGAAACATCGAGATAAGCGCAAAACCCAATCCCTTCTGAGCTTTGTCATTTTGCGCTTGAATACTCGCTTCTAAAACCACGTTTGGATTTTCTATGCCCGGGCCGTGATCCTTCAGCACAAACTCGATCCCGTCGGAATCCTGACCTTCCCGATGAAGCCGGTAGATTTCTACCCATCCTCCATTGCCGTGGAGGGCCAGGTTTAAGAAGGCTTCCTTGAAAGGCACTTGATATTTCGGGAGGCCCAACTTATCATCCGCAAAGAAATAGTAGGTGTTTGTAATGAACTGCTTTTTTCTAAACGGTTCCCAGATTTTTTGTTCGAAAGGCTTCCACACGTCGTGGTAGGCATCCGCCTTAGAAAAGGCCCCCCTTATTTCCTCTCTTAAAACCAACCGCTTCTGGAACTCCTCCAACCCTGCGTCGGGCAGCGGCTGGGTACCTGTCTCTTCGGTACCCCGTACCGGCTTCTCCGGTACCGTTTCCTCTGACATTGCTTGAGCGAGAGCTTCTTCTCTCAATCCAGCGAGATTTTGTTGAGCAAAATGGATGGCTGCTCCGGCAGGTCCGCGCAAATCGGCGTCCAATTCAGGAGGGATGACTCGGATCGGTTTTGCGTAGAGTGTCTGACCTCCCAGATCATCGATAGTCCGTTGTACCTCCGCTGCATAACGAGGGCCTATTCCGGCGGCAAAGCCACCACTGAGAATAATAGGAATTGCAGGTTGATTCCACTGGTCGATCGACTGCAAGCGACCCTCTTGCCGAAGGTTTTGTAAAGCCAGCATCAACGTCTTCCCAATCAAGGCAGTTGAACGGTGAACAAGCTCTGCTGCGAGAGGATTTCCCTTCAGAAAAGCTTCCCCGACTGTTTTTCCAGTAATAGCGTTTGGATCTCCACCCGCCATTTCCAAAATCTCCGGATAGCCAGGCCGCCCTGTGTTTTGACGAGCCAGATCTGCAATCCCATTGCCGGCGGCCAGCAGGGTAACCGGTACGCCAGCTGCGTTGACGCCGCGAACATTGTCGTTAAGATCCACTTTATAGTTCCAGGTTCCCAGATCCGAAATTTTTCCATCCGGAAACTTTGCAGCGGTGGTATGTCCCGTGGATACCGTGGCGAAAAGAAAAAAATCAAGCCCTTTCCCAGCACCTGACAGCCCTTCGGCGGTTGCGGCTGAAACGATGTCATTGGAAAGCAAAACGCGGACATCCGGGCCAAGCCGTTTTTCAAGGAGATCGGCAAGCTCGAAGGATTCTGGGAACGGAACGTTTTCCGCCCCGCTGGGAATCAAGCGTCCTGATGGATCAACGTCAGTCGCCATACTCAACGAAATGCCGCCCACACCACCTGCTTGTCGCATGAGCTGCTGAAGCGAATTCACCATCAGTTGGAGGAGAGGTTCTTGATTCTCACGATTCGATACGGGGCGGTATGGGAGAACGTTGGGCAAAAAGATGGTTTGCATTGGATAGATGAGGTTTCCGGAAAGGCCGAAAACCCCGCCCCGAAGATACGATCCGCCTACTTCAAGAGTGGCCACCTGGGTTCTTGTATCAAAGACATGCTGAATGGATATTGGCGGTCTCCCCTCCGGGGCTGAGACCAATCCCGTATGTTGTAGCGTCCAATGGGGAAGCAGGAGGTCTTGAAGGCGGGACGGAACCAGATAATCACCGGCATCATCGCGCGCCGACTCCTCAAAGGTTAAAATGTAAAGCTCGCGATTTTGCCCTAGTGGTTTTAAGACGGCCGGCAAACCTTCAACTACATCTCGAACAAATTGGAAACCTTTCCCCGCCCAGCGGGCATAAGTGATTTTCTGCTCTTGCAAGGGCTCTTTATTTTGAATTGGATTGTTGGTTACCACCATATCAAAGTCTAGCTTGTCGGTAATCTTCCGTATCTGGGCATAGACGTTGCTTTGGCTAAGCGTTATCCGCCCTTGAACCTCTGAGGTTTCTCCGACGAGATTGGCCTGCGCTAATTCCAATGCTTCGGGCAAGATGTCGATCGAAACCACGATTGCACCGGCCCGCGCTAAAGCGATCGCGATAACGCCCGATCCAGTCCCGATTTCCAAGACTCTTTTTTCTCGAAACACTCCGGGATTAGACGCGATCAAGTCTAGAAAAAGGGAAGCCCCGCGGTTATCTGCATCGACAATCTCATCCGTCGCGTAGAGATGTCGATTCAACTGTGGAACCCAAACCTGACGCACCGGAAGTGCCCAGCTCGCCTCCTGCTTTTCCTCCTCCAACCCAGCGTCGGACGGCGGCTGGGTACCTGTCTCTTCGGTATCATCCGGTACCGGATCCTCGTTTTCCTCCGCTGATAGAAGCCAAATATCCACCTCATCCGGGTGCCGGACAACCCGCGTTGGGTTTAAGAGGCTCCCGACATTCTCGGTTTGTCGCGGTTTCCATCCCCTCCTGATCACGATGGGTGAAATAACAATCTGATCGTTATCCTCGACCTTTGAAAATACGTGTAACCGGTTCAACTCATCCGTGGTCACCGGCGATCCAAGCAGCTTGACGACGGGCTGGGTCCCTTCGTCGGTCTCCATTTCTCGCTCAATAATCACACGCCTGCTCTCGACCTCTTGAGAATCTTCGTAATCGAGCAGATCTTCCCGCACCAGCAAGTTGAAGAGTTGCCTGAAATTAAGCGGTTGGGAACCGATGAGACCGGCGGCGGGAACACGAAAGCGCTGATCGTTCACTGTGATGTTCAGCATCGGAACATCGCGGGCTCCTGGCGGTATCGGTTGCTGGGCATGCGCCAATCCTGTCAAATGACTCAAGAGATGACGGTAAGGGAACCCCCATTTTTCGCTGAAATAAGCGGCGATCTTCTCCTGATCGCCAGGTCCGGGAATAACTCTATTCTCTTCCCAACTGTAGTAGGTATTCCTTGAAACCCCGAGGATTTCAGCCAATCGGGCCGGCAGAAAACCTTGCGAGGTCCGAAGAAGCCGCAGCGCGTCGGAAAAGCTCGAAACCTCGGCCAGCCGCGTCATCACCTCCGCCGCAGGAATCTCCACTCTAAAAATCCTTCTTATGCGGACCGGAGGAAAACCGTGCGCGGTTTCGTAGTAACCGGCAAGCGCCCGGCGATTCGCCAAGGAGGGGGGCCCTGCCCCATCCCACTCCCAGACCCGATAAGTGGCTTCCGAAACATTGATGGCCTCTGCCAGCTCTTTTTGAGTCAGCCCTGCAAAATCCCGCAGTGTACGGATCATCTTGGGAAGCTCTTCCCCTTCTATCCCATCGAGCATTTCCTCCGCGGACTTGATCCCAAGAACCCTTGCGAGAGCATCGGGTGGAAAATCGTGCTCTTCCGAATAGTAGGTGATCAGCTTGCGGAGCAGCCTTGTTGTCGGGGCGACTTGACCCCGCTCGAGAAGCCTGTATTCAAGCCTGTCCATTCCCACTATCTTTGCAATACCCGTGTCCCCTTCTTTAAAAACCCCCACCGATTCACGCAGCCCTCGAACAACTTCATGAACCGGTTTCCCTTTCAACCCCTTCAGGATCTCTTCCGGGTCCCGGATCTCAAATAGTTCATAGATTGCCCAACGGGGAGCGCCCTGCCGCTCCACATAGAAATCGGCTATTCTCCGGCGCATACGCAGGGACGGAATCTTCGTCCCTTTCTCGAGAGCAAAGTAATAATGCACACTGATGCCCGCCTCTTCGGCAAAACGGCGCTGTGTAAGATCCGCGAATCGTCTCAGCCGAAGAAGTTTTTGGCGGAGCGTTTTCCCCTCGAGTGACCTCCAGGGGAAAGAGCTCCATTTCTCTTCTAGCCCGGAGGCGGGCAGTAAGGCATCTTGCTTCAGTCTCTGCTCCAATCCGTTGAGCGCAAAAGAGCTATCTCCGACCTGTTCGATTCGCAAAGCGTAGGAGGAACCAGGCAGAGCAAGAGCGAGGCAGAGAAAGAGCCCGAGAGCAGTTTGGAGAGCTGTTTTTGTAGGTTTCATGCCGGGTTTACCTTGTAAAGAGTATACCCGGTAGGGAGGTGGGATGTCAGAAAATATTTAAATTATATATCTACTAACTGCTCCGGAAAGAGGCCCCTTCGCGGGCAAGGAGGCGGCGCTTGGCGATGATCCCGCCGGTCGCCGAGTAACCGGTGAGCGTGCCGTTGGAACCAATCACCCGATGGCAAGGGATCATCGGCGCCCAGCGGTTCGCTTTCAGCGCCTGCCCGACCGCGCGGGCCGCCTTCGGCTTGCCGATCCTCTTCGCCACCCAGGCGTAAGTTCTCACCTCCCCTTTCGGGATTCTCAAAATTGCTTTGTACACCTTTTTCTGAAACGGAGTCACCTGTGTCCGCCAATTCTTTTTCATTTTCTCAGCTCCCTGAGGATTCTCTCGGCAAGCATCTTGGAGATCCCGCGCACCTGCATAAAATCCTCCGCCGGCGCACTGCGCATCATTTCGACCGACCCGAACCGCACAAGAAGATCCTGTTTCCTCCTCGGCCCGATCCCCGGGATGTTATCCAGCACCGAGAGCAGGGCCTTCTTGCCCCGCAGCAACCGGTGGTACCCGATCGCGAACCGGTGCGCCTCATCCCGAACCCGCTGAATCACCTGAAGCGCCTTCGATTGAGGCGGCAGGAGAATCGGTTCGCTTCGCCCCGGCAGGAAAAGCTCCTCGAACTCCTTGGCGATCCCTACCGCCGGCAGGTTCAGTTTCAGCTCTTTGAGAACCCCCACCGCGGCCGCCAGGTGGCCTTTCCCCCCGTCAATCACCACCAAATCCGGCAAAGGTTCTTTCTGCCCCCTGCCCCCTGCCCCCTGTCTCCTGCCCCCCGCCCCTCGCCCCATCTTTTCGTATCGGCGGCGAACCACCTCCTTCATCATCGCGTAATCGTCAATCCCGGAGACGGTTTTGATCTTGAACCTCTTGTAGCCGTCCTTGAAAGGCTTACCGTCCGCAAAGGTGACCATCGAGCCGACCGCCTCTTTACCGTAAATGTTCGAAATGTCGAACCCCTCGATCCGGCGAGGAAGGGCCGGCAGCCGGAGCACCGACTGCAGTTCGGCCAAAGACTGCGCAGGGACAAACTGCCTCCGGCGCACCTGAAGCTGGATCAGGCCGTCGATCTGGTCCCGGAACTTGGCCGCTTCTTCATACCTCCTCTGCACGGAAGCCTCCTTCATCCGGACCTGCAGATCATGGATCACCTCCTCCTTCTTCCCCTCCATGAGGCGGAACACTTTGGAAAGGTTCTCCCTGTATTCCTGCTCGGAGATTTTCCCTTCGCAGGGGGCGGAACAGAGGCGCAAGTGGTAATCGAGGCAGGCTCTTTTCGGCATCACGCGGCAGGTGCGAAACTGAATGACTCTACGGATCGCGTTGAACGCCTGCTTGAGGAGCGTGGCGTTGGTGAACGGTCCTATCTCCTGGGTACCAGGCTTGTGCGGGCCGCGGCCGATGAAAAGACGGGGAAACTTCTCATCCGCGGTCACCTTTAGGTAGGGGTACGACTTGTCGTCCTTCAGGAAAGCGTTGTATTTCGGCTGGTCCTCCTTGATCATGCCGGACTCGACCAGCAGGGCCTCCGCTTCGGAACCGGTGACGATCCACTCGATGTCCCGGATGTCCTGCACAAGCCGCGAGAGCTTGGCATCCAGCGGCCTGCCCGGCTGAAAATAGCTGAAAACTCGTTTGCGCAGGGAGAGGGCCTTCCCGACGTAGATCACCTGTCCGCGGGAGTCCTTATAGAGGTAAACCCCGGGTTTGTCGGGAACCGACTCTAATTTCTCTTTAAGCCGGTCGTTGTGCGTTTCAGCCATTCGATCACCTGCCGTGACTCTTCAACACGCAACAGAAAGCAGAAGAGAAAGAAACTGACCAATCCGACCCCGATCGTGGCGAGAAGCCACCCGAAAACCGCAGCAGGGTTCTTCAGCCCCAGCGGCCCTGTTCCGCAATGCCAAAACCCGAGGGAAACCGCCCCCATCGCGACCGAGGCAACAACCACGCGCCCGATCCAATAGCGCATCCGGTGGTCGAACGGCCCCACCCTCTTTCGGACCGCGTAATAGAGCTGGACGCTGTTGACCGTTGAGCTGACCGATGTGGCCAGCGCGAGGCCCGGCAGTTTCATCGACCAGACGAGAAGGCCGTTCAAAACGATGTTCGAGACCAGCGCCATAGCGGCGGAGCGGACCGGCGTCCAGGTGTCATGAAACGCGTACAGCGTGTTGGCCAGCACCTTCACCGCGCACATCGAGGCCAGGCCGACCGCGTACCACTGCAGGGTTGCCACCGTCGTCGCGGTGGCCTCGGCGGTGAAAGCCCCTCTTTCAAGCATCGTCTGGATGATCGGGCGGCCCAGGAAGATTAAACCGGCGCTGGCCGGGATCGCGATAAAAAGGGCCGATTTCAGCGCCATGAAACAGGTTGTTTTCACCGAATCCAGATCGCCGGAAGCAACCTGCTTGGCCATCGCCGGAAGGGCCGCCTGCGCCATCGATATCCCGAACAGCGCCATCGGCAGCTGCAGGAACCGGAACGCAAAATAAAGGGCGGCGATCCCCCCTTCCCCAACGAGGGTCCGGAAAGAGGCGAAAACCGTGTCCACCAAAACGCCGAGCTGGTAAACGCCGGTCCCGAGCAGGCGCGGCACAAGCAGGCGCCGGATCTGGGCGACCCCCGGATGCCGCTTCCACCGGAAATGGAGCTTCACCCCGGCGCTGCGCAGCAGAGGCACCTGCACGGCCAGCTGGAGGACCCCGCCGACGATCACGCCACAGGAGAGGCCCAGCGCATCCGGCCTCCATAGGTAGATGCCGGCAATCATGCAGACGTTAAGGATCGCCGGGCCGAGGCTCGGCAGCGCGAAATGGTGGATGCTGTTCAGCAGCCCCATGAAGAAGGCGGCGATGCCCACGAGCCCGATGAACGGGAACAGTATCCTCGTCAGCAAAACAGCGTGCCGCATCAACTCGGGCTCCCCCCGGAACCCGGGGGCGACCACCGTCACCAGCGCGGGGGCCGCAACGATGCCAACCAGCGAAACAAACAGAAACCCGAGAAAGATACGGCACCACATGGCGTCGGCCAGATCCACCCATGACCGTTCCCCTTCGAGTTCGCGGGTCCGGCTTAAAACGGGAACGAAAGCGCTGTTGGCGGCCCCCTCGCCGGCCAGGTCCCTGAACAGGTTCGGTATGCGGAACGCGACGACAAAAGCCTGGGCGGTAATGGAGGTGCCGTAGAAGGAGGCGATCAGGCAGTCCCGAATGAAACCGAGCACGCGGCTGACGGCGGTGAACAAGCCCATGATGCCAGCGGCCTGATAGAGTCGGGCGTGGCTTTTCACTGTGCTGAACCTCTCCAAAGGGAAAACAAGGTTGACAATCCGACGCCGATTATGCTAGTTTCAACCGCTATGCCGAACATTCATTCAGCTGTAAAAAGAGTTCGGGCGGACAAAAAACTCCGCCTGCGGAACCTGGAATTCAAGTCTGGACTCAAAACTCTGACTAAGCAGTTCCTCGCCGCCCTCAAACCGGACCAGGCAAATGAGGCCAAAGAGCTTTACCAGTCTCTCGTCAAGCGGTTGGACCAGGGTGTCACTAAAAGCATCCTCCACAAAAACACCGCTTCGAGAAAGAAAAGCCGGTTCGCCCTGCGCCTCGCCAAGGTCCAGTCTTAAAGCGCTCAAGCCCCCAACTTCAGCAAGAGCTGATCCGCCAACAGTTCAGAAGAGGGATAGCCCAGCTTCAAGCGGGTGTCTGCCTCCAGCACCTCGTCTAAAGCGGCTTTCAGCTTCTGCTGCGGCCAGCGTTTGAGCCGGGATAAGGCGGTCTGCCTGTCGGCAGAACCCCAGGAGGATCCCATACCTGTCTTGTTCTTCCACACCATCCGGTAATACCAGCCTAGCGCCCCCATCAACTGTTCCACGGTCAATTGTCCCTGCGCCAGCGCCTGATGGAGAAGTTCTATCGCCTTCTGCGGCTGCCCGGCCGCCGCCCGGTCCAGAATATCAAAAACCGTTTCCCGCACCGACGGAGAGATAATGGCCTCCACATCGGCCTCTGTAATCTTCGCGGCCGAACCCACCAAAAGCGAAAGAGCCTCGACAGCCAGAAAGAGGGACTGAAGCTGGTCGCCGCACCGGGCGATCAACAGGTGAGCGGCGGCGGAATCAAGGGTCTTGTCCAGCAGACGGGCTTGGTTCACAACCCAGTCCCGGAGATCCCTCCCTTTCAAAGGGTGGCACCAGAGGAGATGGACAACGTCCGGTTTTTTCTGCGCTAAAGAACGGATCTCTTCGGAGATTTTTTCCGCGCACAGGACGACGCTCGCTTTGGGATTCGGACCATTCAGGTAATGGACGAGCCATGGCAATGAGTCAATGCTTGCCTCATCGAGGCCGCTGATGATGACAAGCCGATAAGGAGACCCGAATGGGGCCGTCTTTACGGCCTCCATGATGGCCTGGTCATACTCCTGCGTCTGATCGAAGGTGGCCATATCCATCTCTTCGAAACCGGGCAGAATACAGAGGGATTTAAGGCGCTCGATCGCCTGGGCCTTGAGCCATTTCTCGGGACCGGCGCAGAGCAGGACCGGAGGAGGCGAAGAGGACGGGTTACCAGTTTTCAACGACCCGCTCCACGACCCGGCGGGAAAAATCAGCAATGAGGTTGATGACGGCCGTCGTTTCGCTGGTGGCGGAAATGCCCGTCACGAAATAGGTGGCGTCCCCGACAAGATTCGGCTCATCAACAATAATGCTCCCATCCTGCTTGCGGACCGATAGGGAGGCGACAAGGTTTAACCTGTACTCCTCGGTCGTGCTGTCATTGGCTGTGCGGCGGACCTGCTGGCGGAAGAAATCCCTTAACGTCCCGGTCATGATGAGATCCGCCTGTTCCATCTTGTTCGTCACCCGCAAGTTCCCGTCGAAAAAGAAACGGTCGATCACCGAACGGGTCACTTGCTCTTCAATCAAAGGGAGGTTCGTCTGGAACCCTTCCCGCCCCGTGACATCGCGGTTGATGGCAATCTTGTTCTCAAAAGGCTCAATGTAAATCGTCCGGTATTCGGCCGGCAGAAGGCGGGTGGCGGAGTATCCGCAGCCGCCCGACAGCAAGGACAGCGTGCACGCGGCAAGGAGTAACCCTGTGGAGAGAAAACCGGGCTGCTGACGCTGTTTCATCTTTCCCCTTAGTACAGACTACTGCTTTTTAACAATCCCTTCCCGCTCAAATTCGGTAAGCCTGCCGGCGGCCTCGGCCGCCTCCGAACTGTCCGGATAATTCTCGACAATCTGCCGGTAATAGATCGCCGCGCTGGCCGGCTTATGCTGCTTCTCATAAAATTGCGCGACTTTGGCCAGGCCCTGGGCCTTGAATCCCTTCAACTGCCGGAGGGATTCCTGGGCCTGCGAAAGCAGGGAACTTTCGGGATGGCTCTTGATGAACTCTTCATACCATTCAATCGCCTCATCGGTCGCCGACTGGTCGTAGCTCGGCTTCAAGGAAAGCTGCCGGGCGCAGAAGGCGACCCGGTATTTGGCCTCATCCACGAGCGCAGAGGCCGGATAATCGGTCAGCATCCTCTGGAAAGTGCGGTTGGCTTCCTCAAAACGTTTCTGGAGGATATAACATTCCCCCAGCTGGAACTGCGCTTTATCGCCGTAATCGCTGTAAGGGGCCTGCTCCAAAATATGCTGGTAGATTTCAACCGCTTTATCGAGAGACGGCAAGCTGACCGGGCCGACCAACTTCAATCGCTTGCCGCCGCGCAGGCTCTCCGCGATGAAGAATTCCCTTTCAATCGCATCTTTAAACCGCTTGCTGAACGGATAGATTTCGACCAGTTTTTTGTAGGCGCCGAAGGCTTCCTCCGGATTATCGGCCAATTCGTACGAAAGCCCGGCCAGGTACTGGGCTTCAGGCGCCAACTCCGACCTCGAATAGGCCTGAACAAGGCGCAGATACTCTTTCGCCGCCCGAGGATAATCCTTTTGCTCAAAAAATCCCTGAGCCCATTCCATCTGGGCTTGGGGGCTGTCTTTAGCGGCATATTTCGGATTCACCCACCGGCGGCTCTGGGGCGTCCACACCCAGGCTGCGTTGGCTTCAGGAACAACGAGTGCCGTAAAAAGCACGAAGGATATAAGAGTCCGGATTTTCATTGGAGTTCACCTAAACGTCTTGGTTGGTTTATTCACGATACCACAGGGTGGAGAAATCGTAAACCATTCTTGGAGAGAGCCGGCGGATAAAACAGAAAACTACGCGGACAGGCGCTTGGACTGCGTGTAGGTGGCCGAAGAGACCTCTCGAGCGCGTTGGACGAAAGAATCTATCTCCTGGCGGTCCTCCGGGTTGATTTCGATAAACTCAACCCCGCATTCATAGCCATCGGCAAATCGCTGCTGCTGAGTCCAGGTCACCTGACAGATGAGCCGAATCGATTTTAAAGTTCCGGGAAGGGAGACCAGAAGAACAAGCCTTGATTCCGGGGAAATAAAATTTTCGGTGGTCATGCAAAGACCGCCAGCGCTTATATCTTTGGAAAGGGTTCCGTCGAATAGCTCTTGAGGTTTTAAAACGTTACGGAATTGAACTGGAGCATGGGAGTTCAGTCGCCTATACCGGCGCCGCTCAACGAGAGGCTTGGATGTGCCTACTGAGGCCCCCATCGCGAGCATCTACTCCTTTCACTCTGCCGTAGACTGCAAAACACACGGAGTGTCTTGCACTCCTTTATACTCCAGAATAGGACTCATTACAAGGTTTTTATATTCCAAGCCCGCAAAGGGGTATCCCCTACCAAGATTGGAGGGTATTATTGTCCTTTTCTAGAGACCGGTTTTATTCCTAAAGAAATATATACCATATTTAGTTAATTAAATCAATACTTTAAAACTAATAATTTTATACACCAAAAACTGCCTTAAATACCTTTTGTATTAAAATCGTTAAAACAATAAAATTTTTAATATTTAATGAAAACACCGCTGCGAATGGGGCTGCAATGATTAAACTTACGGAGCCGAAAAGGTAGACTGCACATCCGATAAAAATCAGCACCGTGGACCAAGGGACAAGAACCATATTGGCGGCAACTGCGACCGGAGAAACCATTTTGAAATGCCAGAAAATCAACGGCGCGGTGGCGGCCCACGCCGCCACCGAAGCGGACAATCCCTTTAAGAAAACCTCCCAAAAAACTCCCGGCTTCCCCTCCCCCAAGAGAAAACCGTAGGCCTTCTTTTCAAACCACGGGGCGATCACCAACAAACCCAACACGGCCGAAAAAGAGAGCTGAAAGCTGACGCTTGCCAACGCCCTCGGATCGGCCCACAGAATCAAAAACCCTGACAACCCGAGCCCGTTGAGAGCAAACGCTCCGGAGCCAAAAATCGCCCCAAGACAGGTGAGCAGCCCCATGAGGGTGGCGCGCAGAATGGAGGGCTCGCTGCCGGTCAATGTACAGTAGACCACCAACCCGAAAACCATCATAAGAAACCTCACCATGCGCGAAACACGAAAAAGAGAAGCGAGAACCAAAATCAGAAAAGCGATAAGGCTGACGTGCAATCCGCTGACCACGAGGATATGGACCGTTCCGGTGGCGCGGAACAGATCCCAATCCCTCCTGGGGATTCCGCCCGCTTCGCCAAGCAAAAGAGCCTCCAGATAAACCGCGTCACCGGTTTCCATCAAAAGCCGCCCCCGAGCCTTGAGTGCCGCCCGCCAGGCGCCGATCAGGCGGCAGTA
Organism: uncultured Planctomycetia bacterium; assembly: GCA_964373715.1. Classification (GTDB taxonomy): domain Bacteria; phylum Omnitrophota; class Gorgyraeia; order 1-14-0-20-64-10; family 1-14-0-20-64-10; genus CAMTXI01. The sequence goes on along the minus strand of CAYJVR010000002.1, from coordinate 229,269 downwards.
CCGGACCCATACCCCGGGCTCGGTACTGAGACGGCGGACAGCGGCAGGATCGGAAATATTCAAGAGGCCGGAAAGACCCTCCGACCAGAACCAGTCGGCCTCCCGAAACCCTTTTGAGGAAAGAGTGCGTGGCCGGCGAACCATCCCCGTTAAAAGAACCCGGTCGCCATACTCCAGGGGAGGGCCCACTCCCGGCAGATGGACGAGCAGGACTCCCGAGACAGGAACGGTCCCCGCCGGCCCCGACAGAGAAATAATGCGCAGCCGTCCGCGGCGGCTGAGAAATTTTCCCGCCGGACGGCCGGAAGAAATACCGCTGACAATAACCCCTTCGCATGTCACCGGCCTGGCCTCTTCGGTCAAAAACCGGAAGACGGCACTCCTGGAAAACTCTTCATCGAGAGCAGCCCTGCCCGCCCCTAGCAAGGTGAAAAGAATCAGCAGGAACAGCGAGCGCCGTCTCCCCGGCCGGACGGCAAACAAGAAGACAACCCCCGAAGAGAACAGAACTGCAAACAACGGAAGATGCAGCCACCAACCGCAGAGAATCCCCGCGGCGAAAGAGGCCGCCGCAGCCGCAAGAGGGGCCCGCATGGAGGTCAATCGAAGCGAACGAGCCCCTCGATCCTCGAGAGAACCTTCGACGACATCCCTTTGACCCTCGCCAGATCGCGCAGCGTAAGGAACGCCCCCCGGATCTGCCTCTCTTTAACGATCCGGCCCGCCAGCACAGGACCGATTCCCGGCAGCGCCGCCAGCTCTTCCGCCAAAGCCGAATTCACCCGCACAGAGAGGCGGACCGCTCTCTCCGGCGGCAGGAACTCCTTCAGCCGGCGGGATTCCGAAGCGCCCAACAGCAAACCGAAAAACCCAACCGCTAAAACAAAACCCAGCGCCAGCTGTTCCTGCCGGGTAAATAGGCTGTCCAAGCGGCCCCTGAGGAAGAATTTTAGCTTCATAGCATTAAATTATCATAATCTACAAATATAAAGGCATAAAAAAAGCGGCCGGTCTGGCCGATTGACGGTCACGCGAAGAGATCGGTGAGCGTGGAGAGAACCTCCGGCATCGTCAACTCACTCACCGCGAGATAGGGGGTCACATCCACCCAGAAGGTGTTTCCCCGCACAGAGAGAGCCTCGGCCACCACGAGAGGGACCGCCTCCAGAGGCAGCGCTTCCCGGTGCGCGGCGGCCGGATCCCTCAACACCTGGACGATCCGGTACCCGTTGTAGGTTTTCAAGTTCTCTTCGGTCAAAAGACCAATTCTCAGGTCAGTCCCTTCACGCAGGCCCAAAGAAGCCCGCACATTGCCCGAAAGCCCGACCAGGTTCACCTCGAGATCAAACGGGTCGGCATCGGCCGGAAAGAGCCCCGGATGGATCAGCACGGCCACCTTGTCAGAGGCATTGGAGATCTCATGCACCCCGCGGACCAGGTCCGGCAGACGGTCCGGGGAGATAATCCCCCGCAGCCACTCCGGCATCCGCTGGCGGAGGGACCCCAACTCTTCCAAACCGGCGGAGAATCCAAAACGGATGCTGCCGCTCGGCAAAACCGGCCGTCGATCGAGCACCTGGATGCCGTTCCCAAACCAGATCCCCGTCGGGCCCAGCAGTTCCAGGATATCCCTCGCGTAAGCGCGTGGCGAAAGGTACTCGCCTTCGCTTTCCGTCAGCTCCCTGAGCGAAGGGGCCTCGCGAGCCAGCGCCGGGCGGAAAGTCTCGATGGAAGCCATGGCCTTCAGGATTTCTCCCGAATGAACGCCGGCCGAGAGATTCCCTTTCCGGAGGAACCACACCAGCGTCGAGACCTCATCCGCCAGAAACGGGCGGAAACCGGGTTGTTCCAAAAAATCGATCAGGATCTCACGGGCCCTTAAAGCGATGACCGGATCGGCCCCCTCTAGAAGGTCAACCAAGGAGGGGATCCGGCCGGCCAACGATTCCTGAAAAGGCTCCAAACCAACCATGAGACGAATCGACCCCGCGGCGTTGAATCCCAGAAAACCTTTGCGTAAAACAAAATTACGGAGCGTATGGGAAACCACCCGATCCGGGTCGGCAGCAAGCGCCTTGCGAAACCGGGGAACTCGCAGAAAGGTATTCACCAACTTCTGCGCGTCCTCCCGGACATCCCTCTGTTCTGCGAAGAGAAAAGACCCCCAGGATTGCTTGGGCGGGGCCAGATTGGAGACGACCGCAGAAACCAACCGGTCGGCCCGCAGGACCATCGCCTCCGGCGGGGCGGAACGCAGGAAGAGAGCCCACCCGGCATTCCCTAAAGTGATCCATCGCTGATCCGGCCACCCCTGTTCGAGGAGATGAATCCACTGATCCACCTTTTCCACGGTCAACTCCTCCAACCCGGCTGAGGCCGGCGGACCGCCCATTCGACGGTCAATGATCCCGTCCACATCCGCACCGGAAATCCGCAATACGTCCAGCAAACCCAGCTCGGCCAATTCCCGCAACACCGGTACCGGATCGGGAACCGATTCGAGCACTTTTTCCAACCATCGGCCGGGGGCATCGTGCATCCAAGAATCCCAAAGCATACGAGCGGCCAACCGGCGAGCGGAACGCAGATGGGCCCCCGCAAGAGACGGATGAGCGACAGCCCTGCCGAGTTCGCGGATCGTTCCCTTGACCGTCCACCAAATCCTCCGGATACGGGACGGTGGCTCAGACTGTCCTCGCTCCGCAACCCGTCGGAAAAGCTGATAAGTGGCCGGATCGATTGTCATTCCATATTGATGATGGTACCGAACCCCTTGGAGAGCGGTTTTTAATCCGATTCCCGCAATTGGCCCGCTGCCGGAACTGCGCGGCACAACGATCAACCGGTTGAAAAGATCCTCGAACCCTCTCCGCGATTCAGGCAGATAAACACGGCCCTTCCGGTCCATCGCAATCTGATTAACTGTAAAGGTTGCCTGCCGTCCGAAATCAATCAAGAAATTTCCCGCAACCACCGCGCTGAAGCTGAACTCCAAACCCTGCTCCTGAAACCGTTCTCTCAGCCGGAGTAGCCGGCTAGGAGAGATCTGCATTTTCTTTGCGACTTGGTAAAGCACCTTGTCGGCTCGATATTGGAGCTTGTACTTCTCATTCAAAGCAATCGGCGTCAGCCGCCGCACATCCTCCTGCCAAGACTGCTGTAGGTCAGCGGGCAACTCTACCTTGACGGCAAAATCAACGTCGCCCGGCTCATATCCGAGAAGCGTATCGCGCAGCATCCCGCCGATCACCACCACATCATCCGCCTCGATCTGGTTAAGCCATTCGATGAAATCGCGCAGGAGTCCCGGCGGAAGGGTCTGCAGATCAACAATCAACGGAAGATCCGACCGGCTCCGTTCGGCAAGCTGTCCTAACTCAAACGGTACCCGCTCCGACACCTCCTCGAGACCCGACGGCGACTGCCGCGGCAGCCGGCCTGCGGCGTCCCAAACGGAGAGGATGACTTCGGACGGTATCTGAGCATAGGAGGCGGCCAAGTCAAACTTGGCGATCCGGGCAACCCCTCTGTCCTGCTTCGGATAGCCGCCGTCGTTGGAACGCCAGTCGGTGGTGATGACGGTCAGCACCTTCCCCTGGTGGGTCGGCAGAACGGGCCCGGTCCGGTTGTGCCCCCGAACCAAGACCGTCGCCCCGATGCTGTTCAGGAAAGTGTCGATCCCCTGCCGGCCGATCCAATGTCCCATCTCCAAACGGGGATGCATCCGGTGAAAGGTGGTGTTCTGCTCATCCGCTTCAGCATCCGGATATCGGATCAGGTTGAAGGCAAACCGGTCCAGCAGTTTCTGATTGCCCGCGATCCCCAGGAGCCCCTCTTCCGGCTTGTACAAAGGATCAAGCGCGGAGGGGGGACTTGCGTGCGTTACGGCGATCCCGTTGGCCGTCACAACCAGCATCGGCAAACTTCTGGCCAACCGGGTAAGCCGGTCAAACAGGGCGGAACCCCGCTGAGGGCCAATCTTCTCCTCCAACTCCCAGAAAAACCAGCGGGACGGTTCGTTGCCGGCGGCGATCCACTTTTGGACGTCTTCCGACCCGCGGGTGGGCCGGTCCCGGTCGTGATTGCCCGCCAGCAGGGTGATCCGCTCCGGATCGGCCAGCTTCATTTCCAACACCTGAAGAACCACATCCAAGCTTTTCTTCCCGACATCCCCGTAATCGCCGACAAAAACAAGATGGGGCCGGTCCGGATCCTCCGGATCATAGCCACTCCGCTGGATCGCCTTGCGCAGGCTCTTGTAATCGCCGTGGTTATCGCCGATCACGTAGAGCGCTCCCTGGCGCACGGGAATGTAAGCGATCTGCCCCTCGACAAAATACGAATCGCTCCGGATCTCCCCGATGGTCCTGCGAAGGAGGCCGCTTTTGGTTTCGGCCGCCATGAGCTGTTCAACCTCAGGAATCAACCGCTCCAGCCGGTCCGACTTCGCTGCGTACCCTTCCTCAAGACCCGATTCTTCCAGCGATTGAGGCTCCTCTTCTCCGATAACAACGCCGACCACATGGCGCGCCTGCGCAACGATTTCCGAAAAACGCTGTTTTTCCGAAGCCGTGAAATCGCTCCACCCAGGATAGAGGCTGGGATCGTTGGCCCATGCCTGTAAGGTCCCCTCATAAACCCTCTCGAAAATCCGGTTCAAGCTCGCCTGAGCCTGCCGCATGGCCCGTCTTTGGTCCTTCCCCGCTTTCTCCGCCTGGTAGCGGGCCGCTTCCACGAAACCGCGGCGGATCGCCTCCACTGCCTTCTCCGGCTTTCCCCACCAAATCCTGCGAATCTGGCCGCCGCGCGAATCGACGACCTGTTTAAGAAGCCCTTCCAAAACCATCTGGCCAAGGTCGAATTTCTCGGGCGGTACCATCCGGCGGTCCCAGATGAGGACCCCCTTCCAGCCGTTTCCCGGCTTGATCACCGGCATATCCCCGGCATTCACGTTGGGCTGGCTCAATATGGCCCTCCTATTTTTGCCGCGACCTTCGATCCAGGAGAGAACGGTTTGGGCTTCTATCAACGCCGACCAAACGCTGTCCGATTCGGTCTCTGAAAGAGGCTCGCTCAAACGGGAGTTCTGGCCCCACCAGACATGGAAGCGGGCCGGCTGGCCGGAATCTTCGGGGACCGCAAACAGATGGGACTCTTCGTATCCCTCAAGCCATTCTCCGGTGAAAAGCGGGATCTTCTGTTCTCTGGTTCCCACGAAAGCCGTCCCTTCGCCGAACTGGAAGGTCTCCATGCTGTAGCCCGGATGCCGCTCGTAGTTCGCGTCGAGCACCTGAACAACTTCCGTCAAGATTCTTCCCGCGTCGGTTAAATCCTTTGCAACGTTGACCACAAACAAGGAGCGAGTGCCGTCCTTCAAGAAAACGGAGACCTGGGCAACCATCGTATCGTTGCCCTCTTTGACCAGCCAGATCTCGACCCCTCTCTGCGAATCAATCTCGCCGGCCGACCGGACCGGCGGTTTGCCGCCGGCCAACCGGGGATTCTTGCCCGGGTTGGTCCGGACGTGATTGACGTTCTCCAACAGGTTTCGGTAATTATCATCAAACAGAAAGTTAACGGCGGCTTCAACAACGGCGTCCGGGTTCAACCCCCGGCTGCGGTCGATAAACTCTTTGAGTAAAATGACTCTCGCTCTTTGCTGAGGGTTAAGCCGCGCGTCTCCCTCAACCAACTGCCTGACCTCATCGGTGCTGGCCATCGTCAGGACCGTCTGACCGTCGTACATCGTAAAAGGCTGGTTGGCGCCGAACTCCCGCACCGCATCGGAAAATTCCTGCTGAAACTCCGGGCCCGCCTCGCGCAGGATCAGGTTCTCGACGCCGCGGCTGAACAGCCACAATGTCATCCGGTTCATAGGCAGACCGTCATTCTCCGCCCGGTAAACCGGCATCTGACCGGGGCCCAACAGAATTTTTATAGGAAAAGGGTGGCCTTGAAGGCGCTCGGAAATCCTCCGGCTCTGAGTGCGCAGCCTGAGAAAAATCTTCTGTTGAAGGGGCGTCTCTTCCAGCCCGGACACGTCGCCGGCCGTCTCCATCCTCTGAAAACCGGCCTCAAGTTCTTCGAGTCCGGCCAACGCGTCGGGCGGGAGATCCCACACGCTCTCGGGCTCCTTGACAATCTCATGGATCTCTACGACCCGGGACACCAGGTCAGGCCGTTTCTTCTGGATGTCGGTCGCCAACTCAAGCTGGGCGAACATCTCCGGCAAAAGATCGGGCGACAGCAAAACCTCGTTGTAGATCGCGGCAACCGACAACTTGTCCCGGAAACGCCGGAGGTCGGGGTGCCTCTCGGCGGGGCCGGTCCGGGCCGGGTCCTCCTGCCATGGGCTGCCCTTGGCGTCCCGGTCTGCCAGCCAGCGGTACCAGTTCCGGCTGCGGGGGCTGCGCAAGCTGGTCGGGGCGGGCAACCCGGGGGGGGCGTACGACTCCATACGGACAACCAGTCCGTTTTCCAGATGTTTCTCGTAAGTCGGGAAGTCGCGCGGCTCCACCTGCAGGATAACCGCGTTCGTGTTCGCCAGCGCGCCGACCATTGCCCGGCGGGTGTCGCCGCCCGATTCGGAATATTTTTTCACCGCGTCGTCAAGAGACCTTAGCGTAATCGCCGAATAGATCTCGTCGGTCGGGCCGGGCGGATAAGTCTGGTCGTGCGACCATCCCTTGTTCCGCTCGGTTAACCCCATCACGAACAGACCGTTCGAGTGCCGCATCACGGGCGCGATCTCGTCCCCTTCCGGGCGCTTGACGATAAACGCGCCGGGATTCAAGAGCCCGATGAGCCGGTTCAAGCGGCCGATAGCGGAATCGAGCTCGACCGTTGCGGGAGTGCCTGCAACAATCTGGTCCCGGCGGGCGATCAGACGGTCCCTCTCGCCGGTGAGATGTCCCCGGAGGGAGGCGATATGTCCCGACCGGTCGGCTTCGGCGTACTGGTCAACCCAGTACAGCTTCACAACCTCCTCCACGCGGGGATCCCGGGGCGCGAGCATCATCGCTTCGTAGGCGTCGAGCCGGTAACGCCGGTACTCCTCCTTGAACTGATCAAGCGCAACCTGCATCTGGTCCCGGAGCGGTTGGACCTGATCGCTCTTCTCACGGACGGCCCGGTCCAGCAGCAGCCGGCGCTGGTCCAGATGTTCCCAGGCGTCCATCATCCGCTTCGAGGAGGTCCCCTCCGGCCGGTCCAGGTTGTACACCCGGTCGATCGCGTGGCGGAGCCGCGGATTGCGCGCGGTGTGGTAGTTCGCCAAGGGGACGGTCCCCCTGTACCCTTCGAGCATGATCTTGAAAATCCGGCCGAGCATCCGCATGGACTGCATCTGCTGCTGCGACCGGGTCGGACTCTTCTTTATCATGCTGCGGAACCCCTCGATCAATACGCTGATGAACGCGTCGTCAATGACCAGGATCCGTTCCGGGTGCTCCGGGGCCGGGAGCATCTCGGGCGGCATCACCTGGCGGATAGCCTGGGTCAACTCCGGATCAATATCCGGGAAGTAGATCACCTCTGACAGTGGAAGCCGCGCGTTCAAACTGGCCCACCGGTCGGACATCAGTCTCTCGATGAAGAAACTCGCTATGGCGCGGGCCCGGTCGTTCTCCTCGCCCCTGGCCCGGAGCAGCGCCACCTGCCGGAGCCAGTACCGAGCGGCGGTCGAGTACTTGCCGCGGCGCTCGCTGAAGTACCGGTCCCAGTCGAGATACTGTTGGACTAATTCGGCCGCTGTGGCGGGGTCCTCAGCGAGGAGGGCAAGCTGGTCTGGATTCAGATAAGGGGGCTTCCTGCCCTCGTCAATCGCCTCAACCTCACCCCGTTCAAGCGTCCGCGGAACATCTTTGAGCGGCACACGCATCATCCCGTCGAATGCGAGGCTGATCGATGGGGATTCCGGAGGGTCAGGCAGAGTGATTGACACATGGGAAGAGTAAAAGCGGAGCTTGGCGATGATCTGGTCGAACAGTTGCGAACGCGGCACTTCGGCCTGGCCTTGGACACTCATGTTTCCCACAAAAACCTCCGGATAAAGCTCTTTGATCCGGTCCCGGGCCTCGTCAATCGCCTCCCGCACGCTGAGCGCAAACTGGTCAGGGGCCTGGTGCATCATCACGATGCGGGCGCCGAGAGCCCCTCCGCGAACTCCGCCGTAGAGAGGCGACTTTCCCAGAGGATGACGGCGGCGGAGCGCCCTATACACGAGGTCCTTGAACTGGTCTGGGAAATCCTTCGGCAGGTTGAAGGTTCCGACCATCTTTTTCAGGTCAACGAACGGAACACGCGCCGTACCCCAGTAGTACGGCGTCTGCTGGCGGCGGTCCGGGTCGTTCTGGTACTCCCGGAGAATCTCCGACTCGGTCATTTCCGGGACAAAGTGGATCGCCGAGTTCTTGTCGCTCATGATCTGGCTGACCCCCTCCAGCAGAGCAGTCTCCCGGTTCTCGAGGAAACCCCTGACCACCTCCATCTCATCCCGGGTGAGAGCATCCGGCGTCAACCCATCAACAAACCGGTCCATCTCCATGCTGTAGAAAACAGCTTGAGAATACCAACCGGGAGGGACCTCTTCGAGGCCGGCGTTCAAAGGAGAGAGATCCGGGAGGCCTGTACGGAGAGCTCCCTGAAGATCTAAGGCAGTGCCCGATTCAGGAGCGTTGATCGGACGCAGAGCATGGGCAGGGGTTCCCCCTACCGCCAGCTCCACGATCAAAAAAGAGCTCAATAAGCGGGCAAAAAAAATAGCTCTGCTCGAGGCTTTCTTCTTTAACATCAGGGGTTTATAAAAAGTTTACCTGTACGAGAGAGAGAAAACAAGGCCGATAATATAGATTTATTTACTATTAATGAACTGGTGTGCTGGTTTAAACAACGATGTTGACGACCCGGTTGGGGACAATCACCCACTCTTTTGCGGTATTGCCGTCAATCCACTTTTTAAGCGCAGGATCGGCTAAAATAAGGCTCTTGAGCTGCTCTTTTTCCATGTTTACAGGCACGGTGATGCGGGAACGGACCTTGCCGTTGACCTGCACGACGATTGTCACTTCGCTCTCGGTCAACAGGCCGGCATCATAAGCAGGCCAGGGGCCGGCGGCCAGCATCTCTTTGTGGCCGAGCATCTCCCAAAGCTCTTCAGTCATGTGCGGAGCGAACGGATTGAGCAGCCGGATGAGCGCTTCGACCGCCTCCCGGGCAGCCGCTGGCGAACAGCCGCTCAATCCCTTTTCCATCCCGTTCCTCAGTTCCATCAAGCCGCTGATCGCCGTGTTGAACTTGAACAATTCGATATCCTCGGTCACCCGTTTGATCGCGGCGTGGACTTTCCGCTTAAGTTCAGTTTCAAGTTTAAGGTTTAACGTTTCATGTTCAGGACCCGAATCTTTTGATTCACTCTCTTCTTCTTTGAACTTTAAACTTTGAACGCTAAACCGCTCCGCAAGATCCCATACCCTGTTCAAAAACCGCCAGATCCCTTCGATCGCGCTGTCGTTCCATTCCAGCTGGTCTTCGGGAGGGGCGGCGAACAGGATGAATACTCTTAATGCGTCGGCCCCGTATTTGGCGATCACACCATCGGGGTCCACCACGTTTCCCTTGGATTTTGACATCACTTCGCCGTCCTTCAGCACCATCCCCTGCGTCAGCAAACGGGAGAACGGCTCCTCCAGTTTTAAGAGCCCGAGGTCCCGGAGGAATTTGGTGAAAAACCGGGAGTAGAGCAGATGGAGGATCGCGTGCTCAATGCCGCCGATGTACTGATCCACCGGCATCCAGAAATCCGCCGCGGCGGAGTCAAACGGCAGTTTTTGCTCGCCGGGCGAGCAGAACCGGAGGAAATACCAGGAGGAGTCGATGAAGGTCGCCATCGTGTCGGTCTCCCGCCTCGCCGGTTTCCGGCATTTCGGGCAGGCGGTCTCGACGAATTCCTTCACCTTGGCCAGCGGTGACCCGCCGGTGCCAGTGATCTCGATCTTCTCCGGAAGAATGACCGGCAGTTGATCCTCCAGCACCGGAACAACGCCGCACGCACCGCAGTAAATCACCGGGATCGGCGTGCCCCAGTAGCGCTGCCTGGAAATCAACCAATCCCGGAGCCGCCATTGGACGGTCCTTTTCGCCCACCCCTTTTCCTCCATCCAGAGCGCAATCTTTTTCTTCCCTTCGGCATTGGGCATCCCGTCAAACTGGCCGGAGTTGACCTGTTTGCCTTCCCCCTCATAAGCCTCTTTCCAGCCGTCCGGGTCCGTTTTCCCATCGGGAGGGGAAATCACGACGCGCATCGGCAGATTATGCTCCCGCGCAAAGAGAAAATCCCTCTGGTCGTGCGTCGGCACCGCCATCACCGCGCCGGTGCCGTATTCGAACAGGACGTAATCGGCCACCCAAACCGGGACCGACTCCCCGTTCACCGGGTTGACCGCGAAAGCCCCGGTGAATATCCCCTCTTTTTTGACCCCTTCGGCGACCCGGTCCTGCTTCGACTGGCGGGAAACCTTTCCGATAAACACGCGAACCTGTTTTTCCTGAGGCTTCCCCTGGATCAGCTCCGAAACCAGCGGATGTTCGGGGGCCAGCACCACGTAGGTCGCGCCGAAGATCGTGTCAGGCCTCGTAGTGAAGACGTCGAATGTCTTGGCGCTGTCCTGGAGCATGAAACGGATCTGCGTCCCCTCGCTCCTGCCGATCCAGTTTCTCTGCATCGTGAGAACCCGGTCAGGCCAGTGGATCAATTTCGAGAGGTCATCGAGCAGCTCCGGCGCGTAGGCGGTGATCTTCAGGTACCACTGCTCCAGCTCCTTCTTCTCGACGGCGGTGCCGCAGCGCCAGCACCCCTCCTGCACGACCTCCTCATTCGCCAGCGTCGTCTGACAGCTGGGACACCAGTTGACTGGCGCGCCCGCCCGGTAGGCCAGCCCCTTTTCAAACATTTTCAGGAAAATCCACTGGTTCCAGCGGTAATAGTCGGCGCTGCAGGTGGACACCTCCCGGTCCCAGTCGTAAGAAAAACCAAGCCGCTTTAACCCGGCCTGCATCTGCCCGATGCAGTCGAGTGTCCAAGCGACGGGGTCCACCCCTCTTTTGATCGCGGCATTCTCGGCCGGCTGACCAAACGCGTCAAACCCCATCGGGTGGAGCACCCTGAACCCCTGCGCGAGCCGGTAGCGGGCGAGGATATCTCCGATCGTGTAGTTGCGCACGTGCCCCATGTGGATCCGGCCGGAGGGGTATGGGAACATTTCAAGCAGGTAATACTTTTTCCCCTCACCCTTTCCCTCTCCCCCAGGGAGAGGGGTGGAATGAGGGACGGCCTTAAAAGACCCCGCCTCCTTCCAGCGGCGCTGCCATTTGGGTTCACACTCGTTAAAGGAGTAACTCATCGTCGGAATAGGCATTCTAGCACGCCCCCTGAAATGTTGACAACGAGATGGTCGCCCCTTAGACTGAAGGGTCTAAGCGGGGCTGTAGCTCAGCTGGGAGAGCGCCTGCATGGCATGCAGGAGGCCAGGGGTTCGATCCCCCTCAGCTCCACCAGGTCTTTTACATACATTACCGAAGGGGATCGAAGAGAGCCCCGCAGATGCGACAAACGGAGCATCAGATATGCGGGGCGAGTGGCCGACCTGAAAGGCGCCGATCCCCCTCAGCTCCACCACTTTTTCTCATAATCCGGTCTGACAGCCGGTTCTTTGGAAATCCAACTCGCCGAGGTGGCGAAACTGGCAGACGCGCGGGTCTCAAAAACCCGTGGGGGAAACCTCATGAGAGTTCGATTCTCTCCCTCGGCATAATTCGCCGAGAAAATCCGAAACTTTAACCGCGAGAGGTGAGTATGGGAACGCCCCAGTTGAAGATACTTGTGGTGGATGACGAAGCGGACGCCCGCATAGGTCTGTCCCGCATGCTCCGGGCCAAGGGCTACGAAGTGATCGAGCTCAGCCGCGGAGGCGAGGTGCTCCAGAAAGCCAAATCGGAGTGGCCCGCGCTTATCATCCTCGACATCGTGCTGCCGGACATCCCCGGAACTCAAGTCTTTAAAACTCTCAGGGACGACCCGATCACCAAGATGATCCCGGTGATGCTGTTGACCGCCAAACCGGACATCGTGGGAGAGATACCGACATTCGAGCAAAAATCGGACCGCTACTTCGAGAAGCCCGGACGGATGGATGAGTTGTTGGACACCGTCCACCAAATGCTCACCGGCAAGAAGTAAACCCTACGCCGTGGGTTTCCTCACAATCCCCGCTGCTTTTCTGAATTTCTCCATCGCTGCGTCAAAATCAAACCGCTTACCCCATATCCGAGTTCCGTATATTTTAAGGAAGTTCTCCACATGCTGCCTAAATCTAAAACAAGCATCGGAAGGAGGGCTGCTTTTTAAAGCCTTACCCCATATTTTCGCAACAAGATCAATAGGGGTGTTTTGATTTTTAAAAACAGCTATTAAGTCTTGAATGTCCGGTTCCAGATAACGAGTGATTTTCCCGATAGACCAATAAAGAGGATCTAAAAGCCGAACTTCGATTTTCCCGAATTTACGATAAGGACGAGTATGCCTTTGATAATCCATCAATGAAATAGCCCCCCACCGATCGATATCCTGGGCATACTGTGCCGATATTCCCGTCAGTTGCCGGGTGCGCTGGATGGCTTCCTCAATATGGGTCCATCTCTTCGAATCACCGCGAACCGGTTGAATGGCGAAATCGACATCCAAACTGGGCCGAACATGCCCCATCAAAGCTCCCGCTGCAGCGCCCGTCAAAATAATCCTGACCGGTTCATGGATATGTTTTTCCAATACCCTGAAAAACCTATCGACCTTTTGAGGACTCAATGGGCTGCTCGTTTTTGCGCTCCATTATTCGACGAATAAAGCTTTGGATGTCTTCGGGGGAATACGCGGAGGAAAGCTTCAACCAAGCCGCCTGGACTCGTTTCTTACCGACAAGGTAAGAGCTTTTGGAAGCGTTTCGAGCCATCATAAGCTGAGTTCTAGAAATCAACCTTAACAAATCAACCAGCTGAATCTCACGGTCCGAAGAAACCGGTCCATTATTCACGACGGCTTCCGCAACTCTCTCAAAGACCTCCCTAGAGAGCGGCTTAGGGTCTTTAAACCATGGACCCACTCCATCCACCAAAATGCCGGGCGACACTTCCAAAGCAACTGCAAGAGAGCGGAGTGTCTTTAATGAAACCTCCCTCTTCCCTTTCTCAATCGCGGAAAGATTCGGGCGCGAGATGTAGGCGCGCTGAGCCAACGTCTCTTGGGACATCCGGCGTTCAGAACGCCATAATAAAACGGTTTCTCCAAATGGAAGCATATACAAAATGTATCATATTTAATACTAATATTCAATATAAAAGCGAATGACGTATTAGAACCCGTCTCATAAATAGCTGGGACGTTCGTGCTGAGATTGTCGAAGGGCGAACGGTATTTGTGAGATAGCTTCTAGAAATCTACGCCTTGCTGGGCGGGGATTCCTTTAGCCATCGGGTGCTTGATCTCCCTCATCTCCGTCACCAGATCAGCCGCCTCGATAAGCTCTTTCGGCGCGTTGCGCCCGGTGAGGATCAGGTGGGTCAGCGGGGGTTTCTCCTTGATCAGCTGCAGCACGTCGGCCAGTTCGATCAGCTTGAAGTCCATGTAGCCTAACGCGTAGATCACCTCATCCAAGATGATCAGGTCGTACTGGCCGGAGAGCATTTTCTCTCGGGTGATTGTGAGGGCTGTCTCAGCCGCCTGGACATGCTCCTGAAACGGCTTTTTATCCCCCATGATCTTGACGAACCCTTTGCCCAGCTGCAGGACTTCGATCTGGGGATAGAGCCTCTTGGCCAGTTCCAGCTCGCCGTAAACGACCGGCCAGTCCCCCTTGAAAAACTGGATGATGAGAACTTTCCAGCCGTGGCCCAGCGCCCGCATCGCGGCCCCCAAAGCGGCAGAGGTTTTCCCTTTCCCGTCGCCGGTATAAACGATGACGAGCCCTTTGCGTTTTGCCATTTCGGTTTTGGCTAGACCTCGTAGAAGAGACCGATCTTGCGGTATTTCTCCGCTCGCTGGGCGATGATCTGTTCGGGAGAGAGCTTCTGAAGATCAAGCAGGTTTCTTTTGAGCGCCGCTTTGAGGTTGGCGGAGGCGGTATCCGGGTCCCGGTGGGCGCCGCCCAGAGGTTCCGGCACCATTTCATCAATAATCCCAAGCGCGAGGAGGTCCCTCGCAATCAGCTTAAGACATGCGGCCGCCTCCGGGGCTTTAGCCCGGTCTTTCCAGAGAATCGCGGCGCACCCTTCAGGGGAGATCACGGAGTAGTAGGCGTTCTCCATGACAAGGATCCTGTCGCCAACGCCGATCCCTAAAGCGCCGCCCGATCCGCCTTCGCCAATCACCGCGCAAACGACCGGCACGGCAAGGCGAGCCATCTCCCTCAAATTCCAGGCGATCGCCTGAGACTGCCCCCGCTCTTCGGCGCCGATGCCTGGATAAGCACCTGGGGTGTCAATGAAGGAAAGGATCGGCAGCTTGAACTTGGCGGCCATCTGCATCAAGCGGATCGCTTTACGGTAACCTTCCGGATGGGCGGAACCGAAGTTCCTGTAGAGGTTCTCCTTGGTGTCCTTCCCCTTCTGATGGCCGACGATCATCAATCTCATACCGTCCAGCGTGGCGAAACCGCCGATCAGAGCATGGTCATCCGAGAAAACCCTATCCCCGTGAAGCTCAACAAAATCGGTCATGAACTTCTGGATATAGTCGAGGGTGTAGGGGCGCTTCGGATGGCGGGCCATCTGAACCCGCTGCCAGGGGGTAAGGCGGTCGTAAACATCCTTGCGGGCGCGGGAGAGCTGTTCCTCCAACTCGCGGATCGCTTTCTCGAGGTTCACTTTTTTGGCGACAGTGCCGTTCCTCAGCTGATGGATCTGCTGTTCCAGTTCAACGATGTGTTTTTCGAAATCGAGTGTAAACATAGGCTCTTTGGGTTATTCCACGATGGAGACCGGCGCTCCCTCGGGTAGCATGATGAAAAGCTCCTCCACATCGCCGTTGGTCAAACGGATGCACCCGTGGGTCACCGGTTTCCCTATGGAATCAGGATCGGTCGTCCCGTGTATCCCGTAACCCTGGATGTCAAACCCAAGCCACCGGGACCCCAGCTGGTTCCTGGGATCGCCCGGCGGAATGAGGCCGTTCGGGGAATACCACGGAGGATCCACAATCCGGTTGGCGATCTTAAAGTTCCCAACGGGAGTGATCCCTTCCATACCGGTAGCGCACCTGTAAACCTTCAGCACCTCTTCTCCGTCCTTCAGAATGAGCGTGTTCTGCGATTTATCCACAACCACACTGAATTTTGCCTTAGACACCTTCAGCCGTTGGCCGACCCGGATCCGGTCGCTGGTTAGGCCGTTGGAGGCTTTCAACAGCTCAACCGTAGTGCGATATTTTTTGGCGATCTTGGAAAGGGTGTTCCCCTTCACGATAATGTACGTTTCCGAGTTCGGGACCAACACCGAGGAAAAGATCAGCTTGATGTTCACCTCGCTCAATCCTTTTTGAACGGTGGCGGCAACCTCGGCGGGGGGAGCCTGTTGAAGAACCTGTTGGTAGAGTGGTTTTGCCTCAAGATAACGACCCTCCGCCCTGGCCCTCTCGGCTTCGGCCAACAAAACCTTGGGGGAAAGAACCGTCTTCCCCTCTTCCACAGGCGCAGCAGAAGGGGCAGCCATCACAAGCTCATGCGGAAAAACAAAAAAAGAGAGCTGAGCCGCTAAAGCGGCTGCCGTGACCGGCCCAATGAAAAATCTCTGACGTTTCATATTCCTTAAAACCACCCTAAATGTTACAGACGGCAGATGACGACAGCCAGGAAAATCCCAAGCAATCCGCCGGCAAAAACCTCGATCGGCGTGTGCCCCAATAACTCCTTCAAGCGCTCTTCACTGACCTGCCCTTTGGCGTAGACCTCATCCAGCATCTTGTTGAGGGCCACCGCCTGCCGGCCCGCCGCACGGCGCACACCCTGGGCGTCGAACATCGTCACCACGGCCAAAACAAGGGAAACGGCAAAAAGCGCGGTGTGAAAACCGACCTCCAAACCGACCCCCGTGGCCAGCGCCGACACCCCGGAAGAATGGGCCGACGGCATCCCGCCGGTTCCCAAGAACCACCGGAAATCGAACCGGCCTTCCCGGCGGACAGCCAGCATGACCTTAATCGTTTGGGCAACAACCCACCCTGCTATTGTAGCCAGAAGTACTCTATTAGATAGAAGTTGCGAAAAACGGGTCATCCCTTCACCTCTTCCTGGCTCATTCTCTTCAGTTTTTTAACGGACCGATACCGATATGCAAAAGGTGGCGAGGGTCATGCTTAAAAGAGTATTTTATCGCGAATCGAAGCCGCCGTCAGCCCTTTTTACCGGTCACCAGGGTATCTATCAAGATGTGGACACCTCGTGCGGGGATCGAATAGGTCCCCGCCGATTGGCCGGTCATATCGTCAGGTTTCGGGGAGTTGGCCTGCCCGTCTCTATCCACGCGGGCCTTGACGGTGACCAACCCTTCGAAAGGCTTGTCCACTATCATCTGGTCTTCCGGACCGACCGTATAGATCAGAGGGAGCTCGACCGGCTGCACTCTCTTTACGGCCAGAGGGACCGTATCACCCACCAGAGTGACAATGAGGAACAATGTGTCGGTCGGTTTCAGACGCTTTCTTAACTCCGGCTGGATATCCACAATACCGGTGATCCGCATTTGGGGTTTCCTCTCTTCCTCCTCTTCCTCCTCTTCCTTCTCGTGCCCCAGGAGCTGCTGCTCCAGCCATGCGGTTGCCTCCGGGAAAAGGGGGGCCAAGGGCTGCGCCGTTTTGCCTTTGCCCGCCGGCCGGCTGAACCTTCCCGCCATGAAGCCGACCGCCATTCCCAGTGTCAGCGCTAGCAGAAACGTCATGCAGAAGAAAAAGAGAGAGCGAAGGCGGCCCATGGGGCTCACCCTACCATGGGCCGCGCGACACTGTCAATTCCGCCTGCGTTTGACCCGCTTCTTACGCCGTAAGAGGGCGGCGGCGGCGAAAACCGGCGCGAAGACCTCCCCCAATGAGCAGGAAACCGGCCAGGCCGATGCCGCCAGTCGTCACAGAGAAAACCTGCGGGGCAATCTTCACGTAACGAATCCGGATCGTTAGAGGTTCTCCGGTCGTCAGCAAACGGCTGAACGAGTGGGCCCGCCCGCTGCTGGGAATCGCTATCCGGAAAGGCAGGACCCCAGCCTGCTGGACTTCGGCGGCCATCTGCCTGAAATTATCCATCTCCTCCTTGTCGTCCCGGCCGTCAAGATAGTCCGCCGGCTGCGCTTGGGGGGCGGCCGAATCACAAGCCATCTTGCTCATTTCCGCCTCTCGAAAACCTCTCTGGGACGCCCTCTTCGCGCGGACAGTATTGAGCGAAGTTCCGGTGGCGGCCTTCTCCTCATTCAGCGAAGCCAACCGCACTTGTCCCTCCGCTATCGGAGAGGGATCGGACAAGAAACCGGCCATTTTCAGATGCTGCTGGAGGTTGCCGGAAAACCAGTAGCCGCGCACCTCTTCCGGCATGAAAAGATTCCACCGGACGACGGTCAGCGGAATATCCAGCACCGGTCCCTTGTACTCCGTTTTTCCGAGCCACTGAAACGGCGCCGCCTTCTCCACGTAAACGACTTCCACCGGGAAAGACCTCTCCGGTCCCGTATTGACCGAAAGAGGAACCAGGACCTGGCCGTCCGGGCCGGCCGCCGGCTTGACCGAGCGGCGGTCCACCAGAACCGACCAGAGCGTCGCCCCTTTCGGCAGAGAAACGGCGAGAGAAGCCTTCTTGTTGTTCCGAACCTGGTAAATCGCCCGGGTGATCGCCTCTCCGGTCGGCGTCAGGATCGTGGCGAGATCCCCCGATTCGGCGATCGCCACCAGCACAGCCAGGTTCTCCGGCTGATAAAGGGCGGCGGTCAGCCGGTAAGGGGCCTGCGCGTAACGGAAAGCCGCCACCAGCGGCGCCGAGGCAAAACTCCTCAAATCATCCGGAATCTCCCGGACGTCAATCCGGTTCAACCCGTCGGTCACCGGATTCTGGAGTTCTATCGTCGTGCCGGTGGCGATAGCCAGATAACCGGTAATCCGCTTGCTGCCCAGAGGAACGAGGCTCGGGAAAACCGCCTGCGTGGAAGACTTCGTGATCGGCTGTTCCGCCTCGACGATCAGCTGGGTGAGCCCGACCTTCAGCGGATCCCGGAAGGAGACCGTGACCCTCTGCGCCCCTTCCGCCGGAGCGATCTTCCAATCCTCTATCGCCCCGCCCCGGATGGAAAGGACCGTCAGGCCAGCCGGCAGATCAAAAGCGACGGAATTCAGCTCCCCCTGAAGAACCTGGTATCTCACCAGAGCGGTCATCCGCAGAGCCTCCTCCTCGAGAGTCGCCAAAACTCTCAGGTCGGTGACGAACGCCGGCTCCACCGGATCCTGCTTCACCGGCCGGGCGGCCCACCGCAAATGGATCTGCCTGCTGAAACCGAGCGAACCGGAAAGCAGAACACTCTCTTTGCGTACCTCTTTGTTCACCGTTAAAACCTGGTCCGGCGCGAGCTCCAGATCCATCCGCGGTATTTCAAGCGTCAACCTGGAAAAAACAGCCTGCGGGATATCGACCGATATCTGTTCATACCTCTCATCGCGCCCAAGCGATGTTGAAAACTGAACACTGACACGGTAGGTTCCCTTCTTCTGGACGGCCAACGCGTACTGGTCATCCCGCACAACGAGAGTCGCCGAAGAGCCGCCGGCTTTCACATCCGTAATCACCGCGTTTCCGAAGATAAGCGGAATCTCCGCGTAACCGTTTTGAAGAACCTTGATCGTCAGCTCCGCGTTGATACGGGCGATATCCCCTTCCACCCGGCCCGTGTAGGCCGCCTGCTCGATCGTCCAACTCGCGCCGGCATACCCCTCATCCGCGCCCGAAGGGGGAGGCTCCACCACCCCGATGAAGCACAGCAATCCCACAACCACCGCCATAAAAAGATGCTTCCTGTTCATTGGAAATCCCTCCTTTGTGATTGGTTCTACCGGAGAATGAGACCCCGAGAGGAGGGAAAAGTTCCATGAAAAAGAAGGCTTTCAAAAAAACAGCGCAGCCCGCAGCGCTGAACGCGCCGCGGGCCGCCGGGACTTGCGTTGGAGGCCGGCTTATTAAACCTGGACCCGGATCCGGTAGATCACCTTGACCTCTTTGTCTTTCGCCACAGGGACATCGAACCGGATTGTGAAAGCATCCTCTTTGGTGAACGGGTGGCTGTTGTTCAGCACCTGCCAAGTTCCGTAGAGAGGCTCGATGAGGCTGACCGTGACATCCTCCTTCTTGTGGTTTCTCAGCGTGATCTCCCACTCCGACTCGTAGACGTCGGAAGCGATCTCTTTCCAGTCGGTCTGGCGCCTCTCGGCGACAACGTCGAAGGCCTCTCCCACCTTCAGTTTGATCTGCTCCTCTTTCGGCGTGTGCTCGACATTGTCTTCTCCGATGAACTGGAGAGAACCGCTGCCGTCCTTTTTATAGAGCCGCATGACGCCGGCCGGAAGAGGCATCCCGAGCTTGTTGGCTTCCGAGTTTTTGATCTTCACGTAGACATTGACCGGCTGTTTCGGGTTCTGCTCGTGGTAGCGCCGGGTAAAGTAACCCTGCTCCCCGTAAACGAGCATCTCTTTCTGGACCCCGGCCCCCTCGGCCGCCAGCAGGCTGATCTGTTTCGTCTGGTTGTTCTTGATGGTGGTTTTCCTCTGCAGGTCGTAGATGTGATACTCGAAGAAGGCCTGCTCGACAAAACTGTCGGCTGCGGTGGCCCCAGCCGCCATCGCCTCCATCGCGTAGCGCACCTGGGGCATATTGTTTATCGCCCGGTTGATCTGGCCGGCGATCAACTTGAGTTTCGCCTCTTTATAGATGGCGCCGCTCTGGTTGTTGACCGTCACCCAGCCGGAAAGATCCGCCTGCGTATCCGAATCGTTGAGAATGACGACGTAATCGGCCTTCCAGCTGATGTTGTTCGTCAGATACGAAACCTCGACGTCGTGGCTTTTGCGCCCTTTGTTGCTGTAAAGCCAGGTGAGCGTCGGCTTGGCGATCAAGTTCTCCGGAATCTCCGACAAAACCCGGTAGCCGGGATGGCCGAGGAAGATTTGGTCGCCAATCTTATAGATAGGGCTGCCGTTATTGCTCAACAGCTCCGCCTCCACCACCTTTTCCGTTCCCTGAAATTCGTTCCGGTCAATCAACTTGATTTTTCTTCCGACGAACTTATCCAAAAGCTTGTCCGGGCTCATCAGGTCGTACTCGTAATTCTGTTCCAGCACGGTAAAACCTTCCGGCTGGTTGAGCGATTTGACCGAAACGGTAACCGGCATAATACTGGCGGCGACATCCATAAACCGGAGCTCCCCCTCTCCCCGGGAAAGATCGATGGTCCGTGTGTCTTTCACAAGGCCCAGGTTGCCGTTGTATACCGTCAGCTCCACGCCGGTCTGGTCTTCCATCGTGCTTTTCAAAACAGGCTCATCAGCCCACGCGGCGGTGGTCATCCCGACAAGCAGGGCGGTTAAAGAAGCGGTCCACTTCTTGTTCATTGTGATTCCTCCTTTTTCCTTGTTGATCGGTTCCACTGATGTAAGACCCCGCGCGGCGGAAAAAGTTCCGCGAAATTTGCGTTGTGTAACTTATTGCAATAAATAATGATGCGTCATTGCGAAGAGTCCGCCAAGGATCTGTGGCGGACGACAAGCGCCATCTCCGTTTTGAAACAGAGCGTTGGCGGGTTAGCCAGTTTTCGAGTTAACTGGCAAACCGGCAAACACGCGAACTGGCTAACCGTAATTGAATTTTGCATGAGATTGCCGCGCCTCGCTACGATCGGCTCGCAATGACGGATTTAGTCCCTGCGCTCCAGACGACCGCTGTTAATCTTTTTCCAGAGTTTTCGCAGGCAGGAGGTCCAAAATAACCCGTTTGAGCTCGGGCTGCTCTTTTTTCCCATCGGCTTTCATTCGGCCCTCAAAGGCCGGTTGCTGGATTTCCACCTCTCCGAGCTTCTTCAGCCGGGCGATAAGGAGATCAAACTGTTCGGAAGTCATCGTGAGGGAATACCGGGTCGGCAGCGGCCAGCTGACTTCTTGGACCGGGACCTCCTTGAGGAACTGTACAACCGCCTGTTCCGCCGCGGGCAGATCGGCCGATCGGAGGCAGACATAGTCTACTTCCGGCCATCTCTGCCGCTCAGAAACTTCGTTCCGCACGGAATCATCCTCATCATCTTTTCCATCCAGAGGAACAGCGGTTCTCCTCTTGGCAGGCTCGGCAACAGGCTGAAGCGCCGGCGCCGCCGGTTTCGGCGCGGAAACAACGGCCTCTTTGGCCATCTCCGCCTCCATCACCGCTTCCCGGCCGGTAAAAAGATCCGAACCTGCAAAATCTCCCCTCTGTGAACCTTCTTTCTTGTCGGAAGAGCTTTGCATTGTCCGGCGGAATTGGCCAATGTTTTCCTTCAGCTTCCCCTGTTTTCTTGAGGCCTCCTCCACAACAGCATCCATGACATTCAGGTGTTCTTTCTCAGCCAAATCGGTTTTACCCGCCACGGAGGCAGGCGCTTCAAGCCGGCTTTTATTCATGTCCATCATCTCGGGACCGGCGGAATGAAAAACATTGATCACTAAAAGGGCAACGGCAGCCGTCGCGAGCGCCCCGACCGGCAGCTTCACGAACCAGGAATCGAAAACCCCGAGCAACCGGGCCCACGGCGCCGGAGCATTGATCCGGTTCCAGACCCCCTGCCTGAACCCATCCGGCACGACCGGCTGAGGCAGTCCTTTCAATTCTGCGACCAGCTTGCGCATCGCCTTCAACTCAGCAGAGCAGGCGGCACAGTCTTTCAGATGGTTTTCCATCTCCGCTTTCCGGTCGGCTGTCAGTTCCCCTTCCAGGTAAAGCGAAAACTGGTCACGATATCTGGCGCAGTTCATCGTTCCATCCCTCCAAGCATCTCCCGCAGCATCCCCCTCCCCCGGTGAAGACGGGATTTCACGGTGCCGATATTTTCTTTGCAGATCTGGGCAATCTCCTCATAAGGCAACCCGTTCACGTCGCGCAAGAGCACCACCGTTCTCAGCGGCGCAGGCAACCTGCCGAGAGCCTCCGATACCCTGGCGTTAGCCTCCCCGACGGCCGCCCGCCGTCTCGGGTCCGGCGCGGGGTCCGGGATCTCCTCCGCCGCAGAGGATTCCAAACCCTCCTCCTCGGGCAAAGTAATCGAAAAAGTCTGGGACGTCCTATGCCGGCTGTGCCAGCGCCGCTTGTGCCGGACCAGGTTGATCGTGATCCCGTAGAGCCAGGTCCTGAAAGCCGCCTCCCGGCGGAAACCGTTCAACCCCCGGTAAGCCCGGAAAAAAGCCTCCTGCGCGATATCCGCTGCCTCATCCATATTGTCGAGCATCCTGTACGCCAACCCGATAATCTGCCCCTGGTATTTCAACATGAGGGCATCAAACGCGCCTCTGTCCCCCTGCTGGGCGAGCCGGACCAGCTCTTTGTCGTCAGTCTCGGTAATCGGTCCCATCTTCCCGCCTTGAAGAGGTGATTTTTTCTTTCTCTGAATGAGACCCCGGCAGCCTCGAAAAGTTCTCCTTGGCTTTGATCAGCCCTGTTAAAAACTCGTTCGCCGGCGCAGGAATCCTGCGGGCCGCCGCCAGCCGGACCAGAGCCCCGTTGAGGAAATCGATCTCGGTCCGCCTGCCAAGATGGATATCCTGAAGCATCGAAGGATGGTGCGCCGCCGTGGCAGGGATTAAACGGCTGAAAAGCTCCTCTACATAAGCATCCGGCGAAGAAGGTTCCAACTCAAGTTTCTCAGCCTGAGCCACCTCATAAGCTTCTCGAGCCACCTGCTTCATTATCCGGCGAGTCTCCTCCGTCTCCAAAAGCCGGCCGTAAGGAACCTCCAGGAGGGTGGAGAGAGGATTCAAACAACTGTTGTAAATCACCTTGGACCACAGCGCTTCCTTTATGGTTGGCGTCACCCTGGAAGGGAGTCCAGCGGCTGACAATCTCTGAGCAATCGGTTCGACCTCCTCTCCCTTCATCTGCGAAAAGACCGGCCCCAACAGTATATCCCCGCCCCACACGGTGACTGTGGCCACTCCCGGCTTCAGCTCCACTCCGAAAATCACCCGCCCTCCGACCAGCTGGCCCGGAGGAACGTATCGGGAAAGAAACTCCCAGTTGCCCAAACCGTTTTGAAGAGAAACTACTTTTGTAGACAAAGACAGCAGGGGAGGCAGAAGCTCTGCCGCCTGCTCAGTGGAATAGGATTTGACCGCGACAAGGATGACATCCCATTGGAGCGCTGGCAGCTGATGGGTGCCTTCGGCCAAATGGCAGGAGGTCACCCGGTGCTCCCCGAGGAACCCGCGAATAAAAAGCCCTTTCTCCCTGACCCGGTCCAGGTGCCAGGGTCTGCCCAGCAGCCAGACCTCCTCTCCCGCACGGGCGAGCAGCCCTCCGACCACCGAACCGATGGCCCCCGCGCCTACCACAAGCCATCTCATGCCGGGAGGTTCTTACCTTGACAGAATTGTTCCATTTACTCCATACTAGCAAAGGGTTATTCGGTTTGAGAAGCAATCTTCATCCTGAACAGGAGGATAAAGCTCGTGGCGGATGACATAAACAAAGAAATCAAAGAAAAAGAAGCTGAAGAACCGCAGCGGCTTAAAGAAACCAGGCTCTCTCATCGCATCCATCTAACCTGCCCCGCCACCTACCAACTCGTCGAAGCAGGCAAAACGACAGGCCCCATCAACCCCGCATCGACTATTGATCTCAGCACAAAAGGGGTCCTCCTGCGGACACAACAAACCCTGGAAATGGGCACAATACTAAGGATCCAGATTCAAGTGCCGTGGACCAAGGGGGAGCTGTACGCTACCGGACGCATCGTCCGGGTAGAAGAAGAGGAATTCGCGCAAAGGTATCTCTTAGGCGTCTCATTCGACCATATTGAACCGGTGCAGCAGGTCGAGTTTTTGACCCGCATGGAGACGTTTGATCTCCAACGGCTTCTGCAAGCTTTGGTGAAACAACGGGGGTCTGATCTTCACTTAACGACAGGCCAGCCCCCCATCGCCCGGGTGGGAGACCACTTGGTTCCTTTAAACTGGCCTCCTTTCAAACCGGGAGAGATCCGGGCCATTATCTACGGCATCATGTCGCAGAAACAAATCGAGACCTTCGAAGAGCAGAGGGAGCTGGATTTTGCCTACTCTCTTTCCCTGTCAGAGAGATTCCGGTTCAACCTCCACTGGCAACGCAATCAGGTGGAGACGGCCATCCGGGTCATTCCGTCGCACGTTTCTTCCGCAGAGAAATTGGGAATACCCTCTGCGGTTGTGGAATGGACGCGTTCTCCCAATGGGCTGATCCTCATCGCCGGACCGACAGGGGCCGGAAAAACAACCACGCTCAACAGCCTTGTCCACACGATTAACCAGGAGAGGGAAGCGGTTATCATCTGTTTGGAAAGACCGATTGAGTACGTGCACCAGAACATCAAATCCGTAATCAAGCAAAGGGAGATCGGAACCGACACTCTTTCCTACGCGGAGGCGGTCCGCCGCGCACTGCGGCAGGACCCAAACATCATTGTCGTGGGAGAAATTGAGGACGCGGAGACGGCCCAGATCGTCTTAAACGCGGCCGAAAGCGGCAACCTTGTTATGGCCTCTTTCCACGCGGCAAACACCATCCAGGCGATTGACCGGTTCCTTTCCCTCGTGTCCTCCCAGCATCGGTCTCAAATAGCACTCCAACTGGGAAACTGCCTGAGGGGAATCTTGACCCAGTACCTGCTGCCGCGCGAAGAGATCAGCGGGGCCGGCAGAGTGCTGGCCACCGAAGTCTTTATGCCGACCGACGCGGCCCGCACCTATATCCGGACCAACTCACTGTCCCAGATCTACACCGTGATTGAAACCGGCGCCGCGCACCATATGCAGACGCTGGAAAAATCCATTCGCCACCTGGTGGCGCAAGGCATTGTGTCGGAAGAGGTCGCGAAAACTCATCTCACTCTCTACGGCTCCGCCCAGAAGCAGTAAACTTCAGGGACCGGTGTAAGTGTGGTGGGCGGTATGCAGGTAGGCCTCCGGTTTATCGTTCGGCTTGGCCGTGATACAGTGATCCAGCTGGAAGGTTTCCGCGACCGCCGGCCGGTCTGCGAGCCTCAGCCCGACGTCGAGCAGAAGAGCCGTCAGCAGAGCCAGCAACAGCCAGTTCGTCGCGCACAGAGAATTCATGGTTTGTCCCCTCCCTTCAGCTTTGGTTGTCCAACGGCCGCTGGATGTCGGTGCTGCGCAGGATCTCACCGATAGTGGTGATCCCCTCCATCACCTTCGCCACTCCCGCCTGCCGCAGGATCACCATCCCCTCTTTGACCGCCTGCGCCTGAAGGTCGCCCGAAGAGGCTTTGGCAACGGTAAGGTTCCTCAGCGGTTCGGACATCTCGAGCAATTCATAGATGCCGGTTCTTCCTCTGTAGCCGGATTTCTTGCACTCATCGCATCCTTCCGCCCGGAATACCGCTGTCTTGGGGGGCAACTCTTTCAAGCCTAAAGAAAACAACCCCTCTTTCGGAAGGTTCTCAGGCTTCTTGCATTTCGGGCAAAGGGTGCGCACAAGCCGCTGGGCCAGAACACCGATCAGGGAGGAGGCCACGAGAAAAGGCTCAACCCCCATATCAATCAAACGCGCGATTGCTCCCGCCGCGTCGTTCGTGTGAAGGGTGGAAAAAACCAGATGGCCGGTGAGGGCGGCGTGGATGGCGATCTCCGCCGTTTCCCTGTCCCGGATCTCGCCGATCATGATGATATCGGGATCCTGGCGAACGATGGACCGCAGCCCCGAAGCGAACGTAAGCCCTGCCTTGACGTCAATCTGCGACTGGCGGACCCTTGGGATCCGGTACTCGACCGGGTCTTCCAGCGTGATGACGTTCTGCTGGGCGGCGTCAACCAATCTTAAAGCCGCGTAAAGGGTGGTGGTCTTGCCCGAGCCGGTGGGACCGGTCACCAAAAGTATCCCGTTAGGCCGAGTGATCAATTTCTTGAATTTGTGCAGCGCATCCGGCATAAAACCAAGATCTTCCAGAGACAGCAGAATCGCTCTTTTATCCAGCACGCGGATTGCCACATTCTCCCCGTAGATCGTCGGAAAAGTGGAGATGCGGAAATCCACCTCCCTATCGCCGAACCTCACCTGCATCCGGCCATCCTGAGGCAAGCGCCTCTCAGCAATATCGAGCGAAGCCATGATCTTTAGCCTTGAAATAATCGCAGGTTCCAGTTGCTTCGGCGGCGGAGAAACATCGTAAAGGATGCCGTCCACCCGGTAGCGCACCCGGCAGGCCTCTTCATCCGGCTCGATGTGGATATCGCTGGCCCGGCTTTCGACCGCCTGCCGGAGGATAGTCTCGACCAGCCTGACGATCGGCGCCTTCTCCGCGGCGGCGGCCAGCCCCTCGACCTGTTCCGCGGAAGGGGATTTTTCCCCAGCCCACGCGGGTTTTACCGGTGAAACGGCGGGCCCCGCCCCCAACGCCATCTTAACGCCCGCCTCGGCTTCCTGAATCGCCCTCTCCAGAGAATCACCCGCTCCGAAAAACCGGTCGAGCGCTCTTGTAATCTCGATTTCGGTCGCAAAAACGGGCTGAATCTCGCATTTTGAAAGAAGTCTTAGGCGATCCACCGTACGGATATCGAGCGGATCGGCCATCGCCACCGTCACGGTGTTGTGGACCTTAAAGAGGGGAATTGCCAGATGTTCGCAGAGAAAATCTTTTGGGAAAAGAGCGAGGGCTTCCTTATCCACCTCGTAGAACTCAACGCTGAGGAACGGGATGCCCAGCTGCTCGCTGAGCACCTCCATCAACTGATTTTCCGTGAGGATCCCCTCGGAGATGAGGATCTCACCCAGCGGGCGGGAATCGGTCTTCTGTTTTCGAAGCGCCTTTTCAAGCTGCTCGGACGTAATCAGCTTTTTTTCGATGAGACGCTCTCCCGTCAGCTTTACAATATGCCGGACTGGCGGCATAAAACCTCCTTTACCTGGATGAAAGTTTACTCTTTCGGCCAACAGTCCGTCAAGACGCTTCTAGACGGCTCCGAACCCAACGACTCCAGTGGCGTTCTGAATCATTTTTCTGAATTTCCCTCGGCCTTTCCGTCCATCAGCTCTTTCTCCTCCTCCAATTGCTGCTGTTCCCATTCCGGCGAATTAAACCCTTCGGGAAATTCCCCTTTTAAGAATCCCTCCGCAGGGGCTTGTCCTTGAGTGGGAACCGCCAGAGGCTGTCCCGAAGAGACCCCGGAATCATACGGCGTCCCCCCCTTTGTGAAGGAGCCGGACTGCTCCAGCTTCTGGAAAGAGGGGGGAAGTTTTTCCTGCCCCTTGCTGCGAAGCGGCGGCGTCTGAAATTTTCCCCATCTGCCGGGCCGCTGCTCGAACTGCAAGACTTTTAATCCGGTCCCCGTCCGCCTGCCGCCAGTCGTCCACCGCAGAACCGCAGGTGTCACAGGCATTGAAAAACCGACGACGGAGGCGGAGACCGTCACCTCTCCGGCATCCTGCTTGCTTACCGAAATCGGGACAACCCCGGAAGCCATCTTCGCCGGAGCGGAGGCGGCCGGCGAGGCCGCCGCGGTCCCGGCCGTCGGAGTCCCTAAAACCAGGATAAAGAGGGTGGAATCATCGTCCGAAACAACCGACCCGGTCTCCGAATCCAGAATGAAGGCCGTCGTCTGCACCGTCCCGGGAGGAGAGGCCGAAGCCGGATTAATCACCAGCAGACCGGCCCGCACCCCCATCGGGTCCGATTTCCCTGAGACGCTCCCCGCCTTGGCCTCCACTACTGCCGTTCCGGTGGAGGAGGCGGTCATCGATTCAAAAATATGCGTTCCCTTGTCCGCGGAGGGGCTGAAGATCGCTGTCCTGGACTCCATTGTCACGCCCAACCCGGAGACGGTCACGGTCCCGTTATAGTTGGGGGTTATTGTCGTCCCGTCAGCGGCAAAAGCCTGGACGGTCACTGAGAACGGCTGGCCAACATAAACCTTACTTAAGCGGAGCGGCAGAGAGGACATCTTGACGCCGAAAGAAGCAGGGAAGAAAGTCAGAGTGTTGCTGGTGCCTGAAATCGTTTTCGTCGGGACATAGGTGGTGTCTTTCGCCTCGATTTTAACCTTGCCGGCATCTATGTAATTTACAGAAACCCTGGCAATCCCGCTGACGAAATCGGCGGGAACCACGGCTTTTTTTGAAAGCTTCAGCGTCCCAGTCACCGGCAGCTGGTAAATCATAGCCAGCTCCGCGGTCCCCGCATAACGGCTGACGACGGCGCCGCTAAGATCTTTCGCCGTGATGATAAGGTTAAACGGGGACCCGGACGTGAGGGTCTCTTCCGGAACCGAGCCGACGGTAAAGAGCGCCGGATACCAGGTATAAGGCAAAGACCCGGACTGCAGGTTGTTGCTGGAGTTATCAGCCGCCAGAAAAGTTCCTTTCCCCGCATTGCTGCCGCCGATCGTCACCGACACAGTCACCGCCCCGTTCACCCAACCGGAGGCGGATGCACTGACAATCGTTAGAGCCGAACCACCGGTCGGCGTCCAGGTCAGGGTATACGGCCCGGAGTAGCCGGTGATCGTATTGTTGCTTGAATCCTTGGCGGTGACCACAAACATCTTGGTTGAACCGGCTTCAATGGATGACTCGCCGGTTGCCGGCGTAATCACCAAACGGGGGCTCGGGGGCGACAGGTATAAAGAGGCCTTCGCCGCCTCGGCGCTGATGTTGCCCGCCACGTCTTTCGCCCAGACCGCCACACCGTAGGTTTTCAACTGGGCGAGTGATCCCTGGATCTTCGTCTGGTTGGAGGAGGGGGTCACATCGGTAGTCACCCCATCGCCCAAAGAGGTTCCTGACGTCGGGGTAGAGGGATACGAGGGGGTAGTGTCACCATCCACCGCGGTATACCGCCAGATCAGCTCCGAGACGTCGCTGTCGGACGGAGCGGTCACTGTGGCGGTGATCTGCGTCTTGTCGGCGTTAGCAGCAAGAATCAGGTTCAGAGGTTTAGACGGCGGCGTCGAATCCCTTTGCGCCAGCGCGCTGATCTCGGCGTCGCTCAGCGGGATGTTGTACAAGCGGACCTCGTCAATAAAACCGTTTAAAAAGGTCCCCTGCTCGTCCCGGGCCAGCCGTAAAGCAGGGGTACTCGAGAAAGCGCTCGACGTGCTCAATCCGGTAGAGGAGGTCTTCGTCCCGTCAATATAGACGTGCATCTCATCGCCGGCATAAACGGCCGCCACATGCGTCCAGATACCGGCCGTCACGTTGCCGCTGGAGGTCACACTGCGTATGGTGCCGGATTGGCCGTTGGTGCTCACCTGGAAACGGAGCTTGTTGCTGCTCAAGTCAAGGCTGTATTGCCGGGCATTGCCGGTGGTGTTCCATTTGGCCAGGAGGATGCCGCTGGCGGTGGCGTTCGGGTAAACCCAGCCGCTGATCGTGAAAGAAAGCCCTGGATTGAGCAGCGCGGCGCTCGTCACGCTGACGCTGTCGTCCACCCCGTCAAAACTGACGCTGTAGGGATCAGAAACCGTCAGCGGGGCATGCGTCGCGCTGCTCCAGAGGGCCCCTCCGAGCAGGGTCCCGTTAAACCCGTTGCCGCTCGAGTCGGCCGCGGTCAAACCGCCCCCGTCATCAAGCTTCAAGTAAAGGACCGGCGCGGCCTGCCCGAAACTCCAGTTGGTATTGTTCCCGCTGTCTGTTCCGGAAATAACGGTGATGATTCCCGGCGTGGCCCCAACCCCCTGCCTCTGCACATCCACATCCACCATCGTGAATGTGCCCGCGCCGGACCATGTCCGCTGGGTGACAGCGGTGGAACGGATAAGAATATCGTCGGCTCCGCTACCCCCCCCGTTCGCGTCAAAACTGATGATGCCGCTGTTGCTCACATTCCCGCCGAGCGTCAGGTCCCCCGTGCCAGTATTCGTGAAGACCCCCCCCGCGGCGACCGTGGTAGCTCCGGTGACGGTCAGGTTGAAGCTGGCCCCTTGGCTGAATGTCCCGTTGGTGATCGTGAAGGTCGAGACGAATGTACCAGTGCTTCCCAACTGGGCGGTACCAGCCGATTTATCAATGGCAATGATCGGAATTTGGCCTCCGGCAGCGGCAGAAATCGTCTGAGTGCCGGTGCCGTCCAGTTTGATCGTGCCGGTCCCCCCTAAACTGGTGTCGTTCGAGGTGAGGTTCCCCGCCACCGTGATTGTGCCGGTGTTGATGTTGCCGACTGAAGTGATCGTGAGGTTCCCGTTCACATCCATCGTGCCGGTCACGATCAGGTTATTTCCGCCGGTAGCAATCGCCACATTGTTGAAAACCATCGTCCCCGAACTAACCGTGACGGCGTTCGTCGCGAACCGGACGGTGCTGGTGCCGGCGTTGACCGTCCCGGCGGTGTAGGTCCAGTTGCCGACCGATTCGATCGTATCCTGGATCGTCAAGGTCCCCCCGCTTTTGTTGATCGTGAGCCGCGGCAGCTGCCCCGTTCCGCCGTCCGCCCCCAGCGTCTGACTGCCGGTCCCGTCCAGCGTGATCCCTGCCGTACCGGCGACCGCGGTGTCGGTAGTGGTCAGGTTGCCGGCTATCGTGATCGTACCGGTGTTGATGCTCCCCACGGAAGTGATCGTCAAATTCCCGTTCACATCCATCGTGCCGGTCACAGTCAAGTTGTTCGTGCCTGTCGCAATCTCCACATTTTTGAACGACATCGCTCCGGAATTCACGGTCTGGGCACTCGTCGCAAATTGGACCGTGCTTGTCCCCGAATCCACCGTTCCCGCCGTATAGGTCCAGCCGCCGGTCACCCCGATCGTGTCCTGGATCGTCAGCGTGCCGCCGCTCTTGTTGACCGTCACTTTGGGCAGCTGGCCAGTTCCTCCGCCCGCCGCCAGGGTCTGGCCGCCTGTGCCGTCAAATTGAATGGTGCCGGAACCGGTCACAGCTGTGTCGCTGGTCGTCACATCCACCGCGACGGAGATTGTGCCGGTGTTGATCTGCCCGACGGAGGTGATCGTCAGATTTCCGTTCACATCCAGCGTCCCGGTGACAGCCAGATCGTTGCTCCCTTTGACGAGAGTCAGATGGTTGAGAATAGCGCTCCCGATGCTGGCCGTGGCGCCCCCTCCATCCAGCGTAACGGTGCCGGAATTATGAGTGAAGGTGCCGCCGCTGACCGTAAAGTTATCATCTACAAAGAGAGTGCCGGAGGTGGCGGTAAATGTGCCTCCGGAGAGGGTGAACCGGTCGTTGCAGTCAATCGTGGAATCGCCGCCCGTGAATGTGCCGCCCGCCTGGCTGAAATCGGCGGTTCCGACAGTAACCGTTTTGCCCGAAGACTGCGTGATCGTGCCGGTGTAGGTACTGCGGATGTCGATTCCCTGCACATCGATGTTCACGTTGATCGTGCAGTTGTTGCTGCTGGAGTTGTCAAAGCGGGCAGTATCGGAAGAGCCTGGGATCGAGTTTGAACTCCAGTTGGCCGCGGTGTTCCAGTTGGTGTCCGCGCCGCCCCCGCCGTCCCAGGTGCGGGTCGCCGCCTCGGCGGCCCCGCCGGAAACAATCAGAACCGCCAGCGCCAGGAAAAAGATCAGGGAAAACCGCGGTCTCATTTTTCCACCTCATACCAAAGGGGAGAATCGGGGTTTGGCCCATTTTCTCCCGGGGGTTTTTCCTGCTGATCACCTTGCCCTGTTGTCGGCCCTGTTACCAGAGATGGAACTGTTTCCGGATTCTTTACCACAATCTTCCGGAGGGCGAATGTCCTTCTCCCTATTTCGGCACAATTTCCGGCCGGAACAATCATCCGTTCGCCGGTCGCCCGGTTCCGGACGCTGGCAAACCCGTTTAAAACACGGACACGGGTCAAACCGGCTATCGCATGGACCTCAACCCATGTTCCGGTCAGCCAGATCATCGCCTGCGAAGTGGCAAGCCTGAGGTCGTGAGGAAAGATCCCCGGACGGAACCAAAGCGACACCGCCCCTTTCGGAAGCTCTAGTTCCACAGCATGTAGGCCGCCGATTTTCCGGATGCCGGCGCGCCGCACAGAAAGGGAACTCTGGCTGTGGAGCCGGATCCATCCGGCCCCCGAGGGAATGCTGACTTCCACCTCCTCATTCTCCTGCGTGGAAATTTTCATCCCCGGGAAAAGAACCAGCGTGTTCACCACGCTGGCAACCTTGTCTCCCGACCGGTAGGTCATCGCCACCGGAACAGGATCCGACAGATAAGAAACCATGTTCACAACCCCGGCCGCCAAACCAATCAGCGCCCCGGCAATAAGCGGGCGGCGGAAAACAACCGCCCGGATCTTCCACTGCGGGACGTTCCGGACCTTTTCCAGCAGATTTCCGGGAACAGCGGGGACGGGGCTTTTCATCGCCGTGCAGGCGTGCGAGGCCTGTTTCACCGATTCGTGAATACGGCTGCACTCCGGGCAATCCCCGAGATGGAGTTTCACCTCCGAGGATTCCGCCCCGGAAAGTTCCCCATCCATCCAACCGGACAACCTCTCTTGAATCTCCCCGCATCTCATCGCCGTTTTTCCCCTTTCACCCTATTAGATACCCCGCAGGGGCGGAAATTCCAAAAAACCGACGCGGGCTTCCCTCTATCCTATGGTGCAATTCCACATTTTGCCAAATAGGCAGCCAGCGCGAGACGGGCCCTGTGGAGCCTGGACATTACCGTCCCCTTGGGAATCCCCAACCGGCGGGCGATCTCATCGTAGGAAAGCTCCTCAAACTCCCTGAAAACCAGCATCTTGAAATCGGCCGGTTTCAGCTTCGCCATCGCGCGGCGCACCAGCGCCGCCCGCTCCCTCTTCTGCGCCTCTTCACGAGGGGAGCCGGCAGGATCCACCGGCTGGCCTTTCGGTTCCGTACCCTCCTCCTCCGCGGCACCAAGGGAGGAAAACGGGGCCGGTTCCGTCCTCCGTGTTTTGAGCCGCCTGTAGCAGAGGTTGAGCGCGACCCGGTAAAGCCAGGTATAGAACAGGGCATCCCCCCGGAACCCGGCGATCTTCCAGAAGGTCTTCAAGAAAGCCTCCTGGCAGACCTCCTCGGCGTCCTGCCGGTTGCCTAGAAGCCCGAACACCATCGCGTAGAGGCGGTCCCGGTAAGGCTCTATCAGCTCGGCGAACGCTTCCCGGTCCCCGCTGCGGGCGCGAGTTACAAGTTCCGCTTCCTTATTCGATGTCACTCGACCGGAAGACCACAAACTCCGGGGTCACAATCGGGCCGTACGCCTGCTCGTTCGCTCCGTCGCCGGAGACATGGTTTGGAAGCAGGAAGGTCACCGCCTCCAGAACCCCGACGCCGGTGCGGCCGATCCCGAAAAGCAACCCCTTGACGAACCCGACCGTGGAACCGGAAATGCTTCCTTCCGATTCGGTCACGCGGGAGATCTGGACCGGCACCTCGAGCCATCCGGTAACGATGTTCGTCAGCCCCCGGGTAAATTTCCGGAACGGATTGTCGTTATCGGCGTACGCCGGAGACACCGCTGACATCACCGCGACCAGCGTGATAATACTGACCGCTCTCCTTTTCATCGTCCTTACCTCCTGATGAGAACCGATTATGGCCTTATGAATAACGCCGCTGTTTCGAAATCGCATTCCGTCACCTCCAGGAAATTCGGCCCCTCCGGCACAACAATCGTGTCTGAAATATCCTCATCGTCATCGTAATCAAACAGGCCCGTACGGTCTATGCTCATCAAATCTACGAACTCGCTCCGGGAAACAGGCTGGTTAACGATGCCGGAGGTCCGGATCTGTCCGATCGGCGCTTGGATCTCAAACCGCTCCAAGACCAACCGGGAAGAATCCTCTCCCGCCCGAAACTGCAAGCGGATCTTCCAGCGGAAACGCCCCTGGGATTTGACGGCCAGTTCCACCGTGCCTTCCCTTTTTGTCAGCCCGGAAAGATCCCCCATCGAGAACGCCCGAACCGCCTGAGGGCCGGAAATCGGGACGACCGATCCTTTCGAGATCGTCACGCCGAGCGTCTGGACGTTCCGGACATTCGTGAAGGAGGTGCTTTCCCGTCTCTCCTGATTCTTGGAGAAGGCCAGGTAAACCTTCACGCCGGTTATCCGCCGAAGTTCCGAAGAACCCGGGGAGCGGTTTGACGGGAGCAGCCGGTTCAAGTTGTCGTAATAGAGGAACGCCAGCCGGTCCGTCTCCACCCCTTGCAGGCGTTTCGGGATCATCTCGGTTTTTCCCGAATACGAGCGAAAAATCTTCTTCGATTCCGGATCGAAGCGAAATGCCATGACCGTCTCCGGATGCACGGAGGCGTCGGGCGTGTAAATGACCCGTATCGCGCTGCCAAGCGGGATCGGGTTCAGAAAGGTGACAGCGTCATCCGGGTGTTTCGGGTCAAGCCCGGGACTGCTCTCGAACGCCACCGGCACTGTCTGCCACTCATCGCTCTCAGGCAAGCGGACCTGGCCGACCGGAATCGCCGCGCCGGTTTTAAACTGCTTCTCCAGGATAAACCTCTGCCCTTTGTTCAAGATCGGGTTCGGCTTGTGCGAGAGATCAATCCACAGGGGAACGAACGCCATCTGTTCGGTCCGCGCCTCCTTCAGCTCCACCGCGTCGCGCAGCCCCTGTTCGTCAAAACCTCCTTCCATCAGCATCCCCATCGTTTCATCCGATACCTGCTGGAGCGACAGCTGCTGCTGGATATGGCTCCAGGAATCGAGCCCCGCTGAAAGGATAGCTCCATTGACGCCGCCGATGATCCCGAGGACCGCCAGCGAAACAAGCAGCTCAACCAGGGTCACCCCACCACTTAAGCTCAACGTAAGTGGTGGGGTGACCCCGGCGGATAAACTCTTTTTCATTTATTCACAATCGTCATCAGCTGGACCACCGGAGGGCCGTTCAGTTTCTCCCGGTAAACGTAGACCTGGACCTCCAGCGGGGTCAGATCGGGATCCACAACCCGGACTGTGTACCAAGTTCTTTTCTGAAGGCGGATGGGCGGGCTGATGATGTTGCCCATCTGTTTGATCTGCCTTTCGGTCAGGGCCAGGTTCTTCACCTTCTCAATCTCTTCCCTCGCCAGATCAAGCGCGGTGCTCACATCATCCGTGTAGCCGATCTGCTCGACGGCGGTAGCATACAGCTGCATGAGGGGGGCCACAGCAACCGCCAAAATGAAGAGGGTGATCAACACCTCGATGAAGGTGAACCCGCGGCAGGAACCGTTCTTCATCACCTCACCACCTTTTGAAAGAGGTGGTGGGGTCATTCGTATTGGGAAACAATCACGCGCCGCACATCCCCCACCACACCCATGCCGAGGAGGCTTCTGCTATCGGGGTCATGCTCCACCAGGAAAAACCCGGGGCCGTACGGAGTCGGCGGAATCTTGCCTATGCCGTCCTTGCCCGAGATATCCCGGTCATTCGAGATTTCATAGAGGGCCTTGGCCAAACCAGCCTCCGCCAGATAGGCTGCCTGAAGCCGTTCAACCTCAAGGGTGGCTGAAAGAACGCGGGAATTAACCATACCGCTGAGCGCGGCCCCGAGCGCCCCCAGCGTCAGCAGAATAATAATGGTTATGATCAACGCCACCCCTTTCTCAGATCGCACCGAAGAGGCAGCGTTACCAGTCGGCGGGAACTTGCCCGGCATATTCCCCCCATGATTTATCGAGAGGCTCCGACACGTTGATCCGGATCTCGGCCGTATCGGAGACATAGACCCAGCCGCCGGTGTTGGCTAGGGATTCCTCCGAAGTGCTCGTAGCGGAGGCACTGCTCCCTTTTTTGCTCGACACCAACTCCAGAGGGATCTTCTTGAGGTAAGGACGTTTGACGCCGGCATCGAGATACGACTTCTGCACCAGCTCCTCCAAAGAGGACGGGTATCTCCCCTCCTTCGCTCGAAAGAGAGTCACACGCGACCGCAGGGTATCCAGATTCGACTTTGTGGCCGCTACCTTAGCTTCGGCGTCAAACCCGATGAAATTCGGAATGATCGCCGCCGCAAGGATGGCGATAATCGTCATGACGATCAGCAATTCCATCAGAGTGAATCCCCGTTGCTTCATCCGATTCTCCTCCCATAAAAACCGTTAAAAGACCGGAACCTCTATCTTCTGAAGACCTTGATCAACTGGAATATCGGCAGCAGCACCGACAGGGCGATGAAGGCCACGAGCGAACCGACCACCAGCAGCAATAGAGGCTCGAGCACCGAAGTCATCATCCGCAAAGCCCGCTCCACCTCTCTCTCATAATAATTCCCCAGGTGCCTGAACGTTTCGTCCAGCGATCCGGTCCTTTCTCCGACAGAAACCAGCTGGGAGATTGTCGGCGGGAATATCTTCTCCGCCCTAAACGGCGCGGAGAGAGAGGCCCCCCCGACCACCGCCTCCCGGACCCGAACGAGGGCCCGGGCCACCGCCTGATTGCCAACCAGGTCCTCCACCACGATAAGCGCCGGCACAACGGCGATCCCGCTTTTCAAAAGGGAGGCCATGATCCCGAACGCGCGGGCAAAAACCGTTCTTAAAAGCAAGGGACCCAAAAAAGGGATTCTCAAAATCGCCTCGTCAATCCGGTAACGCCCTTCGGGCCTGGCCTTCATCTTGAGAAAACCGTAGAAAACAGCGATCAACCCGAGTGGAACGAGAAACCAACATTTCTGCAACAAGAAACTAACCGCCAGCAGTATCCTCGTCGGCAGCGGAAGAACAACGCCCGACTCTTCAAAAATCAGGAAAAATCTCGGCAGGACATGGACCAGCAAAAAAGTCACAATCCCGCAGGAAAGGAAGACCAACAGGACCGGATAGGCCAAGGCGGCGCGGACGCGCCCCTTCAATTCCATACCTCTCTCGCCGATGTCGGCCAAACGTTCCAGCACCTCCTCGAGAATACCCGCGGTTTCGCCAGACTTCACCATGCTGACATAGAATGCAGGGAAAAAGGCCGGGTGCTGGCTGAGCGCCTCGGAGAAAGCTTTCCCGGAACGGAGATTCTCGCTTAAAGAGCCAATCACCATCTTCAGCGCCGGCGAAATGTCCTGCTGTGCAATCCCTTCGATGCCGTCCACCAGCGGCAACCCCGCCCTGACCATGAGCGCAAGCTGGCGCGTGAACAGAACAACTTCGACCGGACGGGAGGCCGCCTTGAGGCGCTGAAGAACCCCTTGATAAAGCGCGGCGGAATAATCTTTTTGAGGCTCTTCGAGATAAATAATCTGGAGTCCCTGCTTGCGCAAGAGGTCGGCTACCTCTTTCGGACTGTCCGCCTCGACTGTCGAGACAAACGGAGACCCTTTTTTGTCTCTGGCCTTGTAACGGAAGGTGGCCATAGGAGGGCGGGAGAGCGGCTACCGGCGTCGGATGTTGGTCTTAGACGACTTCTGCTGCTGCCCGCTCGCCAAAGCCTTCACCTTAATGCCTCTTTTGGCGATCTGTTCCCGCTGCCAAACAATCTCCTTGATTTGCCGTGTGGCCGGATTTCTGTATTTGCTGTCGGGGAACTGGCCCACGAGCCGCCGGAAGGCCTCTTCCGAGCGGTCCAAATCGTACAGCTTATCCCTCGTCAGCAGACCCATTCTCCAAAGAGATTCCATCGCGTATGGATGGGTCGGGAAACGGTCTGCTACCCTCTGGTACAGATCCACCGCCTGAAGATTTCTCAGCGTCTCCGGCGTCTGCCGGGCCCGGATGCCTGTTCCCTCCTCAAACGACTTCGCTTGGGAAAACAGATCCAACACGTCGAGTTTGACGGCCGTATCGTGGGTTTCCGTGTAAGGCTGATTGGATTCGGCGATCGTGGTTTTGACGATGTGCGGTGTGATTACGATCACCAATTCCTTCTGCTGGTGGTCTTTGGACCGGTTCTGGAAAAGGAGGCCCAAAAAGGGGACGTGCCCCAGGAAGGGGATCCTGCCTCGGATGAGTGTCTCATCCTGCTGGATGAGGCCTCCGATGACAACCGGCTCCCCGTTTTTTACCACAACGGTGGTGTCCGCTTCACGGGTCGTAATCCGGGGGCCCGCCTCAAGAGTGGCGCTGACCGAGCTGACCTCCGGGTGGATGTGCAGCTGGATCGTCCCGCCAGGGTTGATCCGGGGCGTTACCCGCAGGGCCGTTCCGACATCCACGAATCGGGTTGTTTCCAAAGTGCCGGTGGTTGTCTGCATCTGCTCGCGGATCGGGAATTTCTCGCCGATGATGATCCTCGCCTCGGAGTTATTGAGCGTCAGCACGGTCGGATTCGCGATGACCTTCACCTTCTTGTTCTGAATCAACAGGTTCAGCGATGCGGTAATCGAATCAGACCCTCTCCCGATCGTCAGCTGAAACTCCTTATTCAACAAGGTGCTCGACGGACCCGCCAGGCTGAAAGCGCCGGAAGAGAGGTCCAGAGGATTCGATCCGGCTTTCAGCGGCAAGGTGTTCGACACGGAAGACAGCGCAAGGCCCAGGTTGTCCAGATCGTTGTGCGTGATGTCCATCAGCTTCGACTCAATGAAAACCTGCTGGGGCGGCTGGTCTATCTCTTTCAAAAGGGCCCGCATCTCTTCAATCCGGCTCATGTAATCGCTGACCAGAATACCGTTGGAGGTTT
This sequence comes from uncultured Planctomycetia bacterium, assembly GCA_964373715.1. Taxonomy (GTDB): domain Bacteria; phylum Omnitrophota; class Gorgyraeia; order 1-14-0-20-64-10; family 1-14-0-20-64-10; genus CAMTXI01. The sequence goes on along the minus strand of CAYJVR010000002.1, from coordinate 190,450 downwards.
CATCCACCTTCAGCACGGCTCCCTGCGAAGCCATCGGCTGCAGGAATTCGAGCGCGGTATCCAGATCAATGTAATTGACCATCAAGACGCCGGCTCCCCTTTTGGCCTCAAGTTTCGAGACCTCCAGGATCTCCCCGCGCGCAGAGAAACCGAACCCGTTGCGTTTCAGCATCTGGCGCAAACCTTCCTCTAACGTCACCCCCCGCAGGGTCAAGGTGACGGTTCCGGCAACCGCATCATCGGCGACGATGTTCAACCCGTAAATCTTAGCCAGGGAACTCAACACGTTCTTCAGGTTCGCATTGGTGAAGGAGAGGTTCACAACCGTTTTCAGCCGTTCAGCCTGAGTCGCGTCGGGCGGCAACAGGGGCGCGGAATCGGCGGAGCCCTGCGCCTGTTCAGCCGAAAAACCGGCCTCGGCACGGAACGGAGAAAACTCTCCCTTCACCACAGCAGCCACCTCTTCCTGCGGAGCGTCCGCCCACGCGGGACAGGCCGATGACAGAAAAAATACGATAAAGACAGCCCGAGCGATTCTCATTGAGACACCGGGCTTTCGTGCAGAAAGTACCTTTTGTTTCCATGCTCGAAAACAACCTTGTCGGAAAGGATCTTCACGATCCGTTTGCCCTGTATCACATCCCCCTCCTGATAAGCATTCCCATCAATGAGTGCGGTTAACCTGCCGGTGACGCCGAAAATGCCTGTCAGCTCCAGGCCGATCATCTCCTCTTCCTCCCGAGGCCTTTCCTGTGCCAGAAACGGATCTTTGGCTTCCCGGGCGGCGGACTCCTCTTCCTCAATCATCGAAAAAACCTTGTCGCGCATTTCGGCCTTTTTCATCGGCGCGTCAGAAAGCAACACCTCTATCAGCACCTTGGCACGGGGAAGCGCCTTTTCATCCTTGTCCATCTCGACCTTTACACCGCGCACTTTTTGATAAGACCCCTGGCCTTCCAGCACTTTGACATAGGAACTCAAGTTATTATACGTGGCGGAGGCATCCACCTTGACCAGAAGCTGTTTGTAAAAAAAACCGCGGGAGGCCCCTGTCGCAGACGCTTGGGTCTGCTGGGTTTTCTGCGCATCTTCCCGGATCGGCTCCACAGCGTTGATCTGAAGATCATATCTCTTTCTATCGGCCACAAGGCGCTCCAGCAGCAGATCCTGATCCTGGCTGTACAACAGGCCTTTCTCCAACTTATCCAATTCCTTATAACTGGAACCCACCTGGGACTGCAGCTGCCTTATGCGGGCACGGAGCTCGTTCATGTCCGGCTTCTGGGCCTCCATCTCGATCAACTCATCATGCGCCTTGAGGGAATCCCGCCGTGCTTCCCGGAACGCCTCCGCGCGCGGCTTCAGAACAACTCTGGAGCCCCATACAACGACCATCACCGCCGCCAAGAAAAGACCCCACACCTTTTCCCTCTGGCCGAAGCGGGGCTCAAAACCCTTGAATCTCTCCATCAGGCTGCTCATGGCGTTGTCACCCGCGGAACTTTCACAATCCCCTCGGCCGGCTCCGGAGGCCCGGCAACTTTCGAAACGATTTCAAACTGGACGACTCCTGTTTTTCCGATGATGGCTTTTTTCGTAAAATTAAAAGCCACATCTCGGAATTTCGGCGTCTCCTTCAGCGCTCCCATAAACTTGACGACCAGGTCCTCTTCAAAAGCGCCGCCCGCCACGCGCAGGGTCCTCTTCGGGTCTGCCTCCAACTCGGTCAGCCAAACACCGAAAGGAAGCGCGCTTTTGACCTCCTCGAGAACCGGCGACCATTCCCCCGCCGAATCCTGATAGGTTCTCAGATACTGAACCCTCTCATTCTGCCATTCCATCTGCCTCAAAAGTTCGGTTTCCCTTTGGCTTAAACGGGCAACGGTGCCGGACATCTTCTTCAGTTCCACCGCCGCCTTGGCTTTCTTCTGTTTTACCCGGTCGGTGCTCGACAAGTAATGCTGCGTCAAAAAGATCTGGATAACGGCAACCAAAAACACCAGGCCGGCGGCGGCGGCTAAAGTCCGTCCCAACGTCGGAAAAAACCTCTGGTTCACCGAGTATATGAACCGGTTGACCGGCGTCAGCGTCAAATCTTCCGGAAGCAGGTTGATCCGTTCCATTCCGTTATCCCTTTTCCATCGGGCGAAGCGCCAGACCGACCGCGGCCGCCATACGGACTTTCAGTTCAAATGAGCCAATCTGAGGCTTAACCAAATCCGATACAGAGACTTCCTGGAACGGGTCAGCCGCCTCGACCTTCGTGTCCAGCCGGCTTTCCAAAAAAGCCGGGAGATTCTTCAGTAAAGCGCCGCCGCCCACCAAGAAAAGACGGTCCAAACGGTTAACCTTGCCGCGCCCCAATGAATAGTAGGTCACATACCTCAGGGAATGATCCAATTCCGTGGCCAGCTGCTCTAAATGGAGCGTCATCGCATGGCCCGCCTGCAGGCCGACATGCGCGCTCGCTCCCTCTTTGTGCGACTCTAGTGCCTTTGCGTGGGGAAGGCCTCTCTGTTTCTTCTGGGCCTCCGCCTCGGCCTGGCTCACCTTGCAGTACTGGACAATACTTTGCGTGATCGTCTCTCCGGTCACCGAAAAAGACCGCACGAAACGGACCTTGCCCCCGAAAATCAAACCCAGCGTCGAATGGCGGCTGCCGATATCCAGAACCCCTATGAACTGGTCCTGCCGGATAAATCTTCCCTGCTCTAACGCCGAGACAGAAGCCAATATCCCCGGTTCGGCAGCGGTAACGCGAGAATTGTACCCGGCGATTAGCTGGTACGGCTGGACGATCTCCTCCCGAGGGACCGCGAAGATCAGCACCTCTTTATGCGGCTGCCCATCCACCATCGTCTCTTCTATAATGAGATGGCGGATGCAGTAGGCAGAGGCTTCCGCCGCCATCCGGGCCTTCGCTTCCCAAATCACGGCTTTTTCCAAATCGGCTTGCGGCATTTTGGGCATCGACACCATCTCCACCGCCATCCGGTCATCCACAACCCCCATCACGACGCGGCCGTTTAAGATACCCTGTTTTTTAAGAGCCTTCAAATGTTTCTGGTAAAAAACCTTTCTTCCTTGCTCATCCAGCCCCGGGGGCATCTCTTCTAAAATAACCGCCGTCACCTGAGGGAATTCTTTGGCGGTATTCACGCAGACAACTTTCAGCGCGCTGGCTCCCAGATCAACCCCAACAACTGAAGAAAACCCGGCCGCTCCGGACCACGAAAACCTTGAGAGAAGAGCCCGCCCCCCCTGAAGCGCCGCCGCATGGACGGAGCTGCCTCTCGTCTCTTTAGCCGACGGCCTCTTAGCCCCTGGCCCGTCGGTGCGCTCAAAAAGGATCTGCTTCTGCGGGCCTTGTTTTTTCGCCGTCCTGGAGAACATCCTGTCGAAAACCTTATGAAGGTCGGGCAGCTCCTTTTCAGGATCAGGCATCGGACCTCAACAACTCTTCGGCAAGCGCCTGATAATCTTTGGCCCCCCGGCTTTGGGGCGCGTACCGGCTAATCGGCTGCCCCATCATGGGGGATTCCGTCAACGAGGTGCTCAGATGAATCACAGTGTCAAAAACCTTCCCCTGAAAATATTCCTTGATCGTCTGCAGCATCGCGCGGTTCATCCGGGTCCGGTGATCAAACAACGTCGGCAAAATACCGAGGATCTCCAGGTGAGGGTTCATCTGCCCCTGCACCAGTTCAATCGTTTTGAACAATTCCCGCATCCCGTCCAAAGAAAGGTAGTGGGTCTGCAGCGGAATCAAGACGTGGGAGGCCGCCGTCAGCGCGTTGATCGTCAGAAGGTTCAGGCTCGGCGGACAATCCATAAAGACAAAGTGGAAATCGGAGCCCACCCGGCTTAAACAGTCCGCCAAAATCCTTTCGCGACCCGGTCTATCCACCAATTCCACTTGCAGGGAGGACAGAAGGGAACTGCCCGGGATAAGCTTTAGATTCGGATGATACGTCGGCAAAATCACCTGCGTGACCGAGGAGCCGCCCGGCTGCATCGCGTTGTAAAGGGACCTCTCCAGCTCATCGGCGCGGAGCCCAAGACCCAACGTGGCATGCGCCTGAGGATCCACATCTACCAATAAAACGCGTGCGCCCAACTCAGCCAGACAGGCGGAGAGATTAACTGCAGTCGTGGTCTTGCCGCACCCTCCTTTCTGGTTGATGACGGCAATCTGCTTTAAGCGGGTAGGCAGTTTGAGGGACGTTCCGACCGGCCAAACGGAATCAGGGGTGCCCCTGCGGTAGATTTTAAAGAACGTCTCTTTAATAAATGAAGGCACGCCTTACCTGACTGTGGCGAATTCCCCTTCGAAGGGTGCGCATCGGCCCAAGAGCGATCGGTCCTCGCATTGACCACATTCTAATTCGGCAGGACATTAAGGTCAATCAAAACAGGGCGTTACGAATAAAAAATAGTTCTACTCCTGCAGCAGATCGCGGGCTTCTCGGTTGGAACGGCGGACGCACATCAGGTTCTTCACCCTCTTGGCTTCCTGAAGGAGGCGTTTGAGCTCTTCAAACAACCGCTGAGGATCAAACGGTTTGGTCAGATAAGCGTCGGCCCCGCAAGCGCTGGCCAACTCGATATCCTCCTGTTGCCCACGAGCCGAGAGGATCAAAACCATGATCCCTTTATAGCGGGCATCGAATTTCAGAAGACGGCAGACCTTATAGCCGTCCAGCTTGGGCATCATCAGGTCGAGCAGGATAAGATCCGGAGATTCTTTGCGGGCCGTTTCAAGAGCATCCACGCCGTTGAAAGAAGTCAGAACGGTAAAACCCTGCGCCTCCAGAGAAAATTTTAAGGGAGCCACCACATCCGTCTCATCATCCACAATCAGAATTTTTTGAGACATTGCTCCGTTTTCTCCGCCGGACACGCCGGATCGCGCATTACACGCCGGCTGAACCGGCCCCGGTCAGCAGCTCTTTCAATTTCTCCAAAAAGACGGGCGGATCAAACGGTTTGACAAAGTAAACGTCTGCTCCGCATTCTTTGATCAACTGCATATCTTCCGGCTGGGCGCGCGCGGAAAGGATAACGATCGGTATCTTTCTATAGCGCACATCGAATTTCAACAAGCGGCACGCCTTATACCCGTCAAGCTTCGGCATCATTAAGTCAAGTATAACCAGGTCCGGATGCTCATCCTTCACCTTTGTCAAAACCTCCTGCCCATCAGCCGCGGTAACCACATTGTACCCGTTGGCCCTCAAGCGGGTACTGATCAGCTGGAGGGAATCCGATTCATCATCCGCTATAAGGATCTTCCTTTTTTCTTCCATAGCACCGTCCATTTAATCCAGATTATATCCCAGAAAAGGGTTCATGTCCCGAAACAACCAGCAATTTCCTCCAGTGCCAACCGAAAACGCCGGTTGTCAATAACCGGATCAGGGGCCGCCGCCTGTGCCGGTTCCGCCAATTTCACCCACGACCTGCAGCCGGCATATTCCGGCCTGACCGGATGAAGGAGGATCTCCTTTAACCGGTAAGCCCTTAGGACCACCGCCAGCGCCGGTTCATCCGATTTGTACTCCATCCTTTTTTCAAAAAACTCGGGCATCCAGATATGGTATTTTTGCAGCTTCAAAAAAATATTCGGATTTTTGACCTCAGCGCAGAAAGCCACTCCGGCATAGACCTGAAAGGGGATTTTTTCCGGATCACCTGAAAAGGAAAACCGGCCGCGGAACTCAGGCCGGAGAAGCTCCTCCTTTTGATGTTCGAGAGTTGGATAAAGGAAGAACTCCCGGTACTCCAGCTGAAATGTCCCCTTCGGGTCCTGGATTCCCCCTTTGCGGATAATCAGCAGCTGTTCTCCGGAAGCCAGCGCCCCCACCACCGCCGCCCATTCTTTCAAAGCCACGTCAGCTGTCACCATACGGACACCTCTCTCCTTTGTCATACCACCCTCTTCGTAGGCAGTTATTGTATCACCACAAAACCTAGAATCTAGCTCTTTCTGATTTTTACATCTACTTAAAATTGTTAAATAAATTATAATCTAGTATAAGAAAATTGAACATTCAGAATCTGTACATTTTGCTTGACAAAACTCTACAGGTTGATGTAAAAGGGGAGTAAGCCTCAAGATATTGTGGAGGTGGAGGAGGGCGTTTGGCAGCTTCAGAGGATCTCGTCAGCCTCTTAAAGAAGGCAGACCAGGTCCTCGTAAGCTCAGAACGACAACGGCTTCATTCCTTAAGCTCCCCGAAGGAAGCCCTTCCCTCTCTTCCCAGGTCCTGGGGCAAATTTCGACTCGGATTGGTTTGAACAACTGAAAATAAGGCTGTCTCGCTGAAAATCGACAGCGGAATTGTCTGTTCCCAGCGATAAGCAAAGAGGAGTATCATTTCTATGTCGAAGGACGTAAACCCGATTGCCTTCGGAGAGGTCTCTGCTATGCAAACAAAAAAGACAGCAGGCACCGGATCTGCCCAATCCCACGGTTTGAGCATCCCACGTCATTTCACCCAGCCGGGATCGGACCCCTTCAAAGAAGTCACCTGGGAACTTCGGAGCGCTACTATAGGCAATGAACATGGCGAGGTCGTCTTCGAGCAGACCAACGTCGAGATCCCCATCTTCTGGTCTCAAACCGCTACAAACGTTGTCGTCTCAAAATATTTCCGCGGCCCCCTGGGAACACCCAAGAGAGAAACCTCCGTCAAGCAGCTCATCAGCCGAGTGGCGGACACCATCACCGAGTGGGGCATTAAGGACGGTTATTTCTCTTCCACCGAAGACGCCGATAATTTTCGGGCAGAGCTGACCCACCTGTTGCTCCACCAAAAAACTGCTTTTAACTCCCCCGTCTGGTTCAACGTCGGCATCGAAACCAAACCTCAGTGTTCCGCCTGCTTCATCCTTTCCGTCGAGGACACTATGGAATCGATCCTCGACTGGTACAAGGTCGAAGGGATGATCTTTAAGTACGGGTCGGGGGCCGGCATCAATCTTTCACCCATCCGATCGGCTGAAGAACAACTGGCTGGAGGCGGCACCGCCTCCGGGCCGGTTTCCTTTATGCGGGCCGCGGACGCTTCCGCTGGAGTCATTAAATCGGGCGGCAAAACCCGGCGCGCCGCGAAGATGGTGGTGCTGAACGCCGACCATCCCGACATCGATAAATTCATCCGGTGCAAATGGCAGGAGGAAAAAAAGGCATGGACCCTTGTGGATGCCGGCTACAACTCCTCGCTCGATGGAGAAGCCTACTCAAGCGTTTTCTTCCAGAACGCCAACAACTCGGTGCGGGTAACGGATGAATTCATGAAGGCGGCCCTGGAGGACACGCCGTGGGACCTGAAAGCGGTCACCGACCGCAGGACGATCCAGACGGTGGAGGCAAAGGCGATGCTGCGTCTCATCGCAGAGGCCACATGGTACTGCGGCGATCCCGGCATGCAGTTCGATACCACGATCAACAAGTGGCACACCTGCCCCAACAGCGGACGGATCAACGCCAGCAACCCCTGCTCGGAGTACATGCACCTGGATAACAGCGCTTGTAACCTGGCATCGCTGAACCTGATGCGGTTCGTGGACGAGAACGGCCGCTTCCAGGTGGCTGATTTCCGGTCGGCAGTGAGGACGATGACGATCGCAATGGACATCATCGTGGACAACTCCTCCTACCCGACACCAAGAATCACGGAAAACGCCAAGAATTACCGGGAACTGGGCTTGGGCTATGCCAATCTGGGGGCGCTCCTCATGTCGCTGGGGCTGCCCTACGACTCCGACGAAGGCCGGGCCTACGCGGCCACTGTGACGGCGTTGATGTGCGGCGAGGCTTACAAGACCTCCTGCGAAATCTCTTCTGTGAAGGGCCCATACGCCGGCTACGCGAAGAATAAGGAGCCTCAGCTCAACATCATCCGGATGCACAGAGACGCCCTGATCAAAGTGGATGACCGGATGGTGTCGGAAGAGATGTTCGCCTCGGCAGCGCACGCGTGGGAAGAGGCTTTCCGGCTCGGGACCGAGTACGGCGTCCGCAATTCCCAGGTAACCGTTCTGGCCCCCACCGGCACGATCGGTTTCATGATGGACTGCGACACCACAGGCGTCGAGCCGGACATCGCGCTGATCAAATACAAGAAACTGGTGGGAGGCGGACTCATCAAGATCGTCAACAACACCGTGCCGCGCGCCCTCAAAAAACTCGGATATTCCGACGCCCAAACACAGGCGATCGTGGAATACCTCAACAAGGAAGAGACTATCGAAGGGGCCCCCGGGATCAAACCGGAGCATCTGCCGGTTTTTGACTGTGCCTTCAAAGCGATGAAAGGGACCCGGTCGATCCACTACTTGGGCCACGTCCGGATGATGGGGGCCACTCAGCCCTTCATCAGCGGCGCAATCTCCAAGACCGTTAACGTCCCGTCGGAAGCCACTGTGGATGACATCATGCAGGCCTACATCGAGGCCTGGAAGGATGGGGTCAAAGCGATCGCGATCTACCGGGACGGATCCAAGAAAGTCCAGCCCCTCTCGACCGGCAAAAAGGATGACGGGCTGATGAAAGAGGCGGCCAAGGATCCGGCGGCCCAGACAAACGGGGCCTTAAAAACCAAACGCCGCTACCTCCCGGACGAGCGGGTCGCGATCACGCACAAGTTTTCGATCGCCGGCCACGACGGCTACGTGACGGTCGGCCTGTACGAAGACGGGAAACCGGGCGAGATCTTCATCGTGATGTCAAAAGAAGGAACCGTCATCTCCGGCTTGCTGGACGCCTTCGCCACCTCGATCTCGCTGGCGCTCCAATACGGCGTTCCATTAGAAGACCTGGTGAAGAAATTCAGCCACATGCGGTTCGAACCGGCCGGGATCACCTCAAACCCGAAGATCCGGTTCGCGCAGTCTATCCTAGACTACATCTTCCGCTGGTTGGCGCTTAGGTTCCTGCCGGCCGACAAACAGCCGCAGCCGCCAAGCACAGTCACCGATTTGGCGGCAAAACAAGCGGACATCACCTCGCCGGGCCAAACAGCGGGGACCACCTCTAAACTGGAACCGAGCCGGCAGGCGTTCCAGGGCCAAGTGGACGCCCCGCCCTGCCCGGACTGCGGTTCCATGATGGTCCGTTCCGGCAGTTGCTACAAATGTTTCAATTGCGGAGCAACCTCAGGCTGCTCATAGGCTGGGGTTGGTTCCTGTTTCCCACCGTCCCTTCCGGTGATCGACTGCCGGGAGGGACGGCCCGTTTGAGGGGGGTTAACCTGTACCGTTTGAAAAAAGGAGTCTTAAAGAAAAATGGTCAGATGGACTGCTCTGTTCGTTATCGGCCTGCTGGCCTGTCTGGGATGTGCTACATCTCCGGCTAAATCTCCAGCTTCGACTACGGTTGCAACTCCTGTGAAAGAAGAAATAGCTGCTCCGATTAAAACTGAGGTGAGAAATCCCGTGTCTACTATCGAAACACCCAAAGGCAAGATTGTCATTGAGCTCTACAACGATAAAGCTCCTCAGACCGTCGCTAATTTCGTGAAACTCGCCAAACAGGGCTTCTATAACAACATCATCTTCCACCGGATAATCCCGGGCTTCATGATTCAGACGGGCGACCCGACCGGCACCGGCCGCAGCGGGCCCGGCTATACATTCGCCGACGAATTCGGCTCGGGCCTCAAGCACGACAGCCCTGGGATACTTTCCATGGCCAACTCCGGCCCGAACACCAACGGCAGTCAGTTCTTCATCACGCTGGCTCCAACGCCGTGGCTGGACGGCAAGCATGCGATTTTTGGCAAAGTGGTTCAGGGGCAGGAGGTGGTGGAAGCAATCGTTTCGGTGCCGCGAGACCAGAATGACCGGCCCCGGGAAGAGATTAAGATGCTCTCCATCAGCATTCAGGAGTAAAAACGGCGGGACACCATCAACTGGCGAATCTGCAAAGAAAGGGCTTAAGCGATACGGCTGTTACTTGCCTTGGTCTTAGCGATGAACTGCTTCGGAGAAGGGCTGAGAAAACCCTCCGCTGTTTTTGACGGGACCGGTTTGGAGAACAGGAACCCCTGCCCGTACTCGCATCCCAAATCTCTTAAGAGGACCAGTTGCGGCTCAGTCTCGATTCCTTCCGCCACGACATCCATGCTGAGGTTATGCGCGAGGACGATGATCGCACGCACGATCTCAAGGTTTTCCTGCTTCTGGTCCATCATGGAGACAAACGAACGGTCTATTTTAAGCGTCTCGATCGGGAAGCGGTGAATCGCGGACAGGGAGGAATTGCCCGTTCCGAAATCATCGATCGAAAGACTGACCTTCTTCGCTTTCAGCTGGACTAAGGCAACCTCGACAAATTCGGCGTGCTCCATAATCCCGCTTTCCGGAATTTCCAATTTCAACGTTTTCGGGTTCAAACCGGTTTCCTGGAGAACTTGGTCCACAAAATCAGAGAAACCCGGGTGAGCGAAATGTTTGGCGGACAGATTAACGTTCATGTTGACCGAAGAGCACGCGGGGAATTTTTTCTGCCACTCTTTCATCTGGCGGCAGGATTCCATCAAAACGTGATGGTCAAGCTGAATGATTAGGCCCATTTCCTGAAGGATCGGCAGGAAATCGTACGGCAGAAGGATTCCCCTCTGGGGATGCCTCCACCGGACCAGCGACTCAAACCCGCTGAGGAGGCCTGTTTTCAAAGAAATGATCGGTTGGTAATAAACCTCAAATTCATTCCGTTCTATCGCCCGCCTTAAATCGGTCTCCATCTGCAGCAGAGAAACAGCGCGGGCGTGCATCTCTGTATCGAAAACCTGATAACGAGCCCTGCCCAGGGTTTTCGCCCGATACATCGCCGTCTCGGCGTCTCTTAAGAAATCCTCCGGCTGATCGTAGCCGGTGGCGCTTTGGGATATCCCAATACTGACCGTGATGAAAACTTCCTGCTTACCTAGATTAAACGGGACCGTCAGTTCCTTCTGGATCCTGTCGGCGACACGGGTGGCGTCGTTCACATCGCCGATATCTTCCAAGAGGACGGTGAATTTGTCCCCGCCGAAACGGGCCAGGGTATCACTCGGGCGCAGGGAGGAGAGCAGCCGCTCCGTTATAGTCTTCAAGAGCTGGTCTCCCACTGCGTGGCCGAGACTATCGTTGATCACCTTAAAACGGTCCACATCAATAAAAAGGACCGCGAACAGATAATCGCTTCTCCGTTTAGCCCGGCCAATCGAACGCCCGAGGCGGTCTATAAACAGAGCCCGGTTGGGCAAACCTGTGACCAAATCATGGAAGGCGTCATGAAGAAGCTGCTCTTCCACCTGTTTGCGATCGCTGATGTCCACAATAGCGCCGATCATCCGGATCGCTTTACCGGAGCTTTCACGCACAACATACCCCCGGTTATAGACATAGGCGTAGGTGTTGTCTGCCCTGCGGAAACGGTATTCCGCCGACCAGAATTCCCCCCGGCCTTCTATGGCGGCGTGAACGCCCGAGGTCACCTGATCCCGGTCACCCGAATGGATATGGTCCTTCCACCACGCCGAATCAGAAATCACCTCGCTGGGCTGGTAGCCGAAGATTGCGCAGATGCCGTCGTTCCACCACACCTGGTTTGTCCGAAAATCCCAATCCCATACCGCGTCATTCGTGGCATGCGCCACCAGTTGGAGACGCGTTTGGCTTTCCCGAAGGGCTTCTTCCGCCTTCTTGCGTTCGGAGATATCCATTTCCAAGGCCTCTTTCGCCGCCTCCTTTTCCATGAGACGGCGTTCGGCCAGCCGGCTGTTTTCCTGGACAGCCAATTGCCACCGGCGAAGCACAAAAAGAACGGCCGTCCACGCGAAAAACAGCAGAGGAATAAGTACCGATATTACGGCGATCGAGAAGACGGCTCGGTCGTGTTCGCCGGAAAGTATCTCCTCAGCGCGGATCCTCAGCTGATCGGAAAACCGTTTGACGGCGTCGGCATAAATCTCTTTTTGAATGCCGTAGGCGCCACCAAATAATATTTCCTGCGCCTCCTCAAAACGGCCCTCTTCAACTTCTTTAATCGCTTTGTGCTCCATGGCGACAAGTTTGTCGTTTGTCCCCGCCGCTTGTAAAACAGCTTGGTTGTGCCTCACCTCTGGGACAAGTTTTTGGGCTTCCTCAATTACCTCGTCAAACTGTTGCTCAAAGCGGTAGTAACGCTCCATCCACTCCGGTTCCAGAGTAAGAACGGCAATCCGGGCAGACATCGTAAGGGCTTCATCCAGATAAACGATCTCCCAGGCGAATTCTTTGAGCCGCATCTCCTGCCGGATTATTTGACGCGTCACTCGGTAGGAATGGAAAACGTGCCAAATCAACCCGCCGAAAACCAGACAGCTCACCAAAAACATGCCGACTATCAGCCGGAAGGTAAACCGTCCGTCGGGCAAGGTTCTATCAGGCATCGGAAGAACCGTGGAACTTTCCTGAAAGGCGCAGAATGTTGGTTATATTGTCTATCTCCTTCTGGAAGTTGCTGGTTTTAACGATGAAACCGGATGCCCCAAATCTTTTCGCATCGAGAAATTTCTGCTGGTTGGAAGAGGCGGTGATTATATAGATGGGCACCCTCTTGTCGTGCCTGCGAATCATTCTTAATACCGCCAAACCATCCGTCCCCGGGATAAAGATGTCGAGCAGGACGACTTCGGGTTTCTCCGCTTTAATCTTTTCAATAGCCTCTTTGCCGTTACACGCGGTATGGACATCGTAATTGTTTGCCTCCAGCCTGGATTTAGTCATCCAGACAAAATCCGGTTCGTCATCTACCAGGAGTATTCTTTTTTTGGCCATTTTTACGTTCTCCCTAAGGATTGCTTTTCTTATTAACAAGGCTATGAATTGCCGCGATCAAAACCTCAGGCTCATAGGGCTTGCCGACAATAAGATAGTTGTCGTCCAGCTCAACCCCGTGTTTTGCCTGAGCGATAAGCTCCAAGCTGTGGCGGTCCATGGTCTCCCCCTGGCAAAGAGCCGTGAGAAAGATACCCGGAACATCTTTTGTCTCCGGATCTTCCCTCAACGCTTGATAAAACTGCAGGCCGTCCATTTTCGGCATCATGATGTCAAGCAAAATAAGGTCCGGCTTCTCCTTTTTGACCAGCTCTAAACCGGTAATCCCATCGGCGGCGTCGATCGCATCAATTTGGTTGGCAAGCAGGCGTCTGCACAACAGCTTTCGAGCATCCTCTTCATCATCAATGACCAAAACCTTAACCCTTTTCACTGTGTCCATCCTTTCTTATTGACTAAACCTTCAGTGATGTTTTCTGAATAAACAGGTTCTCTTCCGCCCTGCTTTTCGCCAACTGCAGGATCATCGGCAGCTCCGTTCCCTCTTCAGGCACCCGCGCCCATCCCCATCGGACGAAGGCCGGCGGGAAAAATTCCGGATGATCGCTGGAAACCTGCTCCAGACGGCGCCGCATCGCCTGCAGACCGTTAGGGTCCACCATAACGGAGAACACCACAAGTCCGCCATCCGGGTTGATCAGTACCCTGTCCTCCTTGGGAACATACTTTTGCAAAAATTCCTTCGTCTCCTGCCACATCGCCATCGTATGGAGATCCGCCTGGAACAACTGACAGGCCAACACGGAACCCTCGCGGGAAGCCTGCTCGCGCATCAGCCTGAACTCCTCCGTGAGCGCGAACGCCGGTGTGTAAAGAGGTAGGCTAACGATGAAGCTTGTTCCCTTACCGGGATGGGAATCCACCCGGACAGTCCCTCCGTGCATCTGCACAATCTCCTTGACGATCGCCAATCCCAAACCAGTTCCGCGCATCTTCAAGTTGTCCGGCGTTTTAGGCTGGAAGAACCTTTCAAAAAGCCGTCTCTGCTCTTTTTTGGGTATCCCAACACCGGTATCGGCGACGGTTATTTCCGCCGAACGCCCCTTCGCCTCAAGCGAAACCGTGATCAAGCCTTCCGGTGGGGTGAATTTCACGGCATTGATCAGCAAGTTTTCGATGATCTGGCCGATCCGGAGCTTGTCGCCGTAAACCGCGGGCACCCTGCCAAGGCGGAGGTCCATCCGGCGCGGCACAACGAGCGGTTCGTAGCGTCTTCGGACATCCTGAATGATTTCAGTTAAATGGATCGGCTTGCGGTGAATAGCCATCCGGCCCGCCTCAATTTTAGAAAGATCCAAAAGTTCCGTGACAAGCTTGAGCATTCTCTCCGACTGGATCTTAAGCAACCCAACGAGCTCCCGCTGTTCATCGGTCAAATTCCCCCCGAACCCATCCAGGAGTTGCTGGGCCCCTTCCATCACCAGCGTCAAAGGAGTTCGGACCTCGTGGCTCACTTGGGAAACGGCGTCTGACGCCGTTTTAACGATATTTCGCCACCGGTCAGAATTCGCTTCCACCTCGCGAAGGAGGGTTACCTGGGCAATGACTTGCGCAAGCCTGTTCAAGAACTGCTCGGAGAGCCGTCCCTTGGCTTTCTGGAACTTTGGGCTGGCGGAAAAACTGGAGAGATTTATCACACCGATGGTCCTCTTCTCGTAAACCAAAGGAATGCAGTGGATAGATTTGACCTGCTTGAACTTCCGAGAAGCGGGCGGAAACGGCATGAAACGCTTCTCCTTCAACGCGTCAAAACTGAACAGAGGTTTCTGAGAACGGGCCACCCACCCGCACAGTCCCTCTCCGACGCGGAAACGGGTTGTTCCATAGGGCTTCACCCGAATCCCCTGAGCCCAGCGGACAACCAGCTCCTCGGTGCGCGAATCCAGCACCATGATCGAGCACCTGTCGGCCGAGCTAAGCTCTATCAAAGCTCGGCAGCATTCGATAATAAGCTCCTCAACGTCCAGCTGGCCTTCAAGCCGCTTCAACCAGTAACCCAAACCGGTTTCCCGATGGACACGCATAGGATCTCCTGCCGGATTTTTAACTCGGTTCGACTTTTCCGGATGTCGAAATCAGCTTTTCCAACATGCCAAGAAGAATGTCCAGTTCAAACGGTTTATCCAGATGAGCATTGGCCCCGCACTCCGTCGCTAATTTGACATCCTCCGTATTCGCCCGCTCGGTAAAGATGAGAATCGGTATCTGCTTGTAACGTTCGTCAAATTTAAGCAGTCGACATGCTTTGTATCCATCCAGTTTCGGCAGCATGACATCGAGAATGATCATATCCGGTCGCTGCCGGTTAACTTCATCCAGCGCCTGCTGGCCGTCATACGCCACGGCAACCTGATAGCCGGCAGCCCTGAGGCGGGTTCCCACCATCTGAACGATATCCGGTTCATCATCCACTAAAAGGATTTTGGCCTTGCTATTCACAGTCGCCCTTGTCTTGATGTTAAGGCGTCGGTCCTCAGCCTCCATGCGGCTCACTTGGGCTCGATCCACCATCCATTGCTCCAAAACACCCCTTTGGAACCTCCACCGTCCTCCCACTTTAAACCCGGGAAGCTTCCCCTCCTTCGCCAACCGGTAAACGGTCATCGTATGGAGGTGCAGAAGTTTCGCCACTTCCTCAACGGTAAGGACTTCGGTTCCCATTAATTTATTAATCCTTATCTAATCTTCTTAATAACAGATCAATTTTAAATAACCTTCATCACTTTTAAGCATAGCCGACATAAGCCCAGAAAACAAGATAGTGTAATAAGTTAGTGGCGTATCTAAAGTTAGATTTTACATCCGGAATGAAAAAAGACCCACCCATAATAGAAGAGCCAAAAGAAGCAGAACAAACAACGCTCTTGGCTGAAAAACCAGAAGGATGATCATACCGAGGGCTAAAACCACCATCAGCATGAGAAGCGGTCTGCCAAGTTAAGAGGGGACCGATCGTTCCGGCTGCATGAAATAGGTGATCAACAGGGCCAGAAGAATAAAACCTATCGGCGTAGAGTGGAACACCCCTTCCATCAAGGCGGTCTTTCCGCACGCAATCAAAGTCGTGACCCAGACAAAAGAGAGGAACAGGATCTTCAGATGGCGCGGCGGCCAAGAAGTGACAAACGTTCGGCCCATCCGGATTTCCCGCCATCCCCATAAAGCAAAAACAACCAAAGCGGAAAAAAGCAGAATCCAAATGAAGCTCCCCATAGCCGGCGAAAGCCATCCCTTTTCATCAATCCAATAATCGAGGTTATTGGCCATTAACCAGCTTGGAAGAACCCACAAAAGCCAAGCCACCGCCAACCATCTTTCCGCAGGCCGAACCGCCAAAGGAAGCGTCCATGTCGGCTGCATCCTCATGGCCGCGATCCCTAAGCTCGCTCCCCCAATCAGGCCGATCAAATGTTCGGCCACCTTCCACCAATCCACAGGAATACCGATTGTTGAACAAACCCCTTGGACCCAGGCCGCCAAAGGAAACCCAAAACCAAATCCAATGGCACCCGCCACCGCGAGTTTTAATGAGGTCCTGTCCTGTCTCCAAACCCCGACATAAGCGCACAAGAAAAGCCACGCCCCGAGAAAAACCCCAGCCATTAACTCTCTGGTCGTCAAATCGTTAGGGCCACTCATACGAAACCAAAACAGACGGTCCACAACAAACCAAACGAGAAGAAGGCCCCCGGCAATGATCCCGCGCTCCCAAAGTTTATACCGGGACAATGCCAGGCCAAGCCCTAAACCCAAGGCTCCCAACCCTCCCCAGACTACCCCGATAAGAAAGAGTGACAGGATCGCTTCCCGTGACCCCTGGTAAGCCAACTGGATGAACTTTCCGTAGCTTAAGGAACCACCCAGTGCGAAACTTAAAGAACCGATCACGGCCGAGCCAACCCAGCGCGGCCCCCCGGTAATTGCGGCAAAACACAAACCGGCCATCGCTCCCACCAAGGCGGAGCCCTTCTCATGCCCATGCTGACCTCTTAAACCCCAGGCTAAAGCCACTGTCAGGGCAATGACGAGTACATCCCGCCACCTTAATCCTGTAAGCCGGAAGGAATCACGCATAAAGTTTCATTCAAGGAAGCGGGATTATGGGAAATCATCAGGCTGATTGGAGGACAGCGAGAGACGCTTTGATCTCCTCTATTGTTTTCATCGTCAGGCTCGCCGAAAACAACTCCTCATCGCAGAGCCGGCTGATACCGGGCAACTGTGAGAGGGTCGCGGCTACCTGAGCCTGGTTCGGTGTGGGAATAACAGACTGACCCGCAAGAAGAACCCATCCGAGAACTATGCGCGCACAGATCGGGAATCCTGCAGCCATCCTGCATTCTCCTTATGTTAAAAACCGTGGTGTCCATCCCGGAGAGGACGGGATATCTCCGGCTGCCGCAAATCACCCCTTACGAGGCTTAATCTACACCTTCGCTCCCCTTGCTTCCAGCCAAATTATTCGGGCAAAAACCGTTGGTAATGGCCTAGTTTGCTCCGCCTCGGGGAACTGTTAAACGAGGCCATTACCAAACCGTTTTACCCTTTGCCCTCGACGAGAATATATGGTACACTCATATAGTTATGCAGCCTCTAGACCTAAACCGCCTGAAAATCAAGTGGGACAGCATTATAGCCTTTATTGCTATTCACGTGATTGCAGCGACGGCACTTTTTAACTTCACGTGGAAGGGATTTTGGGCCTTCTTCGTGCTTCAGTGGCTGACCGGCGGCCTCGGCATTTGCCTATGCTACCATCGCCTCTTGACGCACCGGTCTTTCCGCTTGTGGAAGCCCCTGGAGTATCTTCTCGCCCTGTTCGGCTGTCTCGCGTACCAAAACGGCCCGATCAAATGGGTGGCAATCCACCGCCTTCACCACGCCGATTCGGATAAATCGACCGATCCCCACAGCCCGACCAAAAGCTTCTGGTGGGCCCACATGGGATGGCTTTTCACCTTCGATGAGAGGCTCGATATCTTTGAAAAGTACCGGCACTACGCCCCCGACTTGGCAAATGACCGGGTTTACCGGTTCCTGAACGACACGCACGGCATCTATCAGCCGATTCTGGGCATAGTCCTTTACCTCTGGGGAGGCTGGCCCATGGTGCTCTGGGGCATCTTCCTGAGAACCGTCTTCATGTGGCACTGCACCTGGCTTGTCAATTCGGCGGCCCACACATGGGGTTACCGGACATGGGCCACGGAAGATCAGTCCACCAACAACTGGTGGGTGGCTTTCTTGACCTACGGCGAGGGTTGGCACAATAACCACCACGCCTTCCTCCGGTCCGCCGCCCACGGCCTGAAATGGTGGGAGTTCGACATCACTTACTGGACAATACGTACGCTGGCGGCATTCCGGCTCGCCCGAGATATCCAGCTTCCCTCCGCCGAGCAGCAAAACCGGCTGAACCGGACGCCGGCAGAAGAAGCCGTCGCCGCCTAGCCTTTTCAGCAGGCAGTCTCCTCCCTCAGAAAAACCGCCGACACTGTCAGCGCGGTGTTCTTCTGGGATCTTCCAGCAGTTCATTGATTTCCATTTCCTGGGCGCCGAACTCCTGAGCTATCCGGATAAAGTCCGGGCACTGCTCATACCGTTGGGCTAAAACAGCCTCCTTCAGGTACAAAAGCGCCGTCAGCTTTACGGGATCTTTCTTCACCTTCAACAGGGTCGGAGCCCTGGGTCTTTCCCGTATCGTTTGCATTGTTTCTTCTCCTTTTTAGAAAAACCAACCGGACAACAAAAAAGCCCACGATCGAACCTCGATCATGGGCTTTGAGATGAGCCGTGTTTAAATGAAACGCTAACTGGCCGGTAATACCTCCTCAAAAACCCATGATCGGCGGCATGCGTGGTCTAGACGGACCGTGTCCGTCTTCCGCCACATGGCAACCGCCATAATGGTAGGGCGATAAAAAATCTTTTTTACCGTGTTTATACGATTCATTGGTTTCTCACACCATCCAAACAGAACCACATCATACCTCTCTATCGAGGATTTGTCCAGCCCCCTGCAATGCCGAAAGTAAAGCGGGCCTTGAGGAAACCCCAAGGCCCGCTTTTATTGATGCGAGTGATTCAGGAGTTACGCGCTCAACCGCTTGACGTTTGTAGCTTGTTCCCCCTTGGGACCACGGGTAATCTCGAACTCGACCGATTCGCCTTCGCGAAGGGTCTTGAATCCATCTCCGCTGATGGCGCTGTAATGGACAAAAACGTCCTTGCCATTCTCCGGAGTGATAAACCCGTAACCTTTTTGATCACTGAACCACTTCACTGTTCCTTTTGGCATCTTAGAGTAGAGACTCCTTCTTTAACTTTGTTGAGATGAGTCCCCGTGGCCCTGTAAACAACAACGACCGTCAGCAGACAAACCGACGGCCATCTTTAGACACTTTCAATTGTTTCAAGCACCTCGGGTTACACATACTGCTTCCTACTTTAAAAGTATTCCATATCCCAAGAAGTTTGTCAAGGTAAGGCGGGTTATTCGGAAGAACTCTCGAATTTGACCAGCTCGATAATGGCCTGGGGAGATCCCGGCCCTCCGGCGGGCCCTTGGTATCGAACCCAGTAATGGGGCCAATCAGCGACGCACCAAAGCGCCATCTTAGGAACGAATTTCTTGAGCGGGCCGAAAAGCTGGGGAATCAGCTCCACGCGATAGCAAGAGAAGGTGCCCGCGGGGGTTTTGACCTCCTCCAGGCCAGTCAGTTTGGCATTGATCCTGAACTGGCGGGTGGGCGAAAGGATCAGGTTGCACTGCCCCTGAGGAAGAACCGTATCCCCGCCGGCCGAAGAGCCTTTTTTAATCTGGTCGAACGGCAGAGTGCGGGCCCAATGAAACAGGAACTCGTCCGGGAAAGACTCCGGGGTCCAGCCGAAGGTCTTGGTCACCCTGGATTTACCCGTCTCCTCATCCATGTACGAGATCTTCTGCCGGCTGGGATCCACGCGGACATCCATCCGGCTTAAGACCTGCCCCTGACTGGTCCACCGGGTCCCCTCAATGGACTGAAAAAGAACCGGGGAGAGGGCGGGGGGTTCGGCAAAATCCGGCTTCGCGGATAAAACCATCCTCTTCTCCCACCGGATCGGCTCCGAGTAGCGGACCGGCTGGCCCTGCCCCTGCTCAAGAATCTCAATCCGTGTTTGGCCTTCTTGAGTGGAAACGGTGGTTTCCCAATCGGCGCCCCAAATAGCTTTACCGGTTTCGGCTATCTTGGCCTGATAAGAACCCCGTTCATGCATAAAAGGCCACGGGACATTCCCGGGAATAGCCCCTTTTTCGAGAACCGCCGGAACAGCCGCAGCTGGCGGTTGTTCTAAAACCGGTGGATGAGCAGGCCTGCTGACGACAAAAAAAAACCCCGCCGCAAGAACAGAGACGGCAAGCAGGCCTTGAATCAGCGCAAACCGGATAAAACCA
The DNA here is from genome assembly GCA_964373715.1 of uncultured Planctomycetia bacterium. Lineage (GTDB taxonomy): Bacteria > Omnitrophota > Gorgyraeia > 1-14-0-20-64-10 > 1-14-0-20-64-10 > CAMTXI01. The sequence continues at coordinate 170,148 of CAYJVR010000002.1, read as the reverse complement.
TCCTTATAACCTCGGGAATAGATCCGCATAACGTTCTTTCTATTGTAGAACAGCCGGCCACCCCCTTCAAGGAAGACCTTGAATGAGGCGGCGGACCCCCTCCTCGAAAGAGGCCTCCGGAAGAAGCAGGCTCAGCACAAAGAAACCAGGGCGGTCAAAATCAAAGAAATAGCCGGGATAAACAACCAGATGCCGCTCCTGAAGCCATCTTAAGACAAGTCCTTCATCCTCCAAACAGCCCGGAATCTCCATAACAGCGCTCCATCCCCCGTCGGCAGCCAGCAAACAGGCGCCAGCGCGAGACAACCGGTCCGACAAACACCTTCTGTTCGAAAAGATCCTCTTCCTGATCGGCTCCTGGAAAATCGCGGCACTGCTCAGCCACTTCGTGGAAGCAATCTGCACCGGCGTGTTCACCGATAAGTAGGTGTCGGCGATCATCTCAAGCCTCGCCAGCGCTTCAGATACGAGGGGCTCAGGACCGGTCGCCGCGATCCAGCCGAGCTTCATCTGGGGCAGCCCAAGGAACTTGGATAACCCTCCCAGGCAAAAAATAAGCGCCCCTTCTCCGCCGCCAAGCGTGAGCGGCAGATCCGGCAAGGGTTCATAGAGATACTCGGCGAAAACTTCATCCGCGATCAGCGGAAGCCGCCGCTGGCGGCAGAGCGACGCGATCTCGTCCGCTTCTTGGCGGCGGAGGCAGGAACCTGTGGGATTATTCGGATGAACGGCAACGACCGCTTTCGTCCGGTCGGTAATCCTCTTTTCTATTTCAACCGCCCGGGTCCTCCATCTGCCGTCGTAACACAGCGGATAGCTCACCGGCGTAACATCGTTTAAACCCGCTAAATAATCAAACAGCGGGTAGCTCGGCGACGGGACCAGAATCTCGTCTGCCGGATCGCACAAGAGTTTCAACAAATAGGCGTACGCCTCGCTCGTGCCGGAGGTCAAAAGAACCTGTTGAAGGCCTATCCGGACCCCCTTAGCGGCATAAATAGAAACCACCGCTTCCCTGGCGGCAAGACCCCCTTTGGGATCCGGATCATAAGAAAGAGCCTCCGCAACCGCCAATTCCTTCAAAAAGGCGACCGGTGGAAGAAGACCGCACCGGGTTGGGTTACTCTCCGTTAAATCAATGAGATCCGGCTCTTTGAGGAGGGCTTCCTTTTTTTGAGCCAGCTTGTTTTGGGTTAGATCCCAGAATGCTCGTCGGGAAAACATGGTATTATCGCACCGAAATGAATGTTCTGACTCTGAACTGCTGGGGAACATACGGCCCCCAGGGACGGCTGGTTGTCCTCGCGCAAGCGATCCGGCGCCTGAAGGCCGATATCCTCTGCCTCCAGGAAGCAACAATCCCGGGGCTCCTCGAGAGTCTCGATTATCCGACCTGCCTGCAGGAGCCGGAGACTGGCTTGGCAATCTTGAGCCGGTTCCCGGTCGTGGAGTACCGTCACATCCCCTACCGGACCGTCTCTCCGCTCGAAGAGGGCTTCAGAGGGGTTCTGCTGGCAAGACTGCAGGTCGGATCGGCGGATCTGTGGGTGGGAACAACGCACCTGTCGTGGAAAGAGGAGGCCGAGGCCTCCCGCCTCGGCCAAGTAACGGAGCTGCTGAAGACCGCCGCCCCCTGGGAAGACCGGATCCTTTTGGGCGGCGACTTCAACGCGACTCCGGATCAGGAACCGATCCGGTTGATGGGAGAAAACCGGTTCGTGGACCTCTTTTACCGCCTTCATCCGGAAGATCCGGGAATCACATGGGACAACCAGAACCCTTTCATCCAATCGCACTCCGTCCGGTTTCCTAACAGAAGGATTGATTTTCTTTTTCTCCACAAAGAAACCGCCCGTTGGTGTATCCCTTCCCGGTGTGACATTGTCTGCCAGCAGCCCGACATTACGGGTTTTTATCCTTCCGACCATTACGGGGTGTTGGCTACTCTCGATTTTTCCTGAAAAGAAGGGCCCAGCCGGCCAACTGGCCGAGAGAGGCTCCGACCAGATCAGCCGCGGTATCGAGGGAGGAGGAAAACCTCATCGGCGTGAACCTTTGGTAAAATTCATCCGCCATTCCGATGAAACAGGCAAAGAAAAACCCCAACAGGGCTATTCTGCCGAGCGGCCAGCGAGGCCAGGTTAGGCCGGCAGCCCGGATCGTGAGGAACCCCAAAGGGAGATATTCCACCGCATGCAGAGGTTTGTCCATCCACGGGAAACGGGCCATCCCGGGGATCACACGAGGAGCGGAGGAGAGCCAGAAGATAAAACAAACGTAAAGAAAAACCGGTCCCCAGAGGGAAACCTTTTCCAGAAGAGTCATCGGAAGCGGGTGGTTAACGGATGACCAACGCCGCGCCCGCCAGCCCGCCGGCAGTACAAACGCCCAACAGCGCCCTCTCTCTTTTTTTCTCTTTGAGATAGGTAACAGCCTGGTTCAGCATCCTGGCGCCAGTCGCCCCGAAAGGATGCCCATAAGAGATCGAAGATCCCCAGGGGTTGAGCTTTCCTTCATCGAGGGTACCGGCATCGTAGTCGACCTCATAAACTTTCTGCCTGTAAATTGGGCTGTTGACGGCATCCACGTTGCACAAAACCTGGCCGGCGAAAGCCTCGTGCACCTCAATGTAGTCCAAGTCATTCCACCGCAAACGGTTTCTTTGAAGAAGGCGCAACATCGCCTTGCCCGGACCCATGAGCAGGCCCTCCTTCGGCTCCACACCGACGAACTCAAAATCGGCCATGTAGGCATCCGGCGGAATTTGACTTTCCAGCGAGGGAGACACGACGCAGAGAGCCGCGGCACCATCGGTAAAGGGGCTTGCGTTGCCGGCCGTAATCGTGCCGCTCGAGCTGCGGTCAAAAGAGGGCTGCAGCTGCGCGAGAGCCTCCACCGAGGTGTCGTCCCGGATGATCGTGTCCCGGTTCGCCTTTCCGACAAAAATCAACTGAGGGCGGATATAATCGCACGCGGCGGCGGCATTCCTATGGGACTGAAAAGCAAGCTGGTCCTGCCGGTGCCTGGAAATCTTGAACTGCTTGACCATCAACTCGCAGTGTTCCCCCATCGTCAGCCCCGTGGAATACTCCTTCGCCGACGGAGGAACAGGCAGGAGCTCCCACGGCGGTGTGCTGAAAAGAACCGGCAGCTTGCTCGAGATTGGCTCTTTGCCGGCCCACGTCTTGAAGAAGAATGACGCCTTGTCCGTCAAAACCGGCCGGGCGGCGGAAAAAGATTCGACTCCGCCGACCAATGTGACGGAGGGTTCATCGGGGAAAGTGTTGTAAAAGGAAACGGCGTTGACCGCCGCTTGGAGAGAGGTGGCGCAGGCTCTGGAAACGCTGTAGGCTTCCACCCGGTTATCGAGGCGGGAACCGAGCACCGCTTCCCGCGCGACCGAGTAGATGTTCGGGTCGGCAACAACCATCCCCCAGATCACATGCTGGATCTTCTCGACGGGAAAATCCTTTTTTTCGATCATCCCGTTGATCAAAACCACCGACAGATCCACCGCGTTGGACCGGGAGTACTCCCGGCCCATCTTGACAAAAGGAGTCCTGTAACCGCGTTTGAGTCCGATCGGTTTCATAGCAGTCCCTTCAGCACCCCCCGTTTGCATCAGAATACAACGAAATCAATAAAATCCTCCGGGAAAATACCCGTTAAAGGAAATCCCGGCTACAGCTGATCCTTCTCAAAGAACCTCTTCCAGTTTCTTGGCCAACGCATCGATTTCCGCCAGGAGTTTGACCGGCAGAAGTTTCGACTCTTCGAATTCAACCTTCAGCGACCTCAGCGTGCCGATCGCCCTGCGGATCGAACTGGTCCGGCGCGCCGCGCGGGCGGCCTGAGGATCGGGCTGTAATTCCTCGAGGAGAGAGCGGATCTCCCTGCGCACCTCCTGCGCCTCTCCACCCTTTTCCAAAACGTAGCTGCGTACCTGCTGGTAATCGTCGGCCGGAACATTCTGCCTGTTTTTCAAAAGCCGCAGCATGTTAACCGAATCGGCCTGCGGCAACTTGGCCGGAGGCTCCTCCTGAAGCTTCCTCAAAACGGAGGGTTCCTCCTTCTCCAGGAAATAATAGGATTGGAGGAGTTTCTTCGCCGTCGCCGACCGTATCCCCACCTCTTTCGCGCAGTAGGCGTCAAAACTTAAATACCCCCATTCCTTGAATTTCTTCTCCCGGTAGACGGTCCACAGCAAACGGCCCAAATCGATCCAGGAATTTTTAAACCGCTTCGCTGCTTCGAGCGCCTCATACCGGATTGTTCCAGGTTCTAAACCGGCCATGCGCTCTTCAATCCGATTTAACGTTCTATTCGTTGCCATAACTCACACTCCGTTATTAAAAGGACACCTTGACGTTCTTGCGTTCCTCGGAGCTATCCAGCTGAAAAAATTCCCTCTTCTTGAAGCCGGCAAGAGAGCCGATGACGCTGTCGGGAATCACGCCGAGTTTCGTGTTGAAATCCCGGACAACGGCGTTGTAATACCGCCTCGAGTTCTGGATTGCCTCCTCAATCTCGGCAAGAGACCTCTGCAGACCCTGGAAATTCTCGCTGGCCCTTAACTGGGGATAGGCCTCCGCCACGGCAAAGAGGCTCTTTAACGCTCCAGTCAGGCCGACCTCGGCCTGGCCTTTCACTTCAGGGGTGCCCGCCTGCATCGCTTTGGACCGGGCCTCGGTCACCTGCTGGAAAACCTTCTGTTCGTGCGAGGCGTACCCCTTGACCGTTTCCACCAAATTCGGGATCAGATCATAGCGGCGTTTCATCTGAACATCCATATCGGACCACGAACTGTCTGCCCGGACATTCATCTGCACAAAACCGTTGTAGCTAGAAATGGCCCAGAGAACGACAATAACCGTTAATGCCAGAAGAACCCATCCCATGCGAAAACCCTCCTCTCCAATCGTCTTAAAATCCAACGTCCCTGAAAAAACGGTCCAGCTCTTCTGAAATCCTGCGCATCTCCAGAAGGAATGCCTCATTGTGCCCGCCCCGAAGAACCTCCCGCCGAGAGACGGAGGCCCCCGACGCCTCGATCAGCCGGTTGGAATGCTCCAGAGGGACAATCTCATCGTCCCGGCTGTGAAAAATAAGGGTTGGGCATGTAATTTTCCTGATCTTAGACAGGTTATCATAACGGCTCCGCAGGAGCCATACCGGCAGCCAGGGATAATACCTCTTTGCCATCTCCGGAACCGAAGAAAACGAAGCCTCCAGCACGAGGACGGCCGGCAAACGCCTCGCTGCCAGGTCAACCGCGACCGCCGCTCCGAGAGATTCCCCGTAATAGACGAGGCGCTTCGAATCAACCTCTGTGCGTTTCTCCAGGTACCGGACCGCCCCGAGCGCGTCCCGGTACAGGCCTTTTTCCGAAGGGGAACCGGCGCTTTCCCCGTAACCGCGGTAATCAAAAAAGAGCTGATGAAACCCGAGCCGGTGGATCAGTACCGCGTGATCAAGCCGATGGCTGATGTTGCCCGCATTCCCATGAAAAAAGAGGACCGTTCCTCGCGCGAGGACCCCTTCCGGAGCGGGCATCCACCAGCCGGAAAGGCGGATCCCGTCCTCGGCCGGGAATGTGACGCTATCGAACGGAATGTCCGCCGCGGCGGGCGTATTGTCGATCGGTTTTGTCGGATAGTAGATGCTGCTTCTCTCCAGGAACGGGATCCCCACCCAGTAGAGAAGGCCGAGAAAACCCGCCAGAAGCAGAAAAAATCGAAACACTACCGTCAGTTCCATCACCAATTTCACCAGTTCTCGGGCCTTTCTAATTCCTCGGCAAGCCGACCGGGCGGCCAAACCCGGGCGCCGAGCCCGAGGACCAGATTCTCTTCAGCCCGGTCGCGAGTCACAACAACAACGGAGGACCTGTCGGGAATCCGGTAAACCATCGCCTCGATCACCGAATCGGCCGTCTTCCCGCCGGGGGCGTAACGGACCACCATCAGGCCCGATTCCCTGGGAAGATATCTCTGCGGGCCGTCAAAGATGACCGTCACCTCCCAATCCTTGGAGGAGGCGGCCATCTCGAGCCTCTGGAGGAACTCCTCCGCCTTGGTCAGGTCCGAACCCCGCACCAACCCTAAAGCCCTCAAAACATTCTCGCCGTCCAAGATCACCGTCAGCATCGCCTCTACCGTCTCTCTTTTTCTTCCGGAGGTTTTATGTGGCGGAAAGAATTAAAAAGGGCCAGGTCATAAATAATCTTAATCCCGCCTCCGAAAAAAAGAGGGAAATTTAATCCCAGCGATCCGATGGCGAAACCGGCCAAGCTGGGGGATATCGCCCAAGCGGTCAAGCGGGTCAAATTTGTCACTCCGGAGGCGACCGTCCTTTCGGAGGGATCAACAACCGCCATAACGTACGACTGGCGTGTGGGGAGGTCCATTTCCACCAGGCATTCCCGGACCAGGAACAACGCAACCGCCGCAGCCGCCGTCGGCGCAAAAGGAAGCGCTAAGAGACAGCAATGCGAGGGGATGTGGGTAAACACCATCGTCTTGACCAAACCAATCCGGCGAGACAACCAAGCGGCCGCCGGATAAGAGAAAGCGTTGGCCACATGGGCGAGAAAGAAAAGCATCGCCAGATCCTTTTCGTGCAGACCGAACCTCTTAAAAAACCAGTAGGCAAGCAGTGTGCCGGGAAGGAACCCTCCGCCGAAACTGTCCAGCCCGAACAGGAGGCTGATCCGGGTGACGACCTTTTTGGATTCGGGAGAGATTTTACGCCATCCGGCCGGCTCATGGATCTCGGCGCAGGAAGTCAGCCTCGAATAAAGAAGCAGGCTTATCAACCCCGTCGCCGTGTAGAGAAAAAAAGCCGCCTGGTAAGAAACGATTTCCGAAAAAGCGGCATTTTGCCTCAAAAAAACAGGGAGCCCCCCAAGCAGAGAACCGACTGCAAGACCTGCATCAAGAATGACGTTGTACCAAGCAAGCGCCTGCGTCCGGTGCTGATCGTCAACCATCCCGGGCAAAATCGCCTGTTCCAGCGTGTAAAGAGCTCCCCTTTCCCTTCCGAAAGCGTTGACCATCCCGAAAAAGCAAACGAGCGCCAGAGGAAGGAACCCAGGGAAGAGGCTTAAGCCTATGCCGCCGGCCGACGCGCATCCGGCTAAAACCATAAGGGTGTTTCGGCGGCCCAACCGGTCAGCCCAAAAACTGACAAAAAAAGTGCCGCAGGCATTTCCCGCTATCCCTACGGCAACGAGGATTCCGATCTGGGCCGCATGGAGACCCCCCAAAGAGAGGTAGAGCGCGAACAGGACCCCGAGAAGGCCGACGCCGGCAGCCCGAAGGAAACCGGCCCCGTAAATGAGAAAACGGACTTGTCTCTTTTGTTTATCCAACCGGCTCTATGGAAAGGATCTGGTAGGAAAAGGCTCCTCCCGGGAGGGCGGCTGTCACCTTCTCGTTGACCTTATGCCCGAGAAAAGCTTTACCCAGAGGAGAAAGGACCGAGATCTTACCGGCGGCCGGATCCGACTCTTCAGCCCCCACCAATTCGTAAGTCTCTTCCTGCGAGCTGCTGAGATCCTTGACCGTCACGCGGGTTCCGATGATCGCGATACCCTTCTGAAGTGTGGAGGTGTCCACGATTTCCACATGCTGGAGTTTTTCCTGGAGTACGGCGATCTTATCGAGTATTTGTCCGAGGCGCTCCCGGGCGGCATGGTACTCGGCGTTTTCCCGCAAATCACCCAACTCCCTTGCTTTGCCCACCTCCGCGGAAAGGCGCCTCTTGTGATCAGTAAGATCCTTCAACTGCTGCTGGAGTTTTTCAAGACCCGCTTTTGTGACATACGTCGCGGCCATTGCATTTTCCTTTTAAACAGGGGAAGAGACGCCGGGCTTTTGCCCCGGCACAATGCTGCGGATCGTGAGGGATTCCGCTATCGGACGCGCCTCTTTGTAGTCGACCATCGATATGGTGTCCCACGGGCAAATTTTCGGGCACAGCCCGCAGCCGATGCAGCGATCCAGATCTATCTCCACCATTTTTAATAAACCGGAGTATTCCACGCCAGGCACAAACTCAATAGAATCCACCGGACAGACAGTCAGGCAGGCTTCACAGCCGGTGCATCCGTTTTGATTGACGACCGCCGCGATTCTCGGATCTCGAAGCCGCGGGGGTTTATTCGGCATTCCCATCGTTCTCGAATCTCTTCTCTCCTGACAGTTTCATCCGTTATTTTACCGCAAATCGCGTCTCAAGTCACAACGGCTAACCGGGCCAAATCCTCAGGCCGATCCAAATCGTACCAGGAAGGTAATAGCTTTACAGAAACTCCAGAGGTCTTCGCCTTTCCCAGGGTTTGGCGCAAGACCTCAGAGGTGCTCCAGGTTATCCCGGCAAACAGCTCGGGGTGCGGCCTTTTCATCCCGACCAGATAATATCCGCCATCCTCGGTCGGCCCGAACACAACCCGGTCCCCTCTTTTTCTTAACTCCGCTACCGCCTGCGCCAGATACTCTTGCGGAAGATTCGGGTGATCGGCCCCCAACACCAGCACCGCCTGGGCGCCGGAATCAAAAGTCTCCTGGAATAACCGGGTCAAACGGATCCCAAGATCCCCTTCCGGCTGAGGAATCAATCTCGCCGGAAAAGAAAGGACCTCTTTCACCCGCTCCATTCCCTCCGGAGGGGAAACGGCAATAACGGGGCGGATCCCCTCCACCTGATGGACAAGAACCGCTGTTTCCCTCAAAAGCCTTTCGGCAATCTGAGCGGCCTGTTCCGGGTTTAAAGCCGGAATAAGCCGGGTCTTCACCTGACCGGGAACAGGGGCTTTTGCCATAACGATCAAAACGGCCGCAGAACCGGCTTTCGGGCTAAACAGGTAAGAAACAGCGTACCGGCAGTGCTGCAACACGGTGGACCACCAGCCCTGGGATTGCCAGCGTCTGGCCGACGTTTTTATAGGCCCGGCAAGAATTTTTACCCTGGCCCGCCGTGACATCCTCGTTGAGAAATCCAAATCTTCCAAAACAGGACGGTCGTCAAACCCTCCTAACGATTCAAAGAATCCGCGACGCACAAAGATCCCCTGGTCTCCATAGAAAGACCCTTGGATGCCGGTGCGCAACCGCCCCCATAAATCGAGAAAACGGTACCCGATGCCGGAGGCATCAATCACCACTCGGAATCCCCCTCCAATAACGGATGGCTTTCTCAAAGCAGAGGCCATCTGCCCGCGCCAATTGGACGGCAGCTGGGTATCAGCGTGGAGAAACCAGAGGAGATCCCCTGAAGCGGCTGACGCCCCCGTATTCATCTGAAAAGCCCTCCCCCTCGCGGAGAGGATGACCTTGACCGGAAAATGCCGAGCGGCTTCCACTGTGCCGTCCGAAGACCCCCCATCAACGACGATCACCTCCTCAACTTTTCCGCAAACCTGGGAAAGCAGGCGGGGCAATGACTCTTCTTCATTGAGTGTCGGGATGATGGCCGATATCTTTTCGCCGGACGTGAACTCACCCCTCAATTCTGCGGCTAAACCGTTCGGATCTTCCCCTTTTATGTACCTCAGCGATAAAGAGAGGTCCGTGAAGGTCGTGGCCACCGGCCCAAAACGCTCGAACCGGCGGGCCGATGAAAGAACCGGCGGACCCAGGGTCGCCACCCGTCCAAATTCCTTCATCCGACGGCAGAGATCCACATCCTCAAAGAAATCCAGCTCCCGGAAACCGCCCAATTTTTCAAAGAGACTGCGCCGGATGAATATCCCCTGGTCCCCCAAGAACAGCCCCGAGACCCGGCACCGGATCCCGGCCACCCAGCAACTGGCTCTCAAAAACAGCGACTTTGAATCGAAATAACGACGGAACCCGCCGCCAACCATGTCCGCCCGCGCAAGCGCCTGCTCGATCCGTTTCAAAGCGGCGGTAGGAATCCGGGTATCGGCGTGGAGGAAGAACAGTATCTCCCCTTTCGCCTCCTTCGCCCCAAAATTCATCTGGGCCGCCCGATGTCGCCGGGGGCTCACCAGAAGGCGAGCGCCGGCGCCGTGCGCAATCTCCGCCGTTTTGTCGCTGCTGCCGGCATCCACGACGATTACTTCATAATCCGCCTGGTTGGCCGCAACTGAATCGAGCGTTGCCTGAAGGGTTGCCTCTTCGTTCAGCGTCGGGATGATGACGGAGATCATACCCCCTCACCTTTATCCTCTCCCCCTAGCAGGGGGAGAGGGTGGTGTGCGAGGGCAGCGCCATCGTAATCGGCGAGAATGGTGCTGCCGGCATACACATACTGTCCCTCTTTGACATAAACGCGGACCGGCTTGCCGTTCATCCGGGAAGGAAACACCAGATCCGTTTGGGAACCCATCTTGATGAGCCCCAGCCGTTCACCCTGCCGGACCGTCTCTCCGATGGTTTTCCAGGTCACAATCTTATCCACGAAAGGGTCGGCAATACGGGTCAGCAAAACCGGGAAATCTCCTCGGATCAACAGGGTCTCCCTCTCATTCCGGAGAATATGCTCCGACCCCGCTTCAAAAGGTTTTCGAAGAAACATCGTGCGAAGACCCATCGGCAGCATCGAGCGCATCGGCTCCCCCGTAAAGTAGGCCCTCTCCTGGATAACACCGTTGATCGGGGACCGGTTGATGTGGACGCTCATCGGCGTCATGAAGATCCCGACGATCACGCTTTCCCCGATGGGACTCTCCATCTTGAGGATCTCCTCCAACCGGATCGGCACCTTGTTCTTGATGGCCAGAGGAACCATCCCCTCGCTGACCGGCCGGATATAAACGATAAAACCATCCGCCGGAGCCAGGATAGCCGGCCGGGAAGGGATTACCCTTTCCGGATCCCGGAAAAAATAGCCGTAACGCCATAGGAGAACTTGCCCGCCGATAAGCAAAAACGCGCAGAGAAAATGGACCGTCCATTTGCCGAAGGTTCCGAAAGAATGCGGCGACAGAGCTTTCGCCAATCTCCAAAAAATGACGGCCGCTGGCAAACCCCACCAGAAAAAAGAGGTCGCCTGATGGATGAACAGGAGGAACATCAGGCCAAGCCATAAATAAGAGAGGGACAGATACCAGAGCCACCTGCACAGCGGGCCTAACCACCTGCGCGAAACAACAGCCGTCATTGCCGGGTCCTTTCATAAACCGATACCCGGCTGTAAAGGAATGCCCTTTCCTGGACTGTCAGCCGATCGCTGACTTCTTTGAGCTCCCGCAAATCAACGCCGGCCGGCAGAGGGGTCACGCCCAGCAGGTGCCGCACAACCGCCTTCCCGCCGGGTGCGAGAGCCCAGGACAGAGACTCAAACGCCTCTTTTGTCCTCATTTTTGGAATCCACTCAAAAGCGTTGGAAAGGGTCATCCTGGTGTAACGCCCCAGAGGAACGCTTCCTAAAACAGTGATAAGATCGCCCGTCACCCATTTCAAACGGCCGGCGTTCGCCCGGACCCGCTCGAAGACCCCTTCACGCAGATAGGGCGGCAGCCCTTCTTCTCCGGGAAGGAACCTTCCCCAAAATAACTGGGAAAGAAAATAGTTGTTTCGGACCGGGATATCTGTGAAGGCATGCTCGATCTTCTGCATCCACAAACTGGTAAGATCTTCCTCGCCGAGCCGTTGAAGAAACCGGCGCCCGTAAACAACTTTGAACATCAGCGGATGGAAAGCCAGTTTCATTACACCTTGCCACCGTTTATTGTTCCAAACATTCTTGTAAAAATCGGTTTGGGCCTGCGTATCTCTCTGTTTAAGCAAAGGCCTTAACGTCTCGGGAGAATGGACAAACCCAAAGACAAGGCGCCTCATCCATTTCACCATCGCTTCGGTGGCGCCCGCGTAAAGGACCCCCTCCTCGATCCTCTGGGGGTTCTTGTCCCAAAAGACCCGGGTCAGCGGTGAAAGCGCTCCGGTCAGGGACCGGTACGCGGCCAACCGTCCGCCTCCTTTACGGGCCCCGAGGAAAGATCGGCATTCAACCAGGGGCAGACTGCGGATCGCCGCCAGTTTAAGCTCGAGCAGGTAATTCTGGGCGGGGTTGAAATCGACGCAGAGGAGCTCCTTCGGCCCTTCCGCCAGCAGGGTCAGCGCGGTGCAGCCGCCGGAGGTGACGGCCAGCACCTTGTCGTCGGGAACAATACGCAGAGCTTGAAGATCCACATCGGGATCTTCCCTGACCTGAGCGTACAACAACCTCGACGGAGGATGGGTGTAAAGGTTGGCTGACACCGTTTTTTAAACCAAACTAGGCTGCCGGAAGGCACGAACCGAACCGATGTCCTCAAGAACGCAGTCGGCGGCAATCTGCCCCGACATGAGCGCCATCGGGACACCGGGGCCGGGATTAACGCTGCCTCCGCAGAAGTAGAGATTCGAAAAATCTTTCGACCGGTTGGAAGGTTTAAACCCTCCCCGGAACCGGCCGTGGCTGGCGATCCCATAGATTGCCCCTCGGTCCACCCGGTACCGCTGCTCCAAATCCACCGGCGTCATCCACTTCTCCACTACGATGTGTTTCCGGAAATCGGTCAGCCCGCACCTCTCCAGCTTCCGGACGATCAGGTCTCTGTACGGCCGGTAGAGGGTCTCCCAGTTTTCTTTTCCCTGCAGGTATGGAGTATGCACCAGCACGTAAACGTTTTCGCAGCCGGGCGGAGCCACGGAGGCGTCGGTCCGGGAAGGGGCGCAGACGCACAGCGTCGGGTCCTGCGTCGGGATTTTCCTTCGGTAGATGTCCTCAAATTCCCGTTTCGGATCCTTTGAAAAAAAGAAGTCGTGGTGCCAGAGAGAATCATATTTCCGGTCCACCCCAAAATAGATCACGATCCCCGAACAGGCCGGTTCATACCTTTTAGGGTTATTCTCAATGCGTCGTTTTGTGGCGGTCGCCGGCAGAAGCTCTTTGTGGGAACGAACAAAGTTCGAATTGGCAAGGACCGCATCGGCCGGAACCATCTCTCCCTGGAGTTCCACACCTCGGACACGGAATCCTTCGGTTACGATCCGGCTGATCTGGGCGTTAAGGACAATCTTCACGCCGAGATCATTCGCCAGCCGGGTCAGGCCGGCGGCAATCCGATTCATGCCCCCCATCGGGTACCAGACACCGAACTCCATCTGGATATGGTGAATGGCCGTCAGGAACGCCGGGACCCGGTGCGGGTCCGAACCAACGTACTGCATGAAATGCTCTAAGATCTGCCGCACATGAGGCTCCTGGAAATGCCGGTCAATCGCGTTTGAAACGGTCGCTAGCGGATCTATCTGCCACAGGATTTTCATGCTCTCCATACCCATCAGGCCGTTCATCGCCAGCAGGTCGTTCAGATTGCTCACCGAACGCCAGAAGAAGAACCTCTCCGCAAACCCGTACATCCTTTGCGCATATTCCCGGAACCGGGCGTACGAATCGGCATCTTTGCTCGAAAACCGGCGGATCTCTTCGGTCATTTTTCCCCGGTTCCCCCAAACGTTGATCACCTTCCCGTCCTCGAAAAAAGCCCGCCACTGGGGATCAAGCGGAACGAGCGGAATGTAATCCTCCCGCCGCCGGCCTACCGAGGCAAACAACCGGTTCAGATTCTGCGGCATCGTCATAATGGTGGGGCCGGTGTCGAAAAGGAACCCTCGTTCCTCGATCACGTTCATCTTCCCCCCCGCCCGGTCGTTCTTCTCAAACAGAGTCACTTCATGCCCCGCGTGGGCGCAGCGGATAGCGGCGGCCAAACCGGCAAGTCCGCCTCCAACCACAGCGATACGGCTCACCCCACCACCTCCTTTAACCTGCCCATCACCGAGAAAACAGGTGGTGGGGTCACCGATGCCTCCAGCGGATGATTTTGGAAAGCTGCTTATATTTCTCAGCGCCATAAGGGAAATAGTGGGGACGGAACCCCTGAGGCGACGCCTCCTCAACGCATTTCACGCGGGCCATCTGCCTTAAACCCTCCGCTCCGCCCACCCGCCCGAAACCAGACCCTTTGACGCCGCCGAAAGGAAGACGACCGTCTCCGGCCGAAAAAAGGGCTTCATTGACCCAAACAATCCCCGACTCCAACCGGGAAGCGAGGCGCTGGCCGCGGCGGCGATCCCTGGTCCAAACGCTGGCGCCCAATCCGTACGGAGAGTTGTTGGCAAACGCAACCATCTCCCCCTCATCCCGGGCGGAAAATAACAGAACCACCGGACCGAAGAATTCTTCCCGGACAATGGTCATGGAATCGTTTACCCCTGTCAAAACCGCCGGCTCAAAAAAAACACCTCCGGGATTGTTCAATCGGCGTCCGCCCGCCAATACAACGGCCCCTTTACCGACGGCATCCCGGATCAACTCCTCCAAAAGATCCGCCTGCGCCTGCGTCCTCAGCGGCCCAACCTCCGTGTCCGGATTCTTCGGGTCGCCGATCTTTAAGGCGCGGACAATCTTGAGAAAGGCATCCGCGAAAACAGGGTAAACAGTCTGATGAACGATAATGCGCCGGCTGGCGACACAGGACTGCCCCGCGTTGGTCATCGCGCCCCAGGCCAGGCCTTTCACGGCAAGTGGAAGATCGGCATCCTCGCAAACCAAAGCGGCGTCCGCCCCGGAGAGCTCCATAACCGAGGGCACCGCCTGTTCAGCCAACGCAGCAAGAATCCTGCGGCCGGTCTTCCCATGGCCGGTAAAAATGACCTTATCGCATCCCGCCTTAATAAGGGCCTCTCCGGCCCGGCTATCCCCGGGAAGGAGGGTGAAGACCCCCTCGGGGAAACCGGCTTCCTCGAAAAGAGACTGCAGACGAACGGCGAGATTCAGCGAAAGTTCCGACGGTTTCCAGACAACGGTGTTGCCGGCAAATAAAGCGCTGGTAATCTGCCTCATGTTGATCAAAAGAGGGTAATTCCAGGTGCCTATGATCCCGATAACACCGAACGGTTCATAAAAGAGCTGTCTTCGGCGCACTCCACGGAACCGGTCAAAAAAAGTCATCCGGATATTTTCGGGAGCAAGCCATTTCTCCCCCTCCGACAAAAGGACGCCGAGAGCTTCCAGAGACCCGAAAACCTCCGCCCCTAACGCTTCGAGGACCGGCTTCCCGTTCTCTTCGGCAATTAGCTGAGAGAGAGATTCCGCTTGGGCGGCGATCCGGCGGCGCAGTGTGAACAGATAGGCCGCACGCTGGCGGATAGACAGGGATCTCCATCTTTCAAAAGCGGCCCGGGCGCCGGAAACAGCCTGCGCGGCCGAACCGCCGTTGAGGTCAACCGATTGGCGTAACGTTTCGGACAGAAGGGAGGACATGGCGCACCGAACCAAAATCTTCAACAATAGCCTCAGCGGCAAATCGGCCGGCGATTAAAACGATCGGGATTCCGTTGCCCGGATGGGTGCTGGCCCCGGCATAGTAAAGGCCCCGGACGTCCGGAGACCGCCTCTGGGGCCGGAACATCGCTGACTGGAAAAATGTCGGCAAGAAACCGAATGTGGCCGAACCGGCCAACGCGTAGCGCCGCCCATACCAGGAGGGAGGCAGAGTTTTATCGACAATGATATGGCGCCGGATATCCGGCAAAAACGTTCGGTCCAAAAGGTTCAAAAGTTTCTCACGTAACAGGGGCATCTGCGCGCCGACATCCGGCAGCACCTCCTCATTCGGACAAGGTACTAAAATCATGACGCTCTCGGACCCCTTTGGTGCCATCGCCGCATCCGTTCTTGCAGGCGCACACAGATAAAAGGCCGGTTCTTGAGGGATTTGCCCCAGATCAAACAACTCATGAAGAGATCTCTCAAAAACCATCGGCAAATAGAGGTTATGGTGGGACAACTGCGGATAGGCCTTGTCGAGCCCCAAGAGAAAAACGGCGGCGGAACAGCCCCTTTTCATCTTGAGGACGCGCCGCTTGTGGCCGGACATCGGCTGGTGCTTCAGGAAACGGTTCATCGTGACCGGCATATCAACGTTCGAAACGACGACGTCGGCAGGGACGGTTCTCTCATCGTGCAGAAGCACCTCCCTGACACGGCCCGAACTGGTGACGATCTGCTCGACCTCGACGCCATACCGTATCTCTCCTCCGAGCTCGCCGAAGAGGCGCGTTAAAGCCGCCGGAATCTGGGACATCCCACCGAGAGGGTAATGGACCCCCTGCACGAGATCAATATAAGGAAGCATGGTGTACATGGACGGGGCTGCCTGCGGGGAAATCCCCAGATAGAGCGTGTGAAAGCTGAACGCCATCCGCAGGTGGGGAGAATCAAAGTGCCGTTTGGCCACCGAAAGGACATCTCTCCAAGGCTTCAGCCGGGCCAGCAGGCCAAGCGACTCTAAATCAGCCCACTGGGAGGGAACCTCCAGCGGTTTGTCGATGAACTTCGCCCGCAGGTGCCTGTACGATTCGCCGTTCTGGGCCGCGTACCGGTAGAATCCCTGAAGCTCACGGGGGCCGAATTTCCGGATCTCCTCCTCCAGAATCTTCATCCTATCGGTGAACTCAAGAGTTTGGCCATCGGAATAGGTGATTCTGTAGGCGGGATCAATCCGGCACAGGGTCACGTAATCGGACATCTTTCGGCCGGCATACCGAAAAAGCTCTTCAAGGGTGTCGGTCATCATGAAAAGGGTCGGCCCGGTGTCGAACGTAAAACCCTTTTCCTGATAGCGGTTGCATCGCCCGCCGGCTATCTCGTTCTTTTCAAGGATCGTGACCTGATAACCGCGCGACGCCAGACGGATCCCGCAAGCCAACCCGCCGATGCCCGCGCCGATAATGACAACTCTCACTAATCTAAGGTTTCCTATACGGGGGTTTTTATGCCGCAGGCGCGCAGCACACACCACCCGCTGAAGGCCTCGAAAAGCATGAACAACCCGCCGCACGAAAAGCTGATCACGATGATAATCTTCCATACCGGCCAGGAAGGGACTCCCAACACCAACAAGAGGGCCGCCGCCAGGAGGGCAATCCCCCCCAGCGCTCTAACGCGGCGGCCTCGCTGGTCAATATTTTTTGAGATGATGGCGGTCCCCTGAATGCCTGGAAGTGAAGAACTCTCGGTGATCGTACCATATCTCGGCTGCCCCTCCATCACGCTTTTCAACGGCTCTTTACTGAAGAGGATATCCCCGTAATAAGCCACCGCCGTCCCGCCGGTATTATCGGTATCCGTCATCACCGCCACGCTGTAAAGAGCGGGCGGCTCCTGCCCGAAAGCCTTTTTGTAGTCCTCATAAAAATTCCGTTCCTCCACCACCCACGTGTTCAGCTTGCCGCTGCCGCTCTCGATAACAACTGTTTTGAGCCTCTCGGTGTACGGACTGGAAGTCATAGTTCCCTCAGGCTCGCGGCTGGCCCAGACATAGTTGAGCCCTTCCGCCAGAGGGTAATCCCCGTAAAGAAGCCGGCCGGCCTGGATGTAAATTCTTTCCCTCCATCCCGCCTTGGAGGGATCTGTTTCAAAAGAAAGAAAGAGCCGGGCAGAAAAATCGTCTCCATTTTTACGGAAAATATCACTTCTGCGGAGGAGATCCTCCACTTTCCAGCGCCACTGGATAATCGGGTAATCCCGGGGATTTAAAGAGACCACCCGCATCAGGCCGGAGGAGGCTGCTTGGCTGACCGCTTTTAAGACAACGATTTCCCCTTCACGGACAAGCTGGTAAAGGGTTCGTTTCCCCGAGGTTTTAGCCGGCACAAGCTCCCACCCCTCCGGAAAACCGGCCGGCAAACCGTTCGAGAACGCGCCCGCTTCAATGACCGTTTCCTGCTTCGAAGAAGCGGCGGCGGGGCTCACGATTGAGATAAACCCAGCGAGCGCAATAACTGTTATCCACAATCCGCGGCGCATCAGCATGATTCCACTATTCTACTTCAAAACAAAACAGGGGAGTTGTTCACTCCCCGGCTCGCAAAAAAACAGGGTGACCCGCTCAGTATTTTACAGAAGCGTCCACCTGCAGAGTATCCACCTTGTTCTGGGCCCCTTCGATCTCATCGGTGCGGTAATAAGTGATGCCGGCCTCAGTCCATTTGCTCAAACCGACCCGCAGGCCGACTCGGTGCCCGTGATGGTTCGATCCGCCGGCGCCAAAATCGGAATCGGTGATCGCCCCGAAAATCGCGTCCGGTTCAACTCTTTTGTAGTAGTAGGAAGATTCCCAGCTCCCCATCTTCTCGGTCACCTTCCCCACCTTGATGCCCGCCTGCCAGGCGCCGTTATCATCCTCCGCAACCGGGTTATGGACAAAATCCCCGATCAGCACCACCTGCTGGCCGAGGATATCCGGAATCAGCAGCTTCCCCTGGATATCGAGCGGGTTGAAATCGTACCGGTAGACCGGCGCTGCGACCGGACCATCGGTCGAGTTGCCGCTGGGAGCGCTCACCTGAGTAATGTCAGAAGTCCTCTTTCCCCTGACCGCGGTGATGTCATAATAACCGATGGAAGAGGTCCACACCAACCCGCGGGGCAACCCTGTCTCTTTCCCAACCTGGAAACCAAACATTGCCGGATCCCCGGCGTCGTCGCTGAGCTCCGAAATCTGAAACGCCCCGACGTTGGCAAACAGTTTGGTCGGAAAAGTTTCTTTAAAAAACGGCAGGGGTTCCGGCGTCTTGAACTGAACGGCCACCCCTTCCGGCGTCAGGTCCCCGTCCCAAAAAATCTCCGTGGCAGTGTCGAACGGTATCTCCATCTTGCCGCCAACAAGATTGAACCAGGGCCACGGCGTGTATTTCGCGTACGCCCGGTCAATGAAAACCGCTTTTTTGTCGAAAGTGCCGGTAAAACTCTGGTTGGTGGAAACCGGATCACCGCTGGCGCCGGTAGCCAGCCGGACACCCACCTCCATCTGGTCCCACGGTTTCGTCGTGAAACCGAACCTCAAGCGGAATCGTTCCCGATGCCGGTCGGCCGCGGGCTCCCGCAGTTGGCTCTCGTGCCGCAGGCGCAGGTCGCCGGCCCATTTCGTTTTCTCGAGCCAGGTCCCTCCGGGTATCTTCTTGACGGTTTCCTTGACGTCTTCCTTCTCGAATTTGGCGGACCGGGCAACTTCCTGCTCCACCTCGCCACGGACTTCCTGCGCCTCCTGCTCGGTCAAAACCTTCTTCTCCACCAACTTCCTCAGCAGGATGTCCATCTCCGACGCCTGCACGGGAACAGCATAAGATACAAAGAAGACCCCAGCCATCCACAACGCCATACGGCCACGCATATTTTTCATGATTTACCTCAATAGGTTGAATAATGACCAATTATAAGATTGAAGTCAAACCATTTATATGACGGAAATCATAAATGAGGGCAAAAAGAGGCGCTGGAATTTCTCCGCTCGTACTCGCCTACCGCTGTAGCCAATAGAGAGAGGCCGCCACACCCGCCGCGACAGGAAGGGTGATCAGCCAGGAAAGCAGGATGTTCCGGATGACACCGACGTTGGCATTCCGGTTGACCAAACCGATACCGAAAAGGGCGCCGCAGGAAACATGCGTCGTTGAAACCGGCAACGCAAAGCGGGAAGCCATCGAGACAAGGACGCTGGTGACCAAATTCGCTGTGAATCCCTGGCCGTGGTTCATCGCTGTGATCCGCTGGCTCATCGTCTGCGCCACCTTCTTGGCGCTCAGAATGCCGCCAGCGGCCATCGCAACCGCGACAAGCAGAAGGGCTTCCCTCGTCCCAATGCGCAGAGCTTGGGCGGTGATGAGGATGGCCACGATCTTGGGCGCGTCGTTCAACCCGCGCGCAAAACCGACGGCCCCGGCCGAAAGGTAATGAAAAAAATCGATCACCCGCTGGAAATCAACGCCGAGAAGGACCCCTTGGTACTGCTCAACGCAGTTCTTCAGTTCCCCGACCGACAGCTCGGACCCGGTCGCTTTCATCACCATGGTCCCGTCAGTCCGGACAAGAACCGGCTCACGGACCGGCCCGATGCAAAGACACAACTGTTTCGTCACGCCGACCGTCTGCCGGATAAACCGGAGGGAGGGATACAAAACTGTTGTAATCGCCAAAGATACAACAGGGCTTAACGCCAGAGGCAGGAAGAAACTTTGGCCCAATTTCCCCACATTCACCTGGGACCCAACCAACATCCACCCGGCCCCCACCAGAGCGCCGGTCAGCGCATGGGTCGTTGAAATCGGGAATCCGAGCAGCGTTGCCAAGAAAACGGTTAGGGCAGCGCCAAAACCGACGGCCAACAAAAATCTCGGATCGGTCGTCATCGCGGCAGGCACGATCCCCTTTCCGCTGAAAGCCTTGATCAACCCCTGAGAAACCCAGATCGCGGCAAGACAGCCGGCAAAAGTGGTGACGGTCGCCCAAGCAAGCGCTTTACGGTAATCGGCCGTTTTGCTGCCGAAAAGTGTGGCAACCCCCTTGAAGTTATCGTTCGCCCCGTTGGTGTAGGCAAGGAAAAGAACCGCCGCAATCAGAAAAAGAGCCGTCATCTCTTCTCCTTTTTAATCAAACCATCAACATGGTTCGATTATTAAAACCAAAAAAAATTACTCCTTGAACGTCACTTCGCAGCAACCTAAGTCGAGCGACTCCTGTTTCGCGTCCGACAATCCCTGCTTCACCTGCGGCAAAAGGGCGTAGTAGATCTTATGCCCTTCCCTCCGGGAGTCAATCAACCCGGCGGTTTTCAGTATCTTTAAGTGGTGCGACACATAGGACTGCGCGAGCTTCAGCTCGGTCATCAGGTCGGTCACGCAGTGCTCCCTCTCGAACAGGATCCGCAAGATCCTCAAGCGGGTCTCATCCGCCAGCGCCTTGAACAGCTCCGCCGCCTCATGCTGGGTGAGGCTTTTCTTCATCAGCAGCAGCCTGCGGGACCGCAGCCGCTATCGGCAGACTGCATGTTCGCGGTCACAGAGATCCGCTGAGCGTCCGGTTGGATCACAGTGAACGAGCCGGCGTACGGCGGCTTCGAGAGCTTCGCCGCGGTGTCGGTGCAAACCTCCACCTCCACATCCCGGGGGAACAGGTGCCCTTCCTCGTCCATGACCGATTTCATCGGGCCCAGATAAATCGCCCTCTGCCCGATGAACGTGCAGCCGGCCGTCTTTTCGAACTTGTAGCCGGCCACCGTGACCGAGTAAAAATCGTAGCCGTCGATCGATTTCCAGTAGACCTTCTTCAAGACCGAGAGGCCGTAGAAACCGGCTTCCTGAAGATGGGCCAGGAATTCCTCTTCGGTCAGAGCCCCCACGGTGCACTCGCCCCACAACTGGGGATTGACCTTCAGATGGGCCGGCACCGGCCGGTCGGAGACAATATCGGCGATCACGGTCCGTCCGTTGTCCTTCAAGATCCGCCAGATCTCGGAGAAAACCTTCGGTTTGTCCGGCGAAAGATTGATCACGCAGTTGGAGGTAATCAGATCAACGCTTTTTGAGTCAGCCGGAACCGTCTCGAGAAATCCTTTTCGGAACTCCACCACGTCATAGCCGAGATTCTTTGCGACGATCGGCTTGTTTTCTTCAGCTACCTTCAGCATCTGATCGGTCATATCGATCCCGAGCACCTTGCCCTTCGGGCCGACGAGCTTGGCGGCAATGAAGCAGTCTATCCCGGCGCCCGAGCCAAGATCCAAAAAGGTCTCTCCCTCTTTCAAATTGCCGGAGGTGACCGGAGAACCGCAGCCGTAGAACCGGTCGATCACATCTTTCGGGATGTGGGCGATCGCGGAATCGTCGAACTTCGTGGGACAGCAAAGCTCGGCCTGCGGCGTTTCGGCCGCCTTGCCGTAAAACTCCCGCACCATCTTTCTCGGCTTGTCCACGTCGAACGCGAGAACACAGTTAGAGTGCAGGGTCCTCACATCGATCTCTCCAGTGATCGCCAAATCGTCGGTAGCGCAGTGTATCGCTCCGTCCCCCATCGCGTGCAGGACGCGCGGGGCATCGTAGCCAGACTTCCGGTTGACCGCGTCCCGTTTGTGCAGAACGATTTCCCAGATCGCATCCTGGATCATCGCCTGATAAACCGGGTAGTACGGGTCGGGACCCGACAGAATGTCGAGGATCTTCTCGGGAGCAATCGTCCCGGATTCCGAATCGCCGTTTAAGTTAAAAAAGAAACTGTGCTCCGAATCTCCACCGCCTGTGAGGTAGCGAAGCGGATCATCGGCCAGGTGAGCCTTCCGGTTGACGGAGGCCTGCCGGAACGCTTCGGCGACCGGAGACCGCTGCCAAATCTCTTTTAAAGAGGGGGTTTCTTTCAGCGAGCCCAGCATAAGCGGCTTGAAATTGGCCATCGCCGCGGAAGGATACACCTTCCCGTCCGAATAGATGCAGAGAGAATCCCAGCAGGCATTTCCTAAGTCGTACTTTACACCGGGACGGGAGTTGACCCTCAATTTGATCGACTCGAGGTTGTCCACCGTGACACCCAGCTCATCCGCCAAAACCTTTACCTTCCGGACCGCATCAATGAGCTGCTGCGATTCCGGAAATCCAAGCTCGGTCTGACCTGAAAAGGCTTTCATTTTTCTCTGATGGCCATCGGCCCAACCGGGGGATTTGGAACCGTTCCCGCCGGCGGCGACAGCCACAGCAGCAGGTGCAGCCACCTCCTCCCGGCCCACTATCCGTCCCCGCTTATGGAGCCACATCAAATGCTGGGTTTTGACGCCGAGTTCCCGGGCAAGCCGGGTGATCCCCAACAGGTCCTGCAGGTTGGTGCCGGTCACCGCCGTTGTGATGGAAGTCTCGAACCCGAGCGAAGCCAGGTATCTTAACCCCTCCACCGCCGACTGGAACGACCCCTTGCCTCGAATCGGATCGTTGGTTTCAGGGGAGGCGCCGTCCACGCTGACCTGGAACCGGACCTTCTGGCGATTGAGGGTTTTGACCCCTTCCGCTTTCTCCCCTTTCAACAGCGTAGCGTTGGTCAGGATGATCAGCTCGCAACCCTTCGTCTCGGTAACGGTGCGGATCAGATGAAAGATATCCTTGCGCATGAACGGCTCGCCGCCGGTGAAGTAAAATCTGTCCACCCCCAGCTCGATCGCCTCATCCACGAGAGAAAGGAACCGGTCTGTCGGCAGGCCCCAGTCCTGCACCCAGGGGGCGGAACTGACAAGACAATGGGAGCAAGAGAGATTGCAGATGTTGTTGGTATGGAACCAGAGCTCCTTTAAGCCGGTCGGGCGGGCGTAGGCGGCTCGTCCGAGGTAAGGAGCCCGGGCGACCAGTTCAGTCCGGGCGAAACCGGAGCGCAGAAGGGCGGAGAGAAAATCGGTCACGTGAAGCCAGCTCTTCGCCGTATCGAGCCCGTGCGCCTCCGAATAACGCTGAATGATCCGGCCGACCGGCATCTCTCCCCTGGCCCAGCTCATGATCTGCGCCCCTCTGGAATCAGCCGCTAGCCAGTGAGGCGTCTCAGGATCAAGAAAAATATGAACGCCCTCTTTCTGCCACTCGACGGTTTTGGGCAGGGAAACGGTGCTCCTCTCGGTCAATTCCATCGAAAAACCGCCTCCTTCAGGTCACAAGCCAGCCGACTGTGAATTTTTACTGCTCATTCAGGCTCCAATCATACGATAGAAAGGACACTTGGTAATTCTCTTTTTTCAGGAATTCCCGCTCCTGCGGACCAACGTATTTGGACGCAAAAGCGATAACAACCCGTTTTTTATCGGCCAGCCATTTCGGCTCTTTCGGGTCTCCGTAAACATTCAGGAAATCCTCCGAAAACCACTGGAAAATCGCGGAGAGAGAAACCTTCTTGCGGACGGTGTCCAGCTTGAATCCCGCGGGACTGGAGAGATAGGCGCGGGCCTGGTCATCCAGTTGTTCGCTCAACCGGCTCCCTTCATAGGCTTCGCCGCGCAGAGGGGGGCATCCTTTCGCCGCACAGACGAGGGCCATGTGGATCCTCGGTTCTTTGAACAGTTTCCGCAGCGTCCCATGCTCGATGTCGTTCAGCGTCATCTTCCTGCCCATGATGTTATGGGTGATCTTGTCCCACTGGCCCGGGATCTGCCGGATGCTGTTGGTCGGGAACGGGATCCCGGCCGGAATAAGCATCTTTGTGATCGGGTAATGGTTCAGAACTATTTGAAGCGTGATCGCGTTGTAGGCGTTGATCCAGAAAGCGATTTTGTCGGTCTCGCTCCAGGCGTCGTAGTCGGCCTGCGGCACGCGGCCCAAAGAATCAACGTAGTCGGACAACGGCCCCGCGCTGTCGGCACGCACCTGCCTCATCTTCAAAGCTTTGTAATCCACCCGGCCGTCTTTCACGTACGTTTTGAGGACTTCGTCCAACTGCGTGTGGCTGAACTGCGCCGCGTGCACCGTGGGAAGCACGGCGCTTAAACCGCAGAGAATTCCGGCCGACATCCACGCTGTAAATTTCATTTTCATTGTCTGCTCCGGAGCTGAACCATCAAGGTTCTTTGATTATATCAGGGGGATTCCGGTTTCTTCCTGAATTTCAGATAGAGGATGGGAACGGCAATTATCACACCCATCGCCGCCAAACCGATGATAAAATTTTTCGGGTTTGATTTGATCGTCGCTAAAGAATCTCCTAAAAAGACCGAAATTCCAACCCCGGGGATCAATCCAAGGAAAGTTCCGAGGAAATAATCTCGGAACCGGATACGGGAAAGACCGGGAACGTAGTTCAGCACCTCATAGGGAACAATCGGCACGGCCCGGAAAAAAAGCACCGTGGCGAACCCTTTTTTCTCCATCTTTTCATCGAGCGATTTGAACTTCCCCTGAAGGCGCTTTTCCACGAAACTCCGGCCGAGCTTCCGGGAAATGAAGAAGGTGACCGTGCTTCCGGTCATCGCTCCGGCCATCAGCGCCGCAAAACCGACCACCTTCCCGAACGCAAGACCCGCCGTGAACGACAGGATCGCTATCGGCGGCAGGAGGGTGACCGTGTTGAGCGCGTAGAGCGCCACATAAATAAAAGGGGCGGCCAATCCGAATCGGGAGATCCAGCCCCGGATCGCCTCCGGGCTGATGCTAGCCCGGTATTTCCAGCCGAAATAGGCGACCACGGCAATCAATCCGATAAGAAGTACCTTCTTTAAAAACCGCATTTCTTATCCTCTTCCATGAGATGGTCTTACCGTGCGAATTTGAGCCATGCGGCCAGCAGGCTTTTCGCCCGAGGGGTCAATAAGGTCGCGTTATAAGCATCACCAAGCTGCCGGATCGCCTCCGCCTGGGTCGGATAAGGATGAATCACTCCTGAAAGAGCCCCCAAGCCGATCCCTTTGACGACCGCCAAGGAAATCTCGTTCATCATCTCCCCGGCGTGCCTGGCCACGACCGTGGCCCCGAGGATCTTGTCGGTCCCCTTGCGGACGTGAACCTTCACAAAGCCGTCCTGCTCTCCGTCGACGACGGCCCGGTCGACCGCGCTGAATTTCTTAACGAAGGTTGCGACCGGAATCCCTTTCCCCTGGGCGTCCCTCTCGTACATGCCGACATGGGCAATCTCCGGGTCGGTGTAGGTGCACCAGGGCATCACCAGACCGGAGAGTTTCTTATTGCCGATAAACCCCAGATTCGGAAACAGCGTGTTCTCTATCGCAATCCGGGCGGCGGCATCGGCGGCATGAGTGAATTTATAGGCCATGCAAACGTCGCCGACAGCGTAGATTTTTGGGTTTGCGGTCTGCAAGCGGTCGCTGACAACAACTCCGTTCTTCTTATCGCATTTAACGCCGGCCGCGTCCAGATTCAACCCCTCGACGTTCGGCGTCCGGCCGACACCGACCAAAATCTCGTCAAATACCAGAGATCCCGGCCTTCCGCCGGACTCGAACCGGATCGCTTTCTCCGAACCTTTCTTATCAACGCCGAGGATCTTGGCGTTTAAAACCATCTGTATTCCTTCCCGCAGGAAAACCTGCTGGACAATCCCGGCCGCGTCGGCATCCTCCCGGTTCAAGATGTGATTGCCTGTATGAAATATCGCCACCCGGCAGCCCAAACGCTGGAACGCCTGCGCCAGCTCGCAGCCGATCGGCCCGCCGCCGATCACCGCCAGGTGGCCTGGGCGTTCGGTGAGAGAGAATACCGTTTCGTTGGTCAGATAGCCTGCTTCCGCCAATCCCGGGATCGTCGGATCGGCGGCCCGGGCGCCGGTGGCGATCACCCCCTTCTTAAAGCGGAGGGTTTTACCGCCCACCTCCACGGTATCCGGGCCGCTGAACCTCGCGGCTCCCAGGTAAACGTCTATCCCCTGGCTTTGCAGGTGTTTTGCCGAATCGTGATGGCTGATCTGGGCGCGCAACCGGCGCATACGCTCCATCACTGCCGGGAAATCCGCCTCGGCGACGCCGTGAACACGGATGCCGAACTGGCCGGCATCCCGGACGTCGGCAAAAGCGCGGCCAGCCCGAATGACGCACTTGGAGGGGACGCAGCCAGCATTCAGGCAGTCCCCTCCCAGAAACTGCTTCTCGATCAGGGCCACCCTAGCCCCCAAACCTGCGGCGCCGGCAGCCGTGACAATCCCTCCGGAGCCGGCTCCGATCACAACCAGATGGTAGCGCCCGGAAGGTTCCGGATTCACCCAATCGGACGGGTGAACGTTGGAAACAAGCTCCTGGTTGTGCCGGTCCATCGGCGGAATATGGACCTTTTTTTCTGTTGTCGCCGTGGGCATCCCTCTAGACCCTCTTACTCGGAAAGAGAAATCAGCTGATCGTTGTCACCGTAGGTGTAGCGGGGTTTGCCGTTGTCCTTATGGATCCGGACAGCTACAACCTTCAGCTCTTTTCCTCCGTCTGAAATATCAAAATCAAGATCCAGCTTATCCCCGGAGGCACTATCCTGCATGTCTGTGCAGGAGTAATAGTAATCCCCCGTTTTGCCGACCCTCTCATGCACCTGGATGAGCGACAGCGTTCTGAGCATGCCTTTCTCCTTTGGGTCAGAGACGGTAAAACCGCCGGTGGCCTGCTCCTGCTTCTGGATGTACTGCCGGATCGTCTCCCTGAGCTGCTCGGCGGAGGGTTCGGCGCAGAAAGAAAGCCCTGCGGGAATTACAGTCAAGCCCAGAACCACGAACAAAAGAATGACAAACCGGTTCATCAATAGTGCCTCCTTTTTTATCATACAGTTAATTGCCGCCATGCTCTTTACCGCCATGCTCATGCCCAGATACTGGCTGTTGCGTTTGGGTCGGCGCGCAGCAGGCGTCGTCTTTCTTGTGCGCTTCCATCGTATGACAGCCGGAGGCTAACACGGTCACTGCGCTTATTCCAAGAAGCGCGGCCAACAGGGTCCGGTTACTCATTCTGATCTCCTTTTGTTCAGCTTTTTACGATGTTCTTGAACTTGAACTTCGTTTTTATTTTTTCCTTTTCCACCTGTTTTCCATCGAGCTCGACGTGCGGGAAGAAAAAGATATTCAGCGGCCCATTGGCGGGCGATGGCCTCAGCTGAATGTCCCGCCCGGTACTGACCGCCAGCCTATTAGGATCATAGGTCCCGAAAAAATATCCTGCTTTTTCGCGATGCTTCCACGCTTCCGACGCGTCCACAGGCACCCAACCAACCCCCTCCAGATAAAACAGGGCCCAGCAGTGATAACCCGGAATCTCCCCTTCCTGTTTATCCGGCAAAGGCAGCCCGATCTGAAACTGGGCGGGGATGCCGGAAGCGCGGGCTAATGAGATAAAGAGGGAGTGGAAATCGGTGCAGTTGCCCGCCCCGACCTCGCAGGCCCTCAACGTGTCTCCCTTTCCCCAACCCGGAATCTCCTTGTCGTAACTCATCCGTTCAATCACGTAGTTGTATATCCGCTCAGCCTTCTGGGCCGGAGTAACAGCGCCGTTCGTCACCGACTGCGCGAGGGATTTGATCCGGTCGTCAATCACCATAAAACGGGTCGGCTTCAGGTAGAAACCCATCCGGCGATTCAGCGATGAGGACCCCGACCGCGCGGCTTTCAAGAGAACCCGTTGACCCCGCACATCCACCTCATACTCGACCGTCAAATCCAGCGAGGCCGGCAGCGGGTTGCGTATATCCAGATAAAGAACGTCGTTGCCGTTTTCTTTTTCTCTCGTCACCCTGTACGGAACGGAGGTCTTAATGACCCGTTTGCTGATCTTCTGCCGATCATCCGACGCGGCCAGAGGAATCCAGACCCTGAGTTCCTTGGCGGAAGAAGGTATCGAATCCACGTGGACTTCATAGGTCAGTTCAAAGGCCCTTTCAAACGGAGTTCCAACACCAGGCGCAGACCCCCCAAGAAAGAGAGGCGAAAAAAGAACGGCACTAAAGAGAACGCGGCGGTTCATCACGGTATCCTCCTGCGTTTCAAACGGCAAAAAACAGCGAGGCCTATTGCAACCTGCCTCTCTTGCGGATCAAAGGAACGAAAGAAACGAGCTGAGACCTTTCGGTGATGATCTCCCCTTCTTTTTTTCGGATCTTCGTCAGCGTCTGGACGCTCCGACTGCGGCCGACCGGGATCACCAGCACCCCTCCCTCCGCAAGCTGGTCCAAAAGCGGCTGCGGAATATGGTCCGGCGCGGCTGTGACAAGGATCGCGTCGAAAGGCTCCGCCTCCGGCCAACCCTGATAACCGTCCCCCACAATAGTTCTGACCCGGCTGTAGCCGGCCTTCCTGAGATTCTTCCTCGCGAATTCGGCCAGTTTCGGGTTGATCTCGATCGAATAGACCCTTTTGGTCATCTCCAGTAAAACAGCGGCCTGATAACCGGACCCCGTCCCGACTTCGAGGACCTTTTCCCCCTCTGTGATCTCGGCCAGCTCAGTCATCAGCGCGACAATATACGGCTGGGAAATCGTCTGCTCCTCGCCGATAGGCAGAGGTTGGTCCATGTAAGCAACGCTGCGGAACGTCTCGGGCACAAAAAGATGCCGCGGCACTTTCCTTATCGCGCTTAAGACGCGGGAATCCCGAACACCGCGTTTCTCGATCTGCGTTTTGACCATCTGCTCACGCAGACGGGCAAACTCCTGCGCAGAGATGATGGCCGCGTAGGCCGAGGCAGTAAAATCCGGGGCAAGAGACACGGGGCACGGGAAAAACATCAGAAGGATTTGAAGGAGGGCCATCCCTGAAATCCGGCCACTGACCCTCGCCCGCCGCCTCATTATGCCCCCCAACTCCCGCCCCCTGCCCCTCTTAACGCCTGCGACCAGACATACAGAGGAAAACCCAAAACCAGCAGCCCAAAACCGAAAACCGCCGCTTTCGGCTCCATCACCGCCACGTCCACGATAAAAACAGCGGTCGCCGCCACGAAAATAAGCGGCGTGACCGGATATCCCCACACCCGGTAAGGTCTCGGTGTTTTCGGCTCTTTCAAGCGCAGCAGAATAACAGCAAAAGCGCCCATCGCGAAAAAAACGGAGATGACGACGGTAGAATAGGTCACGATCTGCTCGAATGTGCCCAACCAAACCAGAAGAGAGGCCACAACCGTGTTAAACGTCAGCGCCCAGATGGGCGTGGCAAACTGCGGATGGATATGGGCCAGCTGCCCGAAAAGAGGATGGTCCCTTCCAACCGCCAGAAGTATCCGGCTGCTGGTAATGATCATCCCGTTGAGCGCCCCGAAAGCCGAACAGGCCACCATAAGAGAGGTAACCTTCCCCCCTATCGGGCCAAGGGCCGCCTGCATCACCTCCGCGGCTACCAAAGGCCTTTGGGGCATTTCAGCCAAAGGGATATAGAGCATGTAGACCATGTTCACAATCAGATAGAGCCCGGTAATCAGCGCCAATCCCCACAGCATTGAAAGGGGAATGTTCTTTTCCGGCTGCTTGATCTCCTCCGCCAGATAAGTCGAGTCGGCCCAACCGCCGTAAGTCCAGAGAACAAAAACCAGCGCCACACCGAAAGAGGCGAGCAGTCCCCTCTCCGGCTGGGACGGCCAAACCGGCTGGAGAAGGTCGACGCTCCCTTTCCCTGCGGCCAAACCGACCACAATAATGGCCGTCAGGGCAAGCACCTTTAAGACGGTAAGAAAATTCTGTATCCTCTTGCCGACATGAACACCTATGGCGTTGGCGGCTGTGAGGAAGATGATCGCGGCGGTCGCCATCACCTTCGTCTCCTGCTGGCTGAAATGGAAAAGAAACCCCAGATATTCGGCGAAGACAAACCCGAGTATCGCAATCGTGCCGATCCGTTCAATAAACAGCTTCGTCCAGCCAAAAAGGAAACCGGCGATCCTGCCGTACGCTTTCGTCAAATAAACATAATCCCCGCCCGCTTTCGGATAAGCGGCTCCGAGTTCAGCGTAACAGAGGGCTCCGCAGAAGCAGATCAAGCCCCCCGCCACCCAAACCAGAAAGATAAGACCGCTGGAATGGAGATGTTTCGCCACCGACGCCGCGGCCCTGAAAACTCCCACGCCGATGGTGCATCCAACCACCAAGGCGGTCGCGTCCAGAAGCCCCAGAGACCGGCGCAAGGACCCCTTGCGGGATTGCGTCGCGGCGATCGCGTCTTCGACTAAAGGACCTTTCCCGTTGCCGCCGGTCACGGAGATTTTGCCTCGGTGCCGGACCAACTCCAGTGCCACGGTTCGTAGGCCGACGGACCGCCCCGAGGATAAGACAGGTGGAAACCGAACTCTTTGCCCCTGTTGAGAAGCCAGGTGTACTCCTGAATCTCTTCAAATTCTTCGATCCGCTCTTCCCCATTAATTCCGTTCGGCGTGATGAAATCGATCGCCTGGCAACTCGGGCTCCCATGCTCGCTGCAGCCGGGAAGAGCGACGTGCCGGTTGGTTTCCCGGATCGAGTAATCGTGCTTCGGTATATAAAAGAGGAAAAGGTAGAGTTGATAGGCGGGGGATCTGTAGCCGGACTCCACCAGGAGCCGCTTGCCGAGTTCCTGTTCCATGGCAACCATCATCCGCTGATAATCCCGGTAAACCATATCCGGAAGATACTGCGTGTCTATCGCTGTCGCTGTACCGTCACGCAAAACCATTTGGTTATCGAGCCGAATGAACCGGTCCTCCGATGACGGCAGTGGTAATTTGCGGCTGGCGCCGCCCAGGTTCTTGGGTTCCAAAGCCCGGATTTGGTCGAGAAAAACGCGCTGCTCGGGTTTCAAGGGGGCGTAGAGCTCTTTGAAGGTCAGCAGAGGGGCCGTGCCGGCTTTTTTTCGCTCCTCAACCAAGGGTTTGAGCAGCCCCAGAATGGAGTGAAGAAGGATCACTTCCTCATTGGAAAACTGCTCGATAGAGGCGGCTTCCGCAACGGCGGACGATACCGTCAGGAACGCCGCAGAGGTTGTAACGGCCGCGGTGAGGCTTAAGGCCGCCGCCATGCAACAGAAAAAGACTCGTAATCGCACGCTCCTATTATAATGGAAGATATGCGTTCCGCCCCGATCTTCGGTTTAATTTTTATCCTTCTCGCGATCTGTCTCGTCCACGCAGCACCGGAGATAGAACAGGAATGGTCCCGGGTAAACGTCCCGGTCGCCGATCTGCGGAAGGAGCCGGGCCCGCCCGGACTGACTCTCGATCATGATCCGCTCGAAGAAAGCCAGCTTCTTTACGGAGACAGGGTCCTTCTGCTGGAGAGAAAATCCGGCTGGGGACGCGTCGAGGCGGAGGGCCAGGCGGAATGGACCCACCATGAACGCTGGCAAGGATACCCCGGATGGGTCAGGCTTCCCGCCATTATACCCGACGATCCGGACGACAGATGGCTCCCAAACATCGTTGTGACCGCCAAATCAGGAACGGTCCGGAAAAACCCTGCGGACAACGCCGAGATCTGTTTCATTCTGTCCCTGGGCACCTATCTCGTTGGAATCAACGAAGAAAAACGAGGCTGGTGGAAACTGCGCCTTCTGGATGATTCTGAAGGCTGGATCCGCCGGGAAGAAATCACCCTTCTAAATAAATTGACGGAAACCCAGCAGGATATTGAAACGTTCCGCGGCAGACTCGTTAAAACAGCGCGCCTTTTTTTAAACGACCCCTACTACTGGGGCGGCCGGTCCGCCCATAACCCGCAGGTCTCGGCTCCCCCCCAAAGAACGGTAGACTGTTCGGGGCTCATCGGTCTCGTCTATCAGGCAAACGCCCTGGAAATCCCGCGGGATGCCCATGAACAATGGATGCAGGCGCGCGCGATCCCGCCGGAAAAACTTTCCCCGGGAGATCTCGTCTTTTTGCACGATCCGGCAGACCCGCAAAAGGTAACTCATGTGATGCTCTATATCGGAGACGGCCAGGTGATCGAGGGGCCGGGCACCGGCCAGCGAGTGCGTCGAATCCTTCTTTCAGAGCGCCTTCAAAAAGAAACTCGCGTCCGGAAAATCTCCTATGGGACTTACCTTGATGAACCGCCGGCCCAGAACCCCGATGAACCCCTGGGGGAAACCCAGACGAGCCCGGTAAGCGATGACCTCTTCCCTCATTTCACAGATTAACCTGACACCGCTGAACGTGCCTATGCGCCGGCCGTTCATCACCTCGCTGGGAGAAAAAAACATCAGCCGGAACCTTCTCATCACAGTCCGCCTTAAGGACGGCTCAACCGGCTACGGAGAAGCTTCCTCATCGCTGGCCTGGCCTTTGGAAACCCCGTCCGCAATGACGGCGGTCTTGCTGCGGACTAAAAAAGAGTTCGCCGGCAGGCCAATTTCCGCGATCGAGCAATTAATCACACGGGCATGGGAAATCTCCGCTGATCACCCGGCTGCGGCCGGGGCGCTCGAATGCGCACTGCTGGATGCCTGGACGCGGCACCGGCGGATCCCTTTGTGGCGCTGGCTTGCCGCTAAATCCGGAGAACCCAGGCACAAAAAAATCTCCTGCGTCCGGACCTGCCTGACCGTATCGGCCTGGAAATCTTCCGAAGCGGTACGGTTTGCGCAAAGAGCGTACCAGATGGGATTCCGGCATTTCAAAATTAAAGTTGCCGGCAGAGATCCGGAAGAGGATCTCCGCCGGGTGATCGCCGTCCACCGGGCTCTTCCAAAAGCCGACCTCCTGATGGACGGAAACCAGGGGTTCAGCGTCCGGGAGGCGGAAAATCTTTGCCTCTCCCTGCGAAAGGAACGAGTCCCCATACGGCTGTTTGAGCAGCCGGTCCACCGCTCAAACAGGGAAGGGCTCGCCGAGGTCCAGAGGAAAACAGGCATACCGGTGGCGGCCGATGAGTCAGCGCGCAGTGTCGCTGAAGCCAAACAGCTGATCCGGAAAAAAACGGTGGCTGTCGTAAACGTTAAACTGGCAAAATCAGGACTTCTGGGCGCCCTGGAGATCATCCGGGCGGCAAAAAGGGGAGCAACCGGTCTCATGATCGGCTGCATGGCCGAATCAGCGCTGGGGCTTTCTCCTTCCGTCCATCTGGCCTGCGGAACGAATTCGTTCCGGTTCATCGACCTCGATTCGGCATTTCTCGTCCGCTCTCCCGCCTGCTCGCCCGGCTTCACCGCAAAAGGCCCTGTCTTAACCGTCCGCAGCGACGCGGCCGGAGCCGGTTCCTTTTTGAGCCGCCAACCGAAATGACCTCCCCTTTCGCTCTCTTGGCCATCCTGACCGGACTGGTGGCGGTTCTTTACCAACTGGAAAAACATCCCTTTACAGCCCGGCTCTTCGGCTTTCTTCCTTTACCGTTTTGGTGCTATATGATCCCGATGGCCGCCGCAACGGCCGGTTGGCTGCCGTTGTCGAACCCGCTTTACCCTTTTTTCTCGCGCCACCTGCTGCCGGTCTGCCTGCTTCTGCTGCTCATCCCTGCCGACCTAAAAGGAATCGTCCGTCTGGGCCGATTATCGTTTTTGCTTATGGGCTTGGGGGCTGCCGGGACAATCGTCGGCGGACTTATCAGCTTCCAGTTCCATAAAGGGATCCTTCCGTCCGGCTCGTGGGCCGCCATTGGAGCCCTTTCGGCCACCTGGATCGGAGGATCGGCAAATCTGGTAGCAGTAAAGGAAGCCCTCGGTACTTCCGATTCTCTCATGGGCCCGGTGATCGTGGTGGACGCGCTGATAACGTATAGCTGGATGGCGCTGCTGATTTGGGGATCAAGCCAGCAAAACCGCTGGGACCGCTGGATGTCGAGGTCATCGGGCGCCCCGTCCGATCACCATTCGGACCGCCCCAGCGAGGCGGTCCTCACTTCGACATCCGGCAGCGCTCGTCCCGCCTTAGGGCGGGACACCTTGCCCGCGCCGCCTCCTGACGATGCTCGGATGGGGCCGCCCTTTGCCCTAATCTCTCAAATCACAGTTGTTATTTTGTTAAGCGTAGGGGTGTCATTAGGAGCGCAGAGCGTGGCGGGTTGGTTGCCAACGGTCGGCCAGGTGATCACCTCTTCCACATGGACAATCCTGCTGATTACCTCGGCTGGAATTTTCATTTCTTTGTTGCCGATCGCATCCCTTAAAACACCGCTTCTCTCCCGGACGGGAACGTTCCTCCTTTTCCTTCTGCTCACCTCGATCGGGGCTCGGGGCAACCTCAGGGCTATCTTCGAAACGCCGGTCTTCCTGTCGTTGGGATTGGTTTGGATCGGAATCCATGGGATGTTTCTGCTGATCGGCGGCTATTTTCTTCGGGCGCCGCTCGGACTGATCGCTTCCGCCTCCCAAGCAAGCATTGGAGGAGTCATCTCCGGCCCGATCGTCGGGGCAACGTATCATCCCAAGCTGGCGACGGCCGCCCTGTTAATGGCAATCCTTGGAAATTGCGTTGGAACTTATCTGGGCGTGCTGACCGCGTCTCTGGCAAAACTGATTGGCAGCTGAGGTTTTCAGCCGCTTGAAGGCGGCTTGGACGGGATGTACTTCAGCAGATCCCGTGCCTGCTGGTCGTAAGGATACCGCCTGAGGATATCCTGAATCTGTTCTGTCGCTTGCTTGTACTTTTTCATCCGGATGTAAAGATTGGCGAGGTTTCTTTTCGCCAATAAATACGTGGGATCCAGCCAAACCGCTCTCACGTACAGCTGTTCCGCTTTTTCCAGGTTCCCATGCGTGTCCTCAATGTAGCCGACGTTATTAACGGCAACGGCGTAATTGGGATTTATCTCCATCGAACGCCTGAAGTATTCCTCCGCTTTTTTCATGTCGCCCCGTTTCCAATATTCCATGCCGGCGTTATTGTTCGCGCGGAAAGAACCTGTCGTTACTCTTGTGATATGGAGAAAAAACTCTCGGGGGTCGGACCAAATCCGGTTTTGCCGGAATGTCATCGCGCCCAACAAAACAACCAGGAGAATGCCCGCCGAAATCGTCACGGCACGGGCCCATCGAAGGCGGAGCTGCTCATAGAGATTAACCGCCGCGACAGAGACGCAGAGAAAGAACCCGGCTGACGACAGGTAAACGTAATGTTCGCTGACCGTGTTGTTCATCGGAACGATGATTCCTGAAACAGGCAGGAGCCCGATACAAAACCAGGACGCACCGAAGAGCACTTTCGGATCCCTTGCCTTCCTGCCCCACCAAAACAGCAAAGCCGCGGCGGCGCAGAAAATCGCTACGGCCAGCCATCCGGAGAGATCCCATCTGGAAAGGATGACGGGACGGTCATACTCCATGTGGAGGTTTATAGGCAGAAAGAACAGCCTCAGATAGATGGCAAACCCTTTTGATACGGTGAGAAACCGAACAACCGGATCTTTATGGAACGGTATTTTGCCGGGCCCGCCGGTAATCAGGTTGGCATTCGTGAAGTTGAGAACGGTCAGCCGCAGCACGGCATAGCCGATAACGAGCACGGCGAAAACCAGGAATATCGGCCACAGCGACCTCTTTTTTTTCGCCTCCAGACGGCGTATTTTCTTCATCTTTCCCCGCCCGGTGGTCCCGCCCGTCCGCACGGCAAGCGCGGAAACCTCCAGAGGCTTATGGACAATCCTTTCGTAAGCCAAAAGAAACAGCGGCAGAACCAGACCCATCTCCTTCGAAAGGACCGAACAGATGTAACCCGCGAAACAAAGCGCCAGCAGAGGGATCTTACCTTCCCGGCGGTAGGCCACATAACTCCAAAAGGAAAGGAGGAAGAAAAAGAGCATCAGCAGGTCGGTCCTGTTGGAAACGTAATTCACCGCTTCGCTGTTCAGAGGATGGACCAGGAAAAGCAGCGCCGAAAGGAAGGCGACCCTCTTTTTTCGGAAAATCATCCCGAAAAGGAGGAAAATCAGGATGGCATTCCCGGTATGCAGCAGAATATTGCTCAAATGGTAGCCGAACGGTTTGAGTTTCCAGAGGTGATAATCCAGCAAAAAAGTCAGCGAGGTCAGGGGGCGGTAAAAGGCTACCGTGATACCGGAACCGGCGTGGTAAGAATTTCGGAAGATCTCAGGGATGTAGCGCGCCGATTGGACAAAAACGTTCTTGGTGATCGTCTCTTCGTCATCCCAAAAAAGAGGATTGCGGAGGCTATTGTGGTAGATCCCTAAACCGATAAGGATCAGCAGCACGACGGCAATTCGCTTTCCGTAACGCATAGGTCTCCCCTTTTGTTCCGGTCAAAACGTATTCTACCTTCCAGAAAAAAGATTTGTGAGAAACTTCCCTGTCTTGAGCTTGAAAGGGGCTTTTCAATCGGTTAGAATGGGGCTCTTTCCATGAATCCTGCAATTTTCCTAAAATCGAATCGGGGAATGGCGCGAAAGCCTTCCTGCTTGGCCGCGGTGGCCTTCGCCGGCCTGTGCGCGTGGCTTATCCTGACAAGCGGCAGTATTCCCTCTTACGCCGATACGGCACCCGTCAAACCGGCGCCCGATCTGGCGGCCGGCAAAGAGGCGTTTGCCGCCAACTGCACCCGCTGTCACGGAGAAACCGGCACCGGGAACGGCCCCGACGCCGCGCAAATGGACCCAAAACCGAGAAATATCGCGGAAGGGGTTTTCAAGTTCCGGACCACCGCCAGCGGCACGGTCCCGACCGACCAGGACCTCTTTAACACGATCACCAACGGCCTGCCGGGCAGCCGGATGCCGGAATTCCAAAGGCTTCCGGAAGAAACCCGCTGGCAGCTTGTGTATTTCGTTAAAAGCCTGGCCCCCGTCTTCCTGGAAGAGAACTCTAAACCGGAAGTCGTCAACTTTGGGAATGATCCCGGTCCCGAAAAAGCCGGCATCGCCAAAGGGAAGGAGTCGTACACCCAGCTGGGATGCGCCTCCTGCCACGGCAATGCCGGCCGCGGCGACGGGCCGTCCGCCGCGACCCTGGTGGATAACTGGGGCAACTCGATCCGTCCCGCCAACCTGACGCAGGGCTGGAACTACAGGGGGGGATCAAGCCCGAAAGAGATTGTCACGAGAATCATGACCGGCATTGACGGAACCCCGATGCCCTCCTACGCCGACGCGATCTCCTCGAAAGAGGATGCCTGGGCTTTGGCCTATTACGTAAATTCCCTGCAGAAGGCCCCTCTCTGGAACCGCACGATAGAGGCGAAACGGAGCCAGCGTCTGCCGGAAACAGCGCAAGACCCGGTGTGGAGCCAGGTTTCCCGCACCGACCTGCAGATGAGCAACCAGCTCTACAAGGAAGGGCAGATCGAGCCTGTCCGCGTGAATGCGGTTTCCGTCCAGGCGATGTACAATGAGGAGGCGGTTATCTTTCGTCTTCAGTGGGAT
This sequence comes from uncultured Planctomycetia bacterium, assembly GCA_964373715.1. GTDB lineage: Bacteria > Omnitrophota > Gorgyraeia > 1-14-0-20-64-10 > 1-14-0-20-64-10 > CAMTXI01. The sequence goes on along the minus strand of CAYJVR010000002.1, from coordinate 132,592 downwards.
GATCCGGACGAAAGCCGCCAGACGCCCCCGGACGCGCTCGGCATTATTCTTATGCCGAATCGGGCGATGAAATGGACCGTCGGATCCCTGCGCAGCTGGCCAGCTTCCCAGGACGCCCCTTCTCTCGATGTCAGCTACTGGTCCGCCGGTAAAAACGGGGCATCGGAAGCTGTCGTTCAGGGAACAGCAGACTTGGAAACGGGTAAAACCCAGGGAGAAACCCTTACGGCGGAGGCCTCTTACGCGGACGGGCAGTGGACGCTGCTCTTGAAGCGTCCATTGCAATCCTCATTAAAAGACAGGGTCGCTCTGGATTCCCGCGAAGCAACGCTGATCGGCTTGACGGTCTGGGACGGCGGAAACCAGGAACAGGGACGCCGCCGCTCCAACTCGAACTGGGTCAATTTCATCTTGAAGTAACGTTTTACCCTCTTGAGCACGCGCTTATAACTGTCTAAAAACTTAAGGAGATATTCACATGGGAAATCTTTCGAAGTCCGGTTTCAGCATGTTCGGGTTTACTGTTTTTGCGCTGGCACTGGCCGCCGGGACCGCATTGGCTGCCGGTTCCGCGACCGAAGCCCGCGCCGCGACGGGAACCTCATCCCTCAACGGAACAGTCACCTTTGATGGAACCGCTCCCGCGATGCAGAAGATCAAGATGAACGCCGACCCGGCTTGCCAGCAGCAGCACAAGGACCCAGTTTTGGAGGAATCGATGCTGGCCAATGGCGGAAAGCTCCAGAACGTCGTCATCTACATTAAGGAAGGGATCGCTCCTGGGACCTACCCCGCCCCGAAGACCCCGGTCGTGCTGAACCAAACCGGCTGTGTTTACCAACCGCACGTTTTTGCGATCCAGGCCGGCCAACCGCTGGAGATTGTGAACAACGACCCGACCCTCCATAACGTTAACTGCCAGCCGAAGCTCAACAAAAAATTCAACATCGCCCAACCGACAAAGGGAATGAAGATCTCCAAAAGTTTCGATCAGCCGGAGGGTATCTCCTTCAAGTGCAACGTTCACCCCTGGATGAACGCTCACGCGGTGGTGACAACCAACCCGTTTTTCGCCGTTTCGGACGCGAACGGATCGTTCAGCTTGGCAAACCTTCCGGCCGGCACCTACACGGTCTCGGCATGGCACGAGAAGCTCGGCGCGCAGACCCAGTCGGTCACGGTGGCGGACGGAGAAACGAAGCAGGTATCGTTTGCCTTCAAGGCCGCCCAGTAAGCCAATACAAGGACCGATACCGCCTCCATGAATTGGCTTCCTCCGAATGTTTCCAGCTACGGCCACCAGGTTGACCAGCTTTTCTGGGTCATCGTCTGGATTACCGGCTTCTTTTTCTTCCTGGTTCAGGGAGTCTTGCTCGCCTTTGTCCTGATCTACCGGGCCAAACCGGGGAAAAAAGCCCAGTACCTCCACGGAAACACGCTGATTGAGGTGGTCTGGACAGCGATACCGGCCGTCATTCTGCTGCTGCTGACCGTCGCCAGCCAGAAGGTATGGGCCGAAATCCGGTACCCGAGATTCGCGCCGGCAACCTCTCTGCAAATAGAGCTCCTGGGCGAGCAATTCGTCTGGAACGTCCGGTACCCCGGTCCCGACAGCCAGTTCAACACGGAGGATGACATCGCGACGATCAACCAGCTCCACCTGCCTGTCGGCGTGCCTGTCCTGGTCCACGTGAAATCGAAAGACGTCATCCACAGCTTTTTCGTACCCGAGCTGAGGATCAAACAGGACGCCGTGCCGGGCATGAACAATGAGGTCTGGATTGAAGCGACGCAGGCTGGGGAATTCGAAATCCGGTGCGCCGAATTATGCGGCCTGGGCCACTACCGCATGAAGGGATTTGTGAAGACGGAACCTTTGATCGATTTTGAAGCTTGGCTGAGGGAGACCAAGGCAAATGAGTAGCGCATCTCATCAGAAACCCGGTTTTATCCGGAAGTACATCTTCTCCACCGACCACAAGGTCATCGGTATCCAGTTCCTCATCAGTTCCCTCCTGTTCATGGTGGTGGGAGGCCTGCTGGCGATGCTGATGCGCTGGCAGCTGGGCTGGCCGGGCGCCCCGTTGGGTTTTATGGAAAAGATCGCCCCAGAAGGAATGCCGGGCGGAGTGATGGTGCCTGAATACTACAACATGCTCTTTACGATGCACGGCTCGATCATGATCTTTTTCGGGATTATTCCCCTTTTGGTGGGAGCCTTCGGCAACTACCTGATCCCGCTGAAGATCGGCGCCGCGGATATGGCCTTCCCGAGGCTGAACATGCTTTCCTTCTGGATGTTTGTTCCCGCGGCGGCTATCGTCCTGTTCGGCTTTTTCGTGGAAGGGGGGGCAGCAGCGACCGGATGGACCGCTTATCCGCCCTTAAGCGGTTTGAAAGAGACATCTGGAATGGGGCAAACCTGCTGGGTGTCCGGCGTAATCCTGCTCGGTTTCTCTTCGATCTTCGGCGGCGTCAACTATATCGCCACAATCATCAACCACAGGGCTCCCGGAATGAGCTTCCACAGGATGCCGATCTCCATCTGGGCCTTGTTCACCACGGCGATCCTGACCGTGCTGGCGACGCCGGTGCTCGCTTCGGCCATGATCCTGCTGCTGCTGGACCGGACGCTCGGGACCAGCTTTTTCCTCCCCGCCGGCATGATCATTAACGGCGATCCTCTGACGGCCCACGCGGGCGGACAGCCTATTCTCTGGCAGCACCTTTTCTGGTTCTACTCCCACCCGGCTGTTTACATCATGATCCTTCCGGCGATGGGATTCATATCCGACATCCTTCCGACTTTCGCGCGAAAGCCGATCTTCGGATACAAAGCGATCGCCTACTCGGCAGTGGGCATCGGTGCCGTCGGGTTCCTCGTCTGGGCGCATCATATGTTCCAGACAGGAATGAATCCCGCGCTGGGCACAACCTTCATGATTTCGACAATGCTGATTGCGGTACCGACCGGCATCAAGGTATTCAGCTGGCTGGCAACGCTTTGGAGAGGTTCCATCCGGATAACTACGCCGATGCTGCATGCGCTGGGATTCATCTCCATGTTTGTTATCGGCGGATTAACCGGCATTTTCTTGGGCTCCGCGCCGGTGGATATGTACCTGCACGACACCTATTTCGTGGTGGGACATCTCCATTACGTCCTGTTCGGCGGTTCTCTTTTCGGCGCCTTTGCCGGCATTACCTTCTGGTATCCGAAGATGTTCGGCCGGAAAATGAACGACCTGCTCGGGAAAATCCATTTCTGGCCGACCTTCATCTTCTTCAATATGGTGATGTTCCCGATGTTCGTCTTAGGGATGGGCGGCATGCCGCGCCGGATTTACGACTATACCCAGTACACCGGCCTCGTCCATTTCAAAGATTTAAACCAGCTCATGAGCATCGGCGCCTTCTGCCTGATGGCATCCCAGCTTATCTTCATGGTGAACTTCTTCTGGAGCCTGATCCGCGGGGAGAAGGCCGGGGAAAACCCTTGGGAAGCCACAACTTTGGAATGGATCACCCCTTCCCCCCCGCCTCACGGCAACTTCACGGGGCCGGTCACCGTTTATTGCGGGCCGTACGAATATTCCGTGCCCGGAATGAAGAAGGACTGGCAGCTCCAGACGGAAAAACCCTCGGGGAACCCTCCTCGGTGAGCAGCACGCGGGCAACAACAGAACTCACGAAAGATTCCAGCCGGACATCCGTTTCTCAGCCGCGCAGAAGCGGTTCCTTTTTTCTGTACCGGTTCTCCCTGTTAACAGCGGCAGCCGGGTTCATCCTGGTCATGGCGGGAGGGCTTGTGACCTCCACCGACTCCGGATTGGCCGTCCCGGATTGGCCCCTTTCTTACGGGAGCCTCTTCCCTCCGATGGTGGGAGGAATCCGTTTCGAGCACAGCCACCGGGTGATCGCCGCCACGGTAGGCCTGCTGACGCTGACCCAAACCCTCTGTATTCTCTTTCTTGAACGGCGCCGCACTATCCGCTGGCTGGCGCTGGTTTCTTTCGCCCTGGTGGTCTTCCAGGGGATCCTGGGCGGATTGACCGTTCTTCTGCAGCTGCCTCATGAAATTTCGATAGCGCATGCCTGCCTGGGACAAGCATTCTTCGCGACGCTCGTTATACTGGCGACAGCACTGTCCCCTGCCTGGCTGTCTGAAAGGATGGTCCTGCAGCCTTCAAAAGAAGGCCGGAAGTTGGCAAAAATGGCTGTTCTCACCACAGCGGCGGTCTACCTCCAACTTATTCTGGGCGCTGCGCTCCGGCATGTCGGCTGGCTGCCGGATCTTATCGGCGCCCACGCCGCTGGGGCTTTCGCGGCGGCCGCCTGCATCCTCTGGACTGCCGGGACAACCCTGCGGCAGTACCGCCGAAACAGGCTTCTTCAGGGAACGGCCCGCCTGCTTCCCTGGCTTCTGATGGCTCAGATTATCTTAGGAATAACCACCTTTGCTCAGGGGGCCGCAGTCGGAGCAGCCACCGCACATGTGGCGGTAGGGGCCCTCCTTCTGGCCGCCTGCGCCGTATTAGCCACCTCCGTCTACCGTTTTATCGTCCGGCCGCTTCAGCCCACACTCATGACGGGCAGGCCTCTGCGCGCTTATCTCGAACTGACCAAACCAAGGCTGACCTTTTTGGCCGTCCTGACGAGCCTGCTTGGATTTTTCTTCGCCGCACCGTTGGCCTCTTTTAACGCCCACCTCCTGCTGGCCGTTTTTTTCGGAACGGCTTTGGTCGGCGGAGGCTCCGGAGCCCTCAACCAATGGATGGAACGGGAAGCAGATGGCCGGATGGATCGGACGAAACATCGCCCTCTGCCCTCGGGGCTCCTCAGTCCCCGGTCGGCGCTGGTTTTCGGCATAGGGCTTTCGATTGCCGGCTTTTTGATCCTTTCTCTCGGGGCAAACCCCCTTGCCGGCGGGCTGGCCGCGCTGACAGCGGGGTCCTACTTGTTCATTTACACGCCGATGAAATCGGTATCCCCCCTCTGCACTTTGGCGGGAGCGGTTCCCGGCGCCATCCCTCCACTGATCGGCTGGGCGGCGGTAAGAAACTCCTTCGGCATAGAAGCCTGGATACTTTTTTCGATCCTCTTCCTCTGGCAGCTTCCCCATTTTCTCGCGATCGCTTGGGCCTACCGGGAAGATTACGCGAAAGCCGATTTCAAGATGCTTCCGATCGTGGATCCGGATGGAGATCTGACAAGCCGGCAAATCGTTCTTTACCTGCTCGCACTGATCCCGGTCAGCCTCATGCCGGCGGCATTCGGGCTAGCCGGCTGGCTTTACTTTCTCACCGCTCTGATCAGTGGGCTGACCTTCCTCGGTTTTGGATTGGCAATCGCCTGGACCCGATCCAACGTGTCGGCCCGGAGGCTTTTTCTTGCTTCAATCATGTATCTGCCTGTTATCCTAATAACGATGACACTCGATAAGGTGATCTAAAATGAGTTCAACCATAGCCGTAAACTCGATGGAAACAACTCAAACCGGCATTCCTACCGCCAAGCTGGGGATGTGGGTGTTCCTTGCCTCCGAGGTCATGTTCTTTGCCGGTCTTTTGGGAGCCTATATCGTGCTGCGCGCCGGCACACACTGGCCCCATCCAGCCGACGAATTGAACGTCCCGGCGGCGGCAGTGAACACCTTTATCCTGCTTTCGAGCTCGATGACCATGGCTCTGTCTGTGGCCGCGGTGCACCGCAGAGATACCGGGAGACTCCGGATGTTTCTGTTGGCGACAATCCTGCTCGGCTGCGCCTTCCTCGGGGTAAAGGGCTACGAGTATTCGGTCAAGTTCCACCACGGCCACCTACCTGGAACGGGGCTGTTCTGGGATGTTTACTTCACGCTGACCGGCATCCACGGCCTGCACGTCCTGATCGGCGCTCTGGCAAACCTGTGGGTTTTGTCGCTGACGCTGAAAAGGGATTTTTTCGAAAGGAAAGGCCACCTCGTTGAGCTCTCGGGGCTGTACTGGCACTTCGTGGATGTCGTCTGGATCTTTCTATTCCCCATGGTGTACCTCATATGAGCACTGAAACACACGCGGTTCCAAACTACGGAAAGTACCTCGTCATCTGGGCTTTTCTTATCGCACTGCTGGCGGCAGGAACGTTTGTCTCCTATCTGCCGATCTCCAGGACAGGGATCGCCCTCATCATCCTCGGAATCTCGCTGGTAAAGACGGCCCTGGTCGGCCTTTATTTCATGCATATGAAGTTCGAGAAATTCATACCGATATGGGCCGTTGCGGTCTTCCCGTTTTTCCTTCTCGGGCTGGCCGGCCTCCTGATTTTTCTGGGGCTGACACTGATCCATATCTAAATGCGGAAGCATCATTTGCCGGCGATCGCGGTGCTCGCAGGACTGTTCTCCTTCGCGTTATGCGCCGGTTTTTCTCCTCGGACGGCAACCGCGGCTGTCTCCGAGATGCCGGAAAGGAAGGACCCTCTTATGCACAACATCCGGTTCGTCCTTGTTGATCAGGAAGAAAAAATTGTCGGCGCCTATGACTCTTCCGATCCGGCCTCTGTGCAAGCGCTTATCCTTGAGGCAAACGAGATCCTTCGTTGAGCCTGGCTCATCTTCCTCATCTCAACGCTTTACTCAACGGCTCCTGCGCGCTGCTGCTGGCGGCAGGATACCTCTCCATCCGCGGCGGCCGGATCCAGCTCCACCGATACCTGATGGGTTCGGCATTCCTGGTCTCGGTGCTGTTCCTCATCTCATACCTGACGTACCATTTCATTCACGGGGCAACCCGCTTTCAGGGGACCGGAGTCATCCGGCTGGTCTATTTTTTCATCCTGATCACGCACACAATCCTTGCCGCTTTAATCGTCCCTCTGATCCTGCGAACCCTCTACCTGGCCCTCCGTAACCGGTTCGCGGACCATAAGAAAATCGCCCGCTGGACTTTTCCGCTGTGGCTTTATGTCTCTGTGACCGGAGTTGTCGTATACTGGATGCTGTACCAGGTGAAATGGCAATGAAACATCCTCGGGAAAAAACAACGGTCACTGAAATCTGCCTGCGGGAATATCTCCTCAGGTCGCTTGTCCGGCCCTGCGCTCCGGACTGCGCTCGAAGGTCTCGCTCACTCTTCCCTTCGGGAATCCATGCCCGTTCGCGGCGACCTACGTCCCTCGGAGACATCCCCGCAGGCAGATTTCTGGCGGGCGTTACCCGCCTTGTTTTATCTGTTTTTGCCCTGGTTATTCTTATGGCGGGGGCGGCGATCGCGTGCCCGATGTGCACAGAGGTGGCCGCCGGACAAACTGACCCGTCCGCCGCCGCCAGCTTGAGAAACGGATTCGGGCTTTCCTTAGGTCTTCTGCTGAGCACCCCTTACATTCTTTTCGGCGGCATCACCTTCTCCATCGTCCGTTCCGTCCGGCGGATGAAGAAAACCTGTTCCGCCCAAGATCCGAAATAATCCCCCTCATGCGCCTCGATCAACTCTACCTCTCAGGAAAACCGGAGATTTCATTCGAACTGTTTCCGCCGAAAACCCCGGACGCGTCAGAGAAACTGTTCGACACGGTCGAAGAACTCAAGCGGTTCAAACCTGCCTTTTTCTCGATGACCTACGGCGCGGCCGGCTCGACGCGGGACCTTACGCTCGAACTCTGCGACCGCCTGAAGAACAGGTCCCGCGTCGAAACGATGTGCCATTTGAATATCGTCGGGGAATCGAGAGGAAGCATCCGAGCGAATTTAACGAGGCTCAAAGAGATGGGGGTTTGCAACATCCTGGCACTGCGGGGGGACCCTCCGAAAGACCAGCCTGACTTCAAGCCCCATCCGGACGGATTCACATCATCCGTCGAACTGATCCAAGAGATCCGAAAAGACCCCTGGTTCTCCATCGCGGTGACCGGGTTCCCCGAGGTCCATCCGGAGGCAAAAGACCGGGCAGCCGATATCACCTATCTTAAAAAGAAGCTTGCGGCGGGCGGCTGCGTCGTCATCACGCAGCTTTTCTTCGACAACGCTTATTTCTTCGATTTTCTGGAGCACGCGCGCAGGGCGGGCATCACCGCGCCGATCGTGCCCGGCATCCTGCCGATCCTTTCTTCCCAACAGGTCAGGCGCTTCGCCTCGCTCTGTGGTTCGACAATCCCGCCCGCGGTGGATAAAGACCTGAAGAAATACGAGAACGACGACGAGGGGGCGGTGCGGTACGGAATCGAGCTGGCGACGAAACTTTGCGAAGGGCTTTTAAAGGCGGGGGTCCCAGGTTTGCATTTCTACGTTCTCAACCGCTCCCGGTCTGTGGAAGCCGTCTTTAAAAACATTGGCATAAAAGCTTAAGCCTGTTCTACTCCTTTCTGTTTTTTCCTATTCAAAGCAAACCATCCGTTCCATTGCTCGTTCCATTCGCTCTCGATCCACTGAGCCAAACCGTTGACATCTTCATTCGAGCAGGAAAGCAAAACCACGTCCGTCTCCGGAGAAACCTTCTCCTCTTTCCTTTTGAGAAGCTGAACCCCTAATCCGCGCTGAACTAATTTCTGCTTCAAACGGCTTGCCGTCTTGGGAGCAAAACCCCCGGGCCCGGCAATCGCTACAACGATACGCATGGCGCTACAACTCCTCCTGAAAAGCTTTCCACGTTACCTGGTGAAACCCCTCCGCGAGCTTCATGAGCTCTCTCGGTTTCAAGCTGGCTTCGAGAACATCTTTGAGCATATGCTCTTCCTGGCGTTCGTGTTCTCCGAGAGCCCGCATGAATTTTTCACCGGATTCACTTACCTGCCGCCAATTGATATTCTCCCGGCGCGGCTCGGACAGCTGGTCCGCCAATTCCCTCAAAGTGGCCCTCAACTGCTGGTGCTGTTCAATCAGCTTCCGGACCTCCTCGATCTCTCCTCCCGCGATCTTTTCAAGAGCAGGAAACAGCACCTGCTCCTCTTTCCTCAGATGGAGTTCGAGATGCGGCCCAAGACTCCGGATTACCAGGTGGGAGAGAGCCCCCCATCGGGATTGAGGGCCATTCTTGCCTGCCAACGCCTGCTCCAGCAGTTTGACCTGCGCGTCCAGGTCGTCATGTTCCTGCCTCAGCTGGCTGTCCCACTCAATCATGCGGTCCTCCTACCCCTCCATTTAAGGATGGACAAGACACCCTTCGCACGGCTCCGGATCATCTTCGGTCGCATAGATGTCATGCCGGGGTTTTCCCTCCGCTTCCAAGAAACCGACCGCCCCTTTGCCTATCCGGAAGATAGCGTGGTCCACCAAAGTGTATGTTCCAGGAACCTCCAGTCCGAAGTCCACCACCGTGGCCCCTCCCGCCGGCACGAGCGTCGTCTGTACACTGTGGGCTGGCTGGCTGACGAGATCCCCTTCTCGGTAGACATTGTCGAAAATCTCACCAATCACATGGAACGAGGAGATGAGGTTCGGGCCCGCGTTGCCGAAATAGATCCTGACCTTATCCCCTGTTTTTGCCTTAAGTGTTCCTTCGTTCGTCAAAGACCCTTCCCGGCCGTTGAACACGACAAATCGGGGATGCTCCAAAACGCCGTTGTCATGCGAAAATTCGAGAAGCTCCTGGCCTTCCGCCGGGTCTTTGGTGTAAAACTCGCTCTGCAGGACGTAAAATTCCTTGTCCACCTTCGGAAGCCCTCCTTTGGGCTCCACCAGAATCAGGCCGTACATCCCGTTGGCGATATGGTCCATCACAGGAGGGGCGGCGCAGTGATAAACATACAGCCCTGGATGGAGCATCTTGAACCAGACCGTCCGCTTCTCCCCCTCGACAACCGTGGTGACTTTCGCCCCACCTCCGGGCCCCGTCACCGCGTGGAAATCCACATTGTGAGGCATCCCGCTAACGTCGGTGTTGCTGACATGCACCTCGAGCATGTCCCCCACTCTCGTCCGGATGAACGGACCGGGGACATGGCCGTTAAACCCCCAAAACTGATATTGAGCGTTTGGACCTATTTCGGCAACATTGACGCTGGAATCCAAGTAGACCTCCACGATCGCTGGGCTCTTTCGGGTGATCGGAGGGGGAACTTCCGGGGCGTAGGTCAACTGGGCCTTTTCACGCTTCCAGACCTCCGCCGAAACCTCCGAACAACTTAAGCCAACAATACCCGCCGCACTCATCGCCATTACGGCTATCCCGAACCAGAACCTTTTTTCTTTCATGGCTTCTCCGCTGTTATTTCATGGGAAACGCTTCCATACCCTATTTCATCCGGAACATTTAAACCGCGCCCGGGAGGACTGACGGCCCTTTTGTTGTACAAAATAGTGGCGGGCCACCCCTCCTCTTCGTGGGCGCGGCGGGCTACCTCTTCCAGTTCCTTGACAAGATCTTTCAGCTCTTTGGATTTTAAACTGTATTCCAGAACATCCAGGACGAGGCGCTTTTCTTTTTTCCTGTGGTCTTCCAACCTTTCCATCAGCGACTCGGCGGCCAGCCGGATCCCGTCCCAATTTGTGTGTTCATAGACCTGAAGCAGTTCCGCCAAGCGCCGGTGCGCATCTCTTAATTCTTTGTGTTCCTCCTGCATCAAGGTAACCGCCCCGGCATTCTCGCCGATCAGGCGATGGACCGCCGGGAAAAGGACCTCCTCCTCTTTTCTCAGGTGCAGCTCTAAAGCCGGCCACAGGGTCTGAACAATCCATGCCAGCACAACTCTCCGGTCCTCGTCCGTGACATCCACCGCCAGGGCCGCTTCCAGCGCATCGACTTGATGCGTCAAAATATCATGATCCCTCTCGATCCCTTCATCCCACCGAACCATAATAGTGGCCCTTTCTTTCTCTGGATAGAAGTTTACAGAAATAGGGTGGGCCCGGTGTATGACCGGGATCATAGAGACTGTGAATTTCTGGAACCCCTAAGGGGCGGGATTTACAACGTTGGCAGGAGTTCCCCGGAAAAACTGCCGGATGTTAATAACCGTCGTGTCAACAATCCGGCGGAGGACCTCTTTCGAATTAAAGGCGACGTGCGGGGTAATGACCACGTTTTCCCTATGAAGGAGAATATGGTTTTTGAGAGCGGTAATCAGTTTCTCCTTTGAGAAATCGGCGGCCAAAAGCTGCCGCTCCTCTTTGATCAGATCCTCCCCCTCGAGCACATCGAGGGCGGCGCCGGCGATAATCCCCTCATCCAGGGCCCAGACGAGGGCGTCCGTTTCCACGAGAGCGCCTCGTGCGGTGTTGATTAGCAGAGCCCACCTCTTCATCTGCTGGATCGTCCGGCGGTTGATCAGATGGTGGGTGGCGAGGCTGTACGGGGTGTGGAGCGTGACGATATCAGAAACTTTGAGCAGTTCTTCAAACGCGGCATACCGGAAATCAAGCACCTCCGACAAAAACAACTGGCGCCGGACATCGAACGCCACCACCTCCATGCCAAAACCTTTGGCCATCTTGATCACGTGAAGGCCGATGTGGCCGGCTCCGACGACTCCTAAGATTTTCCCCTTGAGATCGAACCCCTGAAGCCCATCGAGCGAGAAATCCCCTCTTGAGGTCCTCATATAGGCCTTATGGACGTTCCTGGAGAGGGACAAGATCAGCGCGAAGGTGTGCTCCGCCACCGTGTTCTCGCCGTAGGAAGGGACATTCGCCACGACGATCCCTTTCCGGCGCGCAGTTTTCAAATCTATGTGGTCGTAACCTGTGGAACGGGTGGCCACAAGCTTCAACCGGGGCATCTTTTTAAGGATCCGGGCATCCAGACGGGAATAGATGAAGACGGAGACGGCATCCATCCCGGCGATTTCCTTCTGCGGAATTTCATGAATGGGCTTGGAATAAAAAACCAAGCGTGCCTCTGATTTTAAAGGGCCGCTCCGGATGACCGCTCTTTCCCAGGGCTCGGTCTCAAAGAAAGCGATCTTTGGTTTCGAAATTGCCATGGCTGTATTCTACAAACGGTTTGTTCCCGGCGCAAGGCGCGGGGAGGCGAGCAAAATTCTGGCGTCCGCGACACGAACCCCCTGCCCCTTCGGATAAACGATCAGCGGGTTGATATCCAGCTCTTCCACCCCTTCCAAATCCAGCGCCAGTTGGGAGAGCCTCTCTATGCATTCCGCCAGTTTCTCTGTGTCGGCCGGCGGCTGACCACGGAACTCTTCCGGAATTTTGCGCGCCCGTATGGACTCAATCATGCGGCGGGCCCCAAGTTCTCTGATCGGCGCAAGCCGGAACGTGATGTCCCGGAAAACCTCAACGTAGATCCCGCCCAAACCAAACATGAGCAGAGGCCCGAAACGCGGGTCCCGCTTGATCCCTAAGATCATTTCAATGCCCTTCGGGACCATCTCCTGGAGCAAAACCCCCTCCAGCCTGGCGTCAGGCCTTAATCTCTTGACGTTACAGGTCATCTCGTCGAAAGCGATCCCGGCTTCAGCGGAACTCTTCAGATCAAGCCGCACGCCGCCGACATCCACCTTATGCAGAATGTCGGCGGAAAGTATCTTCATCGCCAGAGGAAAACCGACTTTCTGGGAACCGGCCGCCGCTTCAGCGGAGGTATGCGCGGTCAAAAAAGCAGGGGCCGGGAAACCGTAAAGCTTAAGGATATCGAGAGACTCCGCCTGATTGAGCGTCTGCCGCCCCTGGCCATATGCCCGGGCAATGATCTCTTCGGCTTGTTTTTTATCGACCGGAAACCGTTTCACCTGCGTGCGCGGCCGGGCGATCCACTGCGAATACCGGCTCATCTGAGCCATGGCCCGGACCGCCGTTTCCGGGAACCGGTAATGAGGAACCTTTTCGGCCTTCAAGGCATTCACCCCAGAGGAAAGATCCATGACCCCCATGAAGCAGGCCAGCATCGGTTTCTCCAGCCCTTTGGCCGCGCGGCCTACCACTTGAGCAATTTTATCCAGATCGGTCATCGCCTGCGGGGTGGCCAACGTTATGACGCAGTCCACGTTCGGGTCTTTCACCACCGCCTTCAGCACCACCTCGTAACGGTCCTCCCGGGCGTCTCCGATCAAATCAATAGGGTTCGACAGGGAAGCGGTCGGCGGCAGATGCGGCCGCATGGCGGCGATTGTCTCCTCCCTGAGTTTCGCTAATTCCAACCCATAGCGGACGCAAGCGTCGGTCGCCATAATGCCGGGTCCGCCCGCGTTTGTGATAATTGCCACTCTGTTCCCTTTCGGCAGCGGCTGGTCCGCGAAGGCCCGGGCATAATCAAAAAGCTCATCCACCGAATCCACCCGCAGGACACCGGCTTGCGCGAAGATCGCGTCGTAAACCTCATCACTGCCTGCCAATGACCCGGTATGCGACGAAGCGGCCCGAGCTCCCTGCGGCGTCCGGCCCGACTTAATGGCGATGATCGGTTTGCGGCTGTCCCCCTCTCCCGTGATGTCCCGCGCCACATCAATGAAACGTCTGCCTTCCGATAAATCCTCCGCGTAGAGCAGGATAACCTTTGTCTGGGGATCATCCTTTAAAACCAGCAGAAGATCCACCTCGGTCACTCCGGCCTTGTTGCCCATACTGACCATCTTGGAAAAACCGACCCCCTCGGTTTTGGCGTACTCGAGAACTGCCGTGCACAAAGCGCCGCTCTGGGAAACGAACGCTATATTCCCGCCGGCCGGCATCTCCCTGCCGAAGGTGGCGTTCAGCCGAACCGCCGGGTCGGTATTGATCAACCCCAGGCAGTTAGGGCCGACGAGGACCATACGGTGGCGGGCGGCGGCTTCTTTAACCTTCTCCTCCAAAGCGGCCCCTTCTTTCCCGACTTCCTTGAAGCCGGCCGAAATAACGATCACCCCCTTGACCCCCTTCCGGCCGCATTGCTCCACAACATCAGTGACAAAGGAGGCTTTGACGATGACAACGGCTAAATCCACGTCGCCGGGGACGGCTGCGACGGACGGATAACAGCGCAGGCCGCCGATCTCTTCTCTCTTCGGGTTGACCGGATAAACGGGCCCGGTGAACCGGCCCGCGACGATATTCCTTAAAATGGCATGGCCGACCGTCCCTCCCTCGCTGGACGCCCCGATGACAGCGACGGACCTAGGGCAAAACAACGGATGGCAATTTTTGGCTTCGGGTGCGGGTTCCGTTTTCACCCCACACTCCTGTTTTTGGCTATTCATGGCAACCGCGTCTCTTCTCGCATTTCAAACGACGGAAACGGCCGATGTCTTTGCCTGGATCATCCGTATAATCGCAGCGGCGACAGTTTCCATCGGAACCGTGTCGGTGTTCCAGACAACGTCATAAAGCAGAGGATCGGCGATATCCCTTTTAAAATAATCCCTGACCAGCCTTGCACGGGAGCGGTCACACTCCTCCATGACCCGCCGGGCCTCCTTTTCGTCCACATGGAGAAGCCGGACCATCCGGTTTGCCCGGTTCGGTTCCGACGCCACCAGGCGGACATGAATCCCCGACGGCAAAGAACGGGTAACACAGGCTCCCGCCCTTCCGACCAGAATGACCTTTCCATAAGAGGCCAGCGTCCTCAACAGCTGGAAAATCCTGTGAATAACGACGTCCTGCGGCGTTTGCCTTTCAAACAGATTAAATAGAATATCCTCCAGCTGGCTGAGGTACTCCTCCGTCATGAGGGCCTTGACCGAAACCTTCATCTTCGGGTCTTCAAGGACCTTTTTCCAGATTTCCTGGTCAAAAACCTGCCATCCGCGAAAGAGCGGCTCCCCTTCTTTCTGCATCTGGGTGATAAGCTCGTTCGCCAGCCTGTGCCCTCCGGCGCCGGTCTGACGCGAGATGGTGATGAACGGGTACCTCCCTTTCAATGGGTCGGGGTCCTACGGCTTTTCCTCACCCAAAAAAGTGCAATCAAGGAATTGCCTTAACCTCCTCAAGTTTTTCCATTCCCTCACCCATTTCCGTTGCCGGAGCGGTAAGCGATCGCGATCGCTTCGAGCACCTCCGCCATCTGCCGTTCCGCCAGATGCGCCCCAGACGAAGCCCACTGCTCATGCGCCAGAACAGCCATGTCTTCCACGGACAAAACACCCACCAGCCTTTCCTTTTCCACCACAGGAAGCCTATGGACGGCCGCGGTCTGCATGATTTGCACAGCCTCTTCCAAGTTCTCCCCGGGGGCCACCGTCTTCGGGCGGGGCGTCATGCACTCGGCCAACCGGACCCGGCTCGCCTGCTTGTCCGCTTTTGCCAGATAAAGGGCGATGTCCCGGTCGGTCACAACACCGACGACCTTCATGCTCTGCCGGTTTTCAACGACGGGAACAAAACCGCACCGCCGACGCCACATCACGTCAACGGCGGTAACACAACTATCGTCCGGCAAGCACGCCTCCGGACTTGGCGTCATCAGCTCGCGAACTTCCATCTCGGTCTCCTTAAGCGCTTATAAATTCCGCTTCCAAAAGAGCAGTTCATTCGAACGCGATATCGTCAATATAAACCGACCCCGCATGGCCGGCATCCGAGAAGAGATCCCCTTCGAACACAAAGGCGATTGCGGCCAGCTGGCTTTGATCCAGAAAGAATTCGCTCAATGGAATCTCGGCCCTTTGCCAGTCTTTCGTGAGTTTTCCGGCCGGCAGGTAATTCCCGATCGGCTGGGACTTCACCGAATCCCCCACTTTATCCCAATGGCGGTCGGCCAGACCAACAACGAAGTTCTCCGCCCCCGTCTCTCCGCGGACGTAGAAAGTCACCGCTTTAAAATCGGTGGCGTCGAAGTAAATGTCCGCTTCGGCCGGCATATCCACCCCACTGCCCGGGGCCACCAGCGGAGCCGGAGATTTGAGCAGCGTATAATACCCGCACCATCCTCCGGAATCGTACGGCCCGCCCCTATTTTCTTTTTTATACTGAAGCATAAGCACGCTGGACCTCTTCCCGGACACCGTTTCCATCCGGCGGGTAATCATTGCTTTGGATGGAGCTCTGACAAAGACGTTCGCACGGTTGCCTATCGAGTTCCTGATCTCGTCCCCTTCAAAATCCTCCACCATCAGCGGCGGAGCATACAGGGCCAACGCCTCCGCTACCAGCCACAGGGGAAAAATCCCCGCCGCCAAGCACGCCGTCTTGATTTTTCCATTCATCACGGCACCCTCCATCAACCAGGACCGGCAGGAAATGACCCTATCACTTAGTTGCACCCTCTTTGCTTGGCCTGATACATCCGCTGGTCCGCTTTTCTCATCAACTCTTCTATAGTGTCTCCATCTTCCGGGAAAACCGCCACCCCCATGCTGATCGCCACCTGGAGACGGTGCTCTTTGCTTCCGTTGAATCGCTCAATAACCGGAAACGGAAACTTGGCAATGACGGCTGTGATCCTTTCGCTGACAATCAGAGCCCCTGCCAAATCGGTTTCCGGAAAAACAAGAGCGAATTCATCCCCGCCGTAGCGGGCGACAAGGTCGGAGGCCCGCCGGCCCGTTCTGAGAATCCTGCTGACCGATATAAGGATCTCATCTCCGGCCGCGTGGCCATATCTGTCGTTGAATTCCTTAAACCCGTTGAGATCGGCCATCGCCACCGTAAGTGGGCGCAAGTGCCGCCTGCCTCTGCGCAGTTCCTTTTCGCACGTTTCGAGGAAAGTGGTCCGGTTGGCCAGCCCTGTCACGGGGTCAGTCATCGCCCGGCGCGCCAAATGGAGCTCCTTTTTCTTCTGCTCCGTGACATCCCTCATGACCGCCAAGACCCAGACCGGATGTCCAGGCAGTTGGATCGGGGTATAGCTGGTGCTCACAATCCGAGCCTTTCCCTCCGCCGTTCGGATCGAATACTCGGCACTCTGGACCGCCTTGAAATCCTGAATAGTTTTTAAACCCGGGCACTGCTCTGGATGATCCACCATGGGACAGCCCTGAAGATCCCAGCAGGAAAAAACAATCCCGCATTCCGCTTTTCCCACCACCTCCTGGCTGGACCGGCCGATAAACCTCTCCATCGCCGGATTCAGGGCGACAATATTCCGGCGCTCGTCTATCACCATCATCCCCTCGCACGAGTACCATAGTATTTCGGGCACCGGAAAACCATTTTTCTCAACCATCGGAGCAGAGCCTCCTTTCCCTCATTTTTAAGTCTACGCAAAGAAGGAACTGGAGGGTATGACCTGGATCATAGATCCGAATTTCAGCTTCGTTACACGGAGGAATTAATTAGGAAAAAAGCTGGATAAGCGCGTCAGGCTTGAGAAGCTGGATTTTGCCCCGGGTGGACCGGATCCAGCCCTCTTTTTGGAAGCGGCTGATCGTCCGGATAACCGTCTCGACGGTGGTCCCGACCAGATCGGCGACCTCCTGCCTTGTCAAAGGGATCGTCTGCCCGAACTTCTTCTGCAGGGTCAGCAGGGCCTGCGCAACGCGCCTTTCCACAGGGTCATGGACCATGCACCCTTTGGCCTCCACCTGACGGAGCCGGCTGCCGAACACGCACAAAGTATCCTGAAGCATCGCTGGGGATTTCCCCATCAGTTCATGGAAAATACGGGTCGGGATCTGCAGAACCGAAGCGCGGGTGGCGGCCACGGCGGTGGCGGGATAGTCCCCCCGATCAAGGGTCGGAAGACAGCAAAAGCTTTCTCCCGGCGTCATCACGCAGGTGGTCTGCGCCCTTCCTTCCGAGAGGTAATGCAACAGGTGGACGCGCCCCTCTTTCACGAGCCAAACGCTGTCCGAAGGGCGCCCTTCCAGGAAGATCGTCTCCCCCTTGGTGAAACTCTTCTCTCGCGCGTAAGAGGCAAGCCACTGGCGGTCCTTAGCGCTCACATTCCGGAAAAGATCCACCCCCTTTAAAAACAGCTCCAAGTCATGTCTTCGGGACATACTCTCATTATAGGATATAATTGATGGGCAAGGAGGGGGATTCAGCCATGAAAAAAGATAGGGCGGAAGCGGTCATCCATAGTTACGTGGAGAATTTTGTCAAGAACAACCGGGCGGCCCGGCTGCTGAAAACAGACCTCGAGAAAACCGGCATTGGCTTGATGCCTGTGGTGGACCACATCACCGTAAGAACCTTCGATGTGGAGAAAAGCGCCCGGGAGTTTCTCCGTCTGGGCTTCAAGTGGGACAAAACGCAGGGGAAAAACGGGGTCCTGGAGTACGACGATTGGTGGGCAAAGGTCTACCGCAAACCTGGCCTGCCGGCGATCTTCATCGACCAAGCGTTCATTGGGCCCAAGGGCAAGACCAGCGTGATCCCTCCCTGGGTGAGAAAGTTCTCGAGCAAAACGCTCCACCACATCGCGATCCGGGTGGACGAGATCGGCAAGGCGGTTTCAACGCTGCGGCGCCGAGGAATTTCTTTCGCCGGCCCGATCGTGGGGGCCTGGGAGAGCGACCTTCGCCAAGTCTTCACCGCCGCCGACGTCAAAAAGGGGCACCCCTTCACCGTGGTGGAAATCATCGAGAGGCACCGGGGTTACGCCGGTTTTCAGCCCCCGCAGGCGGACAGTTTGATGAAGTCCTCCGTCGTCACGGCGAAATCCCGCCGCTAGACAGTGGTCCGGGCTCGAACCGTTCCTGCCCCTTCTCATCCGGCCGAATTGGTCCCGGCAGGGAAAACTTTGAAGGCTTATCTCCGGGATTCCTCCTTCTTCACCGGGAAAGCGGATAAGATCGCCTTGCCCGTCTCCGAAGAACAGATCGCGCTGCTGCTCCGGGAGGCCAACAAAACCGGCGTTCCGATCACTGTTTCCGGAGCCGGCACCGGCCTGACCGGAGCCCGCGTCCCCTCTTCCGGTATTCTGCTCTCGACGGAGCGGATGAACCGTATCCTCTCCATCCAATGGAACGAGCGGTCCGGCGAAGGGTTCGCTGTGCTCCAACCCGGAGTCCCGTTAAGCGAGCTGGAGAAAACGCTGGACGAAAAATCTCTTTTCTACGCTCCGAACCCCGGGGAAAAAGCGGCATCCATGGGCGGAACGGTGGCGACCAACGCCTCCGGCTCCCGCTCCTTCAAGTACGGGGCGACGCGCCGGCACATCCGGCGGCTGAGGGTCCTCCTTCCGAACGGGGATCTGCTCGAATGCGCCCGTGGACAGGCGCGGGAAACAGGCGGCCTCTTTGAAATCAAACTTTCCGATGGGAAAACAGCCCGGATCCCGGTCCCCTCCCGCCGGATGCCGAAATGCAAGAACGCGGCCGGCTATTTCTCCTCTCCGGGAATGGACTTGGTTGACCTGTTCATCGGCTCCGAAGGGACCCTGGGGGTCGTCACGGAAATCGAAGTGAACGTGCTGAAAAAACCTCCGGCGCTGGTGAGCGGTATCCTCTTTTTCCCGGATGAAAAAAGCTGCCGCTGTTTTTCACAGGAAATCCGGCAAACGGCCCTCGACCCCCGGGTGCTGGAGTTTTTCGATTCCCGCTCCCTCGCCCTGCTGAAAAAGAAACACCCGGAGATTCCAAACGGCGCCGGCTCCGCGCTCTTCTTCGAGCAGGAATGCGGCGCCGGGGAGGAAGCCGGCGTCGAACGCCTCTGGTCCTCGGCTTTTAAAGGGATCAGTGCCTGGCTCTCGGCCGATCCGGCCCGGCAGAACGAGTTCCAGCTCTTCCGGTATCACCTGCCGATCTCGGTGAACGAGCAGGTGGCCGCGAACGGCTTCCGCAAGGTGGCGACCGATCTCGCGGTACCCAACGAGTCGGCGGAAGCAATGCTCGACTTCTACCTGAAAATCCTTCCCGGTTCCGGCATCGATTACTGCCTCTTCGGACACCTCGGGGAGAACCACCTGCACGCCAACCTCCTGCCGAAAACGGAGCAAGAGTTCGCCCGCTCCGCGGCGGTCTACGAGAAGCTGGCCCGGAAGGCGGTCGAGCTGGGGGGAACAATCTCGGCGGAGCATGGGATCGGGAAGATACGGATCCCGTACCTGGAAATCATGGTCGGGAAAGAGGGTCTCCTGCAGATGGCCCGCGTGAAGAAAGCGCTCGACCCCAACGGCATCCTCAACCCCGGCAACATCGTCCCGGCTGAGCTTCTCAAGGAAATCTGATGCCCTATTATTTACTGTACGATGAGGACTGCTCGCTCTGCGTCCGGTTCCAGGCCGGCGTGAAAAAGCGGGACAGAAATAATCTCATAGAACCGGTCGGCTTTATGGATCCCCGGATACCGCGGATCGTTCCCCGGATGAGCCGAGAAGACCTACTCCATGATTTTCACCTGGTCCTGCCGGACGGAAAAACCCTCAGCGGGAACAACGCGATGCCGGAAATTCTTTTGCTTTTGCCCTCGATGAAAACAGCCGGCTGGTTCTTAAAATATCTCCCGGGGGCCCGGTTCGTCAGCAAAAAAATCTACCTCTGGGTGGCCTCCCACAGAAAATAAATGGGGATCCCCTCTTACGGATTTTATCCTTGTTACCGGCCGTGTCCCATCTGCCGGAGCCGGTTAAAAACGCTGACGCCGCTGAACCGGACGTTCACGCAGGGGCTCCTTCATAAGATGGGTATCAACTGTTTTTGCGAGGGCTGCAACAACCGGTTTCGGGCGGTAAGCCGGATCCGGTTTTCTTACGTCGCCTGGATGGGGGAATTCGGCCGCTGGCTCTGGTGGCAGTTTTCGAAGCTCGAGGTCACGTCCCCGCCGGCTGGTCTTTAGGCTCCAGCCTCCCGCGAAGGAAAACCGCCGCTTTCCGCTCGGCCCAAGCAAACGGCCTCAAGGGCCATGCGCCCGCCACAAATCCCACATGCCCGCCCCTGTCCGGAAAATCGGCGGAAAGGAACCGGTTCCCCGAGACCGCCTTCACCGGCAAGCAGCTCTCCGGCAGGAACGGATCGTCCTTCGCGCTAATCAACAACGTTGGACGGCGGATCCCGGACAAGAACTGCGCGGAGCTGGCGGCGGCCCAATACTCATCGGCGTCCCGGAAACCGTGAACCGGCGCGGTGACCAGGTTGTCGAACTGTTCCAGCGTGCGGGCGGCTTGGAGCTTTTCCGGATCAACGAGATCCGGAAAGCGCTTTAATTTTTCGCGCGCTTTCATTTTCATGCTCTTCACAAGCCGCCTGTTGTAAATGCCGTGGAAGCTCTTCTCGAGCATCATCGCCGACGCCTTCAGGTCGAACGGCGCGGAGATCGCAACGGCCCCTTTGATTTGGGCCGGAAGAGCTGCCCCTTCCTCGCCAAGGTACTTCAGCAGTATGTTCCCTCCGAGCGAATAGCCGGCGCACACCATCGGCCTCGCGGGATCCTCTTCGATCAATCGCCGGATCACCCAGCGGACATCGGAGGTCTCTCCGCCATGGTATGAGCGTTTCGCCCGGTTCGGCTCGCCGCTGCAAGATCGGAAGTTCAGCGCAACCCCCTGCCAGCCGAGGCTCCTCGCCTCGCCGAGGATGCCAAGCACATGCTTGGAGTCTGAAGAGCCTTCCAGGCCGTGGAGCACCAGCAGAAGAGGCGCACCCGGCGGCCCTCCCATCCGGTCGATGTCGAGGAAATCTCCGTCGGGCGTCTCCCACCGCTGTCGTGTGAAATTGAGCTTTTCGGCCGGACGGATGAAGGCGCCGGTAAGCGTCTGCATGTTCGGCCCAAGGCACCACCAGGCAGCGCGGAACGGGCCCGGGTCAGCCATCGGCCTTCCCGCGGAAGCACAGCCCGAGAGTGTCGCGGCGCTTATGACGCAGAGAGTAAGCCATAGGGGCATCATTACCGGGATGAACGGGGTGAAGTCGGCTCGGAAATCAGTTTTTCGAGCGGACCGATCAGCGTCTCCCCCATCTTCCGGTAAGTGAATACATCCGGGTGCAGCCCATCGGGAGATCCAGCCAGCGTCCAGGGCCTCTTCGTATTTTCCACCGCTCGGAACAGGTCGCAGAAGCCAAGCCCGTTCTCCCGGGCGTGGGTCTCGATCCAATCGTTGACCTCTTTCATCTTCAACCGGACATCGGGGGAGATGCTGTTGTAAGGCAGGATCGTGCAGGCAATGACCCGAATCTCATTTGTCCTGGCCTTATCGTAGATCGCCTTCAGGTTGGTTTTGACCAGCGCCGCCGGATAACCCTGATAGAGGTCGTTCACGCCGGCCAACACGATCACGACTTCGGGCCGAAAAACGAGGACGTCCGAGTCGAAACGCCGGAAGATCTCGTCGGTCCGCTCGCCGTTCACACCCCGGTTGAGTACTCTCCATAGGGGTCGCTTCTTCATAATCCAGTAAGCGTACTGGCTGCGCTCATCCCCACTTCCTTCGGGGGGAGCCTCTACCGGGGAGCGGAACGCCGGCGTCCCCGCGGTGGTGGAATCCCCGAGAGCCACGATCGTCATCTCTTCTCCATAAGCAGAACAAACAAGAATAAAAAAAACAAGGACAAGGGTGACGCCGCGCGCTAATTTGCAAAGGGCGTTCGGCAGGGACATCTCTGAGGGACGTCGGACGACGCGAACGGGCACAGCTTCCCGAAGGGAAGAGCGAGCGAGTCCGTCGAGCGCAGTCCGGCTCGCAGGGACGGACAAGCGACCCGAGGAGATGTCCCTGCCGAACGCCTCGGACGAGTCAAACTTCGTCATACTTGGATTTCAGCGACTGCACCACCGCCGCGTCAGCCAGCGTCGTGGTGTCCCCAAGCACGCGCCCCTCGGCAATATCCCGCAGAAGCCGGCGCATAATCTTGCCGGAACGGGTTTTCGGAAGCTCGGCGGTGAAAATGATCTGGTCCGGTCTAGCCAGCGATCCTATTTTTTTCGCCACATGCTCCTTGAGCTCCTTCTCAAACTCAAGGCTTGCCCGGACCCGGTCTTTGAGCGTGACGAAAGCGACGATCGCGCTTTCTTTGATCTCATGGTATTTGCCGATCACGGCCGCCTCAGCCACCGAGGTGTGGTCCACCAGCGCGCTTTCAATCTCCATCGTCGAGAGCCTGTGG
The DNA here is from genome assembly GCA_964373715.1 of uncultured Planctomycetia bacterium. Classification (GTDB taxonomy): domain Bacteria; phylum Omnitrophota; class Gorgyraeia; order 1-14-0-20-64-10; family 1-14-0-20-64-10; genus CAMTXI01. The sequence continues at coordinate 109,765 of CAYJVR010000002.1, read as the reverse complement.
CCGCTGACCTTGAGAACGTCGTCCACCCTGCCCAGCAGCCAAAAATACCCCTCTTTATCCCTCTTGCAGCCGTCTCCGGTGAAGTACCATTTCGGGTATTTCGCCCAGTAGGTCTCCCGGTACTTCTGGGGATCCCCGTAGATCCCCCGCATCATCCCCGGCCAAGGAGCTTTGATGACGAGGTAGCCCGACGAAGCTGATCTGCCGTTCTCATCCACCACATCCGCCTCGATCCCGGGAAAAGGTTTCGTGGCCGAACCGGGCTTCAGTTTGGTCAGGCCGGGCAAAGGAGAAATCATGATGTGCCCCGTCTCTGTCTGCCACCAAGTGTCCACGATCGGGCAGCGGCCGCCCCCGATCACCTGGTGATACCAGACCCAGGCCTCCGGGTTGATCGGCTCCCCCACGGAACCGAGGAGCCTTAAAGAAGAGAGGTCGTGCTGCTGGGGCAGGTCATCCCCCCATTTCATGAAAGCCCGGATCGCAGTCGGCGCGGTGTAAAAAACATTGACCCCGTATTTCTCTACGATCGCCCAAAACCGGTCGTTGCCCGGGTAGTTCGGCGCCCCTTCGTACATCAAGCTGGTCGCCCCGTTTAAGAGAGGGCCGTAGACCACGTAGGAATGGCCGGTCACCCACCCGGCATCGGCGGTACACCAATAGATATCCTCTTCCTTGAGGTCGAATATCCATTTCGCCGTGGCGTAACAGCCCACCATGTAGCCGCCGGTCGTGTGGACGATCCCTTTCGGCTTGCCGGTCGTGCCGCTCGTGTAAAGGAGGAAGAGCAGGTCCTCTGAATCCATTTTCTCCGCCGGGCATTGGGCATTCTGGTTTTCTACCAGATCGTGCCACCAGATATCCCTGCCCGGCTTCATGGGTATATGCTCGCCGATCCGCCGGTAAACAATCACCTTTTCAACGCTGGGTGTTCCGGTAAGGGCCTCATCGGCATTTCTCTTGAGAGGCACCACCGCCCCGCGGCGCCAGCCCCCGTCGGCGGTCACCAGAATTTTCGATTTCGAATCGTTGATCCGGTCCTTCAAAGAATCGGCGCTGAACCCGCCGAAAACAACGCTGTGCGGGACGCCAATACGGGCGCAGGCCAGCATCGCGACCGCCAACTCCGGCACCATCGGCATATAGATCGTGACCCTGTCCCCCTTTTTGACGCCGAGCCCCTTCAGCCCGTTAGCGAACCGGCAAACCTCCCGGTGGAGCTGGCCGTAGGTGAGCGTCCGTTCATCCCCCGGCTCCCCCTCCCAAAGGATCGCCGCCTTGTTGCGCCGCCCTTCGGCGAGATGCCGGTCGAGGCAATTGGCGGCCAGGTTCGTCGAACCCCTTAAGAACCATTTCGCGTAAGGGAGTTTCCATTCCAAAACCCTGTCCCATTTCCTGAACCAGACAAGCTCTTTCGCGAACCCCTCCCAGAACTTGAGTCTGTTCTTGGCGGCCTGTTCGTATACCTTGGGATCACGAAGATTGGCAGCCTCCCGGAAACCTTTGGGAGGAACGAACGTCCGGTTTTCACGCAGCAGGACCTCGATCGCTTTCTGGGGCATAAATTTCTCCTCCTCGAAGTAAACAAGCGTATTTTATCGTAAGTCTATAGCCTAATTGGACTTTTTCATGTAAACCTTTTCGGCGGAGAAACGTCTAATCTAGTGAAAAGGGAGGGTTTGCCATGAATAAACTGATTCTTTGGGCAGTTGTAGCTGGGCTGTTGGTAACGGTGCCGGGGCCGGCATCCGCCGAGAAGACGGCGGGACCCGGCGAACGGAGATTTTCGCCCGATGTCGATAGAAAACGGATGACCGAACAAACCGAGAAGATGCGCAAGCTCCGGAAGGAGAACCCCGAGGAATTTCAGCGGCTGATGAAGGAGCGGCGCGCCAAGATGGAAGAACGGATGGAGAACCTGAAGAAAACCGATCCGGCCGGCTACGAAAAAGCCAAGGCACGGATGGCCGAGCGGAAATCCCAATCAGAAAAGTTCGACCAGCTCAGGAAACAAAACCCTGAAGAGTTCAAGAAGATGATGGCGGAACGGCGGCAGAAGACCGAAGAGAAGCTGGCAGAATTGAAAGGGAACGATCCCAAGAAATATGCCGAGGTCATGCAGAAACGCGAACAATGGCGGAAAGAAAAGCTCGCCGATATGAAAGAGAAAAACCCGGAAATGTACAAGAAAGTTCTTGAGAAAAATCCGGATTGGGAAAAAAGCGGGAATTAAGGCTGGACTGCCGGGTATGGTACACTATTTTTCGGGATGTCCAGGAATGACCCAGCCACAACCCCAAAGAGGCCCGGTCCGTCGGGAAAAGTCCCCGCGGCCGGGCCCCCCAGGGGGGGAACGTTATCAGCTGCCGACCGGGAGGCTATTGAGGCCGTCCTGCGCGGCGATATCGAGCGCTACGCCGAACTGGTCAACCGGTACCGGCAAACCGCTTGGAAGCTGGCCTATAGTCTCATCGGAAATTTCGAGGACGCCAGGGAACTTTCTCAGAACAGCTTCGTTAAAGCGTACCGCCACCTTCGCCGGTTCCGGAAACAGGCGGCTTTTTCCACCTGGCTTTACCGGATCGTCCTCAACGAATGCAGGGACTTCTTCCGGCGGAAAACCCGGCAGCCGGAGATGTTTTCCCTCTCCAAACTGGATGACGAGGAAACCTCCGTTTTCGAACCCGCGGATCCCGGATCAACACCCCGGGACGCCGCCGAAAACAGGGCTCTTGCCGCAATGCTGACCAAACTGATCCGCCAGCTTCCGAAACAACAGCAGACAGCTTTCGTCCTGCACCAAGTACACGGGTTTTCTCTCGAGGAGACAGCGCGGGTGATGGGGTGCCGGGCGGGGACCGTCAAGGCACATCTGTTCCGGGCAATGGAAAAACTGCGGTTGGCGCTTACACCGGTCCTCGAAAAAACGAGGGAGGAGCATTAAAGTGCGCGCCGAACTGTGGGACTCTTGGCTCCGGAGCTGGCTGACCCAACATCGGGTCAGGGAAATTCCTGCCTCCTCTTGCTCCGGATACACGCAGGAAGTCATGGCAAGGATCCGGCATCCTGCCCATGCTCCCGCTTTGGTGAGATTCCGCCTGCCCGAATGGCAAGCGGCCTTTACGGTCGGAGCGGCTCTGGCCTGCGCCCTGCTCGTTCTTCTGGTAAACCGGCCGCCTGCGCCTTTGACAACGCACATCGAACAGGAGCGGCTGATTTTGGCCGACGCGGGCAAACCGCAGAAACTCAATACGAGCGAGTTAGTGGAACAACTCCGGGAAACAGATCAATTCATCCTCGCGAAAACGATTGAGGACGTAGCGGCTGAGGATCTGCTGAACGAGCTGAAACAACTGGATGAAGAGCGCTTTACCCCTTCTTAAACCCCATCCGAATGCGCGCCGAACTTTTTGCCACTCAAGCAATCGTCTTGGGTCTCTGTTTCTGGCTGGAGTCTATCGCCCCGTTTTTCATGGACCGAACGCCGAAAGAGCGCTTGGCGCACGGTGCGCGCAACTTAACGATCAGCGGGATCAACGGGCTGGTGCTGGCGGCCCTCTTTTCGGGGATGGTCGCCTCCGCTTCCGAATGGGGATCTCTTCACCGGTTCGGCCTGCTCAATCGTTTCGAGCTGCCCGGCAGACTTAATATGTTCACCGGGTTCCTGCTGTTCGACCTCTGGATGTATTTGTGGCACAGGGCCAACCACAGGCTGTCTCCGCTCTGGAGATTCCACCGTGTCCATCATTCGGACACCTTGATGGACACCACCTCTGCCGTCCGTTTTCACTTGGGAGAGCTGGCGATCTCCACCATCCTGAGGCTGGCGGTCATCCCGCTGCTGGGAATATCGCTGAAGAATCTCATGCTGTATGAAATCGTGCTGGGGCCGGTGATCCTTTTCCATCACAGCAACATCGCCCTTCCTGAAATATGGGACCGCCGGATGCGTCTGCTGGTGGTTTCCCCGAATATGCACCGTGTTCACCATTCCGATATACCGGACGAAACCAACTCAAACTACTCGAGTATCTTTTCGTTCTGGGATAAACTGCTTGGAACCTACAGGAAGAGAGAAACCCTCACGATCCGCTACGGCCTGAAGGAGTTCACCGGCCTCGGCTGGCAAAGCATCCCCGGTATGCTGATCAATCCTTTCGTCCGCCCTTAATCGGCAAAATTTCGGCTCCTGAGGGATAAGGCCGGGCAATAGACCCTTTTATTCGAACGCCCCCACCAATTCCCCTCCGTCCGGCGAACCGCTGCTGAGGCAAACCGGTAATCGTAAACCCAGGCCCGCACATATTTCGGGGGCTGATCAGGGAAAGGGTTGCTCTTCAACAGCGCCAGAACAGGTTGTGACCCTTCCAGGAGCCGCACGCAAAACTGAACGAACCAGGGATTGTCCGAATAGCCGCCCAATGCGGCGAACCACATCTGCCAATCAAGCCGGGGCTGGTAGGGGGCAACAAACGAGGGACTCTTTTTGAGGTCGCCCGGCTTGTACCTGAACTCGTAAGGCAGCCAGGTCACGCCGTCCGAGCTGCCCTCAACGATGATCTCCGGGCGGGAGGTGGTCATCGTCGCGAAAAGACCGTAGCTGTTGACGCTCCTGAACGGGGCGGCCGCGTTGATCAAACCGACCGCGGGCCTCAGCCATTCGGAAGGGACCCTAAACAGCGCCGCCATCCAGGTAAAGCTTGTGAGAAAAATAAAGCCGGCAAACGGAACCAGCACCCACGCCGGCCAGCGGGATTTTTTAATGTCCGACTCAATTGCCGCATGGGCACCATCCGCCTGTTTTTTGAAAAGAAACTTCCCTGCCTTCCGCCAGGCTTCGTCATCCACCAAGAGAAGACACAGCAGGATCGTCAACAGGTTGAAGAAACAGTAGTTCCCCGTCGCGATGATGAGCATCTGAAAGGCTATCGAGACAGCGCAGGCGGCAAGCCTCCAGCGCCTCGGAGCGAAAAAAAGCAGCGGGACAAACATCTCGACCGAAAACACCCCCAAACAGGAGGCCTTGTGGAACCACAGCGGCGCTTGATGTATAAACCAGCTCAAAGGGTTCGGCAGCGGCTGCGTTTCGTAATGGAAAGTCAGCGCCGTCAAACCGCGCCAGTTCGGGTCTCCGCTGATGAGCTTGATGACCCCCGAAGAGAACAACAGCCTGAACAGAAGCCACCGAAAAAGCCATAGGACGACCACCGGCAACTGAGAGCGCGGCACCCATCGAGGTTTTAAAGTCCACGGAGCGAGGAATACCGCCAGGAGCCCTGTTTCCAGAAGAAGGATATCCCACTGGAAACTCATAAACTCCCTACCGACGGTGACCAAAGAGAGGTAGAAGACCCACAGCAGGAACAGTGCTGCCGGAGGAACCACCCCGATCATCAGGAGCATGGAAAGAAAAATCCCGCCCCCGCAGAGGAAATGGAGAAACCAGTCGCTCGAATTAAACCAGCAAAGCGTGGGAGCCAGCCAATACCGTTCGGGCCCGAGCTGCTGCTTCCCCGCCTGAAGGAGATCCTGAACAGGCAGGATCCCCCTGCTGCCGATCAAGCCATCCACCTGAACCCATAAAGAGACAAAAGCCAGTAAATAGACCAGGCTCAGACCCTTCAGGAAAATGGAACGGGTGATGAAGAACTGCACTTTCTCCGCAGGGGCTGCTGAAGCCATTTTATCCGTTCCGCGAGGCGATCACTCCGGTATGATACAGGAAGATGAAAAGTCCCTCACCGAAAACTTTTCAGCGCAAGCTGGGCGCCTGGTACAGCAAGAATTCGAGGAAAGGGCTCCCCTGGAGAAAAACAAAAGACCCATACCGGATATGGGTCTCCGAAGCGATGCTTCAGCAAACCCAGGTGGCCAAGGTGATCCCTTATTACGAGCGGTTCATCGAAAAATTCCCAACGGTGGAAACCCTGGCCGACGCCCCCCCCGCAGAGGTGTTCGACGCGTGGGCGGGCCTGGGATACTACTACCGGGCCAAAAACCTGCAAGCCGCGGCGAAAACGATCCGCGACCGGCACGGGAGCCGCGTTCCGGACCAGGTGGAAAAGCTGATGGAGCTGCCCGGCATCGGCAGATACACCGCCGGGGCGATCGCCAGCATCGCTTACGACCACCCCGCCCCGATCTTAGACGGCAACGTGATCCGGGTCTTCTGCCGCTATTTTGGGATCGAAGAGGACCCCAAAAAACCGGAGGTCCAAAAGCGTCTCTGGAAAATCGCCGGGGATTTTGTGCCGGAGGTTTCGCCGGGTGATTTTAACCAAGCACTCATGGAATTGGGGGCTCTGGTCTGCACACCGCGCAGGCCGCAATGCGGATCCTGCCCGCTCAGCGGCGCCTGTGCCGCCAGAAAGGCCGGGAAACAATCGGATATCCCGCTGCGCGCGGCAGCCGCCAGCCGGAAACGGATACTCTACGTCTGCGGAATTCTCGAAGATAACGGACGCATCCTTCTGGGACGCAGGCCTCTGAACGGCCTGCTGCCGGGCTTATGGGAATTCCCGGGCGGAGAAAAATCTCCCGGAGAAACAGCGAAGACCTCTTTAACCCGGCATCTTTGGGAACGCCTTGGATTAAACGCATCTCCGCAGCGGCGCATCAGCGCCGTGCGGCAGGTTTTATCCCACCGCCAGTTGGAGATCTCCGCGTTCGCCTGCCGGTGGTCGGGAAAAGGCAATTCTAACGGATATATCGAAAGCCGGTGGATCGCCGCGCCTGAGCTCATTCACGCGCCGTTGACGGCCGGAATGCTTAAATTGGCCAAACAGCTTTACGGATAAAACGTTGAGACCCCCATTTCCCAAGCAGGCGCGGCAAGCCCTTATCCTGCTGCTGTTTCTTTTCCTGGCCGGCTGCGCGACGGCAGTCCCCCGGGTTGACCGGGAGGAGCTACGCGCGGCCCACGCGTTTTACGAGGTGAAAGCCCGCCGGCATATCTACAGCCAAGTGACGCGGGTGCGCGCCGTCGGTAACAGGCTGCTTTTACCCCTTCCGGAAGAACTGCATCCTAAGAATAAAAAACCGGATGTTGGCCTTCTGCTCGATGATATCTCTCTGATCTCCGCCCGGGTTTTCGGCATACCCGGAATGGAACCAAATCCTCTTTCCAAAAACCCGAAAGAAAAAACCCCCTGGAAAGCAAAGAAAGGGTGCCTCATCGTCGGTGTCCTGCCGGAGGGGCCTGCCGAAAAAGCGGGCCTGCAGGAGGGGGATATCCTTCTGCGCGTAGGCAAAAGAAACGTCTCCTCTTCGCGCGAAGCAGCCTCCTTCCTGGGCAGCCTGAAACCTTCGGAGCGGGTCCGTTTACTTTTAGAACGGGAGGGAGCCGTCTTCGAGCGGGAGCTGACCGTCGGCGAAAAATCTTATCCGGTCCAATTTGACCTGGCCGACAGCGAGACGGTCAACGCCTTCGCCGGCCCGGGACAAATCACCGTGACAACGGGGCTTCTGCGCTTTGTGGACTCCGATGACGAGCTGGCGGTGGTAATGTCGCACGAGCTGGCTCATTTAACACGCGGGCACTACGCGAAACGGTTGGGGACCGACACTCTCGCTGGAATTGTCGGGTCTGTCACCGGAATAGCGGTGGACATCGTCGCACCGGGCGTGGGCGACATCATCAGCCGGATCACCTCAGCCGGAGTCAGGGCCCCTTTCTCTCAAGATTTTGAGAGAGAGGCCGACTATGTGGGGCTCAAGTATGCCTATGCGGCGGGGTACAAGATTGAAGCGGGACTTTCCTTTTGGGACCGGTTCGCCACCGAACTTCCTGAATCCCTCTCAAAATCACTCTTCAACACGCATCCCACCTCTCCGGAACGGCTGCTGCGGATCAAGAAAACGATCGAAGAGATAAAAAGGGGACGCCCGGCTTAAAATCAGAATTCGTATTTCGCGCCGGCGTTGACCGCCCAGGATTCCCAGTTGACCACATTCAGCTGCGTGTCTGCTGTCGTCTGGTTGCCGCCGGTGACAAGAGCGTACACCCTGTCATTGCCCGAAGAGGTGGAGAAATCGATAGCCTCCGCCTTGAGATAGAGGGACCAGTGTTTAGAGGCGAGGTAGGCGAGCCCCGCCGAGCCGTAAACGCCTTGCCCGGTGGTGTCGTGCCGGAAGCTCAAGGGCTGCTGAAAATCATCCCTCAGGTTCCAGCGGGCCTCGCCCCGGTACCGGGTCCAGTGATACTCGAAGCTTCCGAAAACCTTCCATTTTTTCCGCGGATTGATCTCCAGGTCAAAACCGATCCAGGGACCCCGCCAATAAGCTTTATACTCGCTGTCCAGTCCCTGAAACGGCCCTGTCGGAGGAATCGTCTGGCTGCCGTCGGTAATTCTAAGGTCCTGCTGGTGATAAGAATAGCCGATAAGCGGGATGAACCTCAGCCTATAGTTCTCTCCCCCACCGACCGGGTTGAACGGATAGCCGACGCCCAGAGTGGCGTCCTGCAGCTTTCCTTCCTTAGATGTGTTGTTTGACCTGGAGAACTCGCCGCGGCGGTTATCGAGTAAATAGTCGGAGTCCTGGTTCTCGCCGTCAAATATCCATCCGTAATCGTAGGCCCCTCTCAAGTAGAAGATTTTCTTCGCCTCGAGGATCCCCTCCCCGCGAATATGATAGCTTTCCAGATTTGACCAGGTCAGCTCGGACAAGATGTTCGGATTATCCCCGCCGATCGTTCCGGCAATGCTCCAATCGAGCTCGTCGGCCCGGTAGCCGTTTTCAACCGCGAGAGAAGCTTTAAATCGTTTGTTCAAGCCGCTTAAATTCGAAGAACTTGCCCGCTCCCTGGCCGGTTTTTCATCGGCATAACCGGCCTTCTTCCATTCCTCATAGGGAGCATCCCAGGGAACGACCGTTTTATCCGCCGGGCCTGCGGCCGGCTTAGAGGAGGCGCTCTTCCCCTCGGCGGATTTATCTTCCATTATCAAAACAGAGGATCCGCCGAAAGAGCCCTGCGCCGTTTTTAACTGCGGCTTGATTTTGTAAAGCTCCTCGAGGTTTGCCCTGTCGGCGGCGGCGTTCGGGTGGCTTCTGCCGAAGATCTTCTCATCTATGGAGAGGGCCCTTTTAAAGAGAGGCTCGGCCTTGTTATATTCCGCCAGTGAGAGATACGCGGCGGCCAGGTTATTCAGAGAAACCGCCACGTTCGGATGGTCCGGGCCGAAAGAGGCCTCCGCGTTTTTGACCGCCCCCTGCCCGATATCGACCGCCTTAGCGTACTGGGCCTGCTTGTAGAGAGAAACAGCTTGGGCGTTCCACGAGGACCAGCTCATCTCTTCAGCCTGGGCGCAGGAAACGACGAAGAACAGAAGAACAAACGACGAAGCGGAAAAGAAACCCCTCATCTGTTTTCTTACCCTCCCGTGGGCTAGTAGCATGGAATGATTCTAACACCTTCCGGCTCAAGTTTCGACCACCGCTTTTTTGCCAGCCGGCGCATCGCCCGAAACAACGCGCCCCTTCCCTTGACAAACCGGCGGGCCACCAGATATACTTATAGATGTAAATAGTTAACTATATAAACTATAAATAACATTACCGATAGCCCATGAGCCCCGAAGAGTTCGGCAAGAGGATGGTGGAGCTGATGCCCCGTTTGATGCGAGGCATCGCCCGGCATGAATCAAACTATTTGTCCAAGGGGAAAATCACACTCCCTCAAATGTGGGTGCTTGAGCATCTCTCCCGCCGAAATAATTGCCCGATGAACAAACTGGCGAGATCTTTCGGTATCTCGCGACCCGCCGCCACCGGGCTGATGGACCGGCTTATCGCCCAAGGCTTGGCAAAACGGGCGGACGACCCGAAAGACCGCCGGATCGTCCGCGTAAGCATCACACCGAAAGGCAAACGAATCGTCAGCAATATCTGGGAAGAGAAACGGCGCACGTTTTCGGCGGTGTTCGGAAAGATATCAGAAAACGACAGGACAGCCTACCTGAAGATTCTGGAGCGGGTCGTTGAAACACTGGCCGACTGACGATGAAAAAGATCCTTCTCTTCCTTGTAATCTCGCTGGCATTTCCGACGACAGCGGCCGCCGCCGAAGAGGTCTCCGGACCGCCAACGATGGCCGACTGCTACCGGCTGGCGCTAAAGCAAAGCGAGCAGATCTCCCTCCGGCAGGAACTGATCGCCGAAGCGGAAGCCCGTTTTTCGCGGGCCTTAAGCGGCGTACTTCCCAAGGCCTCCTTCTACTCCAGCGACAAGCGGCAGGACGGCGGCGGGGAATCCGCTTTTACCCTCCGCCATGTGCCGGAGCGGAAACTCGTCTTCAGCCAGCCCCTTTTCGGCGGCTTCAAGGAATTTTCCGCGATGGCCGCGACGAAAGCCGAAGGCAGGCAAAGGATGCTGGAGAAAAAACGGGCCGAACAGCTGCTCTTGATGGATGTCGCGAACGCTTTTTTCCTTCTGATTGAGCAGAAGGAAAAAAGCGCCATTTTGGGGACAATCCACGCAACGCTTCAGGACCGGATCAAAGAACTCCAGCAGCGTGAACAAATCGGACGCTCCCGTCACAGCGAGGTAGTCAGCGCAGAAGCCCAAATGCGCCGGGTCGAAGCGGACTTGGAACTTGCCAGGAGAGACGAGACGGTGGCCCGCCAGCTGCTGGAATTCCTGACCGGCCTGGAATATGTCCGGGAGGTTGCGGACACTGAACCGGCAATGCCGGCGGCGGAACCCGAAGAGGCCTATCTATTGAAGGCATACTCACGGTACGACGTCAAAGCATCGGAAGAGTCCTCTTTATCGGCGGAAAAACAAGTCGCCATCGCGAAAGCCGGCCGGCTGCCGACCATCGGCCTCGACGGCAACTACTACCTGGATCGGGCTGGCGTTTCCAAGGAGGTGGCTTGGGACGCGTCTTTTAAGGTAGAGGTCCCAATTTTTGATGGAGGGCAGACTTCCGGCGAGGTCAAGGAGGCGGCTTCGAAAGCGGCGCAGGCCAAACTCCGGATGAGCGAGGCCGGCCGCAAAGCGGCCTATGAGATCCGGGATGCTTACGCCCAGTTCCAGAGCGGAATCTCCCGGATGAATACGCTGGCCAGAGCCCTGGAGGCGTCGGAGGAAAGCTACCGACTCCAGTTGGAGGATTACCGCCACAGCCTCATCAACAACCTTGAAGTCCTCCAATCGCTTGAAGATCTCGAAAATATCCGGCGCGATTTCAGTGAAGCGAAGTACAACGCAAAACGCCTCTATTGGCAACTGAAAGTGGCCGCGGGAGAAACACTGTGACCCCGCTGCACCTTTCGAATTCAAAGAATTCAGCCGGCAGTTTTGAGCTGAGCAACCGCTCAAAGGAAGCGGCGGAATGACGCTGTCCGATTTCTCGATTAAAAATCCGGTATTCGCCTGGATGCTGATGGCGGCGATGATCATCTTCGGCCTGATCAGCTTTCAGGGGATGGGGGTGAGCCAGCTGCCGGACGTGGAGTTCCCCGTCATATCGGTCAATCTCACCTGGGAAGGGGCCGCGCCGGAAGTCATGGAGACCGACGTGGTGGATGTCGCCGAGGACGCTTTGATGAGCATCCAGGGGATCCGGGACATCTCCTCTTCCACGCGGCAAGGTTCCGCTACAATCACGATCGAGTTTGATCTCGAGCGGGACATAGACGCGGCACTGCAGGACGTGCAAACCAAAATCGCCCAAGCGCAGCTGCGCCTGCCGCGCGAGATAGACCCGCCTGTCGTCAGCAAAGTTAATCCTCAGGACAATCCAATCATGTGGCTCGGCGTTTCCTCCGACACGCTACCGCGCAGAGATCTGATGGAATACGTTCAGGATCAGCTGAAAGACAAGTTCCAGACGATCAGCGGCGTGGGAGAAGTCTTCTTGGGGGGCTACCTCGAGCGGAACCTGAGGGTCTGGATTGACGAGGAGAAATTGGCGGCTTACCAGCTGACCGTGCAGGACGTGATTGACGCAATCCAGCGGGAGCATGCCGAGGTGCCTGCCGGGCGGATCGAAACTCCGGCGAAGGAATTCAATGTCCGGGCGATGGGAGAGGCGACCAGCGTTGAGGAATTCGGCAATATCCTGATCAGCCGACGGGCCGGCCAGCCGGTCTACAAGCCGATCACCCTCAAGGAGGTGGCGACGATCGAGGATGGCCTGGCGGACACCCGGCGGATCGCCCGCATTATGGGAAAACCGGCCGTCGGCCTGGGGATCAAGAAACAGCGCGGGGCAAACGAGGTGGCGGTGGCCCACCGGGTTTTGCAGAAATTGGAGGAGGTGAAGAAACAGCTTCCCCCGGGAATCGAGCTGGGCGTCAACTTCAACAGGACCACCTTTATCAAGGAATCCATTAGAGAGCTTGTCTTCACGCTGATTCTCTCCGCCATACTGACATCGCTGGTCTGCTGGTTCTTCCTCGGCTCCTGGAGCGTCACCTTCAACGTGCTTCTGGCGATCCCCACTTCTATCCTCGGGTCCTTCGTCGTAATGCGCTTTATGGGATTCACGCTGAACACCTTCACTCTGCTGGGCCTTTCGCTGGCGATCGGCATCGTCGTGGATGACGCAATCATGGTGATGGAAAATATCGTCCGCTACCAGGAACAGGGGCTTGAAAAAACGGAGGCAGCCCGGGTCGGGGCGCGCCAAATCACATCCGCGGCGTTCGCGGCGACTCTAGCGATCATCGCGATTTTCCTGCCGGTTGCTTTCATGTCCGGCATCATAGGAAAATTTTTCTTCGAGTTCGGCGTGACCATCTCGCTGGCGGTCGCTCTTTCCCTGTTGGAAGCGCTGACGCTGGCCCCTATGCGATGCGCCCAGTTCCTCATTGTCGGAGAACGCCGCACTTCTGTCGGGAAAGCAGTGGAAAATTCTTTCACATGGATGGCCGACCGCTACAAATCGAGTCTTCACTGGGCGCTGGGGCACCGGGCGCTCGTGCTGCTGGTTTCCACAATCATCTTCTTCGTATCGGTCTTCTCCATAGCCCCCCTGCTGAGGAGGGAATTCGTCCCCTCCCAGGATCAGAGCATGTTCCTCTGCCGCCTTCAGACGCCGGTCGGATCCTCCATCAAATTTACCGATGAGAAATTCGGGCAGGCGGAGGCCTTTGTGATGAGCCGGCCGGAGGTGAAACGTTACTTCGGGTCAATCGGCGGTTTCGGCGGCGGCGAGGTCAACACTGGGATGTTGTTCGTGACTTTTAAACCGCCTAAGGAGCGTCCCATCGTGCCGCCGAACAGGAAACCGATGTCTCAGCAGGAGCTGATGGCTCTCTTCCGGAAAGAGCTCAACAAAATCCCGGACACGAAAGCCTTTATCCAGGATCTTTCCTTAAGCGGGTTTTCCGCCCAGCGCGGCTTCCCTATCGAGATGACGGTCCGCGGACAGGAATGGGACCAGCTGGCTGTCTACTCGCAAGAGATCAAAAAACAGATGGCGGCCAGCAGTCTGATGACCGACGTGGATACCGACTACCTGGCGAACGTGCCGGAGGTTCGGGTTCTGCCCGACCGGCAGAAGGCCTTTGAGAAAGGAGCCTCGATGGAGGTGATCGGAAACACGATCAACTCGATGATCGGAGGCCAACGGGTCGGGAAATACACGAAAGGCGGCCGCCGCTACGACATCCGGGTCAGGCTGATTTCAAGCCAGCGCAGCCAAACGGAAGACATCGAGAAACTCTGGATCTGGAACAACCATGGGGAGCTCGTCCAGCTCAAAGAGGTCGTCCAAATCACGCAGAAACCCTCCCTGCTGACGATCACCCGGAAGGGGCGGGAACGGGCGATCAGCATCTTTGCCAACGTGGCGCCCGGAAAATCCCAGGCAAAAGCAATTGAGGAGGCCGACAGAATCGCTAAAAAGGTCCTGCCTCCGGAGTATCGGGCCGTGTTCGGCGGCTCCACCCAAACCAGCAAGGAGTCGGGCCAATCCCTCCTGTTCGCGATCATTCTTGGCGTCGTCGTTGCCTACATGATCCTGGGCTCCCAATACAACAGCTATCTCCACCCGATCACCGTTCTGCTGGCGCTGCCCTTCAGCCTCTCGGGGGCATTCATCGCCCTATGGATAACAGGTCAATCTCTTAACCTTTACAGTTACATCGGCCTGATCCTCCTGATGGGGATTGTGAAAAAGAACTCGATTCTTCTGGTCGACTTCTCCAACCAGCTGCGGGAGCAGGGGGCGGATACCCAACAGGCGCTCCTACAGGCGGGACCCCTGAGGTTAAGGCCGATCCTGATGACATCGATCTCAACAATCGCGGCGGCAATCCCACCGGCGCTGGCGGTCGGCCCGGGGGCCGAAAGCCGCATCCCGATGGCGATGACGGTGATCGGAGGGGTGACCCTTTCCACCGTTCTGACCCTTTTCGTTGTTCCGTGCGCTTACAGCCTTTTCAGCAAATTCGAACGGAAGAAGTATCACCCATCAACATACAAACATTCCGAACCGGACGCCGTTCCTGTAAGATAGTCCAGTAGCTATGCCGTTATCGACTCAGCTTAAAAACCGGCAGCTGGAGCCGGAACTGATGGACAACCTGGCGCTGGACCCCCTCAGGCATGCGCAGGCGCTGCGGGGACTGGAGCGGCTTAACTTTTTAAGCAGGTCGGCAAGCATACTCTGGCACCCGATTCAAACGCTGGCACAAGAGACAAAGAGGCCTTTGAAGGTTCTAGACATCGCCACGGGAGCCGGCGACGTCCCGATCGGCCTCTGGTGCAGAGCCAGGCGCCGCGGTCTCCAGATTCAGATGGAAGGGTGCGATATAAGCCCAACCGCTTTAGAATACGCCCGAGGCCGCGCCGGCCGGCGAGTTGCCGATGTCCGGTTCTTTCAGCTCAATCCATTAAAGGATCCGATTCCTGCCGGCTATGACGTGATCATCAGCTCCCTTTTTTTTCACCATTTACAGACGGAATCCTCCGTCCTGCTCCTCAAGCAGATGGCCTCTTCGGCAAAACGGATGGTTCTGGTCAACGATTTGCGGAGACACCCGGCAGGCTTGGCGCTCGCCTTGTTTGTTCCCCGCCTGATCTGCCGGTCCCCTATCGTCCACGCAGACGCGCCCGGCTCCGTTCGAGCCGCTTACACAACAAAAGAAATATCGGCCTTGGCAAAAACGGCCGGCCTGAAACAGTTCACCGTCACCATGCAGTGGCCTTGGCGGTTTCTTCTCACCTGGAGGAGAGCAATTGATCCCGGCCTCAATACTGCTTGAAGAGGCTTCCGGCCGGATCTGGGACATAGCTGTCATAGGCGCTGGACCGGCCGGAAGCCTGGCGGCCCGCCAAGCAGCGCAGCTCGGGGCCTCGGTCCTGCTCGTGGATAAAGCAGCGTTCCCCCGCCCAAAAGTGTGCGGCTGTTGTTTGAGCGGATCAGCACTGAAAGCGCTGCAGGCCGTCGGATTGGGCGACCTGCCCCAGCGTCTCGGAGCAAGGCCTCACTCGGAATTCAGGCTGGCGGCCGGCGGCAGGATGGCCTCGATCCCTCTCTCGTCTGGAGCGGTCCTCTCCAGGGAATCTTTCGACGCCGGGCTCGTGGAAGAGGCCCTGATATCCGGCGCTCAGTTCCTGCCCCGAACAACGGCCTCTTTGAGCGGCAGCGATAAGAATTCCCGCCTGCTTTCCCTTTCACAACAAAACAACCAGACAGTGATCCGAAGCCGGACAGTGATCACCGCGGACGGCCTCTGCGGAAATCTGCTGCGCGGTGATCAAAACTTAAAAACAGTGGCAGATTCCCGTTCCAGGATCGGAATCGGGGCTGTCTCTCCGAACGGACCGGGCTTTTATTCGGCCGGAACAATCTTTATGGCATGCGGGAAGGGAGGATACGCCGGCCTCGTCCGGCTGGAAGACGGCCGGCTGGATATCGCGGCGGCTGTGGATTCCACCTTTCTTAAAAAACAGGAGGGAGCGGCCGGATCCGTGGCAGCTCTTCTGCAGGAAGCCGGATTCCCTCCCGTGGAGGCAATTTCCTCTCTCTCCTGGAGCGGAACTCCGGCGCTCACGCGGCGCAGGATCAGCATGGCTTCCGAACGGGTTTTTGTGATCGGGGACGCGGCCGGATTCGTCGAACCTTTCACGGGAGAAGGGATGGCCTGGGCGCTTGGGTCAGCTGCCGCGGTCGTCCCTTTTGCCCTGAAGGCCTCGGCTCGATGGGACCCTTCGCTCGCGGCAGGGTGGGAAAAAACCTACCGCGCCATGATCATCAAACGCCAGCGAACCTGCCGCTGGGTGAGCGGACTCCTGCGGCACACCGCGCTGACCCCTCTTTTCGTTCGAGTACTCTCCTCCTTCCCCTCTTTCTCGATGCCGGTTACCCAAACACTCAACGCCCCCCTATGGTAGACTGACCCAACTAATGGCCCGAAAATCGGTTTTTCATCTGCTTGGCATGGGAACGGCCGTCCCTCCTCATTCGATCGGGCAGGAGGAAGCGGCGAAACTTGCCCAAGGGTTGTGCTGCCGGACTGAGCACGAGTCCGAGCGCCTTTCCACGCTGTACCGGCATACCCAGGTGAATAAGCGGGGCAGTGTCCTGCTGAACAAACCCAACGGCGACGGTTCCCGGCAAACCTTTTTTCCGCCGACCATCGGGGAACCCTCCTTAAGCCCCACTACGGATCAGAGGATGACCCGTTACGCCCAGGAAGCTGGCCCGCTGGCGCTGGCCGCCTCCCGCCAGGCGATGCGGGAATCCTCGACAAGCCCTGAGGACATCGCTCACCTGGTTTCTGTTTCCTGCACCGGCTTCGTGGCGCCGGGAGTGGACATCGCGCTTATTAAAGAACTTCACCTTTCCCCCGCTGTCAGCCGGACCCATATCGGGTTCATGGGCTGTCATGGCGCGCTCAATGGATTGAGGGCGGCCTCTTCGCTGGCCGCCGGAAGTCCCGGCTCCCGCGTGCTGCTGTGCGCGGTGGAATTGTGCAGTCTCCACTTCTACTGCGGTTGGGACATGGAAAAGGTCGTGGCCAACGCTCTTTTCGCCGATGGGGCTGCTTCTGTCGTCATCGGACAACCTGAGAATACGGCCGACGGCGGTTGGAAATCGGCGGCGCACGGTTCTTTCATCTTCCCGGATTCGGAAAAAGCCATGAGCTGGCGCATCGGAGATCACGGTTTCGAAATGACCCTCTCGCCGCAGGTTCCCGCGCTGATAGGCTCCCACCTGAAACCTTGGATTGACTGCTGGCTTTCGGATCAGGGCTTCAGATTATCCGATATCCGCTCTTGGGCAATCCATCCCGGCGGACCAAAAATCCTGAGTGTAACGGCTCAGGCGCTGGAAATCGGAGAGGCTGCCGTTTCGGCCTCGCGCGAGGTCCTGGCCGAATACGGCAATATGTCGTCCCCCACATTGCTGTTCATATTGAAACGCCTTAAAGAAAGATCCTCCCCCCGCCCCTGCGTGGCTCTCGGTTTCGGACCCGGCCTGGCGGTTGAAGCTCTCCTTTTAACTTAGTGCTATAATCGGGCTGTGGGTAGATCCAGATTGTCCAGATCCCGATGACCGGCGCTTCTTCTGGAAACCCTCAGGATCCAACGGCATTCCAGAGAGAACAGCCTGTCGCCGTCTCCCGTCTCTGGAAGAGCCTTATCAGTGCGTTTATAATCGCCCACCTGGTCATGATCGCCTTGTGGGTCAACCCGAAATCCCCGCTGCGCAATAAGTTTGTCCGTTACTTCCAGCCGTACATGTACTTTTCAGGGTTGGAACAGCTCTGGTCCCTCTTCGCCCCCTCGATACCGGCGTTCGCCTATTACGTTGACTCCGAGATCACCTACAAGGACGGCGAAAAAACAACCTGGGCGTTCCCCTTGATGCACAAACTGCCGTTCTCAAAAAAACTGTTCAAAGGAAGAAACATCGAATGGCACCGGCGGTTTATGTCCGAGCAAAAAACCCTGCCCGACCTGGCCCGGTATATCGCCCGGCTGCATAAATCCTCGCCGGCCAATCCGCCGGTCAAAGTCGTCATCATGAGCCACTGGTATCCTCTGCCCCGGATTTCAAGCTCCACTCTGCCGATGCCCTCTTCTTATAAACACGACAATATCAAGGTCCTGTTCAGCTACGATGTAAAGGATTCCGACCTCTGATGCGGCTGCGCTCGCTGGTGTCTCTCTGGAACGAATTCTGGTTCACGCCGACGGCCCCGACAACCATCTCCGTTTTCCGGATCCTCTTCGGTATCCTGGTCATGGCCTCTTTATTCTCTTATTTGCCGAGCCTGTACCTGTGGTATACCGACAACGGCTCTCTGACTCTGAAAACCGCTGAAGAGATCGCCCCCTTAGGCCACATCAATCTGTTTGCCCTCCTGCCGAAAGGAGACGGCTGGGTCACCGCCTTTTTTATCTGGGCGTTTACCGCGGCCCTTATGCTGACGCTTGGCCTGTTCACCCGATTCAGCGCGGTTCTGGTTTGGCTCGCGCTCCAATCCTTTTATTACCGGCAGCCTCCCATCCACAACGGGGCGGACAACATCATGCGTCTTATCTCTTTTTACCTGATCTTTTCTCAGGCCGGAGCAGCCTTTTCGCTGGACAGATGGCGGCGGGTACGGCGGGGATTGGACGGGCCGGAACCTCCCAAGAGCGCCCCGTGGGCTCAGCGCATGATCCAGATCCAGCTGTGCGTCATCTACCTGTCCACCGCTTACTGGAAAGCGCTGGGACCCATATGGGCGGACGGAACGGCCCTCTACTACGCGACGCGTCAGGAAGATTTCATCCGGTTCAGGATCCCTTACCTCTTCGAGCACCTCTGGACGATAAAACTCATCACCTGGTCGACCCTGCTGATGGAAGCAACCTTCCCTTTTCTGCTGTGGATCGCCGAGCTGCGCTATCCGCTGATGGCAATCGCGCTCTTTTTCCATTTCGGGCTGGAATGCGCTCTCGATATCCCGTTTTTTCAGTGGACGATGTTCCTGCTGTTCGTATCCTTTATTGAGCCGGATGACATGGCGCATCTCCTGAATCGGGTCCGGAATCTGTTCGCCCGGAAAATAAGCGGGACGGGCGCACCCTATGCGCAACGGTAAACTGTTGCTCAACCTCTTTATCCTTTTCCACCTGACACTTATCCTTCTGTGGAACCTGCCGCAAACCGCCACCCACAAAAAGATCTTCGAAAGAGGGGCCGCCCACTACATGTACTGGACCGGTTTAGATCAAAACTGGGGGATACTCGCCCCGGCTATCGCCCTCAGTAACTGGCAGATAAAAGCTACGATCACTTTCCGGGACGGCAGCGCCGTTTCCCAGGAGCTGCCCCGCGCCAAGACCTTCGGCCCCATCGGGAAAACCATGTACAGCCGTCGGATCGCCTGGGGTTACTGGATCGCCTATTTCAAACAGGCATGGCCAGATGCCGCCCGACACCTGGCCCGCCTCCACGCTAAAAACCCCGCAAATCCGCCGGTGAAGGTGGCTCTGATCCAGGATTACGCGTTCATCCTTCCCCCTCAAAAAGGGAAACGCTTTTACCCTATACCGAAAGAACACGCGCCGACGACAAGCGCCACGCTGTTTACTTACGACGTGAAACAGGAGGATCTGTGATTCCGTTCCGGAGGATACAGGCGGCCTGGGATAGGTTCTGGTTCACGCCGGCCAGCCCTACACCGATCGCCCTTTACAGGATTTTTGTAGGGCTGCTCTCCTTAGCAGCCGGACTCACCTACCTGCCGGATCTCACCCTATGGATCGGTCCTAACAGCACCCTTTCCGCCGGCGCCGTGAAGGATATCTTTCAGAGCTCTCATCTGAATCTTTTCCGCCTGCTGCCGAACGGGCAATCCTGGGCCACCGGTTTTTTTATTCTTTTTCTGCTCGCCTGTATAACGCTGGCGGCGGGTTTGTTCACCCGCGCGAGCGCCATCGCCGTCTGGCTCGGCCTAACCTCCCTGGCTCATCAGAACCCGGTCATCGCGAATTTCGGCGACACGTTCCTTCGGATAAGCGCCTTCTTTCTCATCTTCTCGGAGGCCGGAGCGGCGCTGTCGTTCGACCGCTTCCTTCAAAACAAGAGCAGCGGGAAAAAGGACCCCGCTCCCCCCTCTTCTTTCCCCTGGGCACAACGTTTTATCCAAATCCAGCTTTCACTGGTCTATCTCACCGACTGCTTCTGGAAAACGCAGGGGGTCCCCTGGGCAGACGGCACAGCCGTCTATTACATCTCCCGGAACGAAACCTACATGCATTTCCCGGTTCCCTACCTCTTCGCCTTTTTCCCGGCAACACAGTGCATGACCTGGGGGGTTATTCTTTTCGAACTCCTTCTTGGGCTGGGCCTTTGGGTCCTGGAGTTTCGGTATTTCCTCATTGCGGCCGGGATAATTTTCCATCTGTTTCTGGACTACGCGTTCAACTTGCCCGTAGCTCAGTGGGCCATGATTGCCGCTTACGCGACGTTCATCGAACCGGAACGTTTGGAAAAAACCCTCGCGGCGGTTTTCAGGAGGAAGCATGCTCGGTAAGAAGGCGGTTAAAATCCTGATCAGCGCTTTCATCCTTGCCCATCTGTCACTGATGTTTTTATGGGATATCCCCCCGTGCTCCATCAAAAAAATCCTGCTGGAACAAACACGGCTGGGCCGCGAAGCGGTAATTTACATGCGGTGGGCGGGACTCGGCCACTCCTGGAAGATGTTCGCCCCCAACGTCCCTCAACTGAGTTCCCGGTTCGAATCGGAGATCACGTTCAGGGACGGAACCAAAAAGGTCTGGGTCCATTCCCCGGCGGAGGACCGGGGATTCAGCAGGAAATTTTTCACTCTGAGGAACTGTTGGCAAAATTTCTTTTACGGTTACCCGGCGGCGTGGCCCGAGGTGGCCCGCTACATCGCCCGGTTTCACGCCAACCCGGAGAATCCCCCGACCGCCGTTTCCATCACGCACCTGATCGCTGTCATTCCTCCTCTGGATCCGGGCAAACCCGTACCGCCTGTTCCCAACAGATATGAACACCCTTATCGGAAATCGCTGATCACTTATACCGTCTCAGCGAAGGATCTGACATGAGCTTTAAAACCCTGCGCGCCGGGTGGAACGATTTCTGGTTCAAGCCTGTACCCCCCACGCCCATCGCGTTCTACCGCATCCTCTTCGGCGCCATGGTCCTCTCCTACTTCGCACTTCTATCGGCCGACACTCTCATGTGGTTCGGCCAAAAAGGCCTCATCACCAGGGAAACCGCCGCAAAACTGCACCCCTGGCCCCACATCAACCTCTTCCATCTCCTGCCTGCCGGCGATACTTGGGTCATCGCACTCTTCGCCCTTTTCCTGCTGGCCGCACTCTGTCTTACGCTCGGCCTTTTCACCAGATTCAGCGCCTTCCTCCTCTGGCTCGCGCTCCTCTCGGTCCACAAAAGGAACCCTTTGATGATGACGAACGGTTCCATCTTCATGCAGATCGCCTGCTTTTACCTTATCTTCTCCCGCGCCGGCGACGCCTTCTCGCTCGACAGGCTCATCCGGAAAAAACAGGGCGGGGTTTCAGTGCCTCCTCCGCTTTCAGCCCCCTGGGCCCAGCGCCTCATCCAAATACAGCTGGCCACTCTCTATTTCTGGACGTTCTACTGGAAAATCCACGGCTCCCAGTGGCTCGATGGAACAGCTGTCTATTACGTCGCGCGGATGGAAGAGTTCTGGCGGTTCCGCATACCGTTCCTTTTCGACCACCTCCTCACGATAAAACTGCTCACCTGGGGAACGCTGCTGTTCGAATTCTCGCTCGGCGTCCTAATTTGGTTCAGGCCTCTGCGTATCCCGCTGATCGCCGCCGGCATCTTCTTTCATTTCATGCTGGATCTGACGCTCAACATCCCCTACTTCCAGTGGGCCATGATCACCGCCTACGCCCTCTTCCTTGAACCGGAACACCGCCCCTTGCCAAAAACAGCCCGGAAAGGCGGCGGTACTCCAACGCCGGCGGGCGCTTGGAAAATTTTAATCACATTTTTTATCCTGTTTCATCTGACGGCCATGTGCCTGTCAGACCTGCCGTTCCCGGCGCTGCAGGAAAAACTGGTGAAACAAAACCCTGCCTGCCGGTTCATCGCCCGTTACATGCACTGGGGGGGGATGGCCCACTCCTGGCAAATGTTCGCGCCGAAAGCGCCCGACTGGAGCTCAAGAGTGGACGCAGAGGTTATTTTCAAAGACGGCTCGTGGAAAATCTGGGAATCGCCCCGGATGGGAAATGCCGGTTTCCTGGAAAAATGGCTCGGAACCTTGCCCAACAGGTGGAAAACTTTTCTGTACGCCTACCGGCCTACATGGCCCGACATCGCCCGATACATCGCCCGGCTGTACGCCGGCCAGCCGGGGAACCCGCCCCAGAGCGTAAAAATCATCCGCTCCATGACCCGCATCGGTCCGCCGGACCGGAAAAACCTCCAGCCGGTGCCGAAGAGTTACAACTACGAAAAGCGGATAGAAATGATCTATTATCCGGTCTCTCCGGAAGACCTTAAATGAAGCTTAACGCGCTGCGCACCGGGTGGGACGATTTCTGGTTCAAACCGGTCTCCCCAACGCCCATCGCGCTCTACCGCATCCTCTTCGGAGCTATGGTCCTCTCCTACTTTGCACTCCTCTCGACCGACACCCTCATGTGGTTCGGCCAAAAAGGCCTCCTCTCCAGAGAAACCGCCGCAAAACTCCACCCCTGGCCCCATATCAACCTCTTCCAGCTTCTGCCCGCCGGGGATGCTTGGGTCATCGCACTCTTCGCCCTTTTCCTGCTGGCGGCACTCTGTTGTACACTCGGCCTTTTCACCAGATTCAGCACCTTCCTTCTCTGGCTCGCGCTCCTGTCCATCCACAAAAGGGACCCTTTGATGCTGGGCGGCGGCGGGATTTTCATGCAGATCGCCTGCTTTTACCTTATCTTCTCCCGCGCTGGGGACGCCTTCTCGCTCGACAGGCTCATTCGGAAAAAATGGGGAGGCTTTTCAGGGCCTCCCCCGCTTTCAGCCCCCTGGGCCCAGCGCCTCATCCAAATACAGTTGGCCACCCTCTATTTCTGGACATTCTATTGGAAAATCCACGGCTCCCAGTGGCTCAACGGGACGGCCGTCTATTACATCTCCCGTGTGGAGGATTACTGGCGGTTTTATATACCGTTCCTTTTCGACCATCTTCTCACGATAAAACTCCTGACCTGGGGGACGCTGCTGCTTGAATTCTCACTCGGCGTCCTGGTCTGGTTCAAACCTCTGCGCGCCCCGCTGCTCGCCGCAGGCATCCTTTTCCATTTGATGCTGGATATAACACTCAATATACCTTATTTCCAATGGGTCATGATCACCGCCTACGCCACTTTTATTTATCCAGAAGACCTGGATTTTTTTATCGCCAAAATATCCGCAGCGAAAACCGCCAAAGCACCGGTGACATAGCTCCAATCCCTGGTGTTATAATTCTGGTGTGAAAGTCGCGTCCGACTTAAATAATGCCCCGCAGACGGTTCGGCGTCGTTTCCTTAAATTTTTCTTTCTCTTTCACGTATTCCTCATCCTCCTCTGGTACTTCTCCGTCATCCCGTTCCACAATCAATTGCTGAACCTGGTCACCCCTTACATGAACCTGATCGGGCTCAATCAGCCAAAACCGGCCTATTACCCCGATCCGCGGACTTTTACCCATTACCTGAGGGCTGAAATAACCTTCGCAAACGGAGAAGCTACAACTTGGGATTTCCCCCGCCTAACGGAAAAATCCCCGTGGCGGAACGCTGCTATGGGGCGCGCGGATACCTGGATGCGTACCCTCTCCTTTTATCCCGCTTGCAGGCTGGACACCGGGCGGTATATCGCTCGGCTGTTCGAAAAGAGTTCCAATCCGCCCGAAAGAATCGCCGTTTTGGAATGCTGGTCCTGGGTGCGCCCTTCGGCCGATAAAACGGTCATCCCGATGCCGGAAACGCGGGAAGAGGATGACCATAAAACGCTGTTCGTCTACGACCCGCTGACCGACCGTCTCATCGAACAACAGCCATGAGCTTCCGGACCCTGTCGAACCTTTTGGATGACTTCCTCTTCACCCCCCGGTCAACGGCACCCGTCGCCCTCTACCGGATCGCCATCGGGCTGTTGGCCTTAGGGTCCGGCGTTTCGCTCGCGCCGGACATGCTGTTGTGGTTCGGAAAAAACGGGGTTCTATCGCTTGAAACAGCCCGCGCGCTGGGACAGAAACCCTGCCTCAACTTATTGGCGCTCCTGCCGGCCGCAGACCACTGGGTCCTCCTTTTTTACGCCGTTTTCATGGGAGCCGCCTTGATGCTGACATTAGGCCTGCTGACCCGCGTGAGCGCAGCCATCGTTTGGCTCGGCCTCCTCTCCTTTTACCACCGCAACCCGCTGGTCACCCATATCGGGGACCCTCTGCTGCACATCCCTGTTTTCTTCCTGATCTTCTCGAACGCGGGGAATTCTTTTTCTCTGGACCGCCGGATACGCGTCGCCAGGGGCACAGAACCTCCCGGCACACCCCTCTTGGGCGCGCCGTGGGCCCAGCGGCTCATACAAATCCACATGTCAGCCGTCTATCTTTCCGATTTCCTGGTGAAATGGACCGGCGCAATGTGGACCAAAGGATCGGCCCTTTATTACATGAGCCGGATCGAAAATTTCTGGCAGTTCCCCCCCTGGACCCAGGGAGTGTTCGAGCATCTCTGGGCCGTGCAGGTCCTCACGTGGGCCAGCATGATTCTCACCTTTCTGCTGAGTCTGCCAGTCTGGATCATCGAATTCCGCTACGCCATCCTGCTGGCGGGGAGTGCGTTCCACCTGCTGTTCGAGTATTGGGTCAACCTGCCGCTTTTTCAGCCGGTTATGCTGGCTTCCTTTCTCGTCTTCATTGAACCGGATGATCTCGAACGGTTAGGGCAGAAATTTCGTTCGTTGCGCGCCGGTGGGTGTCAGACCGCCGCGCCGGGAGAACCGGCGAAGAACAAACCCTTGGAGGATAAAAATACCCGGCGCGGGCCGTGGAAAACAGCGCTTAACCTGTTTATTCTCTGGCACCTGCTCGTGCTCAGCTTATGGAACCTGCCCCCTTCTCCGATGAGGGACAAGCTGATAAGAGGGAAAATAGCGCAGTACATGCATCTGACGGGACTGAGGCAGTGGTGGGCGATGTTTTACTCCGGAGGAGCGCAGATAAATTGGCACCTTGAAGCCGAGATCACCTACCGGGACGGCGGCAGACGGATTTGGGTGCTTCCTCGAATGGACGAGCTATCCATCTCCGATCGGCTCCTAAAGATACTCCACGGAACTTGGAAAGCCTACCTCCCCCAGCACAAAGAGGCCTGGCCGGATACATCTCGGTACATTGCCAGGCTTCACAATGACGACCCCGGAAACCCGCCCAAAAAAATCGTCCTCGTGCAATGGTGGAATCAGATTCCCCGGCCGACGGTTGTCACGCAGCCCATCCGGTGGCAAAAAACACATCCTGTTCGAAAAGAGCTCTATACCTATACCGTCAAAAAGGGCGAACTTTAAAATGAGACTTCGGACAATCGCCGCCTGGTGGAACAAATTCTGGTTTGAGCCTGTTTATCCCACCTCTATCGGCGTGTACCGGATCTTATTCGGCCTGACCGTCCTATTCTATGGGTTTATCCTCTCGCAAGACTGGGGGCTCTGGTTCAGCGATTCCGGCGTGCTGTCGCTGGAAACCGCCTGGCGGACAGGCTTCAAACCTCAGGTCAACCTTTTCGTCTGTCTTCCTCCGGGGGATATCTGGGTAACCCGGTTCTTTTTCTTTTTCATGCTGTGGGCCTTTCTATTGACCATCGGCCTGTTCACGCGGCTCAGCTCGGCCATGGTATGGCTCTGCCTTTCTTCGCTCTATAACCGGAACCTGGCGATCGCCAACGGCGCCACAGTGTTGATGCTGTGCTTCAGTTTTTTCCTCATATTCACGCAGGCAGGCGCCGCCGTATCTGCGGACCGGCTTTGGAGGATCGCCCGCGGCAAAGAACCGGTGCTCCTTTCAAAGAGCCCTCCCTGGGGACAGCGTCTGATCCAGCTGCAGCTGTGCTTCGTCTACTTCTCCACCGCCTGGATGAAAACCCAATCCACCCAGTGGATCAGCGGGGTCGCGCTTTACTACGTGGCCCGGGATGATCTCTGGAGAAGGTTCGGCATTCCCTTTGCCGAGCATTTGTGGGTATGCAAACTCTACACCTGGGGAACCCTGTTCCTGGAATTTTTGCTGGCAATGGGAATTTGGTTTTACGAATGGCGTTATTGGATCATCTCTTTAGGGTTTCTTTTCCATCTCGGCATGGAGCTGGCGCTGAACATCCCGTGGTTTCAGTATGTCACCGCATCGGCGTTAGTGACGTTTATCGAACCGGAGCGCCTGACTCTGCTTATGGATAAGCTGCGCGCCTTTATCTCAAGGCGTGCCGGGCCGCCGCACACCCTCTTCTACGACGGAGCCTGTGAAGCCTGCTCCCGCAGCGCCGCGCTGGCGCGGGTGCTGGATATCGGTGGGCGGCTATCTCTCGTTAATTTCCGGACCGACAACCGGATGGCGATTTATAGAAATTTCGGGCCTGAACAAACCGAGCGGGCCGAAAGGGAGATGCTGCTTCTTTTGCCGAACGGCCGGTGGCTCGGCGGCTTTTACGCGTTCCGCCGAATTAGCCGGTGTCTGCCTTTGCTCTGGCCGATCTCCCCTTTTCTTTACCTGCCGGGGGTGTCTGTGGCGGGAACCTCGTTTTACAGGTGGTTCTCAAAAAACAGATACCGTTTTCTAGGCGCCCGCTGCTCGGACGGTTCCTGCCGGCTGCCGGAGAATCCCCTGAAATAAAAGCACTCCAACAGCTATAAACCGCTGGAGCGCTTTTAAACGTCTGCTCTCTAAAAAACAGCCGATTACCAATTCCTGGCGGCGGCTTTTTTTGTCTTTTTGCCCGACCCTTTTCCCGCTTTGGGACGGTCCGGGCTTGCTCCAGGCCCTCCTTTCGGGCCGGGCTTATTCTCCCAATTCGTCCCCTGTCCGCCGAGCGGTCCGGGCGGGTTGTCGTCACGATCCCTCCGGGGAGACGGCATATTCTTCTTCATCTCTTTCAGTTCCTTCCGAAGATCCTCTCTGTCCTGTTTGAGTTCCTGTCTCGTCTCCTGACGCCCCTGCCATCCCTGTCGGCGCAGTTCCCGAATCTGCTTGATGATCGCCTCCGCCTGCTCCGTGTTTCCCGCCTTCATGGCCTCAAACCTCTGGACCTCAAGAGCGGAGATCTTCTTGAGAAAAGCCTCCCTCTCTTTTTCAGCCTCAGTCATGTCGGAGCGAAGCTCTTGCCTGGCCGCTTGGACTTCCTGCCTGTCCTGTTTTATCTCCTCCCGGAGGGATTGCTCTGGCCCTTCATTCTCGGCGAAAATGGGAACCGTCCCCATAAGGAGGGGAAAAAACACTGCTGAAAAACCGACACCCATAATCTTCCATGATCGTTCCATCAGATCCTCCTGGATGCGGTGACTCGGTTCAGCGGATAAACCACCAAAACTCCTGAACGAGTATACCTCGTCCTTAAACTCTTTTAAACTGCCGCTCAAGCTCCGAAAATGTCTGGGTAAAGAAGACCGGTCGGCCATGCGGACAAGAGAACGGGTTCTGGCAAGCCGCCAGCCGCTCCAGCAGCGCCCGGACAGCCTGGGGAGCCAACGAATCTCTCGCCTTGACCGAACTCTTCTTGCAGGCGCAGAGAGCGGCCACCATTTCGGTCTGGTCCTCTAAAATGGTGCGGAGTTTCCCCTCCTCCTGTTCCTCAAGGAAAGTGCGGATGAGCCCAGCCGGATTCACCTCTCCCAAAGCGGCGGGATAAGCCCTGACCACATAGGTTCGCTCCCCGAACTCCTCGATCTCAAAACCAAGCTTCGTCAGCAAAGGGTGCGCCTTTTTGAACAGCTGAAGCTGCCTCTGGTGAAGCTCCAGGACTTCATCCAGAAGGAGCGTCTGCCGTTCAGCGGCCCCTGAAGTCAGGTTCTTCATCAGCGCCTCGAAAATAATCCTCTCATGGGCGGCATGCTGGTCCACGATCATGTACCCCTCTTGCGTCTCCGCCACGATGAATGTCTGGTGAATCTGTCCGAGTATCCTGGTAATCTTCAGGGAATCCCGTAAAATAACCGGCTCTCCCAGAGTGACGGGGGCCTGGGCGGTCACTACCGAAGGCTGATTGAACCCATCGAAAGAAGGGGCCGGCTCGGGACGCGGCTCCTTGACGCGCGTAGTTGCAGAATTGCTTAAGGTATACGATTTTGCTTGAGGCCCGGTAGCGGCGGCCGGAACCGCCAAGCGGGGCGCCAAAGTCGCGGCCCCTCCCAGGCAGCCTCTTACCGAAGCCTTGATGAATTCCACAACATCCTGCTCTCTGGAGATCCGGACCTCCTGTTTCGTCGGGTGAACGTTCACATCGACACGGCTCAAATCAAGTTCAATGAAAAGGACCGCTGCCGGAAACCGCCCATGCATCAAGAACCCATGGTAGCCGGCCAGTATCGCGTAGGTCAGAGGGGTTGACTTCACCCACCGCCTGTTCACGAAAAGCTGTATTCCGCTTCTGTTCGCCCGCGTCAGGATCGGCTTGCCGATCAGACCCGAAATCCGCACGATCCCTTCGCCGCTGTTCACCTCCATCAGCTCCCGCTCGGTATCCTCTCCGAGAATCTCCGCCGCCCGAGCGCGGAGTTCTTTGGCAGGGGTCAAATCAAGAAGGGTTTTTCCATCCACTTTCAAGGTGAACCGCACGCCCAAAGCCGGCAGAGCCAGGTGGGAAACGGTATCGAGTATATGCCCCACCTCCGTCGAGGGGGATTTTAGGAACTTCCGGCGGGCGGGGGTGTTGAAAAAAAGGTCCCTCACCTCCACCGTTGTCCCTTGAGCGCAGGGGAATTCCAAAACGGCCCGGAAGTTCCCCCCTTCGATGACCACCTGCGCGCCGTGGGCGGCCCCTTCCGGCCGGGTAATGAGCCTCAAGCGGGAGACCGCGGCAATGCTGGGCAATGCTTCTCCCCGAAAACCGTACGACCCGATCCGGTCCAGATCCTGCAGCGTTGAAATCTTGCTGGTGGCGTGCCTCTGAAAAGCTGTTTTCGCGTCTTCGGCGGACATCCCGCAACCGTCGTCGGAAACTCGGATGAGGTTTTTCCCTCCGTTCTCTATAGTGACGTCAACCGCCGCGGCGCCCGCGTCGAGCGCGTTTTCTATCAGCTCCTTCACCACCGAAGCCGGCCGCTCGACAACCTCTCCCGCGGCGATTTTGTTAGCGATAAACTCCGGAAGAACACGGATCACACCCATCTTCACACCTTGCCTTTCTCGTCCTTTAAGCGGCGGTTCCATTGCGCCAATTTGTTGAGCGCCTCCAGAGGGGTCAGCGTTTCAACAGGCATACCCAAAATCTCCTCGATCACCGGATGGACCCATTCCTGTTTGTCCCGGACGGGAAGCTCCTTCTCCCCCTCGACGGTCCGGGTGCGCGGAGCACCCGACCATTTCCTCGGACCTCCATGAGGTCCCTCGGCGGTCATTATCCGAACAGCCTGGCTGTTTTCGCTTTCGAGGACCTGGAGGATCCGGCCCGCCCGGACGGTCACCTCTTCCGGGATGCCGGCCAGGCGCGCGACGTGTATCCCGTAGCTCCGGTCAGACCCGCCGCGGGCCACCTTGCGCAGGAAAACAATCCCTTCCGGCGTTTCTTTAACGGTGATCGTGTAATTCTTGCCGTTCGGGAATTCCGATTCCAGCTGGGTCAGCTCGTGGTAATGCGTGGCGAACAGAGTCCTCGGCCGGACCTTCCCCTGCATCAGATGCTCGCAAATCGCCCAGGCAAGGCTCACGCCGTCGAACGTGGAGGTCCCCCGGCCCACCTCATCCAAAATCAGCAGGCTCCTGTCGGTCGCCGAACGCAGGATATGCGCCATCTCGATCATCTCGACCATAAAGGTGCTTTCCCCCCGGGCCAAATCATCGCTGGCGCCAATCCGGGTAAAGATTCTGTCCACCAGGCCGATCACGGCCGATTGCGCCGGAACAAACGACCCGATCTGCGCCAAGAGAACGATCTGCGCGATCTGCCGGATGTAGGTGGACTTTCCTGCCATGTTCGGACCGGTTAGAATAATCAGCTGATTGCCCGCACCGTCCAACTCGGCGTCATTCTCGACAAATTGGCCGGCAGGCAGCATCGCCTCAACCACCGGATGCCGGCCGCCCCGGATCGTCAGCTCTTTGGAGGAAGAAACCGCCGGACGAACCCACCGTTTTTGGATCGCGGTGATCGCCAGGGAAGCGAGCGCGTCCAGCGTGCCGGCCGATCTGGCCGTCTCCTGCAGAGGAACGAGCGACTCCAGCACCTTCTGCCGGATCTCCTGGAAAAGCTGATACTCGAGCCCCTTGATCTTCTCCTGCGCGCCGGCAATCTGCTCATCCCAACGCTTGAGTTCAGGAGTGATGAAACGTTCGGCGTTGGCCAGCGTCTGCCTGCGGACGTAGTCCTTTGGAACCAGGTGGAGGTTCGGCTTGCTCACCTCGATCGCATAGCCGAAAACCTGCGAATAGCGGATCTTCAGCGACCTGATTCCGGTCCTCTCGACCTCCCTCTGCTCAAACTCTAGCAGCCAGTTCTTTCCTTCCGAAGAGAACCGCCTCAGCTCATCGAGCTCCTTGGAATAGCCGTCCCGGATAATCCCCCCCTCCTTTAACCCAACCGGCGGAGATTCCACAACAGCCTTCGATATGAACCCGTGAAGCTCCGGGAATTCCCGTATCGCCTGGTTCAACTCTTTCAGCAGGCCGCTCTTGGCGCCGCCCAAGAGGGTCTGAAGCTCCGGCAGTTTCTCGAGAAAGACGGCCAGCTGCAACAAGTCCCGGGCGTTGGCCACGCCGTAATTGAGCCGGCTCATGGTCCGCTCGACATCCCTCGTTCCTTTGAAAACAAAACGGAGATTCTGGGTCACGGAAGATTCCTGGACCAGTTCTGCCACCGCTTCCTGCCGCCGCGCAATCTCCTGCAGGGAAAGAAGCGGGTGGGTTACCCAGTGGTAAAGGGTCCTGGCCCCCATCGAGGTCAGCGTCTGGTCAATGCAGGAGATGAGGGAGCCTGTTCGCGTCCCGCCGCCGGCGTGTGAAACGAGCTCCAGGTTCTTGAGTGTCTGCCGGTCGAGCGTCATGAAGTCGTCCGCTTGAAGGAGCGCCGGCATTCGGATGTGCCCTAACGCCGAGTGGAGGTGATCTTTGAGGTAGTAGAGAATGGCTCCGGCTGCGGCGACCGCCAAGGGCCTGTCGTAGAACGGTATATTCCTTTCGGAGGTAAGATTGAAATTCTCTTTGATAAGCCGCGACGCCTCGCCCGGCTCGAAGACCCAGTTGTCGTAAACCATGACAGCTGCCTGCACCCCCTGCTTGAAGAAATTCATGAGCGGTTCATCCTGTTGAAGAGCCTTCGGAAGAATCGCTTCCCGGGGGTTGAGCAGAGTCAGCTCATGGATCAGCCTGTCGCGCGGCACCTCCCTGACGAGGAAATCCCCCGTGCCCAAATCAAGCGCCGCAACCGCCCACTCCGACCGGTTGGAGGCAACCGCCACCATATACTCCGCCTGAGGAGTTTTGGACTCTTCGTCCAGATAGGTGGCCGGTGAGATGATGCGGGTGATCTTGCGCTCAACCAGGCCCTTGGCGGCCTGGGGATCGCCGATCTGTTCGCAGACCGCCACCTTCAGGTTCTTATCCAGTAGGGTGCGGACGTACTGCTGGAAAGCATGGTATGGAATACCGCACATCGGGATGCGCCCGGCGGCCCCCCCTTCCCGCCCGGTGAGGGTGATGTTCAGGATCTCCGAGGCCCGGACCGCGTCCTCGAAGAACATCTCGTAGAAATCCCCAAGCCGGAAAAAGAGAATCGTCTCCTCCGGGAGGGTCTTCTTGATGGAGCGGTACTGCTCCATCATCGGGGTCAGCTTCTGTTCGGTGGAAAGTTCTTGCGTCATCGTTATCGGGGAGCGCTGCATTACTATTCCAGTATAGCGAATTCCAAGGAGCCTATAAAGCTTTAACGGAAGTAGGCGTTGACGATGTACTGCTGCAGCATCCGCTGCGTGTTGAAGTAGGATCCGTTCAAGGCGATGGAGTGGATCATGATGCTGCGGAACCGGTCCTGGTTCCCGTAGAACAGCGGGATTACGGTGTTCTCCAGCTTGTCGTACAAAGCGGCGGCGTCGAACGCCGCCCGCTCCGGACCGGCATTCTCCGACGGATCACCGAAGGCCCAGCCGGTCACCCCCTCCATGTGGCCCTCAATCCACCAGCCGTCCAGAACGCTCATCGATGGGACACCGTTTAACGCGGCCTTCATCCCGCTGGTGCCGGAAGCTTCCAATGGGGGCTGTGGAGTATTGAGCCAGATATCCACTCCGGAAGTGATCATCTTGCCGACCACCATGTCGTAATTCTCGAGATAGACGATCTTGATATCGTTTTTCAGGTCCTTGCTCGCCTGGAAAATGCGGCGGATCAGCTCTTTCCCTCCCTGATCATGCGGATGGGCCTTGCCCGCATAAACTACCTGGAACGGGCCGGCCATGGAAGCGATTTTCTTGAGCCTCTCCGGGTCGGAAAGGAAAAGATCTCCCCGTTTGTAGGTGGCTGCCCGCCGCGCGAACCCGATGGTAAATACTTCCGGATCGAGCTGTGCGTCGGTTTTCTGCCGGACGTAATCGATAAACTGCCCCTTCACCTGCCGGTGAGCCGCCCACACTTCCTCTTTCGGAATTTTCAGCGCGTAGCGGAGTTCGAAGTTGTCTTTCTGCCAGCCGGGCATGTATTTGTCAAAAAGATCCTGGAACGGCTTCGCCGTCCAGCTCGTTACATGGACGCCGTTGGTGACCTCATCCACCGGATGAGGTGCAAACATCTTCCGGGAAATCTCGGCGTGCTTTTGCGACACCCCATTGACGTAGCCGCTTAAGTTAATCGCCAGCCTGGTCATATTCATTTTGCCATCGTGGAGAAATATCTCCGGCATCGCCTCGATTTCAGGCCTGTTCAGCACCTTATTGACCATCTCAATCGGAAACTGGTCATGCCCCGCCGGAACCGGGGTGTGGGTGGTGAATACGCATCTCTTGCGGACCGCCTCAACATCTGCCATCGTCACCCAGGTGCCGTCCTGCTCTTTCGGCCGCTCATCCAGCAGAGCGAACGTCAGCAAGCTGGCGTGCCCTTCGTTCATGTGGAACTTCCGGATGTCTTCATAGCCGAAGGCCCGCAGAATCTTCACCCCGCCGATCCCAAGGACAGCCTCCTGGCAGAGGCGGTAGTGGGAATCCCCCCCGTAGAGGAAATGCGTCAGCGTCCGGTCCCGCTCGGTGTTCTCCGGCAGATCGGCGTCAATAAAATAGACCGGCACGACGAACCCGGTCACGCCGGTTATTTCATACCTCCAGGCCCGAAGATGGACCATCCGGTTGTTCAGTTTGATGGCCACCCTTTCCGGCATCTCCTTGAGGAAATCCTGAACCACCCACTCCATCGGCTCCTCGGTCTGCAGGCCGTCCGGATCGAGCTTTTGGGTGAAATATCCTTTGCGGTGCAGCAGCGTCACGCCGACCACCGGAACCTGCATGTCGGCCGCCGAACGCAGCGTGTCGCCGGCTAAAACGCTTAAGCCCCCGCTGTACGTCGCCATCTTGTTTTCGAGGGCAATTTCCATCGAAAAATAAGCGATCACCGCTTTCATCCGCTGACCCCTCCCGGAACAGGGATAAGGCCTCTGCTGGCGTAAATTGGCCGGATATTAGCTTTTAAGGCCGGCAGTTTCCGGGCAAAGAGAAACGCTCCTAAAAGGCAGAGGAGCCCGCCGACCGCCATCGTCTTCGGCACACCGACTCTGCTGGCCAGCGCCCCGGACCCGAGGGAACCGAACGGTATAAAGCCCATAAATGCGGTGGTGTAGATGCTCATCAACCTTCCTCTTTTGTCGTCATCCACAATCGTCTGCAGGACCGTACTGCAGGAAGTGGTCTGCACGATCATACCGAATCCGATAAGAAACATCATCAGGATAGACAGCCATTCCGTTCTGGAAAAGGCCAGCCCGATCAGCCCTGCCCCGAAAACCGCCGAGGCCCCAGCAATCAGGCGGCCCAGCCCGATAACACTTGTGCGGGATGCCATGAAAAGCGCCCCGCACAAAGCCCCGGCCCCGGCGCCCGACAGAAGAAATCCGAGAGTGTGCGGCCCCCCGTGCAGGATCTCCCTCGCGTAAACCGGCGCTAAAACCGCGTAGGGTCTGCCCATCACGGCCATCACCGCCACGATGAAAAGGATCGTCCGGATCGGAGGGAATCCGAACGCGTAGGAGAACCCCTCCCTCATCTCGTGCCAAAGCCGGCGCCTCGGCCGAGAAATTTTCTGAGCCGGCAGGTCCATCACCAAGAGGGCCATGACGACAGCGAGAAACGACAGCCCGTTGGCCAGGAAACAGACCCCTTCCCCGGTCACGGCCAGCAAAAGCCCGGCCAAACAGGGACCGAGAAACCGGGCGATGTTGAACATGAAAGAGTTCAGCGCGATCGCGTTCGGCAAATCCTCTCTCTTATCCACGATCTCCACGAGAAAAGACTGGCGGGCCGGCATCTGGAAAGAATCCACGATCCCCTGAAAAAGGCTTAAAAAAACCAGATGCCAGATCCGGATCATCCCGCTGAAAGCCAGGAAGGCCAGCGCAAAGGCCTGGAGCATAGCCAGCGTCTGAGAAACCATAAGCATCCGGTGCCTGTTGTACCGGTCGGTTAAAACCCCCGCCAAAGGGGTCAACAAAAGATACGGGATCTGCCCCGAGAAACTGACCAGGCCAAGCAAAAAGGCGGATCCGGTCAGCCTGTAGACAAGCCATCCCACCGCCACTTCCTGCATCCAGGAACCGGTCAGAGAAACCGTCTGGCCGGCAAAAAAGATCCGGTAGTTTCTATGTTTGAGCGCCCGAACCAGTGTTTTAAAACTAGCTTTTGTGTTGAAAAGTCTTCCTTTTGTTTTTATCATTTTGTGGGAAACAGCAATCAACCGTGGGCGTGGTGGTTGAGCCCTGCCAGTTGGACAAGCTGGTTGACCAACCAAAAGAGAAGGGTTCCGCTGATCACCGCCACAACGGACCAGCGGGATTCTCCTTTCTGCGTGGATGGAATCAAGTTGCTGGCCCCTATGAACAGGAAGCTCCCCGCCGAAAGAGCCAGAAGCATGTAAGACCATCGCGGCTCAACAAGGCCGATGGCCCAAACAGCGACACCCCCAAAAAAGGTCGCCAATCCGCAGACCGCCGCGAATAAGACAATCACCTTATGGCTCTGCCTGGAAGCCCCCAGTATGGAAGTGAGGCTCGACCCTTCCGGTATCTTGTGAAGCATCACGGCGAAGAAAACCATCGTCCCGACAGAAGGATGAATCGCGAAGGAGGCAACGATACCGGCGCCGTCGAAAAAAGAATGGACTATCAGCCCTGAGACCGCCGCCCACCCGGCCGCTGGAGAGATCAGGGCGGTATGGCCTCCCCAGCTGTCCATGAGCGCGTGCCCGTGCAAATCTTCGGTTGAATTCGGATGGGCGTGAGAGGAAAACAGGTGCTCAATGAGGTAGAGGCCGAAGTAGCCGACCAGTATCCAAAAAACCATCGAAGGAGCCTGCGCCACCAACAGCGGGATCAGGCTCGCCACCGACCAGGTCACCAGGTACCCGCCGCTCATAGCGAAGAGAAAAAGGACCGCCCGGTGGGAAAACCGGATCGTCCCAAGCGCCAGCAGAGCGCCCAGAAAATCGGCTATTCCGGCTACGGCGGCCAGCAAAAGGGTGTTGACCATCCGTTTATGATATCACGCCGAAACCGCCGGCTTCCAATC
Source organism: uncultured Planctomycetia bacterium (assembly GCA_964373715.1). Lineage (GTDB taxonomy): Bacteria > Omnitrophota > Gorgyraeia > 1-14-0-20-64-10 > 1-14-0-20-64-10 > CAMTXI01. Next base: position 73,848 of record CAYJVR010000002.1, on the reverse strand, counting down.
CTGACTCGTCCGCCCGAATCACCATTTCCGGTCCTTCGCAATCTCCAGCAGAGTCTCAAAACCGGCGGCCACTAAGTCTGGAGATTCGCCACGAATCGCCTCTTCTGGCTCAAAACCGTGGGTCAAAACCGCCGTGAAAACACCGGCCGACCGGCCCGCCTGGATATCTATAACACTGTCGCCGATAAAAAGGGTCTCTCCCGGGGAAACTCCGTTCTTTTGCATCAGATACAAAAACGCGGTGGAATCCGGTTTTTTCGGATGCTCGGAATCCCCTCCGATCACCTCGATGAAGTAATCGCTGATGCCCAAACCGGACAGAATATCCTTCGAATAAGGGTTCGGCTTGTTCGTGATGACAGCCTGCTTCCTTGATTTGAAATGTTCGAGGATGTCGCGCGCGCCCGGGTAAAGCCGGCTGCGGTCCAGCCTGTGGATCGCATAATGGGCCCGGTAGATCCGCATCCCCTCTTCAATACGGCCGGCATCCTCCGTACCCAAGCAGGAGGCAATCAGCTGCCGCAGGCCCTTGCCCACGCAAGGAACCACCTGGTCCACCGTCAGCAAAGGCCCCCCCATCTGCCGCAGCATATGATTGGCTGAAGCAGCAATGTCCTCTTTCGTGTCAACCAAAGTGCCGTCCAGATCATAAAGAATAAGGTTTCTTTTCATAGTATTATGACAAGCGTCATACAGAATGACACGGCCTTCATGTAGACTCCATGCTGTAAAAGGAGAACCGGTACGATGAAAATCAAAGACTGGATAACAAAAGAGGTGGTCACGGTGTCCCCGGAGGCATCGGTGAAAGAGGCCTTCTACCTGATGAAAGCAATGGGGATACGCCACTTGCCGGTCATTAAAAACGGCAGCCTGAAAGGGATCGTCACCGACCGGGACTTAAGGCGACCGAAGATCTCCGACATCTTCAAGACGTGGGACGAGCTGTACAAGCTCAACGACGAGATCGCCGTGGAGGACGTCATGGTGACGCCGGTCCTCACGATCCAGGAAAAGGCCACGATCAAGGATGCCGCCACGCTCATGGTACAGAAAAGGATCGGCGCTATCCCGGTGACCGACGCGAAAGGCACGCTGGTGGGTATCATCACCGAATCGGACATCCTGAGGGCCTTCGTCGCTGGGAAAAAATAACCGCGCGTTTTCTCAGAGCAAACTGCCCGTCAGCTGTTTGAGGGCTTGAAGGTATTTGCCGCTGGTCTTCTGCACGATCTCTTCAGGCAGCGGGGGAGCGGGTGGTGTTTTATCCCAGATAAGGCTTTCCAGGTAATCCCGGACGAACTGCTTGTCGAAGCTCGCCGGCGATTTCCCCGGCGCGTAATCCTCCACCGGCCAAAAACGGGAGGAATCGGGGGTCAGCACCTCATCCACCAAAATGATCTTTTCCTCTTTGATCCCGAACTCGAATTTTGTGTCGGCGATGATGATCCCCTTGTCGCGGGCGAAATCCCTCGCCTTCTTGTAAACAGCCAAAGAGGCGGTCTTCAGCCTCTGCGTCAGCTCAGCCCCCACCCGCTTGGACATCTCCATCTCCGAGATGTTGATGTCGTGGCCCGACTCCTCTTTCGTGGCCGGCGTGAAAATCGGCTCGGGCAATTCGGACGACTCTTTCAGACCGGCCGGCAGGGGGACCCCGCAAACCGACTGGGAATTCTTGTACTCCTTCCACCCGGAACCGGCCAGGTAGCCGCGCACCACACATTCGATCGGAACCACCTGGGTCTTGACGACCAACATGGAACGGCCTGCCAGGATATCCCGGTGCGGCTTTAGAACAGGGTGTTTCTGGATGATCTCTTCAATCTTCGAGGAGACCAGATGGCCCGGCACGATATCCTTCATCATCCCGAACCAAAAAGAGGATAAAGCCGTCAGCACCGCCCCCTTCTGGGGAATCGCCGTCGGAATGATGACGTCAAAAGCGGAGATCCGGTCAGTGGCCACAATGAGCAGGTGCTCCCCGAGATCGTAGACATCCCTGACCTTGCCCCGCTTGAACAGCTTAACTCCCTGCAGCTGCGTTTCCAGAACCGTTTCTAAAACCATCGCTCAAGCTCCTTTTCTTAGAGATTGCAGATCAGCGCACCCATCCTATCACGGTAAACAGGCAAACCGCCAGCAAGAGAATGCGCCATTGCGAGGAGGCCCGCAGAGCCGACGCGGCAATCTCGTCGTAGGACAACTTGGGTGGACTTTGCATGAGATTGCTTCGCCCTTGTTAGGGCTCGCAATGACGGAAGCGGGCTTGTTGTACCATGCCGGTTTTGTTATAGTAAACAAATCCCGTAAAGAAATGTCGTATTTTAAGAAAAACTCTAAGCAAGGAGGGTTGCGGCTATGCCAGATCTTTACAGCAACGTCCACCTGCTGATCCGGTGGTTTCACGTAATCGCCGGCATCACCTGGATCGGACATCTTTATTTCTTCAATTTCGTGAACCTGCCTCTGCAGGGAGCGCTGGATGACTCTGCAAAAAAGATCGTCAACCCTCAATTAATGCCGAGGGCTCTCTGGTGGTTCCGGTGGGGCGCCATGCTCACCTTCCTGGCCGGCGTGACACTGTTCGCGCAGATCTACCTATACACGCCCGGCGTTGGTTTCGGGCCGACCAGCCTGCTTATCGATACCGAAGGCCTGACCGGCCGGGGAGCATGGATTCTCTTCGGGATGCTTCTGGGAACAATCATGTGGTTCAACGTTTGGATGATCATCTGGCCGACTCAAAAGAAACTGCTGACCGGCAAGGTACCGCAGGACCAGATTCCGGCCGCCCGCAAGAAAGCGGCCCTCTTTTCCAGGATAAACACCTATCTGTCCGGACCGATGCTTTTCGGAATGCTGGCCCCCTCCCATTACGGAACCATGCACCCGATCGTGCTCGTCATCGCAATCGGTATCGCCCTGCTGGCTGTCTTCAAGGCTTACAAGATTTCGGGTTTCGTCGGGAAACTCGGCTAAATCTATTCTTTGATCACACCGCAGGCAATGCGGGCGCCGGCGTTTCCGGAAGGATCTGTCTTGTTATCGTCCTCGCTGGCATGGACCACGAGGGAGGTCCCCCCCTCTTTCAGCAGAGAGTTCGATCCTGCCCCAAGGGTAACGCCCGCGGCCACAACTGTAACGCGGACGGAGCCGTCCTCCTTAACCGTGATGTTCGGCAGGTCTCCGGCGTGCGAACCGTTCGGATTGTTCTTTCCATGCTTCTTTCCGGCCGGGTTGAAATGCCCTCCGGCGCTCTTAAAATCCGGCGGCTCGGCCTTCCCATTCTCATGGACGTGGAACGCATGCTCGCCGGGAGACAGTGCTGAAACCTCCAGCGTGATCATCACGCCGGTCCCCACCTCGTCGAGGGAGGCGGTGCCGATCTTGTTTCCCTTGGCGTCAACAATCTCTGCTCTGGCCCTTTTCGGCGTTTCCGGCGCAGCACAAACAGACGAACCCAACACCAGCAATCCGGCAATAGCAAGAATCATAGCTCTCATCCTCATCCCCTCCTTAAAATTTCCTCTATTATATGAGGATCTCCATCCGCCTCTTTACGATTTCTGAGCCGCCTCCACGCTGAAGGAGATCTTGACGACGTTGCCGACAACCAGGCCGCCGTTGTCCATCGTCTTGCTCCAGCTGACGCCGTAATCCTGACGGTTGATCGTGAGGCTTCCCTCAACGCCGATCTTGTTGTTCCCGCTCATATCCTTGATTTTTCCGGTAATCTCAAACGGGAGCCTCACCTCTTTCGAGACCCCTTTTATCGTCAGAGTGCCCACAGCAACAGTGCCGTCCCCTTCCTTTTCTATGCTGTTGCTTTTAAAGGTGATCTCCGGGTTGTTCTCCGCGTCGAAGAAATCGGCGCTTCTCAAATGGTCGTCCCGTTTTCCGTTGTTCGTGTTAATGCTGCTCGTCTTGATCGTCACGCTGACCGAAGACTTCATGATGTCGGCCTCGTCATACTGGATCTCCCCCGACACATCGGAGAAGTGGCCGCTCACCGTGCTGATCACCAGATGCTTCACCGCGAAACCGACATTGCTGTGGGCGGCATCCAGCACATAGGTGTCCGCGGCCAGAACCGGCGCCGCCAGCCCAACGGTTAAAACCGCCGCCAAGGCAAAAAGTGCCCCTCTCATCTTCCGTTGTCTCCTCAAGTTATCGGGTTGAATTACTTGACCGGGCAGATGCCCAGCAGCTTGCACATCACAAAACCGGCCGCCACAGCTACAGCCACAACCGCAAGAAGAAGCCACAGTTTCTTCCCGGGGCAACAGCTCTTCTTCGCACAGCAGCTTTCGTCCTTCCCCTGCTTATCGCTCGGACAGCACTCTTTCCCTTCTCCCATCGCCGTTCCCCCTTTTTAAGATTCCAAAACTTCGTTTCTTATCCGCCGCAGCAGGAGGAGGAGTGTCCGGATCCCTCTTTTTCGGTTGGCAACCCAGACGCCTTCCACTCCTTGATCCCCCCTTCGTAGGCGCTGACCTTGAACCCCTTGGCCGCCAGTTTCTCGGCCGCCTCACGGGAAGCGCTGCACTCGGTGGAAGCACAGTAGGTCACCACCTCTTTCGATTTATCCAGCTCGCCAGCCCTCGTATCCAACTCTTTCAGTGGAATCTTCTGCGACCCCTTGATGAATCCCAGCTCGTACCATTTCGGGTCGAGCACGTTGACCACCTGCACGTTCCCAGCCTGGATCTTTTTCTGCAGCTGCTCCTTCGTGATAGCGGCAACGTCCGTTGTCTTCACATGCTCCTCGCCGCACGACGACGCCCCAGATGAACCGCAACTCTCTTTCATTGTGCTCCTCCTTGTTTAACTCCGCCCATCCGAGAATATACACCTTCACCGCTGTTTTAACCTTTTCTTAAAGCTTCAGGGAAACCGGAGAGGTAATCGTGGTATTTAAAAGAGTACCCCAGGGCCTTGACTTTCCTGTTGGAAATCCGCTTCGTGCCGGGACCGGAGGGTCCCGCGGGAGGAAGAGGGATACCCGCCTGCCGGGCCAGCCAGGGGTAGAACTCCGATTTGAGGACCGGCCGGTCAGCGCGCGCGGATCGGTAAGGTCGGCGATGATTGCCTCGCCGCCCGCCTCGCGGATCAGCCCGGCCGCTTCAGGATTCCGGCGCAGACCCCACACTTTCCAGCCCCTCGCTGAGGCCTCCCGGCACACACGCAGACCGAGATAGCCGCACCCGGCAATCAGCAAACTTGGGCCGGTCAATCGACCACCACCCTATTTTTGATCAATTCGGTGAACATCGCGACGAATTTCGGATGGTCCATGACGGTCGAAGCCCGCCTGAACTCGATGCCGGCTTCCTTCGCTTCACTCTTCGCCTCCAGATCCAGATCGTAGAGCACCTCGGTATGGTCAAAAAGAAAGCCGACCGGGACCACCACCGCCCGGCGCCACCCTTTTTGCTTAAGACCCCGAATCACGTCACTGATATCCGGCTCCAGCCACGGCTGGGAAGGGGGGCCGCTCCTCGATTGATAAGCGGTCGTCCATGCGTCGTGCTTCAGCTCCCGGGCCACGCAGGCGCTCGACTCCTTGAATTCTTCAGCGTATCTCGATCTGCCGGCAATCTCTGCCGGGATCGAGTGGGCGCAGAAGATAAGCTGGGTGGCATTCCTTTCTTTCGGATCAAGCGGGTCGAGAATTTTCCGGATATGGTCGGCATGCGCCGCGATAAAAAACGGGTGGGTGTGCCAGGGGCCGAGATAGCCGTACCGGATGGCGGACGTCCCGGTCTCTCTCTGGGCTTCCTCAAGGCTGACGGTGTATTTCTCGAAACTCGAATAGGAGCGGTGGGGGGCCAGAATCACTCCGAGGCCTTTCTTCAAACCTTTCTGCGAGATTTGAAGAAGAGTCTCCTTAAGGAAAGGGTGCCAGTTCCGCATGCCGATGAAAACAGGCAGCACGACACCCGCCGCCTCAAGGCTTTTCTTGAGGCTGTCCGTCAACCGGAACGCATGCTCGTTATACGGGGAGAAGCCGCCCGTCTGCTCATAATGATGGGCAACCTCCTTCAAACGAGCCTCCGGCACATTCGTCCCTTTCGTCACCACCTGAAGAAAAGGGAGCACATCCTCGGGCTGGGCAGGGCCGCCGAAACCAATCAGGAAAATATGGTCAAACCCCATGAGCCATTCCCCTTGCGCGCGGGCTGTCCGCCGATTGCGCGGCCATCCGCTCTGCGGCCGCCTCGGCCTGGCGAATGCAGTCCGGTATCCCGACGCCCCGGTAACTGCCGCCCGTCACGTAAAGACCCGGATGCTTCGACAATTCTTTTTCCAGAGCCTCCACCCAATCGAGGTGGCCGACCGTATAGACCGGCATCGCTTCGTGGTAGCGCTGTATCGAGACGAACCGGGGGGGCGCTTCAATGCCAAGCGTGCGGCGCAGACCCTCGAGCACTGTTCTTTCCAGCGAGAGGTCATCCTTCACCATCATCTCTTTCTGGAACGGCCCCCCGACAAACGCACGGAGAAGGACCATCCCTTCAGGAGCCCTCTGAGAGAACTTGACGCTCGAGAAGGTGCAGCCGATGAGACTCGCTTTTTCGACCGCGGGAACGACAAACCCGAATCCTTCCAGAGAATGGGGAATCTCTTTCCTCCGGAACGCCATGTTGACGGTGGCCACCGATTCGGCGGACGCTTCTTTCAGCCGGCGCGCCGTCTGGGGATCAAACGATTCAAGAAGGCCGGCCGCCTGACGGGCAGGAAGCGCCGCGCAGACGGCATCCGCCTCAAGAACTCCGCCTCCGGACAAGACCGCCGTCCATCTGTCGCCAGGCTGAAGACGCACGACCGGCGATGAGAGGCGCAGGGAAACTTCCGGCATTTTCGCCGCCAACGCCTCGACCAACGAACCTACCCCGCCCTTTAAGGAGGCAAAGAGACCGTACCGGGGGCCGCTCGCCTGTCTGGCCGCAGATTCCTCCCGCAAGAAACCGCGGATCACGGACCCGAACCGGCTCTCGGCCTCGATGAATTGAGGGAATGTGGCCTTCAAGCTCAAACGGCCAGGATCGGCGGTGTAGATACCGCCGATCATCGGCTGGCCGATCCGGTCGAGAGCCTCTTTTCCGAAACGCCGCCGGATAAAAGAGCCGACGCTCTCATCCAAGCCGTTCTTCTTCGGAGGGATCGCTATGTCGGCTAAAAATCTCAGCTTGCCCGGCCAGCTTAAAGTGCCGTTGGCAAACAGCGCCTTTAACGAGGTGGGGGCGATCAGATAAAATCCTTCGGGCACCGGCACCAGTTTGGACTTGTAAACGATGAATGAACGCCGGCACGCCGGGTTGGTGGCGATGATCTCATTTCCCAGGCCGAGCCTTTTGCACAGGTCGAGCGCCCACGGCTTATCGGTGATGAAAGCGTCCGGCCCCCCCTCGAGCAGAAAACCGTCCCTGCGGCGGGTCTCGATGACCCCGCCGAACCGGCCAGAGGCTTCCAGCAGCGTAATCTCAAACTTCTCGGACGAAGCGCGGGAGATCTCACAGAGACGGTGCGCCGCCGCCAAACCGGAGATCCCGCCGCCGATCACGAGGAACCTCTTCATCCGCCCGTCACTCCGGCCGCTGGCTCAGTTCGTGGACCATCTCCACAAGCGCGATCACGTTCTCCACCGGCGTGTAAGGCAGGATCCCGTGCCCGAGATTGAAAATGTGGCCGGGCCGGCCGGCCGCCTGGTTCAATATCTCTTTGACCCGGCGGCGTATCTCATCGAGCGGGCCGCAGAGGACAACCGGATCGAGGTTCCCCTGGATGCCGGCATCGTGACCGATGCACTGCCATGCTTCATCCAGCCGGACCCTGAAATCAACACCGATCACGTCGCCTCCCGCCTCCCGCATCTCGCTTAAAAATCCGGCCGTCCCGGTCCCGAAGTGGATCACCGGAACCCCGGGCCGGATCCCCCGGATCACCGACCGGGTATGAGGAAGCACAAACCGGCGGTAATCCTCGGGGGTCAGACAGCCGACCCAGCTGTCGAACAACTGGATAGCATCGGCCCCCGCCTCAATTTGGCCGTTGAGATATTTGACCAGTCCCCGGCTGATCTTCTCCATCAAGGCGTTCCAGGCGCCGGGATCGGTGATCATCAGCTTCTTGGTGTTGAAAAAGGATTTCGAGCTTCCCCCTTCGATTACGTATGATGCCAGCGTAAACGGGGCCCCCGAGAAACCGATCAGCGGAACCTTCGGATCCAGCGAGGCGCGGGTCAGCCGGACGGAGTCAAAAACAAACCGGAGAGATTCCTCCGGCTCAATCTCGGCGAGCCGGTCCACATCGGCCGAAGAGGCCACCTGACCCGAGATGACCGGCCCGTCCTGGGCCGTGTATTCCAGCCCAAGCCCAAGCGGCTCCACCACGACGAGGATATCGGAGAAGAGGATCGCCGCATCTGCCTTGATCTTTTTCGCCGCGTGAACCGTCACCTCGGCCACCAATTCCTTGTTCTTGCACAGCTCAAGGAAAGGGACCTTCCTGCGGATCTCCTGGTATTCCTTCATGTAGCGGCCGGCCTGCCGCATCAGCCAAACCGGCGTGACCGGTGTAACCTCTCGACGACAAGCTTTCAAGAAAACAGCTTCTCGACCGCAACCGTCAGGCGATCTCGAAGGAATCGGAGGAAGCGGTTGAGCGCTGCTGAGGCTCAAACCACGGGTAGAACCGTTTTTCCGCTTAAGCAGTTCCCCCAGCCGTGATGCCAGCTCCGCGACGAGTATCCCCATCTTCGGGTGGGACGGCTCGAAATCGACACAGAGGCCGTGTTCCATCAGCGCGTCGCTTGTATTCGGGCCGATCGAAGCGACGACCGTTTTCTTCATCGCTTCACGCAAAGGGATCTCCATTCCTTTTTCGGCCGCGAAACCGACCAATTGGCGGATCTGCTCGGCATTCGTGAAAAGAACCGCCCGGATTTTCCCGGCAATCAACCGGCGGATCCCCTCCAGCAGGGGGCCAGTATCTTCAGGCAAAGCCCAGCGGTAGGCGGCCACCGGTATCACGCGCGCCCCCCGCTCCTTAAGAGCATGGATGAGCCGGCGGTTGGAGGATCCGTACTCCTGGATCGCCACCGTACGGCCGGCCAAACCGGCCGACCGGCTGCTGAAATCAATCGCCTGGACGACTTCCACCCAGGTGTTCGGCTCAGGGACCGTGATGGTCGCCGGGATGCCTCGCTCCCGGAGCGCCCGGATCGGTTTCGGGCCGCGGGCCACTACCGTTGTACGGCGAATTGCGTGAGCCACCTTCTCGGCGGAATCCCCGGAAGAAAGCAGATCGAGCAGGATCCGCGTTCCGACGCCGGTCATGAAGATAAAAACGTCTATCTCGCCGCCCAAAAGCATCCGGGAAAACGCCTCCGCCTCCGGGCTGGCTGAGAGAGGAATCTCTTGAAGACAGGGGGCGCTGACCGGCAGTCCTCCGTGAAGCGCGATGTTCCTCGCCATCGTGTCGGCCTGGCGGCTTTCAAAAGAGAGGATGGCCGCCCCTTGAAATGTATCGTCCATTGGACTTTTGCCTTTTTAAAAACGGATGAACCGCGAGATTTCCCTTTTATGGATGGTAACAAGAATTTTAACACCTTCCGGGGCCAAATCGGCCACGCATCCAAAACAAGATGGTAGAATGGCCCCATGCCGACGGAACAGATGCGGTTTGGCAGCAGCATTTCGGATGACAAAGACCCTCAGGCGGCCTTGCAAAAAGGCTGCGACGACGTGCTCTCTCAGCTTCAAGGGCACCCCTGCCACGCGGCCTTCCTTTTTATTTCCAGCCTCTACCGAACCGATTGGCAACATGTGGCGCAGGAAGTCCGGTGCCGGCTCGGCAACCCTCTTCTTATCGGATGCACCGGAGGCGGAGTGCTCGGCAAGGACCAGGAGTTGGAATTCACGCCGGCCGTCTCTCTGGCCGGCGCTTATCTGCCCCGCGTTAACATGCACCCGTTTGTCATCTCCCCGGAGGACCTCCAGGAGGATCGAGGACCGGGTTTCTGGATCGAAAAATTGGGCGCCACTCCCGGCGACGAGCCGATCGGCGTGCTTTTGCCTGAGCCGTTTTCCTGCGACTGCATGAGGCTTATCGAATCACTGAAAAACGCCTACCCCAAAATGCCCCTGATCGGGGGCCTGGCCAGCGGCGCCGATGACGCGACTCCGAACGCCCTTTTCCTGAATGACAAAGCCCTTAAAGAAGGGGCCGTCGGGGTCGTTTTCACCGGCGACGTGGCGCTCCAAACAATCGTCTCCCAAGGATGCCGCCCGATCGGCAGGCCATTTATCGTCACGAAAGCGGACGATAACGTGCTGCTGGAACTGGCCGGGGTGCCGGCCGTGGAGGCGCTTCGGACGCTTTTGATAAGCCTCTCCGACCAGGACAAAGCCTTGGCACAACGGGCCCTTTTCGTCGGGGTCGTAATGAACGAACAAAAGGATAAATTCCGGCGCGGGGATTTCCTTATCAGGAACCTGATCGGTATGGATCCCTCTTCGGGAGCGTTGGCCGTCGGCGACAAGATCCGCGTCGGGCAGACGGTCCAATTCCAGGTGAGGGACGCCGCCACCTCAAAAGAGGACCTCCAACACCTTCTTCAGGAGCAGTCCCCCGGCTTCCAAAACTCCCCTTCCGCCGGAGGGCTGCTCTTCAGCTGTCTGGGGCGCGGGCGGGACCTTTACGGAGAGCCGAATTACGACATCCGGGCGATTCAGTCAGCGATTGGAAACCGCCCGATCGCCGGTTTCTTCTGCAACGGAGAGATCGGGCCGGTTGGGGGCCGGAATTTCATCCACGGCTTCACCTCCAGCCTCGGGCTCTTCCAGCACAAATCGGGCCTTTAGGCCTGCGCGGACCCCATCTGATTGATCCTGTGGATCATCTGGCTCAAGCGGCCGTAATCCCTCCGGTTGAAACGAAGGATAAGGCGGCTTAAGAGTTCCAAATCCGGTTCATCCCCTTCTTCCGCAACGGCCGGCCCCTGGCTGATTTCTCCATCCGAGAGGATGTCCTTGAATTCCTTGTTCAAAAGCGACACCGCTTTGTACGAGAGGGGCCTGTGCAACCGCAGAACTGTCCATTCCTTCACATACCGGATCGAATGGTAAACAGCGTAGAAATCGAGGACCATCCGGGCCGCCTCCTCGGCAGAGGTGGCCACCTGGTAAATAGACGGGTCGTGCGGCGATACCATTTTCTCCTTCACCAAATCTCTGCCGATAAACTTGAGCAGCGGCTTCCAAAACCCTTTGCCGGGAAGATCAACAAAAACAATCGGGCGAGGATCCGACTTTCCTGTCTGGACCAGCGTGAGGGACTCGAACCCTTCGTCGAGCGTCCCGAACCCTCCGGGAAACAGCGCAGTGGCGTGCGATTCCCTGATAAAGAGCAGTTTCCGGGTGAAAAAATACTTGCAGGTGATCAGTTTCTTATCGGCCGCGATGACCGGATTGGCCTCCTGTTCAAAAGGAAGCCGGATATTCAGCCCGAAACTGGCCTCCCGGCCCGCTCCCTCATGGCCCGCCTTCATGATGCCGCTGGCGGCCCCAGTGATAACGCTCCAGCCGGCCTCGGACATGAGTCGCCCGAAATCCTTCGCCATCTTGTAAGCCGGGTGCCTATGAGATACCCGTGCCGATCCGAACGTGGCGACCTTTTTGACCCTGCGGTACGGTTTAAAGATCTTAAAGGCGTAACGCAGTTCCTTCACCGCGCTGTTGATGATCTTCAGGTCGAGCGTGGTGGCCTTTTCCCGTCCCAGACGGTAGGCGGAAACAACCAACTCCGCGACGAGCCGGCGGTCTTGAGGATCATCGAAAGGGGCTGTTAATTCCAAAATCTTCGCGTCTATGACCGGATCGCCGGTCGCGTAAGAACGGCGCGTGACTACTTTCTCATCCCAAGATTTCACCCGATTCCCCTTTGGTTTACGACTCCCTTTGCGCGTCGAACCGGATAATCCCCTCCGGTCCGGCTTCAAGCCGGATGGAGACCGGTTTGCAGCAGACTTCGCAATCCACCGTGAAAGATTGGCTGCGTCCGCCGGTGAAATCCACCGAGAGCGTGTTGCTCGTCATGCAGTAAGGACACAAAAAAGAGTATTCCCCTTCCAAATCAGGCATAGAAATCCTCTCTTAATCCAAGGCAGGCACGTTATGCAGATTCTAGTCCAGAACAAAGCTCCTACTCAAGAACAATAAAGGAACTCTCAGAGGGAGACAGCCTGGAGCTGGGGTAAAATCCGCTCCACCTCGGATCTCTCGCAAAGCTTGGTCCCTTCGGTAAGAACCGCGGCTGTTCCGGCGGCCACCCCGTAACGGACCGCCTCCCGCAGAGAGGCGCCCCGCTCCAGCGCAATCAAGGTGCCGGCGACGGTGGAATCGCCCGCTCCTACCTTGCTCTTGGGAATAATCTTCGGGGTATTCACCCGGAACGCGTCATCCTGCGAAACGACAACGGCGCCGCGCGGTCCCAGCGTCGTGACCACAATCCCGGTGCCTTTCTTCACGATCCGGCGGGCCGCTTCAACGATGCGCTCATCCGTGTCGGCCGTCTGCCCGGTCAGCCGCTCAAATTCATGCTCGTTCGGCTTGATCATAAAGGGGGTGGCATCCAGGCCGAGAGTCAAGGCTTCATCATCTGTATCCAGCACGCATTTGGCACCGGTCGCCTCAAGACCCTCGATCAGATGCTTGTAGAAATCCTCCGGGACCCCGGGAGGCAGCGAGCCGCCCAGCACCCAGAAAGCGGGCGGGTTCGGAAAGATAAGAAGCTGCTGGGACAGCTTCTTCAGTTCGGATCCGGTAACCTGCGGCCCTTTGACCCGGATATGGGTCTGCGTCATGTCATAAAGATCCGTGACCGTGGTGTTGATCCGTGTATCCCCCTCGATATCAATGAAGTGGTGCGGTATCCCTGCGGAGTCAAGCCAGCCGGTCAGCATCTTCCCGGGGAATCCTCCGACGAACCCGAACGCCCGGCCTTCCCCTCCGAGCTCGTGGACCACCCGGCTAACGTTGATCCCCTTGCCGCCGGCGAACCACCGGACGGAAACCGCCCGGATCGCGTCGTCCTTAACGAGCTTCTCGACCGTCAGGTGCTGGTCAACCGATGGATTCAGTGTGATGGTGCCAATCATGATGCTAGAATACCCCCGATGCGTCTTTATGGAAAGCGCCCAGTCATGGAACGCCTCGCGGCCGCCCCCGGGACGATCCGTACCCTCTACCTGGATCAGGGGGTGGACGCCCCCGAGGTGGTGCAGGCCGCCAAGGCGGCGAGCCTTCCCTTCACCTCCCTTTCAAAGGAAGATTTCGCCAAGAAAACAGGGACGATCCACGCCCAAGGAGTTTTGGCGGATGTGGAGGAATTCCATTATACCGAATTAGAGGAACTGCTTGCCAAACCGGAGCCGCGGCCGCTGCTCCTTCTTCTGGACCGGGTGACCGACCCGCAGAACCTCGGGGCGATCCTCAGGTCAACGGCCTGCTTCGGAGGGATCGCTCTCGTTCTGCCGAAACATGATTCAACCGAGGTAAACGAAACGGTCCTCCGGGTGGCCTGCGGCGGAGAGAATTATGTCCCGGTATCCCGCGTCACCAACCTGGTCCGGGCATGCGAGCTGGCAAAAAAAGCCGGCTACTGGATCGCGGGCGCCGACGCCGACAGCGGTGAGCCTCTGGCTCAGGCAAAGCTGCCCTTCCCCCTGGGGGTCATCCTCGGCTCTGAAGGCGGCGGGATCCGGCCAGGGCTGACGAAACATCTGGACCTGACGCTCACCCTGTCGATGCCCGGAGCTTCTTTATCATTCAATGTAGCCACGGCGGCAGCGCTGATCGGCTACGAAATCACGTGCCGCCGCAAGGAGAAGAACTGATGCCGAAGAGAAAGAAATCCACGGTTGAGGCGGTGCTGGACATCACTGCCGAAGCCGGCATCCTGAAATCGGTGCGCCGGAGCGGCTGGTGGATGCTCGGGATGAAAAACGCCGAAAGCGTGGCGGACCACTGTTTCAGGGCGGCATTTCTCGCCTACCTGCTGGCGAAAATGGAAAGGATTGACCCGTACCCCGCCGTGATGATCGGGCTGATCAACGACCTGCATGAATCCCGGATCAACGACCTGCACAAGGTCGGCCACCGGTATATTGATTTCCGGGCGGCGGAATGGAAGGCCTCGTCCGAACAGCTGGCCGGCCTGCCGCCGGCGATGCGCCGGGAGCTTTCCGGCTGGGTCAAGGATCTGCTGACCCAGCGGACCAAAGCCAGCTGGGTGGCGCGGGATGCCGACCTTTTGGAATGCATGATCCAGGGGAAGGAATACGCCGAACAGGGACACCACCCCCGGGCGATCGATTGGATGAATCGGCCCGCCCATCTGCTGAAAACCAAGAGTGCAAAAAAGATCTACCGCCGGATGAAGAGTTGGAAAAGCGACGGTTGGTGGCAGAAACTGGTGACACTCGCCCGCTAAAACCGTATACCTCTTCCGCCAGACCGGCTTTCACGCTCAGTTTTCTTCAAACGTCAGATGGCAGCTTTCGCACTCGTAGAAACCCTGCTTGTGCCGCGTTTCAATCAAACGAACCTCGTCCGATCCGCAAACGGGGCAGTAAAGATTGCCCTGCGGTTGCGAGGACTCCTCCTCGGATCCTTCCTCTTCAAATTCTTCGTCGTCTTGCATTGAAACAGGTACGAATTCACCGTTGCTACGTGTTCAGCAGGCGGAAAGGATATCCGAGCTGGTAGGGGGGCTTGATCCCTTGTCTGCGCAGGAACGCTTCGGTCAGCTTCTCCTCGGTCTCATGCCAGACCGTCTCCGAAGCCTCCGCGCCGACATCTACCGATCCGCCGGCAATCATCCCGTGACCGCCGGCGGATGTGCCTCCTCCGAGCAGCTTCCACAGCAGTTTTCCCGCCTCCGCGCGGGTGTTGTTCGTCCTTAAAGAGACGTAAAGCCTCCCTTGATAACGGCCGGTCACGATAGACCACTTCATCTTCTCATGGGTTAACAAAAAGTCGGCCATATGGGCGACAATGTCCTGGCTCGGGACGCTCCTCAAATGGACGCCGATGATCCCCTTGATGAGAAAGCCCTGCTGGATCGCCCTGCCTAACACGCTAAAAAAAGAGCTGGGCCTTTGAGGGTTCTGTATCTTCGACAAGCTCTTCATGCTGGCTTTGGCGAACAATGCCCGGTAGGCATTCATGTCCCTGGCCCCGGCTTCACGGCCCAGATTCTGGGTTTCGGATCCGATGCCGTAAACAAGCGCCGTCGCCAGAGAGGCCGGTATATCCAGCCCCGAGGCGAGGAGCGCTTCCGCCAGCAGCGTCGTGGTGGCCCCTGCCGCCTGGTTTATCAAGATAAATTTGGATTCCGTCTTCTTGTGCAAAGGGTGGTGGTCGATGACGATATCGGCCTTGCGTTTGGCCGGAAAACAGTTGTTCTGGAACGGGGGCTGCGTATCCACCACGGCGATCGCCGAATACCGCTCAAAGTCCGACGGCTTCACCGAACGGATCGGTATACGCAGAATCTGCACCATCACCTTGTTCTCCATCCGCCCGATGATCCCGCCGTAAACGATCTTTGACCGGATTCCGTGAAGCTTCTCGGCCAAGAAAGCCAGGGCCCAAGCGCTGGCGATCGAATCGGGGTCGGGATGATTATGAGTGAGAATCAAAAGGGGAGAGAGTTCTTTACTGTTTTCCTTGAGAAAAGCTAAAACCGGATCTTGGGGATCTTTCTCCATAATCAGTTTTTCTTGGAACCGGCTGAAGGACGGCTGAAGATGAATCCTGAAGGGTTCCCCCTTTTGCCTTCCGGCGCTTCTGTCAGCAAAATCTCGACGTAGGCGGGTTCCGCGTTCACAAGCCGCAGCGCTCGCGGAATCGGCAGGTTGTCTTCCGAAACCAGAACCCTTCGGCCCCCGGCGGCGGCCTGGTCCAGGTCGATGTGGATCCTGATGCCCTTCGGATCCAGCATACCGAAGTCCCGTTTCAGACCGGCCAGCCGGACCCGGATCCTCTCAGGCTTGACTCTCTCGACACCGAGATTCACGGGCAAGTTGTGCACCTCGATCGGGGCCATGAAAATCCGGTCTACGGGCTTGAGTTCCTGCGCGAAAACCACCCAAAGAATCACCGCGAAACTAAGCGAAACCACCTTCTCCAGGGTGTGCTCCCGGAAAAACCCGTACCACCTTTTTTGGGCGGGAATATTTTTCCCTTCCCGAACAAAAACAGCGATTCGTTTCTGAAGGACCGGCAGGTCCGGAACAGCGGTGATCTCACCCGCTTGGGCAATTGAAATCGTTCCCTTCTGCTCGGAAACAGCGATGCACATCGCGTCGGTCCTCTCGGAAAGGCCAAGCGCCGCCGCGTGGCGCGTGCCGGTGCCCGAGAGCTTCTCAAATTCCTTTGAAAGAGGCAGTTGGACGGCAAACCGGATGATCCGGTCCCCCTCCACAATGACCGCTCCGTCATGCCCCTCGGAATGGGAATCAAAGATGCTCGCCAAGAGCGCCTCGGACAGCCGTCCGTCCAGTTCATAGCCGCCGCTTAAGTGCCGGTCTAACGGGTCCTTCCCCTTCAGAACGATGAGAGCCCCGATCCTTTCCCGCGCGAACTGGGCGACCGTTCTGACCAAGGCTTCCACCTCCTCGGATTGTATCGGCCTGGCAACCCGGCGCTGCGGGCCTAAAGCGGCCAGCCGCTCGAAAAACCGGCGCAGCTCCTCCTGAAAAATGACAACGAGAGCGATCAGAAAAACAGCGAAGAAACCCTGGAATATCCATGTGGTCAGATACATCTTGGTCTGGCGCGCAACAAAGAAGAAGATCGCGAAGATCAGTATCCCGCGGGCGACGAAGGCGGCCCGGGTCTGCTTGAACCAGATCAGGATGCAGTAGATCAGAATGACGACGACGCTGATGTCCAGAATATCGGCCAAATCGATCGTCCGGATCATTTCCCAAAGAGCCTCTAACGACATGTTGTTCCACCGCTTTTTAAGAAAACGATCGCCAAAGGAGGCAGGCAGAGGCTCAGAGAGAACGGCCTGCCGTGCGCGGGCACATGCTCCGCCTGGCTGCCCCCCAGGTTCCCGAGGCCTGAACCTCCGTAATCGCGCGCGTCGCTGTTCAATATCTCTTTCCAGAAACCGCCGTGAGGGACACCGACCCGGTAATGGAGCCGGGGGACCGGCGTGAAGTTGCAAACGATAAGGATGGGACAGCCGCCGGATTCGTCTTTCCGGATGAAGCTCAATACCGACTGGTGGGTATCATGGCAGTCAATCCACTCGAACCCGGCCGGCGAAAAATCCTCCTTATGCAGGGCAGGTTCGGCCGCGTGCATCTGATTCAGGTCGCGTACCCACCTCTGCAGGCGCGCGTGCAGCGGATACACCAGCAGGTGCCAGTCAAGGCTCTGCTCGTGATTCCACTCGTTCCACTGCCCCAACTCTCCTCCCATGAAAAGCAGTTTCTTCCCGGGCTGGCCGTACATAGCGCCGAACAGGAGCCTCAAATTCGCAAACTTCTGCCAGTCGTCACCCGGCATTTTCGACAGCAACGAACCCTTGCCGTGCACCACCTCATCATGCGAAAGGGACAGCACAAAATTCTCGGTGAAAGCATACAGCATCCGGAAAGTCAACTCGTTGTGGTGGTAGCTTCGATGGACCGGGTCCTTGGTGAAATAGACGAGGGAGTCGTGCATCCATCCCATATCCCACTTCAGCCCGAAACCGAGCCCGCCGAGATAGGTCGGGCGCGACACCATCGGCCAAGCGGTAGATTCTTCGGCAATCATCTGGACATCAGGAAATCTGTCGTACACCTCCCTGTTGAGCCAGCGCAGGAATTCGGCCGCTTCCACGTTTTCCCGGCCGCCGTAACGGTTCGGGATCCATCCTCCTTCCCTGCGCGAATAATCGAGGTACAGCATGGAGGCGACCGCGTCCACCCGCAGGCCGTCCACATGATATTTTTCGAGCCAAAAAAGGGCGCTGCTGAAGAGGAACGCCTTGACTTCGTTGCGGCCGTAATTGAACACGGAACTGCCCCAGTCCGGCTGATATCCCTGGCGGGGGTCTGCGTGCTCGAAAAGGTGGGTGCCGTCAAAAAAAGCCAAGCCGTGCTGGTCCATCGGGAAATGCGAAGGGACCCAGTCGAGAATCACTCCGATGCCGTTCTGGTGGAGAAGATCCACAAAATACATGAAATCCTCGGGAGTTCCGTATCGGCTGGTCGGTGCGAAGAACCCGGTGACCTGGTATCCCCAGGAACCGTAAAATGGGTGCTCCATCAGAGGCAGCAACTCCACATGGGTGAAACCCATCCGTTTAACGTAATCGGCCAGGAGTGGAGCGACTTCCCTGTAGGTGAGGAACCGGTTCCCTTCCTCCGGCTTGCGTATCCAAGAACCCAGATGGACTTCGTAAATAGAGATTGGCGCTTCGAGGCTGTTCCGCTCGGCCCGGGTCATCATCCACTTATGGTCACTCCAGGCGTAGTTGAGGTCCCACACGACGGAAGCGGTCTTCGGCGGGATCTCATGGCGGAAACCGAACGGGTCCGATTTCTCCACTTCATAGCCGCCCCGGCGGGAAACGATCCGGTACTTGTACAAAGCGCCCTGGCCGACGCCCGGGATGAACCCCTCCCATATTCCGGAAGATCCCCGGGGAGAAAGGCCGTGCTTCCCTTTCTGCCATCCGTTAAAATCACCGACAACCCAGACCTGCCCGGCGTCAGGAGCCCAAACAGCAAAATAGGTCCCTTGGACGCCGGCTGCTGTTATCGAATGGGCTCCCAGTTTCCGGTAGAGGCAGGAGTGCGTGCCCTCGTTAAAAAGGTGCAGATCGTCGTCGGTCAGAAGGCTGACACCCGAGAGGACTGGTGCCGCGCCCGCAAGCGTTTTCAGTTCTTTCAAATGAACTCCTTTTTCACTGGCCGTCTGGCTGCCCATAGAACCCTCGCCTTTCCCTTTCTTCATAAGATAAACCAGTTTCTTCGACGTGTCGAGGAGTCTTAACGGGGTTCAGCCTGGCCGGCGCCAACTCTACTTTTTCCCCAGTTGGAATACCGCCACAGCGGGCCCATCCAGCGGATAGGGAATGCCGCCGGAGAGCAATTCGGAAGGTTTTTGGCTGTCCGATGTGTCGAAGAGAAGCTCCCATTTCCCGTCCATGCCTTCTGAAGGAAGAGTGAAAGGGATCGGTTCGTGATAAGCGTTCATGAGGAGCAGCAATGTGTCGCCCATAATGCGGTCCCCTTTTTCGTCCAGCTCATCGATCGCCTCTCCATCCAAACGGACGACGACCGCATGGACGGCGGAGGCTCCCCAGGCTTCATCGGTCATCTCTTTTCCGGAAGCGTCGAACCAGATCAGGTCCTTGACTTCCGTCCCCCGGATCGGACGGCCCTGGAAAAACTTCCGCCGGTGAATGACCGGCTGGTCTTTCCAAAAGCGGATCATCTTCTTCACGAATTCAAGGAACTGACGGTCCTCCTGTGTGAAATCCCAGCGGAACCAGCTGATCTCATTGTCCTGGCAATAAGCGTTGTTGTTACCCTTTTGGGTCCGGCCGATTTCGTCTCCCCCCAGGATCATCGGAACCCCCTGGGACAGGAAGAGGGTCGCCAGGAAATTCCTCTTCTGTTTCTCCCGCAAACGTCGGATCTTGCGGGCTTCCGTCGGGCCCTCTACGCCGCAGTTGAAGCTGATGTTGTTGTTTTCTCCGTCCGCGTTATTCTCGCCGTTGGCCTCATTGTGTTTCCGCTCGTAGCCGACCAAATCCTGAAGAGTGAACCCATCGTGGCACGTAACAAAATTGATGCTAGCATGGGGACGCCGTCCGTCCTGCTCGTAGAGGTCGCTGCTTCCGCACAACCGGGTGGCGAACTCCGAAACAGCTCCCCCCTCTCCTTTCCAGAAACGCCGGACCGAATCCCGGTATTTTCCGTTCCACTCGGCCCATCCAGCCGGGAAATTGCCCACCTGATAGCCCCCTTGCCCGACGTCCCACGGTTCCGCGATCAGCTTAACCCGGGAGAGCACCGGATCCTGGCCGATCGTGTCAAAGAAAGCGCTGAGCTTATCCACCTCTTGAAGCTCCCTAGCTAAAGCGCTGGCCAGGTCGAACCGGAAGCCATCCACGCGCATCTCAAGAACCCAATAGCGGAGGCTGTCCATGATCAGCTGCAAAACCCGGGGATGGCGCATATTCAGCGTGTTGCCGCACCCCGTAAAATCCTCGTAAAACCGGGGCTCCGCAGCGAAAAGCCGGTAGTAGGCGTCGTTATCGATCCCCCGGAAGGAGAGCGTAGGGCCGAAATGGTTCCCTTCGGCGGTATGGTTATAGACGACATCCAGGATCACTTCGATCCCAGCCGCATGAAGAGATCGGACCATTGTCTTAAATTCCCGGACTGCATCCCAAGGGGAATCGGCCGCGGCATAACGGGTATCGGGAGCAAAATAAGCGAAGGTGTTGTATCCCCAGTAATTGCTCAGACCCCGCTCCACCAGATGGCGGTCAATGGCATGATGGTGAACCGGCATGAGTTCAACCGCGGTAATTCCTAAATCGGTCAGGTGGCGGATCGCCGCTTCCGACCCCAAACCGGCGTAAGTTCCTTTGAGAGGCTCAGGCACGCCGGGGTGGCTCTTCGTGAATCCCTTGACATGGACCTCATAGATAATCGTTTTATGCCAGGGGGTCTCCGGACGCCGGTCGTCTCCCCATGTGAAAACTGGATCAATGACCATCCCCAGGGGGGCGAAGGGGGCGCTGTCTCGGCCATCGAAAGAAAGGTCTTCCTTCGCATCCCCGATCTTGTAACCGAAAAGGGCATCGTGCCACTTCAGCGAGCGGCCGACCGCTTTCGCGTAGGGGTCAAAAACTACCTTGTTCGGGTTAAAGCGGTGCCCCTCCTTTGGTTCATACGGGCCATGGACCCGGTATCCGTAGAGCTGCCCCGGCTGGACATCCGGGAAATAACCGTGCCAAATCATATCGGTCCGTTCAGGCAGAGGAATACGGGAAGATTCTTTTTCGGCGGCGGAAGAATCAAAGAGGCACAGCTCCACCCGTGTGGCGTGTTCGGCGTAGACGGCGAAGTTGACCCCCGCCCCGTCCCACGTGGCCCCTAAAGGATAGGGGCGTCCCGGCCAAACCCTCATCTGTCGGCTCGATGGAGGCTGATCGGCAAATCAACTCTCCGTCATGTACCGGTACGTTAAGGAAGAAAGTCTGGCGATGAACTTTTTGGCCGGCTGAGCGGTTTTCCCGTTATGCCGGGTCAGCACAGTGATGAGGTAATTGCCGTTTCCGGTGAAAACAATCCCTGAATCGTGACATACCCCGTTCTCAAGGCCCGTTTTGTGCGCCACGATGATTTCTGGAGGCAGTCCGGCGGGTATCCGGTCGTTGATCTTCTGCTGCATCAGCAACTCCAGGCACTTGGACGAAACAAGGGGGTTAACCACTTGGAAATAGTAAAGCCGGCGCAAAATCGAAGCGACATCTTCGGCGGTAGTGTAATTCTCCACCCCGTTGCGGCGGTTCGAAAAATCCATCATCTTCCTCACGAGAACCGTGCCTCCCAGCCCCTGCCGCTCGAAAGAATGGTTCAGCGTGTTAAACCCAATCCGGCTGATCAGCATGTTCGCCGCGGTATTGTCGCTCTCGGTCACCATCAGCTCGATCAGTTCCCGAATTGTCAGCGCTGCTCCCGGAGATTTCCCCCTTAAAACGCCGGAACCGCCCACCTTATCCGATCGTTTCAAAACCAGCTGTTCCGAAAGATCAAGTTTGCCTTGTTGGGCGGCTTCAAAACAGGCGGCCATCACCGGCACCTTCACCAAGCTCGCCGCAGGAAACCGCTGCTGGTATCGGTAACCGAGCTTCCAGCCGGTCCCCAGATCTTCGATCAGGACTCCTGCCTCCCCGTGAAAATCGCGGATCTCACCCCACAGTGACTTCCTAAGCTGTTCCCATGCCTGCCGCTTCTTTTCGAGAACCAGCCTTTGCCTGTGCGATTCCTGAGAATTTTGATAAACTCTGTAGGAAAGAGAACCGGCCGCGCTGATCCCGGCTAAAAAGAGAACCAGAAGGAATACCGCCCGTTTCGTCATGTGATCTCTCGTTCTAGACTCCGTATTTGACGTCCTTGCCTGATTCCAACCAAAGCGCGTTGACCTCGCGCATCAACTCTATTATCCGGTTTCCGCTCTCCGCCATTTCCCGCTCTTTCTCGCGGAGCCTGCATATCTCGTGGCGCAGCGCCGATTCCGTCTCCCGGTCCTGTGCCGCCTTCTGCTGGAGATCCGCGTTCGCACGGATGAGGTCGCGGGTCCTCGCCTGAACCTTCATCTCAAACTGCTGGCATGCCCGGCGGAATTCCTGTTCCGCTTTTTTGCGCTCCGTGATATCGGTCGAAATGCCGCAAACGGAATAGATCGACCCGTCCGCTTCAAACAGAGGGAATTTCAAGGAGATATAGGTGTGGTCTCCGTCATCGTGGGGGGCAACCTCTTCGAATTCCATCGGCATGCCTATCTTCGCCACTTGGCGGTCATTCGCCCGGAAGGCATCCGCCATTGTTTCCGGGAAAAAATCGTGGTCCGTTTTCCCGAGCATCTGCTCCTTGGTGACGCGGAAAAGCTTTTCAAACCAGCGGTTGATCAGCAGATACCTGCCCTTTTCGTCCTTCGCGTAGATAACAGCCGTCGTGTTGTCCAGGATCGTCTGCGACATCTTGTCGTAGCGCTGCAGCGCCATTTCAATCCGCTGCTGAGCCGCCTCCATTGGAGCCAAATCGGACGGCAGTCCCCGCTCCTCTTCCATTTCAACCACAAGCTGCGCCGTCGTTTTCACCCTGTTCTGCATCACGAGTTTCGCCTCCGATAAAAACCTAACCGACCACCCGAACCGGGTACGGGGACAATGAAACAGCCAAATGATCGCCGTAGCGAAACGGGACCGTCACATGCTCCCCATCCGCGCAAATCAAACCTTCCCTCATGAGGGACCCAACCTCGAGACGCGCCCTAGGCTCGATAACCCCCCCGTTAAGCTTGTAATCCACCCCTCTCCTCCGGTACAGTTCCCGCGGCCTGTACTGCAGCTGCCTGGACACGCGGGAAAGAGCTTTCCCTCCAGCGGAACGGATCGCCCCGGTGGACCCGGCCGCCGTCGCGATCCATAACCCGGAAGAACGGTGGTCCTCCTGCCTTCGGCCTATTTTAAGCCAATAACGGCTCGTTGCCGCCGGTTTACTGTGCGTCACCAAAAGATCGTTCATAATCAAAAGATCAAAGGGTTTGCCGTTGAGCGTCATCTGGATCCGCTGAAGCTCCTGTATCTTCGCCTGCGCGCGAAGCAGCTTCTCCAGAATCAGCCCGAAAGAAAGCCGGGTGGCCGAGCAGAAACTACCGACGCTGCGTTCGGGATCGGAATTTATCCCCCAGAGAAGCTGGCTCCGGACACAGCGGGCGGCCTCCATAAAGGTCCCGTCCCCTCCAACCGATATCACCAAATCATACGCAGCCATATCGAGGTTCACGGTCCGCTCAATGAGCCTATACGGAACCTGCCTCTCGCGCAGAAGCCGCTCGACGCAGGCAAGCGTTTCCCGGTGCGCTTGCTGGGCATCCCTCTGCCTGCGCATATCCGCCTGGACCCACGCGGGCCGCCTGAAAGACACCCAGTTCCTCCAACCGGCGGAGATGGCCGACCGCGACGACTTCTTCACAACCAACAAAACATTTCTCACCATTGCAGGGGATATTGTATCTCGACTAAGAGAGGAAAACCCTCTTTTCGGACGGCGGAAGCCTGCCTCTCCGGCAGGCGGGGAAACAGCTTTTTACAGGCGGACGATCTCGACGGTGTCGCTCAAATGCCCGCCGGAAGGATCGGAAGCGGAGAGAACGACTACCGGATCGCCGGGGGCCGCCATCTGCCTCTGGACAAGCCATTCCTTGGCCTTTGCCACACACAGCTCCGTACGGTCAATTGCAGCACTGAAAATGGGCGCCACACCCCAAGCCGCGGCCAACTGCCTGCAGAGAGCTTCAGACTTGGAGACCGCCAAAATCGGAGCCTTCGGCCGGAACCGGGAGATCCGTAGTGCCGTCTGCATCCTCGAAACAGGGGTGACGATCGCCTTGGCGCCAAGCTCCTGTGAAAGCCGGCACGCCACAAGGCTCATCGCCTCCTCGGAAGAACTCGACAGCCGCTGCGCGGCTTCCTGAAGGATGCCACCGTAAGGATAGTTGTTTTCGGTCGCCGTCACCACCTTGCCAAGCATCTCGACCGCCTGAAGAGGAAACCGCCCGACCGCGGTTTCTCCGGAGAGCATCACACCGTCCGCTCCATCCAGCAGGGCATTCGCCACGTCGGTCACCTCGGCCCGGGTGGGCTGGCCGTGATTGATCATGGACTCCAGCATCTGGGTCGCCACCACCACCGGGCGGCCAAGCTCGTTGGCCAGCCGAACAATCTTCTTCTGAAGAAGCGGCACCTCTGCCAGCTCGGTTTCCACCCCCAAGTCTCCCCGGGCCACCATCACTCCATCGGCTGCGTAAATGATCGCCTCCAGCTCGGCCACCGCCTGCTGTTTCTCGATCTTCGCCATCACCTTGGGAGACCGTTCCGCCGGCAGATGCGCACGAAGGCGGCGGATGTCCTCCGCGGTCCTCACGAAGGAAACGCCGAGCCAATCGGCCTTCTGCTCGAGCGCGAAAACGATCTGTTCCACATCCTCTTCAGTCGGGATCTCGGTGGAAAGCTGGGACTGCGGAACATTGATTCCGGCACCGGAGCGGATCACCCCGCCGATCTCCACCTGGCAAACCGCGTAGTCGGTACCGGTCTCGACTACCTGAAGCCGGACCGAACCATCCGCCAGATAGACCGCTTCTCCGACGCGCAGCTCCCGGATCAGGTGGGGGTGGCTCAAGGGGATCACCTTCTCCTGCGCTGCCTTTTCGCCGAGGATAACCCGGGTCCCTGAACGCAGCTCGGCAAACGGCTCCTTCAGATCGCCGACCCGGAATTTTGGCCCCGGTAAATCCACTAAAACCGCCACCGGCTCGCCGCATGCCGCGGCCGCCTCCCGGACAAGCCGGATCTGCTTGGCATGCGACTCCCGGCTGCCGTGGGCGGTATTGATCCGGGCCACATCCATTCCCCGGAGGATCATCTGTTCAAGCATTTCCGGCTTGTCGGTGGCAGGGCCCAGCGTGCAAATAATTTTCGTTCTATGCCATGCGGAAATCATATCGGCTCAGCGTTTTTTCTTCCTGGCGGAATCGTTCTTCTTCTCGGTGCAGGAACCGAACTGCTCCGTTTCCGTGGAGCCGTCCAGGCCGAGCGTTGCCGAGAGCCCCTGCATCGCTACCTGGGTCACAACATCGAAGTAGCCGGTACCGACGAATTCCTGGTGCTTGATCGCCTCGTAGCCGTCCTGTTTCTCGGAAGCGAACTCCTCTTCCTGGAGTTCTGAGTAGGCGGCCATCCCTTTGGCCTTGTACCCCTTGGCCAGCTTGAACATACTGTGGTTGAGCACGTGGAAAGCCGACAGGGTGACAAACTGGAACTTATAGCCCATCTTCCCCAGTTCCTGCTGGAACCGGGCGATCACATCATCCTTGAGATTGAGTTTCCAGTTGAAAGAGGGGGAGCAGTTGTAGGCCAGCAGTTTGCCCGGGTATTTTTTGCGGATTGTCTCGGCGAAAATCCTAGCCTGATCAAGATTCGGCTTGGATGTTTCAAACCAGAGCAGATCGGCGTAAGGGGCGTAAGCCAAAGCCCGGGCGATCGCCTGATCGAGGCCGGCCTTGACCTGGTAGAACCCTTCGTGGGTCCGTTCCCTACTGCAGATGAACGGCCTATCGTAGGGATCCACATCGCTCGTCAAGAGCGTGGCGCTGTCGGCGTCGGTCCTGGCAACCAGCAGAGTGTCAATCCCGCAGACATCGGCCGCGAGCCTCGCCGCCACCAGCTTTGCGATGAACTCACGGGTCGGGACAAGCACTTTACCGCCCAGATGGCCGCATTTCTTGACCGAGGCCAGCTGGTCCTCGAAATGGACGCCCGCAACCCCCTCCTCAATCATGTATTTCATGATCTCGAAGGTCTGCAAAGGGCCCCCGAACCCGGCCTCGGCGTCAGCCACCAGCGGCGCCATCCAGTAAATGCTCTTGTCCCCTTTCAGATGATGTATCTGGTCGGCACGCAGCAGGGAGTTGTTGATCCTCTTGATCAGGAACGGAACGCTGTCGGAGGGATACAGGCTCTGGTCAGGGTACATCTTCAACGCGTTGTTCATGTCGGCGGCCACCTGCCAGCCGCTGACGTAGACCGCCTTCAGGCCGGCCCTGACCTGCTGGATCGCCTGGTTGCCGGTCACAGCGCTTAACGCATGAACGTACGGCTCTTCGTTGAGCAGCTTCCATAAGCGCTTGGCGCCCAGCCTGGCAAGCGAGTATTCCCGGTAGACGGTCCCTTTGAGCTTATAAACGTCCTCGGCCGAATAGGGACGGCATATCCCTTTCCAGCGCAGCGACCCTTTCCACTCTGCGGACACCTTGGCGACAAATTCGCTTTTTTCCACCTGTCAGGCTCCTTGTTGGGAATTATTCAGTCAATCAACTCGTAGGCGGCCAGAGTCAGGAACTCCGGAATCTCCGGCGCCGTCATCATCCGGACAAACAGTTCCGCTGCTTCCGCAAGCCGGTTCCCCTCCGTTTTCTGGATGGAAACCAACTCCTCCTGCATGATCCGGGCGACCAACTCCCGGCTGACCAGCGTTCCGTCGGACAGCTTCGTCTTATGGCGGATCCACTGCCAGATTTGGGACCTGGAGATCTCGGCCGTCGCCGCGTCCTCCATCAGATAATTCAGAGGGACGCATCCGACCCCCCTCAGCCAGGACTCCAGGTACCGGACCCCGACGTTGATATTGACCCTCAAACCCGCCTCGGTCATCTCGCCGGACGGAACCGACAGCAGATCCTTCGGGATCACGCGAACCTCATCCCTTCTCACATCGAGCTGATTCGGCCCCTTCATATGCCGGTTGAAAATCTCCATCGCCACCGGAACCAAGCCCGGATGGGCCACCCAGGTCCCGTCATGGCCGGCCTTCACCTCGCGCAATTTATCGGCTCGTACCTTCTCGAGCGCCCATTCGTTCGCCTGAGGGTCCGATTTGATCGGGATCTGCGCCGCCATTCCTCCCATCGCATGAATCCGCCGGCGGTGGCATGTCTTGATCAGCAGATCCACATAGGCCTTCAAGAACGGCTTGTCCATCGTAACCTGGGCCCGGTCGGGGAAAACAAAAGCGGCGTGGTTCCTGAATTTCTTGATCACGCTGAAGATGTAATCCCACCGGCCGCAATTGAGACCCGCCGAATGCTCTTTCAATTCGTAGAGAATCTCGTCCATTTCGAACGCCGCCGGGATCGTCTCGATCAAAACAGTCGCCCGTATAGTCCCGCGAGGGATCTTGAGCAGATCCTGCGCTTCATTGAAAACGTCGTTCCACAGGCGGGCCTCGAGATGGCTCTCCATCTTCGGCAGGTAAAAGTAGGGGCCAGTTCCCCGACGGATCAGCTCTTGCGCGTTGTGGAAAAAGAAGAGGCCGAAATCGAACAGGGAGCCGGAGACCGGCGCACCGTCCACAAACATATGTTTTTCGCTGAGGTGCCAGCCGCGAGGGCGGACCATCAAAACGGCGGTCTTATCGTTCAGCTCGTAGCGCTTCCCTTCGGGGCTTTCGTGGGAGATCGTCCGGTTGACGGCATCCCGGAGGTTGGCTTGGCCGGTGAGGTTGTTGTCCCATGTCGGCGTGTGGGAATCCTCAAAATCGGCCATAAAAACGCTCGCGCCGGAATTCAGTGCGTTGATGATCATCTTCCGGTCCACCGGACCGGTGATCTCCACCTTGCGTTCCTGAAGATCTTCCGGTATGGGGGCCACAACCCAGTCCTGGTCCCGGATCGCCTGCGTGCCGTTGAGGAAATCGGGGAACAGGCCGGCATCCAGCTCCCGCTGGCGGATCTCCCTCTGCCGAAGCAGATTAACCCGGCGTTGATTGAATTTTCTGGCGAGAGCGGCGACGAAAAAAACCGCTTCGGGAGTGAGGATGGAGGCCTGTTCTTCGGTGAGCCGGCCGGTGATTTTGACCCCTTGGGGGAATATCTCTCTCACGCCTCCATTGTGGCAAGCAGGGACGAAAAAGACAAGACCCCCTCTTTAACCCCTTCCGGCAACTGGCGAAAACCTCTTGTTCATGCGCCGGTCAGCCTCCGTCGGAACAGAAGGAGTTCCGGACGATCTCTTTAATCTGCTCCACCGTCTGGGCGCTGTGGACCGCGCCGCGGAAAGCGGCCACGCCCGGGATCTCCTTAAAGTACCAGCAGCAAATCCGCCGCAGAGGGCCGACCGGATCCCGGTCGTGCCTGCACTGGAGTTCGATGTGTTCGAGGAGTACCCTCTTCTTCTCCTCGATGCCCGGTTCCGGCAAAGAGGGTTCCCCTTTCAGCGCGGCCTCGACCTGGCGGTAGATCCAGGGGTTCCCCAAAGCTCCGCGGCCCAGCATGACCCCGTCGCACCCGGAAACCTGCTTCAATTTCACGGCGCTCGCCCCGTCCACCACGTCCCCGTTGCCGATCACCGGAATCGACACCGCCTCTTTGATCCGGCGGATCGCCTCATAATTGGCGGTGCCGGAATATCCCTGCACCCGAGTACGGCCATGCACAGCGATCGCATCCACGCCGGAATCCTGGGCTATCTTGGCGATCCGGATCGCCTCTTCGCCGCTGGGATCGGTGTAGCCCAGCCGCATCTTGACCGTCACCGGAATCTTTTTGACCGAACGAACGACGCTCCTGAATATCTTCCCGGCAGTGTCCGGTTCCCTCAATAGCTGGGAGCCGCCGCCGTTGCTGACTATTTTCGGGACGGGGCAGCCGAGGTTCATATCCACCAGCGCGAATCCCATCTCTTCGATGATGGCCGCCGACTCTCCCATCTTCGCTGGGTCGCATCCGACGATTTGCGCCGCCACAGGCCAGTCTTCGGGGATTGTCCGCATCCTCTCCTCGGTAGCGGGGTTGTTCCGCACGAGGGTCTCGGAAGAAAGCATCTCGAGGAACGCGAAGGACATCCCGTACTTCCGGGCGATCAGCCGGAACGGAAGGTCGGTGCAGTTGGCCATCGGGGACTGCACCACGTCGGGAAGCTCCAGGTTCTTCAGTTTCACCATGAGAGGTATTGTAGCGCGGAAACGACCGGTAAGCTCACGGTCAGGCCAGTTCCGCGGAAATCCAGGCGCTGCCTTCTCTGAGCTGGACATCTTTGAACTTAAGCGGGACTCTTTGCCGCTCAATCCATTGATTCACCCGGATCTCCAGAAGTTCGCGCATCTCTTCAGGAACCTCTATTCCGTCCACACGGATCTCTTCAATCGCCACGCGGGGCCTGTCATCCACAGCCTGGATTCCAACGCGAGAAGCAACCTTCACGGCAAAATCCCGGCTTAAAAGAACGGTCCTGTTTACCACAATCCCATCCGGGTGAATCTCCGTCTCGGCATCGGAAATATATCCTGCCGATTGATCTTCAATCACCTTGACCACCATGAGATAAAAATCCCGGGCCGTATAGATCCGGCTGAGCCTTTCCACGCCCGCCATCTTCATATGCACCGCCAACCGCTCCGATGTGAACTCGACAAAGCGGGGCACCGCGTTCTCGAGCCAGCCGATCGCCGGTATCTTCTGAGAAGCGACCGGCAATGGAACATCCGGCGCAGATCCCGGCGGCATGGCGGGGGGCAACACACCCGGGTGGGAAGGGGCCTTCGGCAAGCCCCGCTGGGCCGAAACAGCAGGGGTTTGCACGGCAGGAATTGGAGGGTTCCGTCCGCCTGCCTCCGGCAAAGGACGGGCCGCGGCCTTCCAATCCGGGGCGTTCACCTTCACCCCTTCCTGAGGACCATCCTCTTTCAACCCGGACAGAAGATCTTTCGCCACCGAGATCTCTTCGAGGTCCCACCCCTCTTTCACGAGTTCCTGATAAAGCTGCCGGGCATTCTCTGTTTGGCCATGCAGTTGATACACATAGGCCATCCACAGCCTCTCCCTCAAACGGACCAAACGAAGCGGCGCTGTTTCAATCTCTTTGGGCTGAATCACCTGCTTGTTCTCCCGCGCAGAAACCCATGCCCGCCACGCGCCGCCGCAATCTCCAACCACCCAAAGGCCAGCCGTCAACGCAACGGCAAACCCGCCTCCCCAAAAAACCCGGCCGAACAGCAGGCCGACCTTTAAGCGCCTGGTCCAAGGCATTTCTTAGTTTCCCATTTCCATGTAGGCGCGAGCGACCTTCTCAAGACCGATGACAAAAGCTGCTGTTCTCAAATCGCCGATCCCTTTATGAGAAAACATCCTCTCTCGGATCTCCTGGTAGGCCAACCGCATCGTGTCGTCCAGGCCGGAGCGGACCAGGTCCAGCTCATCGGCGCCGTGGATGATCTGCTGACGCAGGCGGTTTTCAATCGGTTTCCCGGTTGCCGATTCAATCGCCTGTATGATATTCATCCCGCGCGTCTCGTCAAAGCGCCGCTCCAGGCGGCCAAACCCGATGTGGGAAATATTTTTCACCCATTCAAAATAGGAAACAGTCACCCCGCCCGCGTTGAGATAAATGTCCGGAAGCATGACGATGCCCTTGGAACGGAGGATTTCGTCCGCCTCGTAGGTTACGGGACCGTTGGCCGCCTCGGCAACCAGACGGGCCTTGATGCGGTGGGCGTTGGCAGAGGTGATCTGCTCCTCCATGGCAGCCGGGATCAAAATATCGCACTCCATCTCCAACGCCGACTTGCCGTCCGGGAGAAACCTGGCCCCCGGGAAACCGGCCAGCTTCCCTTGCTCACGCTTGTAGGCGTAAACCTGCTGGATCGGAATCCCGCTTTCCGAAACAACAGCGCCGTCCCGCTCGATCACAGCAATCACCCTCACCCCGTCCTCTTCCGAAAGGAATTTGGCCGCCGGGTAGCCGACCTTCCCCAGCCCTTGAATCACAACCCGCTTGCCTTCCAGCCCCCCCTTCAGGCCGGCCCGCTGAACATCCTCGGGATGGCGGAAGAATTCTCTCAGGCCGTACTGAACGCCGCGCCCGGTCGCCTCTTCACGGCCCGGGATGCCTCCCTGGGAGACCGGTTTTCCGGTGACGCAGGCCAGCGCGTTCACATCGTAGGGATACAAGCTCTTGTACTCGTCGGCAATCCAAGCCATCTCCCGGGCGGATGTCCCAACATCAGGGGCCGGCACGTTGATGCTCGGGCCGATGTACCCTTTTTTCGCCAGCTCCTGCACGAACCGGCGGGTGATCTGCTCCAGCTCCTCCTCGGTGAACTCCTTCGGGTTGATGCACAAACCCCCTTTCGAACCGCCGAACGGGAGGCTCACAATGGCGCACTTGAACGTCATCAGCGCGGCCATCGCCTCGATCTCCTCCTGGCTGACGTCCGGAGAATAGCGGATTCCCCCCTTCGCCGGCAAGCGGTGCTCGCTGTGAACGGCCCTCCAGCCCTTAAATATCTTGTAGCCGTCCCCGAACTTCACCGGAAAGGAGACCTGATAGACCGAATTGCAGACCTTGATCTGCTCGGCCAGTCCCTGCGGCAGCGTAAGCAGCGAGGCCGCCTTGTCCATCATCCGGTTGACGCTTTCCAGGAATGTGGAGCTCTTCTGTTGGTCCATGTTGTCCTCTGCCGTTAAGAAAAACGGGCTTTTTCGATCCGATTCAGGCTTTCCTCTTTATGCAAACGCTCATCGAGACCGATGCGCCGGAACAGGTCGGCAAGGTTCGCGAAATCGCCGTACTCCGCCTTAAAATCGCTTTCGAACAGTGCCTTTTCGAAACCGGGGTTCTCCCTGACAAACTCCATATACTCATGTTCGGCGTGATCCTCAAAATCGGCGTTCAGGCCGTAGCTCCAGGCCGGCTTGATCACGTAAAGCAGCCAGCTCACATGGTAATAAAAGAAAGCGACGATCTGCGGCGCAATCCTGTGGAGGAAAAATTTCTCCCTGATCCCCTTCGCCTGGACCATCTCCTCGAGGATCAGCAGGTGCCACTGCTCGTTGTCCTGCTGGAGGCGGGACTCTTTGATGAACTCGAATATCCGCCGGGCGAAGTGGGGCCGGCCGTAGGTGTGGGTCATCGCGATGTAGGCCACATGCTCCCACGATTGGTAAGGGACCCGGGCGATCACCTCCAGCACTTTGAACTTGGAGAGGGTACGCCGGCGCCCGTAAAAAAGGTCCATCGAGAGAAACAGGGCTTTCGCCAGAAGGCCGTACCTCCTCCTCGCGGAGCCCAATGTCTTCTGCTGTTCCGATTTCAGCGGTGCCGAGTCCGTCATTGTCATGGCTTCTGCCGTTTCATAAACTGAAACGAGGCGGAATTCATGCAGAACCGCTTTCTCGTGGGGGGCGGGCCGTCGTCGAAAACATGCCCCAAGTGGGCGTCGCACCGGGCGCACAAAACCTCGATCCTATCCATAAAAAAACTCCTGTCTTTTTCCAGCCGGACATTCTGCGGGGCGATAGGGGCCCAAAAACTCGGCCAGCCGGTGCCGGAATCAAACTTGGTATCGGAATCAAAGAGATCGGTTCCGCAGCCGATGCATTTGTAGATCCCCTGCTCTTTGCTGGCATGATAGAGGCCGGTAAAAGCCGGTTCGGTCCCCTTCCGGCGGGTGACGCCGAACTGCTCGGAGGTCAGCTGCTGGCGCCATTCCTCATCGCTCTTCACCACCCGGTCCACTTCGGCTTCTTTCCCTGAAGCGGCATCGAAAATCAGAACCTTGCCCCGGCCGGGGGAACCGGGCCCGGAGCCGGCGGCCCCGCACAGACAAGCCGCCGCGCCGATCGCCGCCAAGACCGCTGCCGGAAAAACCCGTTTCCGCACAGATTATTTCCTTTTCTTTCCAGGAACACCGAGCGCAATCGTGTCCTCAGGGCTGAAGTAAAGGCCGGCGCAGCAGATCAACACGTAGAGGTAGCTGTTGGCGGCCACGGCCCCCTGCCCCGCCGCGAGCATCCCGAAGGCAAGAGAAACCAGCACCAGCGCTGTGATGATCCAGGCCTCCTTCAATCGCCGGCCGCTCATCAGCCAGATCGGAATCAGCGTCTCGACATAGGGAATCATCCGGGCCTCGAATTCCACCAGAGGCATCGGAATCCACGACCCCTTAAACATTGCCCTGAAACTCTCGAGCAGCGCATCCGGACCGCTCTTCCATTTCGGGATAACCGCGGCGACGAACAAGGAAGCCATCGCCACCCTCAGGATCAGGGATATCCAGGACCCTACGCTTTTTTCTTTCACCGTCATTTGTTGACTCTCCTGTTTGCGTGCTGATGGATCCCCATTATCTCACGAGTCGAGGCGGCCCATGAGGCTTCGCTTTCAAGGCCGATTCAGCTATTCTGATGGGGATGAAACCGTTCGACGTGGTGATTATCGGAGCCGGCGGGGCCGGCATGATGTGCGCAATCCAGGCGGGCCGCCGGGGGCGCAGTGTCGCTCTGTTGGAACATTCCCCCCAGATCGGCCGGAAAATCGAAATCTCGGGGGGAGGGCGCTGCAATTTCACCAACACCGGGGCCGGCCCAGAAAATTACGTCTCGGCCAACCCGGATTTCTGCCGGTCCGCCCTATCCCGCTTCACGCCGGAGGATTTCATCCGGATGGTGAAAGAGTACGGCATACGCTACCACGAGAAGAAACTGGGACAACTCTTCTGTGACCGGTCAGCAATGGATCTCGTCGAGATGCTCATCTCGGAATGCACGAGAGCAAACGCGGAATTCCTCCTGAACTGCGCGGCTGAGTCCGTGGGAAAAAACCCTGGCGGACAGTTCGCCATCCACACCAGCCTCGGGGATTTCTCATCGCAGTCGCTGGTCATCGCCACAGGCGGGCTCTCGCTGCCAAAAATAGGAGCTACCGATTTCGGCTACCGGATCGCGCGCCAGTTCGGGTTAAACATCGTCGAAACCGCCCCAGCGCTCGACGGCTTCCGCTTCCAGCCGGCCGAGAAGGCGCTGTTTGACGGGCTCGCTGGTATTTCAGCCGACGCCGAAATCCGGTGCGGCGGAGTCTCTTTCCGGGAAAGCCTTCTGTTCACCCATTCTGGCTTAAGCGGGCCGGCCGCTCTGCAGGCCTCTCTTTACTGGCGCCCGGGGAAACCGGTTTCCGTTAACCTCGCGCCGGCGCTGCCCGGCGAGAAGCTCTCGGAATGGCTGCTGGATAAAAAACGGCAGGGGACCCGGACAGAGATCAAAAACCTGCTGGCGGAACTGCTCCCCAAAAACCTCTCCGAAAAACTGTGCGCCGCCTGGCTGCCGGAACACAAAACCCTCCCCCAAACACCGGACAAAACGGTCCAGGAATTTTGCCGGAAGATTCAGCGCTGGGAATTTATTCCGGCGGATACTGTGGGTTATCAGCGGGCCGAGGTGACACGAGGAGGTGTGGACACGAACGCGCTGTCGTCGAAAACGATGGAATCAAAGAAGGTGCCGGGCCTCTACTTCATCGGGGAGGTGGTGGACGTCACCGGCTGGCTCGGCGGATACAACTTCCAGTGGGCCTGGTCCTCCGGATGGGCGGCGGGCCAGGCGGTTTAACCCCCACTCTCCGCAGTAACGTGTTAGAATAGTAAGCAATCATATTTAAGGAGATATCTTAATGGCCCCTTGTAGAATTACCAGAGGCATTAACTGGACTAATGTTATTTTCTTCGCGTTTATGCTGTTGATGACGCTCACAGCGCTTCCTTGGTACGCTCTGCATTACGGCATATCGAGAACGGAATGGCTGCTGTTTTGGATTCTGGTCATCGCCACCGGTTTCAGCATCACGGTCGGCTACCACCGCCTTTTCGCACACCGGTCGTTCGAAGCCAACCGGTTCGTCACCTTCCTCGCCCTGCTCTTCGGCGCGGCCGCTTTCGAGCAGTCGGCCCTGATGTGGGCCTCCCAGCACCGGGACCATCACCGGTACGTGGACACCGAGAACGACCCCTACAACATCAAAAAAGGTTTCTGGTACGCCCATATCAAATGGATGCTCTTTTGGCAGCAGGAGACCGACTACACCAATGTCAAGGATCTGTCCGCCAATCCGTTGATCATGCATCAGCACAAATATTACGGCGTGTGGGCAATCGGCACCGGCATTCTGCTACCGGTGATTATCGGTGCCTTAACCGGCCACCTGCTCGGGGCCTTCCTGGTGGGCGTCGTCGGACGGCTAACGTTCGTCCACCACTCCACCTTCTCGATCAATTCGATCTGCCACACGTTCGGCAGGGCCACCTACGACATCAACGCCACCGCGAAAGACCATTGGCTGGTTGCGCTGATCACCAACGGCGAGGGGTACCACAACTTCCACCACAAATTTCCCGGCGATTACCGCAACGGTGTCCGCTGGTACCAGTGGGACCCGAGCAAATGGCTCATCTCTGTGTTGAGTTGTTTCGGGTTAACCGGCAAACTCTACCGCACGGCCCCCTACCGGATTCTGGAGGCAAAGGCCGCCGCCGAAAGGCAGCAAGTTGAGCAGGAACTGGCCCACCGGAAGCACCCGGAGATTGCGCATCTGCTGGACGGCCTGCAGAAGCGGTATGCCGACCTCAAAACCGCTCTTTACGAGTGGGAAAAGTGGGAGAGGGAATACCGGATGGCCGTCTCCAAAAAATCGTCAGACTATATCCGGTCGGTCCGGCAACAGCTGAAAGAAAAGCGGCGCCAGTTCGGCAGCGCCCGCCGGGAGTGGATCCTGTTCGTCAACACCCACCCGCTGATCCCAAGCGCCGCGCGCGTCTGATCCGGATTTCTCCCTCTTAGCGGGAGACAATCAACCAGAGGACAAGAGCCAGCCCGACCCGGTACCAGCCGAAAGGGGCCAGTCCCCGGTAAGTCAGGTAGCGGATAAATCCCTTGACCGCGAGGACCGCCACAACTGCCGACGTCAGAAATCCGCAGAGAACGGAAAGCGGGCCTGCCTGCTGTAGGAATAAAAACCCCTCCTTCATCTCAAAAAGCGTGGCCGCCCCCAGCGTTGGAATGGCTAGAAGAAAACTGTATTCGGCCGCCGCCACCGGCGGCAACCCAATCAGCAAGCCGGCGACGATCGTCACCATCGAACGGGAGGTCCCCGGCCAGAGAGACAGGCATTGGGCGATTCCGATGAGAAAAGCCTCTTTCGGCGTGATCGAATCGAGCGCCCGGTTTGAAGAGGGCCTTCTCAAACGTTCCGCAAGAATCATAGCGACGCCGCCCAAGGCCAAAGCGGCCACAACCGGCCAAGTGCTGAACAGCCGGGCCTTGATCAGCTTGTGCAGCGCGACACCGGCGACAGCCGCCGGAAGAAAACTCAAACTCAAATTGGCGAGCAGTTTCCTGCCGGAGGGATCCGCCCTGAAAACGGCCCTCGCGAGAGAAAGAACCCTCTGCCGGTAAAGGATCAGGATCGCGCCGAGAGCTCCGGCCTGAATCACCACCTCGAAGCTTTTGACCGCCTCCCCCTGAAGCCCCATCCAGGCCGACGCAAGGATCAGATGGCCGGTCGAAGAGACCGGCAGAAACTCGGTAACCCCTTCCACCACCCCCAAAATCACCGCTTGGACGAGACTCATCATTATCTTCTACACCTCATGCGCGCGAAGCTCCGTCAACGGATAAAAAGTGCCCCGCCATTCGATCCCCTTACGGCTGATCGTCAGCAAAGCCGCCCGCCACATGATATAGACCATCAACACCACCGCTGCGGGAAATCCCAGCCCGTAGAGGGGGTTCGTATCGTGCCGCCGGGCATCGTCCCAGTACAAAAGAGCAATGATAAAGATCACGGCGGCGTTCATCCAAAAAACCGCCCTTGAGGCAAACCAAACGGCTATGAACGGCCAGACATTCATCGCGAGCATCAGCAAAGTCGTCCCGGCCACGGCCGACAGATTGTAATCGAGGGCAGCGAAAGCATTTTTCATGAGTCCATGGATCATTTCCCCGACCGAGCTGTACCATTCGATCCTCAGAAGCCCGGTCCCATAGACGAATTCGCTCCGGAAGCCGCGGCTTTTCATGAGCTGCGCCAGCCTCATGTCGTCGTCCGGCCGCATCCGGATCGCTTTATGGGCGCCGGCCGACCGGTAGGCATTCACCCGAACGAGGCTGAACGCCCCGACCCCGATATATTTTCTGCTTTTCGGGTTTTTCGCTTCCCATGGTTCGGCGTAAAAACTGAAAAAGAGGGTGAAGGCGCCGCCGAAGGCCTTCAGCGCAGTCCCAGGCATCCTGAGCTCCGGAGCGGCGGTAAGGAAATCGATCCTGTTCTTCGCGGCGTACTCCACCGCCCTGCTGACCACCGTCGGGTCCATCACCACATCGGCGTCCGCGAAAAGGAGATACTCACCCGCCGCCTCGGCGGCCCCGACATCCAGCGCGTGGGTTTTGCCGAGCCAGCCATCGGGAAGCTCCTTGATGTGGACCACCTTCAAGCGGGTATGGGATTTGGCAAGCCGGTCGAGAATCATGCCCGTATCGTCCGTGGACCGGTCATCCACGACGATCACCTCGAGGTTCCAATAAACCTGGCTCAGAACGGACCGGAGCCCTTCTTCGATCTTCTTCGACTCGTTTCTCGCCGGGATGACGGCCGTGACCTTCGGCAGAGTTCCCCCCTCGGCAAGAGGAATGTCCTTGAGGAGTTTGACGGAGGCTTTTCCAGAAAGCACCTTAAAAGAGGCGGGGACAATCCACAGCAAGGTCAGAAGAGCCAGGAAGAACGGGACGTGGGCCACGGAGATTGACCTGTCAGCCGTTCTTCGCCTGCAGCAGCTGAAACAGCCGGCGGTAATCCCGGGCTACCGGGAATTCCGGGTGGCTTTTCCGGATCGAGTCGGGCGGGCTGAACAGCACGCCCCGGTTGGCGGTCTTCAGCATCGTCAGGTCGTTGTACGAATCGCCAGCGGACCGGACCTCGAAGCCAAGCTTTTTCAGGCCGAGAACGGCCTTCCTCTTGCCGTCTTTCTGCCGGAGCGTGTAGCCGGCGATGAAGCCGGCCTTATCCACCTGAAGCCAGTTGCAAAAAAGGGCCGGGTCCCCCAGTTTTCTCATGGCCGGCAGAGCGAACTCGTAAAAAGTGTCCGACAGGATGACCACCGGCCCCTGACTCCTTAACTGGTCCAGAAACCGCCGCGCGCCGGGCAGAGGCTCCATCTTCCGGATCACCCGCTGGATGTCTTTCAGCCGGATCCCCTCCTTTCTCAGGATCCCGAGACGGTACTTCATCAGCTTGTCGTAATCGGGCACATCCCGCGTGGTCAGCCGGAGCTCCCTCTTCTTGAACCGGTCGGCCACCTGGATCCAGATTTCCGGAAGGAGAACTCCTTCAAGATCAAGACAGCATATATGCATAGCGTACTATTCTACCCCATTCCCTCTTCCGTGAACCAGTTTGGGTATGATGCGGTATAATCTACTTTTACCCGCAGGTTTCATTCACCGGTTAAACCAAAAAAGAAAACCTTTTCTCTTGATGTTTAAACCTTGCTCGAAAAAAGGCAGCGCGGCCATTGCTCTTATTCTGATCTCCGTGATGACCACCGGCGTTGCCTGCTCTCCGGAGCCGAAAAAACGGCGGTACAAGGAGCTCTCCGTCACCGCCGACCAGAGGACTGCCCCCTCTTCGGCGGAAACCGCTGTGCCGGCCAAACCGGGCGCAAACATTTCCCTACAATGGACCCTTCCGGAAGGATGGTTCTCTTTACCGGCAGACGGCATGCGGATCGCCACATTCAAGAACAAGAACGCGGACAGTCCTGTGGAATGTTCAGTCGTTTCGATTCCGGGAGGGGCCGGCGGCATAAAGGCCAACGTGCGACGATGGATGGAACAGTTGAAACTGCCCCCTCTGTCGGAGGAAGCGGCGGACCGTTACATCGCCGGCCAGGAGCAGATCAGATCAGCAGGAGGTTTGCTCGTCCAGCTTGTGGATTTCGGGTTTCTCCAAAAAGAGGGGCCCGCATCCGATCCTTCTTTGCACGCCGCGATAGTAACGGCATCTGGCCAGACCTTTTTCTTTAAGATGACCGGCACCAAGGTGGCGGTCCGGGAAAACCGGGACCCCTTCCTTCTTCTATGCCGGTCGCTGAGGGAAAATGCTTAGAAATCTGCTGACCGTTCTCTCTTCACTCCGGATAACCGTCTCCTGCCTTCTGCTGCTGTTTATCCTCGTGTTCTGGGGAACCGTCTATCAGGTGCAGCACGGCCTGTACCTGGCTCAGAAACATTTTTTCGAATCCTTCGCCTTCTGGATTATCCGCGGAATCCCGTTTCCGGGCGGACAGCTGGTGCTGTGGGTCCTTTTCCTGAACCTTTTGTGCGCCGTTTTCACCCGCTTCAAATTCAACCGGCACAAAACCGGCATCGCGCTTGTTCACGCGGGAGTTTTCCTTTTCTTCATCTCCGGGTTCATCACCTTTCAACTGTGCCAGGAGACCCACCTGACGCTCGCGGAGGGGGACGGTTCCAACCTTTCCGAGTCGAACCAGGATTGGGAACTGGCCGTATGGAAAACAGGGACCCAGGAGAAAGAGGTGACCGCCTACGATACAGAGCACCTCAAAAGAGGGTATCCCCTCGACTTCAGCGAGTTCGGGTTCCGGCTGGTTCCGCAAGTTTACTACCCCAACGCCGACAAGACCGGTTCCTCGCTGAACTCCCTCAAACAGGAGAAGGAGCCGGAAAGAAACCTGCCGGGCGGGCTATTCAGCCTTCCCGAAACAGGCCAAACCCTTCTGCTCCACGGAGGGGACGACTCACCGGCGCTCATCGAGATCAAAGAGGACCAATACGCGGTATCGCTCCGGAGGAAGCGGCTGCCCCTTCCTTTTTTTCTACAGCTCAACGATTTCCGGATGGAGGTCCATCCGGGAACGGCGGTTGCCCGGAGCTACCAGAGCGAGGTGTCTGTCTTCAGCCACGGGCAGCCGCGCACAACGGTCATATCGATGAACGAGCCTCTGCGAGAAAAGGACTTCACCTTTTACCAGGCCTCCTACGCGATTGACCCGGCGGGCAG
The DNA here is from genome assembly GCA_964373715.1 of uncultured Planctomycetia bacterium. Taxonomy (GTDB): domain Bacteria; phylum Omnitrophota; class Gorgyraeia; order 1-14-0-20-64-10; family 1-14-0-20-64-10; genus CAMTXI01. Next base: position 33,639 of record CAYJVR010000002.1, on the reverse strand, counting down.
GGAGATCTCGACGCTTGCCGTCGTTAAAAACGCCGGTCGGCTCCTGCCCTACATCGCCACATTCGTGCTGGTCCTCGGCCTGGCGGTGCACACACTGCTCGTGGCCAGCCGCATCTCTGCCCCTGAGGTAACGGGATGAGCAGGCGCCGGCTGTTCCTCTGGCTCGGAGCTGCGGCCCTGCTCCTCTTCACCGGCACCGCGGCGCACGGCGGCTCCACCCCTTTTAGCGTCGAAGCGATGAAGGGACTCCTCATCCTGGAGCACGGCCGGGTCAAACCTCTGGAAACGTACTCGAACAACCTCCTTCTGCAGTTTTCGGGGAAGCGCTCGTTCCACGGAGAGCCGGCCCTCTCCTGGATGGCCAAGCTCCTTTTCGATCCGGCAAAAACCGGCACTGACGCCGTCTTCTTGATCAACCACCCGGACATCCCTCGGGCAATCGGGCTTGAACCTGCGCCGGAACGCCGGCACCGCTACAGTTTTTCCGAACTGGAAAAAGGGTACCCCAAACTGCGCGAGCTGGCTCTTTCCTCCTCCTCCATCGAACCGAAAGAACGGACGATCGTCGAAAACGAGCTGATCCGCGTCCATGAAAACCTCGTGCTCTACATGAACCTCTCCGCCAGCCTCCGGTTCACCGAGCGGAACCGGGATTTTTCCATACCGAGGGCGGACATCCGGCAGCTCATGGGGCTTCCCGACGGCCGGCTGGAATTCAGTTTCCTGGAGCTGGCGCTCAACGCGCACCGCCTGAGGAAGGTGAGCGATTCCCTGCTCAACAAAAGCCCGGAGCAATGGTCCGATTTTGAACGGGAGGCCTTTCGGCTGATGGGAGCCCTTTACCAATGGTCTCTGCAGTACCGGGACCTCCCGTTTAAAATCCTCCCCCCGATGAAACCGGGCAGAGAGGATTGGACAAGCCCGTGGGACGCGATCGCCAGCGATTTTTACCGCCCCGAGGTGCGCAATGACCTTGTCCAGCTCGCCCGGATGCGCTTCGGCTATCTGAACGGGCAAAACGAAGAATTCGCCGATGCCTCGCGGCAACTGACCTCTTCGGTCAGGGGCCGTTCGCTCCGTTTCCGCGGAGCCCGTTTCAGCCCTGTGGAACTTTTGTACAACCGGGTCAACCCGTTCTCCTGGGCCAGAATCCTCTACGCCGCGGCCCTGCTGTTTCTGCTCTCCGGCCTGGGGCTGTCCCGAGAAAAGCGGTATGCGCTGGCCTCCGTATCGGCGGGCGCAGCGCTGCTGCTGCACACGTTCGGACTGGCCTGCCGCATCACGATCCTCGGCCGTCCCCCGGTAAGTAACCTGTATGAAACCTTTATCTTCGTCAGCTGGATCGCCGCCCTGCTGGGGCTTCTGCTTGAAGCGACCCACCGCAAAGGGCTGGGCATCGCCGTCGCTTCGGCCGCGGGGGTCCTCCTGATGACGATCTCCGGGAAATTCGGGGCCGAGGGGGACACGATGAGGATGCTCGTGGCGGTGCTGAATTCAAACTTCTGGCTGAGTACCCACGTGGTGGCGATCACCACCGGCTACGCCGGCTGCTGTGTGGCCGGCATCCTCGGCCATATCTACCTGATCCAGGCGATCTTCAAACCCCGGGAGAAAGCCCCGCTTGAGAAGACCCACAAGATGATGCTGGCGAGCCTGATGTTCGGCCTCCTCTTTTCCGCGCTCGGAACCGCCTTAGGGGGTATCTGGGCCGACCAGTCCTGGGGGCGTTTCTGGGGATGGGACCCGAAGGAGAACGGGGCGCTCATGATCGTCCTCTGGTGCGGCATCATCCTGCACTCCAGATTAGCCGGCCTGATCCGGCAGGTCGGCACCGCGGCCGCCTGCGTTTTCGGCGGAATCGTGGTGATGTGGGCATGGTTCGGGATCAACCTGCTTGGGGTGGGCCTCCATTCCTACGGTTTCACTTCCGGAATTGCCGCCAGCTGCGGCATTTACGCGGGGATTGAACTGCTGTTCCTTTTGGCCGCCGTGCCGGCGGCGCAAAAAACTTTAGCCCGCTAAAGGCTCGTTTAGCTGCTTCACCATGTAGGTACCTATAAGACGGTAACCCAGCTTCCGGTAGTAGTCCCGGACGCCGACGCCGGCAATCACCGCCATCTTGGAGAGGCCGAATTCGTTGCTGGCTATTCTCTCTGCCTCAGCCATCAACCTCTTGCCGAATCCCAGATGCTGGGAGGCCTCCGGATTTTTTTGTCTTAAAGAAAGCTGCCTCCCGTAGGTGTGCAATTCACGGACCAACGCCAACCCCTTGAGCTCTTCAAAAAGAGGTTTCTCACCTGAAAAACAGTGCGCGGAGATCCTGAGCCTCAAAAGCGCGGCCAGTCTCTCCGTCTGCGGCTCTTCAAAACTCAGGAAGATTTCTTTCCCTCCTGATGCCTCGTAGTCACGGCGCACCAGCCGGAACTCAGCCGCCGGGTGGGAGCGGACCTCCCGGCAGCGGATGCACCGGCAGGAGATCCCCCTCTCTTTCATCCTCCTTAGAACCTCCTCTCTGAGGTTGTTCTGCCGGCAGCCGGCCTCCACCACGGGGGCGGCAATGTCCCGGACCACCCTCTCGATCCGGACATACGGAGGGACCTTTGCTTTCAGTTCGACAAGCAATTCCGTCAAAACATCATCTCCGTAAGGCTGGTAACGGCCTTCTTTCCACCAACTGTATAAAGGGGCCGATTTCACGACGACGCACGGATAGATCTTCAGCGCATCCGGCCGGTAGCTTGGATTTTCAAATAACTTACGGAAAGACCTGCTGTCGTCCTCCGGCATCGCTCCGGGAAGGTTCGGCATCATATGGTAGGCCACTTTAAAACCGGCTTCCTTCAGCAAATTCGTTGCTTTCCGGACAGCCTCCGTGCCGTGGTCCCTCACGGTCAGCTCAAGAATGCGCTCTTCCAGGCTCTGGACGCCCAACTCCACCCGGGTGACTCCCAGTTCCCGCAGACGGAGGATCTCTCCGGGCGTCACGTAATCGGGCCGAGTCTCCACCGTCAGCCCGATGATCCGACGGTGGGTCGTTTCGTTGCGTTCATGGGCTTCGCGCAGCGTCCCGGATCCGAAACCGTTGGCCGCGTCAAAACAACGCCGGATGAAATCGGCCTGATACTCTGCCGGATAAAAGGACCAGGTCCCTCCTTTGACGATCAGCTCGATCTTGTCGGTCGGGTGCCCGGTATTTTCTAAAGCATTCAGGCGGCTCGATGTCTGGCGGTAAGGATCATAGCCGTTGTTGAGCGCCCGCATGACGAGCGGCTCATCCGGCAGGTAAGATTTGGGGGCCTTCTCTTCGGTCGGGCAGTAAACGCACCGGCCGGGGCAAGCGTACGGTTTCGTCAGCACGGTCACGGCGACGATCCCCGACTCGGATCGGACGGCATTGAGCGTGAGAACCCGCTCTAGCTGCGGATTTGGGTCTCTCCGCCCCTCCTTTACCTGGGCCCGGAATTCTCTCAGCAAAACCGAATTGGAGACGGGCGCCGTGCCGGCTGTCTTGGCAAACCGGTTTTTCACCGCCCTGAGCTGTTTAGGCCGCGCCAGCGGGCTTGCGCACAAAGTTTCGATCAGCAAATCAAGCGGATTCACGGCGCCATTATCTCACGAAGATTCACCGGTGCGAAAACCGCCAGAATCGTATTACAATTGTCCCCATGACCGGCTCAGAACTGGCGGCTTTCAAATCAGGCCCACACCAAGCAGAAGCGCGATCAGCAGCAACAGCCATCCGACGATCCGCTGAACGATCCGCATCGTTATCTTGGCGAGAAATTTCGAGCCTATGAACGACCCGAGGAACGCTGCCGCCGTTCCGGCGGCAACCAGCCCCCCCTGCCCGTGCGCCGTCAAAATATCGAAATGCCTGCCGAAAAAAACGGCACCGTACACCAGCAGGCGGGAGACGTCAATCACAACGGCGCACAGGACGCCGGTGGCGATGAAACTTTCCTTGCTCAAGCCGGTCCGGATGAGAAAGGCGCTGCGCAGAGCCCCCTGGTTCCCGGAAAGCCCCCCGAAAAACCCGGAAACCGCACCCCCCAACGGGACCAGCTTCGGATCAAACGCGAGATCCTTGAACCGGGGGCTCAGCTCAAGGAACGAGAAAACGGCGAGCAGAAAAGCGATCACCAGCTTGACCGCCGTCACGGAGTAAACCCTGCCGGACAGCGTGTAACCGGCCAGCGGCGGAATGCCCGAGAAGCGGTCCAGAAGAAGGGCTCCGGCGACGGCGCACAAAGCGGCCGGCAGCGCGAAACGAAGGGCCACTCTGAAATCCGTATTGCGTCCGACTAAGGCCGCCTTAAAAAGATTATTCGCCAAATGGACCACCGCGGTCGCGGCAATAGCCACCTCCACCGGGAAAAAAACGGCGAAGACCGGCATCAGCAGGGTCCCAAACCCGAACCCGGAGAAAAAAGTGAGCGCGGAGGCGAGGAGCGCTGCGGCGCAGACAATGGCGTACTGCAAGAGGGGTTAAGAGCTTCCTTGGTCCCGGTAAAGACGTTCCTGAAGCTTCGCCCAGGGGAATCGGTCCCCTGGACAGGCGGTGTGCTTACCGGGCACATCTTTATGGCGCAGGATGTGGGCCACCGGAATGCTGTAGTAGGAGCGCAGCTGTTCCACTAAAGAGACGAGCGACTCCATCTGCGCGTCCGATGGGCGGTGGCCCATAAAATCCCCGACGAGGCAAATCCCTATCCCGCGGTAATTCATGTTCGCGGCGTCGCAGTGCGCCCCTTCCATCTGCCTGCGCCAGCGGTGCCCGACCTGAATTTCTCCGTCCAAGCGGCCCAGCGTGCCGTTGTCGATAACGAAATGATATCCGAGGCCGTTTAAAAATCCCCGTTTGCGGTGAATACGATCCAGCAGTTTAGCGTCCCCTTTCAGGGTATCGCTGTGGTGGATCACGATGTAATCCCACTGGGTAGCCGGGTAAAGAGGAATCCGGGGAACCGACAAAATATCGGTGCGCGGGATGATCAGCGCCTGTCCTGCCGGCACCTGAGTCGGATCGGTCAGGTTGTTCGCCCGCATAATCTCGCTATAAGAAACACCATACCGCTTACCGATAGACCAGAGGGTCTCTTTCGGCTGTACGATATGCGTGAACACCTCTCCCGGAGTAATTAAAGGCTGTGCCGGAAACGCCGCGAACGGTGGCTGAATTGTATGCCGAGGCCCGGCGCACCCAGAGAAAAAAACCGACGTCGCCGCTATCCCTATCCACAAATTTCTTAGGTTTTTCCCCATCGCTTTATCCAGACGCTTACTGGATCTCGACGGAACGAGCGGTCTGCGTATTCCCATTCGAGATGTAGCGCACCTTCACCTGCTTGCCGGCCTTCAGCTCGGAAATCGTGGCCGGTCTCCCGGCAGCTGAAATTTTTGTCGTCGGACGGGTCTGGATCGTCCAGGCCTCCCCCTCGATGGTCGCCAGCGTAAAGATGCCGCTTTGCGGATCAACAGCGCTGACCGACCCAACAACCGTTTTTGGCTGGATCTCCATCGTTTTCGAAGGAACGACGCTCTTTTTCATCGGCGTCCCCGTCCCGTAGTCATCCGCGAAAGAAGAGGAAACCGCCCCAAGAACGGCCAGCGCCGTCACAACAGCTGCGTGTTTCGCTGCGCGCATCTTCATCTTCCTGTGCGGTTTACTCTTTCTTCACCGGCTGGGGAGGGCTTCCCGCGTCCAGCGGAACCGTATCCTGCCCATCGAAAGGCGGTGTGAAAACCGCGTAGGCAGCTGCTGGTTCGGCAGATTCGTTGATGAAAGCGTGGGGAACGCCGCGTGGAATCGAGGCGGCGCTTCCCTGAGCAATTTTCAGAGGCGCGTTGCCGATAAAAAGGGTGCCGTTTCCCCGTTGGAGAACCACTATCAAGTCATGGTCCTTGTGGATGTGCGGCTTTTCCTCGGCCCGAATTTGGACAACATGGATGCTGGAGAGCTTCGTGCGCCAGAGTTCGTCACTCCGGATCTCCTCTCCGTTTTTAAGCGGATGCTCCTGAAGCCATTCATCCGCCCGGACAGCGCCGGCCGCCTCCTGCTCCTCGGCGCATGCCGGAGACGCGCCCAAAGTTGCGCCGAGCCAAAAGACAATCCCTAAGAGTGCTATTCTTGCGCTCTTCACGATACCGATTATAAAGCAAGAAACCCTTTTCAGCAGAAGACATATTAGAATGGGCTTTTGCATACAGCCTTAAAGGAGACCCATGAGAGCTAAAATGAAGCGCAACCCTTACCGGCTCGACAAGTTCTTTGAACCGATCTCCTATTCCATTGAGCTGGAACCGGATCTCGAGGCATTCACCTTCCGCGGGCAGGAAACGGTTTGCCTGAAAGCGAGAGGCCCCTTCTCAAAGATTGTGCTGCACGCACTCGAGTTGAAAATCACGAGAGCGTCCCTTCGGCTCAGCTCAAAAGAGGTCCCCCCTCCGGCAGGAAAAATCTTCACTAACCTGAAAATGGAGACGGCCGAGATCCGGTTCGAGAAATCTTTCCGTCCCCGCGGATCTTTTTTTCTTGATCTCGAGTTCGAGGGCGCCCTCAACGACAAAATGCACGGTTTCTACCGGACCTCCTACGATGTCAGGGGAGAAAAACGCTGGGGAGCCGCCACGCAGTTTGAAGCAACCGACGCCCGCCGCGCTTTTCCCTGCTGGGACGAGCCGGACCGAAAAGCGGTGTTCCGCTTGGCCCTTCGGGTGCCCAAGCATTTGACGGCCCTTTCCAACATGCCCGTCTCCAGCGAAACGCCTGTTTCAGGAACGGGCCTTAAGAGGATCGTCTACGAACCGACACCTCAAATGTCCACATACCTGGTGGCATTCGTCGTGGCCGATCTGGAATACTCTCAGTCCAGGGACAAAAACGGCGTCCTCACCCGGGTTTGGACGACCCCCGGCAAAAAAGCGCAGGGGCTCTTCGCCTTAAAAACGGCGCTTCATACTCTGCCCTATTTCGCCCGATGGTTCGGCATCCCCTACGCGCTGCCGAAACTGGACATGGTCGCCCTTCCCGATTTCGCTTCCGGCGCCATGGAAAACTGGGGGCTGGTCACCTACCGGGAAACGGCTCTGCTCGTGGACCCAAAGAACTCCTCCGCCCAGGCACGCCAGCGGGTCGCCGAGGTGATTGATCACGAGCTGGCGCATCAGTGGTTCGGCAACCTCGTCACGATGGAATGGTGGACCGATCTGTGGCTCAACGAAGGGTTCGCTTCGTTCATGGGGCCCAAGGCGGTGGACGCGCAGTTTCCCTCCTGGCGCATCTGGAACCAGCATATCGCCACCGAATACCTCTCGGCGCTGCACAACGACAGCCTAAAAAACAGCCACCCGATAGAGATCCCCGTCCAAAACCCGCACGAAATCCGGGAAATCTTCGATGAAATCACCTACAGCAAAGGCTCCTCGGTCAACCGGATGCTCGAACATTACCTGGGGGAACCGCTCTTCCGAAGAGGGCTTTCGATCTACCTGAAGAGATACAGCTACAAGAACGCCAAAACCCAGGACCTCTGGAGCGTATTGGAGGAGGTCTCCGGAAAACCGGTCAAAGCGATGATGGCAAGCTTCACGAAGCAGGAAGGCTATCCGGTCCTGATCGCCGGATCGAAACCGGCCGGCCGTAGAACAACCCTTTTTATTGAACAAAAACGCTTTCTTTTCGATGGAAGCGCCGACCCGAAGAAACGCTGGACCGTCCCGGTCGGCATTCTCTTCGGCGGATCCAAAAAACCGGTTTTCTCCACGCTACGGTCAAAGAAAACGCGTCTTACGCTTCCGCAAAGTGCTGAAAAATGGCTGAAGATCAACCCGGGCCAAAGCGGGTTCCACCGGACCGCCTATTCGGAAGAACTGCTCCGGAACCTGCTGGCCGCAATTCGCCATAAACGGCTGGCGCCCGTCGACTGTTTAGGTATTGCCGATGACGCGCTGGCGCTCGCGCGGGCCGGTTTCATCCGAACCTCGGACGCGATCGACTTGTGGAACACGATCGGCTTCTCTTATCAAACCGATTACAATGTCTGGCTGACCATTGGAGGAGCTCTCGCCGAGGTAGAAAATATTTTCGAAAATGAAGGGATCTCTTATTCCCTGCACCGGCTCTCAAGGGAGCTTTTCCGGCCCGTTTACAGGCGGTTCGGCTGGAACCCAAAACCGGACGACTCCCATCTTGAGAGGCTGCTCCGGTCGCTGGTCATCGGACGGATGGGCCATTACGCGGACCCAAAAACAATCCGAGAGGCCGGAGATCGATTCCGGAAATTCACCCGGGGAGGGACCCTCGCGCCGGACCTGCGTTCGGCCGTCTATTCTATCGTGGCCGAGCACGGAGGACCTGCCGACTACGAAAAACTGCTCGGGATCTACAAAAAATCGGGCCTGCAGGAAGAGAAGGTCCGAGTTCTCCGGGCGCTCGCCCGTTTTAAGAGGAAAAAAATTATCCGCCGCGCGCTTGATTTCGCCCTCTCTTCCGGGGTGAGAGCGCAGGACACCTTCATCCTGCTGGCCGGATTTGGCGGCAACCGGATCGGCCGGCCCATAGTGTGGGAATTCATCAAATCAAACTGGAAGACCCTGACAAAGCGTTACGCGGGCGGCGGACTGGGATTGATGACGCGCGTTATTGATGGGGCAACATGCGGTTTCACCTCAGCAAAACAGCTCTCCGACGTCAAGAAATTCTTCAGGAGGCACCCCGTTCCCGGAACTGAACGGACCGTGAAGCAGTCTCTCGAAACAATCCGGGCGAACATCGCGTGGAGACTGCGGGACAGCAGGGACGTCCGGCTGTGGTTCTCTTCTGAGGATCACTTCCCGAAGTAGGTCGTCCCAGGCGGCACGCGGGTCTCTTTCGGCACGATGGCGGCCGCGGCCACGAGAGCTCCGTCGCCGATCTCCGCCCCGGGAAGAACGATGCTGTTTAACCCGATCACCACATTCCTGCCGATTTTCACCTTTTTAAGAATGAGCCTGTCCCTCTCGAAAGAATGGCCTATGACGGTGGCGTGTCCTCCTATAACGGAGTTGTCCCCTATCTCCAGTAGTGGCAGGTCGGCGCAGAACTTCGAGTTGATCTGGACGTTCTTCCCGAGCTTCGCCCCCATCAGCCGGAAAAAGAGGGCCGCCCATGGAGTCAGCAGGATGAAATCCATGAAGGTGACCGTCACGAGAAGAAAGAGCGCGTTCGTCAGGGCCCACCGGGCGGTCTCGGCGCAAACCATCGGGTAGGAACCTTCCTTCAGGTTCAGCCTGAACAGGATCCTCAAAGCGCCGACTACAAAAATAAGGCTTAACCCGTAGAGAAAGTAAGCGGCCGCGAAACCGAAACAGACCGCCAGCACGCGCAGGTGAAAAGAGATCTCGGCCGCTTTCCCCCAGACCCACAACCACAAAACAGCACCCGGAAACGCCGCCGTCCCGACGATAAGGACCCCGAGAAAATAGAGCGCGAGCGTAAACACCAACTGCGCGCCCGCGACCAGAAGGTACCTTATTCCCAGACTCATCCTGTTTCTCCCTTTTTTCCGAAGAGCCCCTTTCCGGCGGCGCGTCTTGCGGCCATCAGCTGCGCCGGAAAAATAACGAGCAGCACCAGCGCCGTGCATACAGTCCAGAAATGATAACGAAAATAGGGCGACCCGCCAAAAAAGAAAAATATCGGCATGCGCAAAATGGCCCCCGCGCCTAAAACAACACTCAAGGCGGTATGTTCCGAAAAAAACAGAACTGCAAAAAACAGAAGCACCGCGATTGTCCAGAAATAAAGCCACCCTTTAAAGAAAACTGTTTTTCTCAAGGAGGAAAGCCATCCCATCATCCGCGTATTGAGCGGCGACGGTTTAAATGGTATCCCAATCAGCTTTAAGTGCCTCTCATTAGTAAAAAGATATCGGCCGGAATATTTTCCCTCAGACCCCATAAAAAACTTAAACCCCACCCACCGGTGCCGAAGATATACCGGCAGATGCGCCGGAATGACCTTTTTCCATGTCAAGAAAAGCTCCTCCAGATGTTTCGGGTCGTGACTTAAAGGCAACTTAGGCGGCCTCGCACGGGTCCCCGGTAGAACCCAAAAAAGCGGGTAGACATCTTCAGGAGCATACAGGTTCTCCAAATACCGAAGAGAGGCCTGATTATCCGGCAATTTGAGATAGGCCGGCATCTGCACATGCCCGGTGGCCACCGACACGGCCACAAGATCATGGATAAAGACTGTCTGCGCCGACCACGGCAACGTTTTGACAAAACGGACCCCCTGAGGAGCCAGCGCTTTGTTTGTCGCTCCCACCAAAATCCAGAGCAGGGAAAAAATGCACACCCCGGAAACCAGCCTTTTCAATCGGCCGGCGGCCACGGCCGGAAGGAACAGCTCCCAGGCGACCCATCCTGTCCACAGCGCCATAGGAAACACCGCGGGGAACGCATCGTGGCGGACCGCCAGCGCATAATACAAACTTACCAGTACTCCGGCAAAAGCCCATTTCGACCGGTTTCTCTGGGTCAAAAGCAGCAGTCCGCAGCACAGCAGCAGAGAACCCGCCATGCTGGTATCCTTCCAGATTGTCCCGAGATTGATGGAAACAACCGGATAGAGCCCTATCCCAAAAATAATAAACGGGGACAAAAACGAACCCTCCAGAGACAATCCAATAACAAGCCCGAGGCCTATCCAGAAAAGGAGGTTCTGAAAAAGAAGCATTAGGAAAGGGCCGGGGATGATCGAGTCAAACCATCCCCAGAGGAAACTCGACAGGGGCGGATGGACGACATCGAGTTGGTGCTTGCGGGCCTCATTGAGCTGCCATAAAGAATCGTAATCAATGTAACCGGGGTTATAGCACCAGATGGTTAACCCTATCCCCAGCACAACAGCAAGGATATTGAGCAGAAACCAGAGCCGGAACCGACTCTGGCGAAGCGTTTTTTGACATTCCGCGCTTGCAACGCTGTTATCATCCATCGGCTATTTGGGCGACGGCTGCGACGCTACCTTGCCTTTTAAAATCTCGCGCACTTTAGGGGTCTGCAAGTGGTGGGAACAGTAGCCGTCCGGGTTCTTGACCAGGTATTTCTGGTGGTACTCTTCGGCCGTGTAAAACTCGCCCGCGGCGACGATCTGGGTGACGATCGGACTTTTATAGGTCCGGGCTTTTTCCAAAAGCTGTTTTGACCGTTCGGCCTCTTTCTTTTGTTCGGCATCATGCGTAAAAATGACCGAGCGGTACTGCGTGCCGACATCCGGCCCCTGCCGGTTGAACGTCGTCGGGTCGTGCCATTCCCAAAAGGTGATCAGGAGCTCTTCGTAGCTAATGCGGGAAGGATCATACGTCACCTCCACCGCTTCAGCATGGCCCGTCCGGCCAGCGCATACCTGCTCGTAACCGGGGTTCTGGACTGTCCCTCCCGCGTATCCCACCCGGGTCACTACCACGCCGTCCACCTTGGAAAAAATCTTTTCCACCCCCCAAAAACAACCGGCGCCAAACGCCGCTTTCTTCAACTCTTGTCCCATCTTCTCTCCGGCCAAGATACTTTGGCTCCATAGACCCGCGGACACGAAAACTCCGAGTATGACCGCTCCCGCCCAACGGGTAACCTCTCGGAAATTCACCACCGCCCTCTCTTTTCCAATCTCTTTCCTGTTTGAAACCCATTGTACAGCAGCAAGGCCTCCTTTTCCGTCCGGGAGAGTTGCTTGATCCCCGCTTCCCGCCTCAGCGCGGAGGAACGATCCTTGACCCTCTTTCGATAAATAAGCCTCACCGGACGCCTGGCCCGGGTATACGCGCCCCCGATCCCGGCATTGTGCTCCTTGACCCGGCGCTGTGTGTCGGTCGTGACCCCCGTGTAAAGGGAGCCGTCCCTGCACCTGACCATATAGACGAGCCAGCTCATCCGCCGATTCCGCCTTTATACGATTCGCGCAAATTCACGACCGCTTTCCTTAAATCATCGGCAACGGCGATGCTCCCCTCTTTTGTGGAAGGAATCCCTTTATACCGCCTCGGGTTTCCCATAATCAGCGTCACCCTCCTAGGCCGAGGCATCAGGTGCCCTTTCGGCCAGGCTTCATGGGCTCCGTGGATATAAGCAGGAATAACCGGGGTATCGGTGCCGGCGACAAGCTTCCCTATCCCGGGTTTAAACTGCTGGAGTGAACCATCCGGCGAACGGGTCCCCTCCGGAAACAGTATGATTGCCTCTCTCGACACCTGCAGAACATCGGCGCACAACTCCAAACTCTTCTTCGGGTCCCCTTTCCGGTCGAACGGCATCGCGTTGGTAAACGCCACCGCCATAAGCGCCCAGAAAAAATCCCGGAAGAAATAATCCTGCGCTGCCACCGCGTAGGCGTGATACCACTGCGAGGGCCGCAAAACAGCCGACAAAACCGCCGCATCAAGGTGACTGGAATGGTTCGCGACCAGAACAAAAGGCCCCTCGGAAGGTATCTTCTCTCTGCCGATAATCCGCAGCCGGAAGTAGGTGCCGAGGACAAACCTCTCGACCAAGACGCCGATGAAACGCAGGCCGTAGACGGCGATATCCGGCTCCCGAGGGAAGGAGGTAAGCCTCTCTTCGATGCTCTTCGCCAACAGCGGGGAGGGGATATAAACCCAGCGTTTCATCGGATCTGCGTGAAGTGGGCCACCATGTGGAAAAACAACGGCGAGACGAAAATCAAGCTGTCGAAACGATCCAGCATCCCTCCGTGCCCGGGAAAAACCGATCCCATATCCTTGATACCGATGTCCCTCTTGATGACGCTGATCACCAGGTCTCCGAACTGGCCGCCGACCCCGACAATCAGCGCGGCCAAAACCTTCTGCAGGGTGCCGAACCCGGGCAACAGCGGACACAAAGACCACACCACCGCCCCGGTTACAAACACGCAGCCGATCGCCCCTTCCCAGGTTTTCCGGGGACTCACGTTGGAAGCTAACGGACTGCGGCCGAACAGCTTTCCCATGGTATAGGCGGCGATGTCGTTCAGCGAAACCGCCAGCGTTAAAAACAGCAGATAAGCGAGTCCTTCTTTGACATTGGCGAAATAACCGAGATGCCCCAGGAACCAGCCGAAGTAGAGGAAGCCGACAATGCTTAACGAGACCTTCTGAATCATCCCTTCGGTCCTGTTGCGCAAGACCGGGATCATCCAGGCCAGTGCAATTACGTAGACCGGCCAGACGAGAAACATGCCGTACCACCGGATCCAGACTAGGTACGTCAGGAGGAGGATCGCCAAGTAAACGGCGCCGGTAAAAAACCAGTCCCGGTAAAGGCCGGTGGCCCGGGCAAACTCTTTAAAACAGAGAAGGGAGAGAGCCATCACCGCTAAAATCACGGCCGGCCTTCCCAGCCCTAACGGAACCGCCATCAGAGGAAGGATAATCCACCAGGAGCGGTACGTCAGCCAGGCGGCGGCAACGGTCGGATTGCCTCGGCCGAGGAACAGGCGCAGCGCTCCTAAAATCAATCCGCCGACCGCCAGCAGACCGATCCAAATCTTGGCGTAAACCAGATAGACCGGCTCGGCAAACTGAAAACTTCCGCTCACGGCCCTCTCCCGGAAAGAGTTTTATGTATCTGGAAAACCCTCTGGAGAGAAGTCAGGCAGGCCATCGGCGTGAAAAGCGCCAGCAGTCCGTCGAACAGCTCCACCGACGGTCCGCGGGGTATCCTGAACAGGGTCGCGTTCCCAAAGAAATAAGCGGCCAGGCAGGCTAACCCAAACCAGAGCATTCTATCCGCTTTTCCAAAAAGGCCGCCGTACTGGCGGCCCGCCCCAACCGCCTTGCCTAAAATGCCGATGTAGCTGGAGAAAAGAACGGCCGCTACCGCCGGCGCGCCCCACCGGATGGAAGAAAATGGGGAGTAGGCGATTCCGAAAAGCACCGTCATGTCGGCCAAACGGTCTGTGGCTTCGTTAAGAACCTCTCCGAACGGTCTGGCTTTCCCTGTCGCCTGGGCAAGCAGCCCATCCAGAGCATTCAGCGCGATCCGGACGAACAACAACAGCGGGATCACGAGAAGAAGCCAGCGGTGCCGGTAGGCGCAGGAAAGTAAAATTGCGCTGGCAACGGAACAGGCTAAAGCGCCCCAGGTCAAAACATCGGGATGAACCGGCTCGAGCCAGGGCAGCAATCTGCTTAATAACTGCCGGAACTTCGGTTTGACGTCGTAAAGCGCCATCGCCTTACCCTCCTGATTTCTCACCGCCGCAGGTTTTTAATGTGTCGCGCCATTCGTTCAAGGCTTCCACCAACCGCTTATGGGCTGTCTCCTGCAATCCGCCGGTCAACCGGCGGATAACCGCCTTATAGGCAGGCCAAGCTTCATCAAGCAGTTTATCCCCTTTGGCGGTGATCCTGATCCGGTTGGACCTCTTATCCGGCCCGGCTTCCCGGACAACCCAGTCCCTGCGCTCCAAATCGTCCAGCACATGGGCAACATTGCCGGCGTCGATCAAAAGCCTCTGCGCGATTTCCCTCTGAGAAAGCCCCTCTGGTCCGCCGATATGCTTGACGATCATCAGATAGTTGAATTTCACCGGCGTCAACCGGTACGTTCTCAAAACCTTCGTCACCTCTTTCTGGGCGACGCCGGCCAGCCACACAACGCCGTAAAGAGCTTCATCGGCGATTTTCGGCTTCTCCACCGGATATCCCAACCCTTGCAAAAAGGAGCGTGTGTTCATTCCGAAAACCACCGGCGGACAACAGAGAGGAACCACTCCGGATGGCGGCGGTAAATTTCTTCCGCGTGACCGCCGCGTTTAACGATCTCCAATTGTTTGGGTTTCTTCGCCCGGGCAAAAAGGCGGCGGCTGTGCCGGTGGGAAATGACCCAGTCATCCGATCCGTGGATCAACAGCACGGGAAGGGACCCCAAGCGATGAATGTTCTCTATCGGCTTCTCTTTTTTGAACCAGGGGTAGCTTGGGCGGCAGCCCATTTTGAAGTCCCATACCTGCGCCCCCTCCATAAAAACCCCGGGGGTCCAGACCCGCAGTTCGATATCCTCAAATCTGGCCGGCGCGCTGACGGCAACCAGTTTTTCCACCTGGCCCGAGAAGCGCCGCACCGTGTTGATCGAAACCGCCGCGCCGAGAGAAAACCCGATGAGCCGGATCCGTTTGTAGCGGTCCCGCGCCCACCGCAAAACAGCCTCCAGATCCTCCCCTTCCCGGGCCGAAAAGGTGTAAAGTCCGCCGGACCTTCCGTGCCCGCGGAAATCAACACAGATCACATCCTGATCTCGGGCCAAATCGCGGCAAAGCCTTTGGAAGATTCCTGTTCCTTTATTCTGTAAGAAACCCGGGCAAATCACCAAAACCGTCCCGCTCCCCCGCCCGTGACGATACAAATCGAAAACGATCCGGGTCCGGTCGGACGTCATCACGCTGTACGGGCTTACGTGCTCCTGCGACATAATATAACTGTATATCACAACTATTGAGTGCTCAACCAGAATTTTGAGGGGGCAGCCGCGAATCCTTTTGAAATTACTTCACGGAGAGGATAGTTCCGGTGTATAGTTTTTCTCGTGAAGATCACCATTCACGGCGCCCGAGGTAGCAGCCCGGTATCCGGTAAAGAGTACCTCCGGTATGGCGGGCACACCCCCTGCGTGAGCCTGGAAACCCCTTCCGGGCTTATTGTGCTGGACGCGGGGACGGGGATCTCCTCTCTAAGCGATGCCTTATGCGGCCGAAACAGTCTCCCGCCGATCACCATTCTCCTGACGCATGTCCATCTGGACCATATTCTGGGAATCACCGCGTTTAAACCTTTTCTGACGCCCGGCGCCCAGGTGACATTCATGGCCGACTCAGCCGTCCTGAAGGACTGGGTGACCGCTGTCAAGACATTCGCCGAAAAACCTTTTTGGCCTGTCCCTCTGCTGAATTCGGGGGCATCGGTCCAGTTCAAACCTTTGCCCGATAAAAGCAGCCGCATGGACCTCTACGGCATCCGCGTTTCCTGGTGCCCGGTGCGCCATCCGCAGGGATGCCTGAGCTATAAACTGTCCGGCCAAGACCACACGCTCGTACTGGCCACAGACCGGGAACCGGGGGACCCCGGCCTCGACGGAAAATTCCTCGAATTCTGCCGCGGAGCCGGCACGCTGATTCACGATGCCCAGTACACCCCCGAAGAATTTCCACAGAGGATCGGCTGGGGCCACAGCACCTGGGAGATGGCTGCACGGACCGCGGCGGAAGCGGGCGTTCAGAAACTTATTTTGACCTCGCACGACCCCGGCCGATCGGACGAGGAAATCGACGACATCGTTGAAAAAACCCGGAAAATCTTTCCAAACACAATGGCCGCTTCCGGAAATTTGGCTCTGGACTTGGCGGGAGATAAAACATGGACGAACCGTTGAGCGCGCCAAAAAAGAAGCCGGAGGAAGCTCTCAGCTATAAATATATTTTTAAGCTCCCCTCGGGAGAAACAAAAGCGTTCTCCGTCCATCTGGAAAAAGCATCCCTGAGCCTTCTGTTCCCGGAGAAAACCTCCCTTCCGGAGTGGACTAAGCTCTCTTACCGCCAATGCGCGAACTGCCCGCTGAATGAACAGGACTCGCCCCGGTGCCCGGCCGCCGTGAGTATTGTGGACGTCGTGGAATTTTTTGCTTCCGCCATCTCTTATGACAAAGTCCTTGTCCGCGTGGAGGGGCCCGAGCGGGTTTATGAAAAGCTGACCCCTCTGCAAAAAGCCTTAAGCGGGCTTATCGGGCTTTTGATGGCCGCCAGCGGCTGTCCTGTGACAAGCAAACTGAAGCCTCTCATCCGCCACCACCTTCCCTTCTCGGATTTGAAAGAAACCCAATTCAGGATTTTGTCGATGTACCTGATGGCCCAGTATCTGAGAGCAAAAAACGGCAAGCCAGCGGATTGGACGCTGGCCCAGCTCGAACAGATGTACAGCCAGATCCAAAAGGTCAACGAAGGTTTCGCGCACCGGATAAGGTCCGCAACGAAAGGCGACGCCAACCCGAACGCGCTGGCGATTCTCGGCGCTTTCACGGAAGGCGTCTCTTTCTCCATAAAGGGCTTCATGCTCGACGATTTGGAGCTGGCCTTTAAAACACATCTGGAATGACTCGCGCATTCCGGCTATCGGGACGGTGGTCGCGGTGGTTGCTTCCTGCGCTGATCCTCCTCGCCTCGGCAATCCTGCGAATCGCCGATCCTCCCCTTTTGGAAGACGCGCGATTTAAGATCTTCGACACGTTCCAACACCTGAAACCACGCTCCTTCGAAAAAACCGCCGTATGCGTGGTGGATCTGAACGATGAAAGCCTCAAGCGCCTCGGGCAATGGCCGTGGCCGCGCACCCAGGTGGCGAAACTTATCGGCCGCCTTTATGAGGCGGATGCCGCCGTCGTTGCTCTCGATATCGTTTTTTCCGAGCCGGACCGGACTTCTCCCTCTCAAGCCATCGCCTTCTGGCCCGCCGCGCCGGCGCTGGAGGCCGCCGCGCGGGAATTGCCCGACCATGACCGGCTTCTCGCTCAAACGATTTCCAACGGGAACGTCGTCTGCGGATTCGTGTTATCCAGCGAGCCAAACGGCCAAACACCCGCATTAAAAACAGGGATCGCTTACGGCGGAGACAATCCTCTTCTATTCGTCCCAAGACTTAGCGGGGCCGTCGTGAATCTTCCGGAGCTGGAAAAGGCGGCCAAAGGGAACGGCCATTTCAACATCCTGCCGGAAAGGGACGGGATCCTTCGGCGCGTCCCTCTGTTTTTGCGCCTCGGCGACTCTCTTTACCCCTCCCTGGCGGCCGAAGCGCTGCGCGTGGCGCAGGGAACTTCGACGATCACGGTGAAATCCTCCGAGGGAAGCGGCGAAACGGGCGGAGGGGCCCAAACCGGCATTGTGGCGGTCAAGATCGGTTCCTTCGAGATTCCAACGGATGAGCAGGGCCGCGTCTGGATCTACGACACCGGCCCGGCGGCCGCCCGCTTCGTTCCGGCCTGGACCGTTTTCACCGGGGATTTTGACCGGTCCCTTGTTGAAGGGAAGATCGTTTTTATCGGAAGCAGCGCTGCCGGGCTGAAAGACATACGGGCAACGCCTCTTAATCCGGCGGCCGGCGGGACGGAGGTCCACGCCCAATTGATTGAACAGACCCTTTCGAGCGAATTTCTCCACCGCCCGGACTGGGCGCCGGGGGCTGAATTGCTTTTTCTCGTGGCGACGGGAATCGGGCTTATCCTCCTGCTGCCCCGCTTAGGCCCTCTCTGGTGCGCGCTCGCGGGCGTGCTGGCTGTCGCCGGCGCATACGCGGGATCCTGGCTGGCGTTCACAAAAAACCATTGGCTCCTGGATCCGGTCTTCCCTTCCCTGACAGCCGTCAGCATTTATCTCGCGACTTCCATCATCATCTCCTGGCAAACGGAAATGGAGCGCCGGCAGGTGCGCCAGGCTTTCGGCCGTTATCTCTCTCCCGTTCTCGTCAAACGTCTCGCCGAACACCCCGAGCAGCTGCGTCTGGGCGGGGAATTGAAAACGATGACGCTGCTTTTCCTGGATATCCGCAGATTCACCACCCTGTCGGAACAATTCGACGCTCAGGGCCTCACGCAATTCATGAACCGCTTTCTGACGCCTATGACCAACATTATCTTAAAACACAGCGGAACGATTGATAAATACATCGGCGACTGCATCATGGCGTTCTGGAACGCCCCTCTGGAAGACCCGGAACACGCCCGCCATGCCTGTAACGCGGCCCTTGAAATGCGGAAAACCTTGATCGCGTGGAACAAAGAACAGGCGGCCCAGGCGCAGTCGCTCGGCAGATCGTGGATGCCGGTCCATATCGGAATCGGCATTAACACGGGAACCTGCTGCGTCGGGAACATGGGGTCGGATCAGCGATTCGACTACTCGGTGCTTGGAGACACCGTCAACCTGGCTTCCCGTTTGGAAAGCCAATCCAAGACGCACGGCGTGGATATTATCCTCGGAGACCAGAGCCGGGAGCAGGCGGGCGATTACGCCTGCCTGGAAATTGACCTGATTACCGTGAAAGGAAAGACCCTTCCTGTTCGAATTTACGCGCTTTTAGGAGACAGCCTCTTAAATGCGGAGAACTCTTTCCGGGAACTGCAAGCCAAACACAACCGGATGCTCGAGGCCTACCGGACACAATGCTGGGACGACGCCCGGCGCCTTATCGAGGAATGCCGGAAACTGGAAACTCCCGCTCTGCGGCTTCAAGCGCTGTACGCCCTCTACAGAGAGCGAATTGAGCTGTACGAGGCAAACCCGCCCGGCAAAGAATGGGACGGCAGATTCGTAGCCACCACGAAGTAGTTTAAGGCGCAGCCCCTGCCTCGCGCTGCATTACCACCGATGTGGGAGTAGAGCCTTCATCCCGGTTGGCAGCCCCATCGGTGGAGGTGGTGTTGTAAGTGACCCCCATCCGCGCTTCGCTGGCGATAGCCCCATCGATGTTCCTGACCTCCAAGCTCACCTGATGGACTCCTCCCGAAGGATCCTGAAAAACGGCGGGGCCGGTTCCGGTGGAAAACGATTGGGGGTTGATGGAAACGTCCGCCGCAGAAATGTCTCCTCCGTAGCTGAGCGTATCCAGCGTGTATTTCGATTGGCTTGTCCCTCCAACGGTCCCGGCAAGCTCGCGGGCGCCGAAATCAATGTTGACCTGTACGCTGATCGTTCCGGAAATAAGGACCGGCAAACCGTTCATCACCGTCTGGACGAATGAGCCGATCGCTCCGTTTGTTTTATAGTGGAAAACGCCTGTTTGAATGCTCCGGAGCTGTTCCTGGGTAGCGATCAGATTACCCATCTGCGCCGATTGATTGGCCGTATACTGAGCAGTCTGCTGAGAAAGATCTCCCAGGCCTCCGGTCAGATCCTGAAAACTTCCTGTGTTCCCAAGATTCGTTGTTCCTCCTTCAGTCCAAAATCCCGCTGTCGAATCTCCCGCCGAAAACCCGCCGGCGAGCGGCGCCCCTTCCGAGTCGCTCATCCCCCCCGGCTCCGATCCCGATCCAGCGGTAGAGGTGCCGGCGGAACCGTCCGTACTGTTGGATGACTGTCCCGTAGTTGAGCCCCCCCCTGCTGCCGGAGTCTGCGATCCCTGCTGACCAGAAGACTGCTGGCCGGCTCCCGACGGCCCCTCCGTCTGCTCGGGTGGAGGGGGAGGGCTCAGAAACACGCTGAGGAGGGTGTTCAGTTCCGCCTCGGGAACCTGAGCGGGCGGCGACGGGATCGCTTCAACCCCTTTGATCTCCGTTCCAAATCCAGGCCGGGTCAACGCCACCTCATGGAGCTTCCCGCCCGCCACGTTGCTGACCACGATACGGCCGGGCGGGTCTCCGGTATTGTTTCTCGGCCCGGGCCCCAAAAGGACCACTTTGGCTGCCTCTCCCTGAACAAACCCCGCCACAATCGTGCCGCGGATCCCGATGGTGCCGGAGGGCAGTTTTACTTCCATGTCTTTCGGGTTCTTTTTTGCGATTTTCCCAGTGACGAACCGGAACGCTCCCTTAACTACCCGGGCGCTCAATTTTCCGGCGGAGGTCGCCGGATCATAAACGAATTCATCGATCACAATGGCGCTGTTCGGGCCGATCGTAAACGTCGTCTCATCGAGAAGAAGGATCTGCAGAACCCCTTGCGCATTGGTCGTCACGGTGTCTCCCAAGAAAATCGGCTGGCCGCTTGCGGCGATTCTTCCGACAGCTCCTGGGGGGGTAATCTCCACCGTTCCCTTGACGGCCGCCGCCACTCCCACCCGGACTGCTCCCTCCGGCGCGGCTGAGGGAATCCCGGCCGGAAGAGCGGGCTGGGCCCACGCCGGCAAGGCTGTCAGAAGCGCCGCTGACACGAAAAACACGCGCAACAGCAATCGGCATTTCGGCATGGCTAAAACTCCACGGTTTTTGTTAACAGGACCACTGCCTTTGAATTCGTGTAGGTGTAATTCTGTACGTTGGATATCGCTCTAAATTGTTCGTAGATCACCGTTGCCGTCAGGTCATCCAGAATGAATTTAGGCAGTATCTTTTTCCCTATAAAGAAAGAAACGGGCGCCCCGTATGTCAGGCGGTACCGGTACTTTTCATCCCGCCGCGTCCGGGCGCTGATGGCAAAATCCGGATCATCATACGCATCCATCTCGTAGGAAAAACTGTTCGTCAGAAACTGGCCCTTGCCTGGCAGCCAGGTGTGGCCCGCTTGTGCAACATAGCCGTCATACTCGTAGTAGGCCGCTTTCGCATATTTGGTGATGAGGCTGCCGCTCACGTCAATCCGCATTGCCGGGTTCAGCACATAGTTGGTTCCAAGCTCCATAGTTGCCCGGTGCCCGCGCCGCTGCGGAGCGGCGGAGTTCTCCGAAATGCCGGTGTAATCCTCCCGAACCCACCGCCCGTTGCAAAAAAGAACCCACTTTTCGTTGACCCGCCGGTCCAGGCGCAGGGCGCCTCCCTGCGTCCGCAGGAACGTTTCTCTCGAAAGGCGGATGTTGCCTATCTCGGCGGAAGGGGTGAAAACAGCGGGACCGATCTTAAAGGAGCCGCCGGCCTCCCCCGAAAAGGACTCCAGATCCAAGGAATTCACCACTGTCTGCTCCTGAAGAAAATGGTCGAACGATGCGAACAACTGATGCCCCGCTTGAGTCCCCAAATCATGGGACACCTTAAAGCTCTGGATCCCAAGGAAGCTCGTATCCCTTTTTCGGGAGCTTGATCCCAACCCTGTCGGCGCATCCGCCACCAAACGTTGTTTTGAGGAGGAGGCGGCGTTCCGGTTCGAATCAAATTCAAACCCGGCGGTTACGCTGGCCGTCCAGCGAGTCCGTTTGCGGCGCAGGTGGATTTGGCGCAGATAATTATCCACCTCCCCGCGCAGGGAGTCTGTAATCTTCATCTCCCGCACGCTGTCAAGCATCCGTTCGGCCTCTTCCAAATTGTCGAGCCGGAAAAGAACAACCCCGTAGAGGAGGCGAACCTTCTCCAGCATAGGGTTCACTAAAAGAAGCCTCTCGAGGGTCGCCGCAGACCCCTTAACGTCTCCGCGCACGATCTGTATCTTCGCGTAATCGAAATTCAAACCAATGTTGTCGGGATCGGCGAGAACCTGCTCGTAGGTCACCTGCTTTCCTTCGAAGGGAACGCGCTGCCGCGCCTGAGCGGCTGTCTTCCGCGCTTTCGCCTGGGCTTCCGTTTCGCGGGAAGGAACTTCGCTTTCGTACTCGTTCTGGGAAAAAACGGGGGCGGCAAAAAAGAGAAGAGAGAACGCCAAGATGACGCTGATTCCACGTCTAAAGCGACTGGTGTTGACGGAAAATCCTCCCTGCTTTAGCGGTTATTCTCACATCCAGCAAATACCTTGTCAATTTACTCTATAAATTCATCAAGCGCAATAACTACCAAATTTTGGTAGTGGCCTAGTTTGCTCCGCCTCGGGGAACTCCGGCGATGCATCGCTCGTCGCCCCCAGCAACGAAGCAATCTTCCTTTTCTCCAACACAACCATCCCCTCACCTTTATCCTCTCCCCTCAGGGGAGAGGGCAGGGTAAGGGGGCGCTCGCGGGAGGTTTTACTTATCGGCAGGAGGCGAGGTGATGGAAACAACCTTGATTTTGAAATCCAGCGTCTTACCCGCCAGCGGATGGTTCATATCAGCGAGGATAGGACCGCTCCCTATGGATAAACCAACTGGCGGGAATTACTTCTTTGAGCTCTTTTTTCTCTCCGATTCGGATTCAGCTAATATGTCCAGCTGCCACTGCTCCAACGGCCGAAACTTGAGAACCCGTTTTCTCTTAGCGGTTTTCATTGTCTGACCTCCGGAAGTTCGCGGAAACCGAATCATCGTCTTGGACCACCTGTCCGGCGGCGAAAAGAGGCACCCCGGCCGCCTGCGCTTTCACCGCGGTTTCTCTGAAACCCGCTGTGGCCGCGCGGCTGACGGGAGACCTGCCTTCTTTCTCCCGGTTTCTTGTAATCAAAGTTCGGCAAAGTCACTCGGGGCAAAGTCTTGCGCAGCACCTGTTCAATCTGGCGGATCGTCGATTCTTCCTCCCGGTCTACCAGCGTGAAGGCATCGCCGACGGCATCCGCCCGGCCGGTCCGGCCAACTCGATGGATGTAGTCGTCCGGCGTATGAGGGACGTCGTAATTGATCACGTGGCTGATCTCTTCCACGTCAATGCCTCGCGCCGCAATGTCGGTTGCCACCATGACTTGAGCCCGCCCCTGACGGAACTGGTCCAGCGCTTGAAGCCTCTGCCCTTGGCTGCGGTTCCCGTGAAGAACCGAGACCCGGATTCCCCGCCGGAGCAAATCATGTGCCACCCTGTCCGCCGAGTGTTTTGTCCGGATGAATACGAGAACGGAGTTCATCCCCTGTTGATTTAACAGCTCAACCAACAGTTCCATTTTCAGATGGCGCGGCACCGGATAAACCGCGTGGCGGATTCCGGACGCCGGCGTGGACCGGTGGCCGATCTGGACGGTCATCGGATTGCTGAGAATCTGATGGGCGAGCGTGAGGATTTCCGGCGGCATCGTCGCGGAAAACATCAAGCTCTGCCGTTTCTGAGGAAGCATCCGGAGGATTTTTTGGATGTCTGGGAGAAAACCCATGTCCAGCATCCGGTCGGCTTCATCCAAAACAAGAACCTCGAGATCCACGAAATCGATCCGACCGGAATAAAGGTGGTCCAGTAGGCGCCCCGGCGTGGCGGCCACGATATCCACCCCGTGGGCAAGCGCCGAGATTTGCGGCTGCATCGGCACGCCGCCGAAAATAGCCGCACCTTTCAGGTGGACATACCGGGAAAGGTCCTTGAGATGGTCCATAGACTGCAGCGCCAGTTCGCGGGTCGGCGCGATAATGAGGGACCTTAAGTTCTTGCCTCCTTTGCGCTGAAGCAGTTTGTGAAGGATCGGCAGGACGAAAGCCGCCGTCTTGCCGGTGCCGGTCTGGGCGCACCCGATCAGGTCACGTCCGGCCAAGATAATCGGGATGGCTTTGGCTTGTATCGGAGTGGGATGGAGGAATCCGAGATCGTGAATCCCCTTGAGCAGATTGGGGTGGAGCCCGAGGGCTTCAAACGTCCCCAGCCCATCTCCGTTTTCAAATGTACCCATAGAGACATTATACGCTTCTACGAGGAGAAATACGACCCGATTCTCAAAGAGCCCCTTGACCAGACGGCGCCTCTGCCGGGGCATCCTTCGCCGAACGGACCGCTAAATAGATAAACCCGGCTGCAAGCACGGAAACCAAAACCCCAAGCTTCAGCTGCGCGACATCAAACAAAAGGCCGGCAACCGAAGAGGGCGTCATTGCGACCACGGTTAAACGGAACACCGCCCGGTACCCTAAAGAAACCTGAAGGATCCTGCAGAGGAAAATCGCCCATAGAGAGAAAAAAAGTGCCTGCGCAACTTTACCGATAAAAAAGAAAAAGACGACAAACGGGAGAATCGCAGGGGTACCCCACATTCCAAGCATCTTCAGCCAGCCAGCCATCCTTTTCTGGTTCAGGACAAACTGGTCAATCTTATCCAGGTCGTAAATCCGTGTCTCCGCTTCGCTTTTCCGGACGACCACCCTGGAACTTCCCGCAAAAACATACGCCCCCTCCAGATCGCCCGGAATATCCGTGCGGGTCGCGTCAATAACAGCGACCAACTGGTCTGATTTCGGGTCTTTGATGAGATACGGCCGCGGCTCCGGGGTGGATAGTTTCCCTTTCGAGATCGTGATCTCCGGAATCTGGGCGGTGATGGCCGGGGCCTCTTGATGAACGAATTTCTGCAGCCCCGCGTTAATCTGTGCCCCAGAGACAAGAGCGATAAACACCGTCAGCACGAGAAGAAAGCTTAAGCCCGCCCCTTTCCAGGAATAGGCCACATCCGCGTACAGTGGTTTTGAATAAAAAGACATATAGAGCGCATCAAGAATCCCGTATCTTTTCATAAAAACCCCCTTGTCTTCTGTGAAGATGACCTTCCGGCGCTACCAGCCGCCCCCTCCTCCGCCTCCTCCTCCGCCACCGGAAGACCCACCGCCGCCACCGCCGGAACTTGATCCGGGCGCCGTGGAGGAGGAGGCAATCGCGGAGGATAAAGAATTCCCGAGCGACGAGGCGAAATTGCCCGAGCTGAAGGAGTTCCAATCGGCTCCATAATACCATGCCGGCGTGTAGCCTCCGCCCGCTTTCCCCGCCGCGGCGAGCACTTTGGAAAACTGTTCGGACCAGGCCTGCTCGACGCCGAGCGCAAGCGCGTACGGGAGGTATTTTTCAAACAGCTCCGGCGTCTTTCCCGGAGGGTTCAAGAAATTGAGCCTCTCCTTTTCCACCGCAGCCAGAAACATTTTGAACCCTTCTATCTTGTCCATCAGTTGTCTGCCTGCCCCGGTCGGAGCTTTCAGCAGATGATAGAAAAGGAGGCTGACTCCGACCAAAACCAACAAAACAACGATAAGCATAAAACTGACCATGACCGAGACCATGACCAACACGACTATCTCCGCCGCCCAAAAGGGAACCGCAAAAAGAGTGTGCAAAAGGGCTGAACCGGTTTTCCCCACCCCTCCCCGGCCGCTGAAAACCTCGCGCCACAGAGAGGCGGCCTGAAGACTGAGCATCACGACACCGGTCGTCCAGATCGTCAGCCACACAGAGAAAAAAAGCAGGGCGAACGTGACCTGGGGGGACTGGGCGAGAACGCTTAAAACAACCGTGACGGCGGTGATCGCAAGACCCGGGATGAGGTACCGGCTGTTCGTCAGAAAATAGACCCTTTCATTCCTTTTTTTTAGCGATTTCTTAACGGCCCGGAGCGCGTTTGAGATGAGATCGTGGTTGCTTTGCTGCAGGGCAAACCTCCTTCTGGAACCGGCAAAAAACCACCCCTCTATCTCCTCCTCTTCCGGGGCAAGGGCTTTCCCATCGGTACCTTCCCTGGAGAGGTGCAGCACGTAATCGCCGTCAACCAGGCTGATGGTCAGAACTCTCTTCACCGCCATGTCAATAATCGCCGCCGCAAACGTTTTATGATCGAAACCCATCTCCATGATGTAGCGGATCTCCGCCGGCGACAGCCCCCGCGGAGGCTCGTAAACCGGCATGATCGAGCCTTTCTCCGGATCGCGGCCGACCTTCGACCAAACAACCAGATAGTACGCAAGAAGCGCCGCCAAACCAAGCAGTCCGATGAGGAGCGCCCGGTTATCGTGGATCAGATAGCCAAGCTTGTCGGAAAACGTCGGTTCGTCAACAATCCCCTTCGGCCACGAGACGACAACCGTCAGCCCCTCTTCGGGCCGCAACGGCGTCGTGGTGACAAACGTGACTGTCCCGTTCATTTCCACGGCGGCCTGGAACGCCTGCGCCCTTGACCCTTGCGGGCCGGTGTAGCCGGCCGTGCCGAGGTCATCCCTCGAAACCTGCTTCGGCAGCACCACCGACGCGGAGGCTTCTTCGATCGGGAAAACCCATCCGGTGCCGGTCACGTTCCAGTACAGCTCGTCCTGCTCTTTGAAAAAACCGATCTGGCGGTTCGTCTTGTAGGTCAGCTCATAGGTGTAATCCCCGGGCGGCAGGAGGACGTTTTTGTTTCCGATATAAACGCGCGTGCCGTTGGAAAGTCTCTTAAAATGGAAGTTCTCAGGGCGGCCGTCCCTCAGTACCTGCTTGACGGAAAAATCCACGATAGAGCGGTTGCCGAACCGGTCCCGGTAATCGGTCGGGAAATCCCGGTAGATGCCGTGCCGGATTTCAATCCCTTCGCTGTGGGCCTCAATCGTCTCCTGGACCGTCAGGCTGGCATCCGGATGGACGGTGATCTGGCTGTGGAACCGGCGGATTCTTTCATCGGCCAGAGCGGGCGCGGCGGGAAAAATCAGGCAGAGAAGGAGAGTAAACGGAATAAAGAATCTGGGGCGAAAAATGACGCGGGATCTCATCGGAGGCGCGAACCCGCTAGACGCCGCCTGAAACAGCCTGTTTTTCCGGATTGCGCTCCTCCCGCGGATAGAATAAGGGGGATTTCCGCTTCTTGAGAAAAGCCAACAGGCCGTAGAGAGCCGCTATCGCCAGTTCTGCGGCGCCTGTTTGAATGGCCTGCCTCCTGGTAAAATCCCAGCCATGGAGAAAATAGGCTCTCCAAAAAGGGAGCGCCGTAAGAACCATGGCAATCCAGGTGATTGTGCTCAAGTCTTGCTTAAAAGGCCTCTTCAGGTCGAACCGCACCCCGGAAAAAGCCTCCCGGAAACCGCTTAAGGCCGGGAGAAACCGGGGAACACGGGCGCAGTACTCCTCGTAGGCCGCCCCGAACTTCTTGCGAAGGAATTCTTCCTCCGCCGAGGTAATCGCGTGATAAACAAACGCGAAGAACGGAATCACCGTCACGTAGGCCGCAGGCGCGCCGCTGGCCATGACAATCCCTACGCCGATCAGCATGTTGCCGACGTACATCGGGTTCCGGCTGATGCCGTAAACCCCTTTGCGCACGAGGAAGCTGGCGTACACCTTCCCCTGCTTGCCGCCTCGCTCTATGTACTCAAACCCGATCGTTGACAGCCGCACCGCTTCGCCCGCCAGCGCGACCGCAAACCCGCAGATCACCAGCAGGCGGTCAACAACAGGGTCGCCGAATATCACGCTGGGCCGCACAACAACAAGGAAGAGGACGAAAACAACGGGAAAGATAGCGTTCCGGTACTTGAAGAAGAAGTTCCCCGCCGCAACACTGACCTGGCGTAGGATAGAACTCATTTGATGGCAATCATTCCGCAGAAGTTGTACCACTTGAAGAAAACGTCGAACTCGCTGAAACCGCTTTTCAAAAGCAGCTCCCTGTTTTCCTCCACCCGGTAAGGAATCAAAACGTTCTCGAGAGCCTCCCTCTTCCGGCTGATCTCCATCTGGCTGTAGCCGTTGCGCTCCTTAAACCCGTAGTAATACTTGATAAACTGCCTGTTTAAAGTCGAGTCTTTACTCAGCACCTTCTCGATGAGCAGAAGACAGCCGTTTTTGTTCATCCCCTTGGCGATGGATTTCATGAGCGTCTGCCGGTGCAGCGGCCGAACAAACTGAAGGGTCAAAGCCATGACGACCACGGACGCGTTTTCAACCTGCACCGGCCCGTTTAAATCGGCGCATACCAGCTCGACCGGCCGCTTCATCTTTTTCTCAGCCAACTTCTGGCGCGCCTTTTGAAGCATCTCGTGGGATGAATCCAAACCGATAAACCGAACCTTTTTAGAAACAACCGGGTCGAAGGCGATAAAGGTCGTGCCGGTGGAACAGCCGAGGTCGTACAGGTTCGTCCCGTCCGCGGCAAACTCGGCCGAGATTTCACCCATCATCCGCTGAATCTCGGCGTAAAAAGGGACCGACCGTTCCAGCATGTCGTCAAATACGGCGGCCGTCTTTTTCCCAAAATTGAAGTCCCGGACGGCCGTTCGCTTATCCGCGAAGATCTTGTCTTTCACCATGAAAAACATCTCCTAAACAGGGGGAAACCAAAGGTCGGCCGAAGTGCATCCTCGATATAAAATGGTTATCGCCTCTTTAAAATCAGCTTACTATAAAAACACCGGGTTATCAATTTAGGGAACCCTTCCTCCCTATTTCGGCTAAGATATTCACGCTGAGATCAATCACCCGATGCCCGGATTATACGTCCATATTCCATTCTGCCTGAAGAAGTGCCATTACTGCGATTTCGTGATCACGACGAAAAACTCCCCGCAGACACGGCACAGCTTCCTTCAGGCGATCGGAAAAGAGGCCGCCCAGGCGGCCGCCCGATACGGGCGAATCTTGTTCGATACCCTCTACTTCGGCGGAGGCACCCCTTCGCTCCTGGCCGAACAGGAAATCGGCCGGCTTTCCAAACTCCTCCGGGAAACGTTCGATTTCGCCCCCGGCGCGGAGATCACCTGCGAGATCAATCCCGGAGACGCAACCCCTGAAAAGCTGGAGGCCTACAAAACCTTAGGAATCAACCGGATCAGCCTGGGGGTACAGTCATTTAACGACCGGCTCCTGGAAGATATGGGGCGGGCCCACAACGCGGCCGCCGCCACGACGACGCTGCGCCTTCTGCAGAAACACGGTTTCTCAAACATCAGCGCCGACCTGATCCTGCGCATTCCCAACCAAACAACCGGGGATATTCTCTTCTCCCTGGACCGGCTGGTTGAGGCCGGAGTCTCTCAGGTGGTCCTTTACGATCTGGATATTCATGAAAAAACGGTCTACGGACTCAGGCGGCGGCAGAACCGGCTGTCTCTGCCCGATGAAACGGCCCATAAAGAGATGTTCGCCGGGGCGGAAAACGTTTTGGAAAAAGCCGGTTATCTTCATTACGAGCTAATGACCTTCGCGAAACCCGGCTTTGAGTCGCGGCATAATCTGATCTACTGGACGAACGGGAACTATCTCGGGATCGGGCCGGGCGCGTTTTCTTACATGAACGGCGTCCGGTATCAGTTCGCCCCTAATATGCGCCGTTGGCTGGAAAAGTGCTCCGGGGATTCCTGGGAACCGGACGATGCAGAAGAGATCTCCGAGAAAAATAAGCAGATAGAAACACTGCTGACCGGTCTGCGCTTAAGCCGGGGGGTCAGCCTAAGCTCTCTGCCCGTGCTGCGGCCCCGGTTGGAAAAGCTGTTCCCTGACCTGATCCCGCAAGGGTTCATCGAACTGGCCGACAACCGGGTCCGGCTCAGCCGCCAAGGAAGGTTCATCGCCGAGAGCATCATCGGACAAATGGTCGGCGCCTGTCTTAACCCGTAAGCCCGGCTCCGTTTATGGCTTTTTATTCAACCCTTTTCTTCCGAGGACAAAGATTCGAGCTGTTCGGTTAACTGAACCCAGCGCTGTTCCTCCTCTGAAATCAGCCGGCTCAATTCCTCGAAGCGCCCGGCCAGCTCAGGCTTCCACGCGGCGGGGTTCGCCGCCAGTTCGGCCTCAAGAAAATCTTTCTCCTTCCGGTAGCCGTTCTGCCGCTCTTCCGATCGCTTGACTTCGCCGGCCAGCTTTTTCTGTTCGGATTCCCGCTTTTTGCTCAAGCGGTTGGCCGGCCTTTCTGATCATCGCCAAGTTCCCGCCGGACTTGAAGTTCAAGATGGTAAACGTAGTCGGCGTAGCTCCCCGGGTATTGGACAACCGAACCGTTCCTGATTTCCAGGATCTGTGTCGCCACCATGTTCACAAAGGTCCGGTCATGGCTGATAAAGAAAACTGTTCCCCGCCACCGGCTCAGCGCCGCGCCCAACGCCTCAACCGTTTCAAAGTCCAGGTGGTTCGTAGGCTCATCCAGCAGCAGCACGGAACTTTTCGCCAGCAGCAGGCCGGCTAAGCAAAGCCGCGCGCATTCGCCTCCGCTCAGCACTGAGACCGGTTTCTTTACCTCGTTCCCCTTGAAGAGAAACGAGCCCGCCATCGCCAGGACCTCCTGCCGGGTCACCCCGGCAGATGCCCGGCTCTCGAGATGCGTTAAGACATCCTGCGTCCGGTCAAGCGACGCCACCACATGCTGGGCGTAATACGCGACTCGACAATTGAAACCCCAGCGGAACGACCCTCCCTTCGGCGCCAAATCTCCTGCTATCGTCCGGAGAAAAGTCGTCTTGCCCTGCCCGTTGTCCCCCAGCACCGCGACATGCGCGCCATGATCGACATCGCTATGGATCTCTTTAGCCACGAATTTCTCCGGGTAACCGATCGCCAGGTCCTTGCAATGGAACACAACCCCGTGGCGCTGCTGCATGGACGGGATCTTGATCTGCACGGTGCTTTGCGCCTCGGCCAACTCCACGGTCTTGAGCTTCTCGATCTGTTTCATCTTGGAACGGGCCTGGCTGGCCTTTGAGGCCTTCGCCTTGAACCGGTCGACGAACGCCTGGAGCTGCTTCCGCTTGCTCTCGATTGATTCGTTGATGCTGATCGCTTGAGCCTGCTGCTCCTGCTTAAATGCCAGATATTCTTCGACTGTCCCCGGGTAGAGCGCGAGCCGGCCGTTCTCGGCCTCCAGAGTGTGGTCGCAGGTCTTCTTCAGGAACTCCCGGTCGTGGGAAACGATCACGAAGCCGCCTTCAAAATCCTGAAGGAATTCTTCCAGCAGGATCAGCGTCTTCAAGTCGAGATAGTTAGAAGGCTCATCGAGAATCAGGAAGTTGGGATCGCTCAGGAGCATCGCCGTGAGTTTGACGCGGGTTTGGTAGCCGCCTGAGAGGCTTTTGACGTTCGTTTCCAGCAGTTCATTTTTGAGCTGGAACCGGGCGGCGATCTCGCCGCAGCGCCAGGTTTCTTGGCCCGTATAGCGCGCGAGAAACGCCAGCACCGTTTCGACAGGGGCAAACGGGTCATGCTGTTCCAGGTAACTCAGCCGAAGGTCGGCGCTCCGGATGACCTTGCCGGAGTCGGCCGGTTCCTGGCCGATGATGATCTTGCACAACGTGGATTTCCCCGCCCCGTTGCGGCCGATAAAACCGGCCTTTTGCTCGCTGTTGAGCGTAACGTTGGCCTCGTCAAAGATGATGCGGGAACCGAAGCTTTTATGGATATCTTTAAGCTGCAAAATAGCGGGCACAGTGAAGGTAGCTTAGAGGCTCCGCAGGATGGCGTCAAGCCAATAGCGGTGGCGTCGCCCTGTTGGCACCCGTTCTTTATCGGGTTGTGTCCGATGTGATGACTATCTCTATATCGTACGGCGCGGGGTAGCCGGCCATGCCGGCGGGCGGCGGCCTCCCATTATGGTTTGTCATGTCCGGGCCATCGCTCCAAATAGCCAGAGTCGTGTTACCGAGAAGGTACCCTCCCGTATGAGCCTGGAACCCTATGTGATAAGGACGGCCCCAAGGATCAAGTTTTAGCTCGGCGATGTAAGGACCATCCCAGGCGGGGACAGCCGCGCCACCATTACTATTAGTCAGGAGTTGAAAAGGACATGTTGGTCCTGCCGGGATGGCTCCAACTGGATTGCCGATTCCGTCCGTAAAATCGGTGTAGTGGATAGCATAGGAGGGATTGCCGCCGTTGGTACCGATCCAGCGGCCAGTATCCACTTTATACAGCTGAATGGCCGATGCTATGACCTTCAGATCCGCGAGAGCCCGCCCTACTTTCGCTTTCGTGTTGGCAGACGCAATCGCCGGAGCCAGCGCCGCGGCAAGAACCACAATGATCGCAACGACAACCATCAGCTCAACCAAGGTGAATCCTTTTACCTTACGCATTGCATCCTGCTGATGCACGAGATTTATGGCGTTCGCGCTTTGCTAGCTCACTCCGGTTTTTACCGGGTTGTGTCCGATGTGATGGGGATCTGTATATCGTATCCCGTAGGGTAGCCGGCCGTGCCAGGGGGCGGCGGCCTCCCGCTATTGTATGTCATATCCGGGCCAATGCTCCAGATAGCCAGAGTCGTCTGACCGAGATTTTGATTGCTGGAAGTATACTGGTACCCTATGTAATAAGGACTACCCCAAGGATCAAGTTTTAGCTCGGCTATGTAAGGACCATCCCAGGCGGGAACAGCCGCGCCGGCAATATTACTCAGGAGTTGCGCAGGGCATGTCGTTGGGGCCGGGCCTGTAGTTGGATTGTTGTTCCCGTCTGTAAGAGAGATGACGCTAACGGCATAGGAAGGATTGGCGCCGTTGGTGCCGATCCAGCGTCCTGTATCCACCTTATACAGCTGGATGGCCGACGCTATGACCTTCAGATCCGCAGAGGCCCGCCCTACTTTCGCTTTCGTGTTGGCAGACGCAATCGCCGGGGCCAACGCCGCCGCAAGAACCACGATGATTGCAACGACAACCATCAGTTCAACTAAGGTGAATCCTTTTACCTTACGCATTGCATCCTCCTTTTGTTGACCAACGGGGCCAAGCCCTGCACGCTCACATAGTGGAGATGCCAAACGCTCCGATGCGAGACATAGCCCCGCGGATCCCCCCTTCTTACCGGGTTGTGTCCGATGTGATGGGGATCTGTATATCGTACCCAGCCGGGTAGCCGGCCGTGCCGGGAGGAGGCGGCCTCCCATTATTGTTTGTCACGTCCGGGCCGAAGCTCCAGATCGCCAAAGTCTGCTGACCGAGACTGTTCCCGCTCGAATTAAACTGGAACCCCATGTAATAAGGATTGCCCCAAGGATCAATTTTGAGCTCAGCGATGTAAGGACCATCCCAGGCGGGGACAACCCCAGTGCCGGCAATATTACTCAGGAGTTGGGCAGGAGATGTCGCTGCTGCCGGGCCTGTGTATGGATTGTTGGCTGTGTCCGTAACAGCGAAGTAGTTGACGGCATAAGCTGGATTGGCACCGTTGGTGCCGACCCAGCGGCCCGTATCCACCTTATACAGCTGGATGGCTGACGCTATGACCTTCAGATCCGCAGAGGCCCGCCCTACCTTCGCTTTCGTGTTGGCGCTCGCAATGGCAGGAGCCAATGCCGCCGCGAGAACCACGATGATCGCAACGACAACCATCAGTTCAACTAGGGTGAATCCTTTTGCCTTACGCATCTTATCCTCCTTGTTAATCAACGGGGCCAAGCCCTGCACGCTCACATAGTGGAGATGCCAAACGCTCCGATGC
>CAYJVR010000001.1:225648-403020 GCA_964373715.1 uncultured Planctomycetia bacterium | reverse complement strand
GGTTCAGGGCAAGTCCGGTCAAGAAATGGGTTTCCCCGGCCTGCGGGTCGGCCTCGACAGCTTTCTGGAAAAACTCGAGTGCCTCATTAAAGCGATTACGCCCCAGTTCATGCGCACCTTGCAGAATGAGTTCACGGGATGCCTCGCCGGAATAGACAGACGGCGTGGCCGTGAACACTGCAACCGCCATGGCAACTGCACAGCAAATGCAGAGGGAGATGTTTATTTTTTTCATAAGAGTACCTCCAAGACTTGTTGGGCAGGCACAACGATGGGCTCGGTCTCCGATTGAGCAAGGCCGTGGCTGTCCGGTGATGGGTCCTGGCCTGGTAGACGAACCCCTGAGGGAAGAGTTTGGTAGGGCCGAGAAAGGGGCTGGGAGGGTGGCCGGTCAAGCGGTCGCTCCGGAAGGTGGGTCCGAGAAAAACCCGGCGGTAGAGACAGCCATGTCTTATTACCCACATTATCGGGGATCGCCAGTCCCAATCCACTAATCGACACTCCGCCAAAACCTATAGTCACGGTGTCGAAGTTTGTGGTGTCGATCCCGACTTGAAACGGGATTGGGCTCGGTTCGATCTGCAGCGCCTCAGTGTCGCTATCCTGCGCCTGTGATTCTGCTGAGGATGACTCAGCTGGCGGTGACTCTTCTGGCGGCGTTGTCAGATCCGCAAATATTCTCTCCTGACTTACCAGAGTCATGGTAAAAGCAATGAGTGCACTCAAAATCAACCTTTTCGGAATATTCGCCATGTTTTTAAATCCTCGCATTCACGCTGGCCGTCTTAGCCGGGCCAAATACTTACTGGATCTTCAACAGACGATGCTGTTTATCTTACAAGATTGCACCTTGAAATGCCCAACTTATTTATTGAAGTCGCTGTATTTTTTGCAATTTGAATTTCTGGAAATTGGCGGTTAGAATAAGTATTGGAGGATGAATGCGAGAGATTTATAGAAAGAATTACCGCGTTTTTTTCCTCCTTCTCGCCGTCAGCGTGGTGATCTATGCCCCCGCCTTGAGGGGCGGGTTTGTTTTCGACGACCGGTCATTGGTCGTCGAAAACGTCCACATCCAACAGCCGAAATTCCTGCTCGAGCTTTTTTCTCACAACGTCCACCGTTTTTCCTCGGTGCAGAGGACTGATTATTACCGGCCGCTCCAGGCGGTGAGCTATATGGCCGACCATCTTATCTGGAAGATGAATCCTTTCGGCTATCACCTGACGAGCATTGTCTTGCACGCGCTCGTCGCTTTTCTGGTTTATGGATTGCTGGCGGAGCTGTCCTTCGCGTGCGGAACAGCGCTTCTCGCCGCGTTTTTCTTCGCCGTGCACCCGGTCCACGTCTCAGCGGTCGCATACGTGGCGGGGAGGGCGGACATTCTCGTAACGCTATTTCTGTTGGCCGGAAGCCGGTGTTTTATCCGGTATCTGGGTGGAGGTGGGAAGGCGGCGCTCGTTGCCGCGCATGTCGCGCTCGCCGCCGCACTGTTGTCGAGGGAAAATGCCATGCTTGGCCCGCTGCTCTTTCTGCTTGCGGGGTGGGCACGTGGCGGGCGCATTGGGCGCGTCATCCGTTCGTCCGCCGGTTTCTTAGCGCTGACGCTTCTTTACGCGGTGTTGCGCGCGCATTTCCTGAATTCGGTGCCTCTTCCGGTGGGGAATCCGCTTCACTCCGAAGCCGCGAACCTGCTCCACGTCCTGCGCGGTTATGCCGCGCTCCTCGTGTGGCCGTGGCCGCTTTATCCCATGCATGCCGTGCCATGGGTGCGCGTGATTTCGATGCCCGACGTGTTTTTCGCGGTGAGTGCGGCGGTACTCGCCATCGCGTGCTTATGGAGCGACCGCCGTCATGCGTCGCGTGAACTTTCTTTCGCCGTCTTGTGGACCGTTGTGGGATTCTTGCCGCTCGTGCGGCTGATTCACGCGCTCCCGCATCTGGGGTCGCTCATGGCCGAAAATTGGCTTTATCTGCCGGCCGTCGGAATCGCCGCGCTCGCAGCACGCGGCTTCGCCCGTTTCGGACGGGCAGGTTTCGCGGCGGCAGCGGTTGCCATTGCGTTTCTGGGAATCGTTCTTTTCTCCGCGGCAGGTGTCTGGAGAGAAGAGATCGGACTTTACCAGCATGCGCTGCAGTTTGGTCCTCAAAACCTCACTGTGCGTGTGAATCTCGCAAATGCCTATTATGAGCACGAACGTTATGACGAAGCGCTCAGGCTCCTAGAAGAAGCGCTTCGCGTCAATCCTAAAGACTGGAACGCCCACCTCTCGCTTGGGAATATCCGGCGTGCGCAAGGGGATCTGGAGGGGGCCAGGGAAGCGTACGAGCAGGCGATCCGCCTCAATCCGCATGGAGCGCGTGTGTGGACGAACCTCGGCGTCCTGTATATGAAAGAAGGCCTGGACGAGGCGGCGCTCGAGACTTTCTCGAAGGCGTCGGCGCTCGATCCGATGTTGTGGCAGAACTGGCGCGCGATCGGCAATTTGAAGTTGAAACGCCGCGATTATGCTGCCGCTGCCGCCGCGTACGCGCGTTCTTTTGCGCTCCGGCCGGGCGATGCGATCGGCGAGACGAGCTACGGGGTCGCGTTGTACCAGACCGGCCGCGTGGCGGAGGCAGAAAAGGCGTTCAAGCGCGCGCTTGTGATTGATTCACGGTCAGTGCCGGCGCTGAAAAATTTGGGCGCGACATACGCCAACTCGGGGAGACTCCACGAGGCAACGGAACTATGGAGAAGGGCGCTTAAAATCGCTCCCGACGATGGAGAACTTCGGCGCTATGTCGCGGAGACGACCGGAGCGTAGACCGTACCCCGGTGTGTCGCGAACACAAACCTGGAAGAAGTTCCTCAACGATCTCGGTATAATGGTTCCATCATGAGTAGATCTCTATTCGTTCACACCTACGGTTGGCCGTTGTTCCAAAATACCAGGATTATTGCAGCCTACCGCAGAGCCGGTTATAGTGGATCTTACCCGGGTCATTCAGGCGGTGGCTGAGGGGTTACGGGTGGTTTTGGCGTGATTCTTAACAATCGAACACAAAGAGATAATTCAATGGCGCTAGCGAAGAAAGCAAGGGTTACAAGCTTCAGATAGCGACGGTAAAGGGTAAATCCGGGACATGCCTTTTCATCAAGGATGGTGGAGGGTATTACCACGCTCTCGTTGAGGTTGATACCAAGAAGGCCCTACGGGACTGCGGAGCTTCCGGGGAAGGGACGACTTACCAGTTGGCCAAGAGGCTCCTGGGATCCTAAATGCCGGGCAGACAGCTGAACCTAGCACCTGCGGAAATGATGTGAACAGCAACAGGAGGGAGATGATGAGAAGACTTCTTCTATTATCCATGGTGTTGCTCGGAACGAACACGGCCTTGGCGCAAGTGAAGAACTACCCACCTGCGAAAGTCAGTTTCGGCGATTTCAAGGAACTAGTCGCGGCCGTCGAACCGCACAGAGCAGAGCGATTGGTCGATCTTGATACGTTCTTGATACGTTCTTGAAGATGAGCAAGGAGCCGGATGCGATCATCTTTGATTCCCGTTCGGATTTCCGCTACAACCGCATCCATATCAAGGGAGCCAGGCATTTGAGTTTCACCGATTTCACCCAGGATAATCTGCGAAAGGTCATCCCAAGTGTTGATACCAAGATCCTCATCTATTGCAACAACAACTTTGAGGGCAACCAGACGGATTTTGCGTCCAAAATGTTCGTGCCTGGCGCCGTCCCGTCTGGTGACGTTTTGACGTCCCAATTCCAGGTTCAGGAAAAACCACGTATGATGGCGCTCAATATTCCGACATATGTCAATTTATATGGGTATGGTTATCGGAACGTTTACGAGCTTGATGAGCTTGTCGATGTGAAGGACCCGCGGATAGAGTTCGAAGGGAGTATCGTCATGAAACGCGAATGACGACGTCCGTTTTTCTGCAAACGTACGGATGGCCGTTGTTATGCAATACCGGGACTCTTGCAGATCGTGGAAGCGTTTGTTGAATGCTTGCGATCGGTTTTGAGCGAATAGATGAATAAGAGACCGCAGGTTCATATCATTGCCGGACCGAATGGGTCGGGTAAGACGACTTTTGCCTCAAAGTTTCTTCCAAAATACGCTGATTGCCCGTCTTTTATTAACGCAGACACGATTGCCCGTGGATTGGCGGGATTTTCGCCTGACGCTGTTGCGCTGAAAGCCGGTAGGATTTTGCTGGAGCAGATCGAGAGCTATGCGTCCCGAAACGTTGATTTTGCTTTTGAGACCACTCTCTCGGGAATCAATTATCTCGCTCGCTTGAAGAATTTGAAGAAAAGAGGATACGCGATCCATCTGTTCTTCTTGTGGGTTCCCGATGTTCGGCTTTCTTTGGCGCGCATAGCGAGCCGGGTCAAAAGAGGAGGGCATGATATTCCTGAGAAGGTTGTGCGCCGTCGCTTCCATAAAGGGATTGTGAACCTCTTTGGGCATTACAGGCCAATTCTGGATTCGTGGATGCTGGTTGATAATTCGGAGAGCACTCCGCAGGTTATTGCTGAAGAGAAGCAGGGTGAGTTGAGGGTCCTGAATCGCAGTTTGTATGAGGAGATTTTGAGATTGGCGGAGGGAAAATGAGCTCTAAGAAGGCGAAAACAATCGACCAGCTTCATTTGGGAGCAAGAAGGGCAATGAGAGAGGCCGTAGCGGAAGCCCTCAAGGAGCATAAATCAGCGGGTGTTCCTGCCGCAATCTGGCGAGACGGGAAAGTCGTATACTTGATCGGACGCCGAAGAAAATAGATCAATAAGAAAGTGAAGCAAGAACAAAGAGTTATGCGAAAGTTATGGGTTTGCACTTACGGCTGCCAGATGAACTTCCGGGATTCGGAGGAGGTGGTGGGCCTCCTTCTGGACCGGGGGTACACGCTGACCGAGGAGGATACCCAAGCCGACGTGATCCTGCTGAACACCTGTTCGGTTCGCGAGCATGCCGAAGATAAAGTATGGTCTCTGCTCGGCGTTCTGCGGAAACTCAAAACCCGGAACCCGGAACTGGTTATTGGGGTGATGGGCTGTATGGCGAAGTCCCAGCGGGGGACTATCTTCCAACGGGCGCCGTATGTGGACTTCATCTCCGGGCCCTCCCAGCTGTATGAGGTGCCGGACCTGCTCGAAGGGGTTTACGAGAAACGGCGCGCATCAGGCGACGGAGAGGGAAGCTGTGATTCGGCCGCTTCGATGAAACCGCTCATGGCGATCCAGCTGAAGAAGCGGGCTGAGTTCAAGACGATCTCCTACCACGCGAACCCGGTCAGCGCCTTCGTGACGATCATGGAAGGGTGCGACAAGGTCTGTTCCTACTGCATCATTCCATACACGCGGGGGCCGGAGGTCAGCCGCCCGGCGGAGCAGATCGTTGATGAGGTGGCGACACTTGCCGGAGAGGGGTTCAAAGAGGTGATGCTGTTGGGGCAGAACGTGAACTCCTACGGCACGAGGTTCAATGAAGACCCGCTCGGCCAGGCGAAGGGTGAGCGGAAGACAAACTTCTCGCAGTTATTGGCCCAGGTGAACGCTATCCCCGGCCTCGAGCGGATCCGGTTCATCACCTCCCATCCGTGGGACGCGGTGGAGGAGCTGTTCGACGCGATGAGCTCACTGGAAAAGGTCTGCGAACACATCCATCTGCCGGTCCAGTCCGGGTCGGACGAAGTGCTCAGGCGGATGCGCCGCGGCTATACCGCCGACGACTACCTGCAGAAGCTGGCCCGGTTGAGGACGCGGGTGCCCGGCGTCGCCGTGACCACCGACATCATTGTGGGCTTCCCCGGCGAAACTGACGCCGATTTTGATAAGACGGTGGAGGTGATGGAGAAGGCCCGGTTTGACTCAGCCTTCATGTTCAACTATTCGCCGAGACCGTTCGCGGCCGCCTCCAAATGGGAGGACGACGTTCCGATGGATGTGAAAGATGCCCGGCTCCAAAGGATCATCGCTCTGCAGGAGCGGATCTCCCGCGAAGAAGGGGAGAAGAGGATCGGCGAAACGGTGGAAGTGCTGGTGGAAGAGCCGGGGATGGGCAGATCCCGCATCAACCGAAAGGCGTACTTCCCGGCGAACGGGGAGAAAGCGGGGGAGATCGTCCGCGTCCGTATCGACTCCATAAGGGGGCAAAGCTTTGTCGGAACAAAAATCTAACAACCAAACCAATCAATCAAAAGCTCCCGCCAAGGGCATCAACCGACGTACCACTCGTCGCCCCCTGCGAGGGCTCCTCGCTCCGACATCGGCCTCGCTCGTCCGCCTCTGGCGGACACCATGCCCGCTCGGCCTTCTGACGGTGCGCTGGCCGATACCCTTGCCGGTCGCAACAATCGTAAGATTTTTGAGCCGAGGGGTGGGGGGAGAGGCCGGGGGTTCTGCCAAATACCAGGCATTTGTTTCGAAAGTAAGGTTTGGGGGCGGGTGGCTTGGCGGAGATGACCCTGCAGCCGCGCGCAGTTCCGCAGACCCTTCTTACTTCATTCAGAGAAGGGTCGAGGACTGTCTGAGCACGGCGAAGGGTCGCTCTGCCAAGACAGGACCCGCAAATGTTTTTCTGTTTGTATTCTTTGCCTTGATGGTTTTCGTCGGGCCGGCGCGGGCGGATGATGTTTCGAAACTGCAGGCCGACTTCCTGCAGGAGCGGTACGACTCCGTCCTCTCCGGCACCCGCCGCCTGTTGAAATCCCCGATCGAACCCCGGTCGGACGAACTTCTTTACCTGCAGGGGGCCTCGGCCCTGAAGACCAGAAATTTTGACCTGGCCCAATCCAGTTTTGAAAAACTGGCAGCCAAACATCCCCGGTCCGCCCGTCTACCGGAAGCGAACCTCCTTCTGGCAGATACATTCTATTTATCCGGGCAGAAAGAGCGGGCCCTCGAGCTTTACCGGCAAATCTCGCCTGAAATGACCAGCGGGACTGTGGCCGACCATGTCCGTTCCCGCGTTGAAGAGCTTGAACCCAAAGAGGAACCGCTTCGTTCCCCCAGAAGAGAATTCCTCCCTGAGAAGACCCCCGAAGACGATTTCTTTTCGGTGCAAGCCGGGGCGTTCGCGTCGGAGGCTAACGCGCTGAAGGTCAAAACCGAGCTGGAAAGAAAAGGTTATCCCACGTCGGTCACCGAAACCGACAGCATGGGCAAGCGGTTTTACCGGGTGCGGACCGGCCGGTTTGATAAGAAGGAAGAGGCGAAAGCTCTCGCCGAGCGGCTCAAGGCCGACGGGTTCCCCTGCAAAGTGGTGCCGTGACCCCACCACCTCTTAGGCGCGCCATTGCGCCGCTTCAGCCCAATTCTTCGAATTTGAAAGAGGTGGTGGGGTGACCCGGGCGCTGGCGATTGTCGGTCCCACCGGGACCGGAAAAAGCGATGTCGCTCTCGCCGTCGCCCGCCGGATCCCGGTCGAGATCGTCGTCGTCGATTCGATGCAGGTCTACAAGGGGATTGACCTGGGCACCGGGAAACCGGACCGAACCACCCGGGCCGAAGTTCCGCACCACGGGCTTGACCTGGCGGAGCCTTCCGAGGAGTTCAGCGTTGCCCGCTATGTGTCGGATGTTGTGCCTCTGCTGGCTGAAATCGCCGCCCGTGGCAAGACCCCGCTGCTTGTCGCCGGTTCCGGCCTCTACCTGAAAGCTTTGCTCGACGGGCTCTGCCCGGCCCCTCCCCAGGATGACGCGCTGAGGCAGAAACTCACCCGGCAGGGGGAAACGCAGGGCTGGGAGAGCATGCGCGCTCTGCTGAAAAAGGTGGATCCGGCCGCCGCCAAAAAGATCCATCCAAACGATTCCCGGAGGATCGTCCGGGCGCTCGAGGTCCATTCGTTGAGCAAACGGCCGATCACCTCATGGCATGGAGAAACCTCCGGCCTGTTAAACAGCGGCTGGTCTGTGAATCTGTTCGGCCTTTTCCGGAATCGGGAACTCCTCTACCGCCGGATCGAATCCAGAGTGGACAGCTGGATGGAGCAGGGGTGGCTCGACGAGGCGAAGAGACTGCGGACCGGCCCGTTGAGCAAGACCGCCGGTGAGGCTCTCGGCTACAAGGAACTGTTCGCCCACCTGAACGGGGAGCGGGGCAAGGAGGAGACGGTCTCGCTGATCAAGAGGAACACCCGGCATTACGCGAAGCGGCAGATGACCTGGTTCCGCCGGGACGGGCGGGTCCGGTGGCTTTCGACCGACGAGTTCTCGCCGGAACAGATCGCCCGGCAGGTCGCCGAACAATCGGGGCTCCTCACCCATGTCTAAGTTCTACATGACCGGATATCCGATCGAGAAAGCGGTCGCAATCGGCGTCTACTTCAGCAAGAACCTTTACAAGGACCCGTGGCCGATCGAAGATGCCCAGGCCGAATTTCTCGAGCTGATCCGTTCCTCGGGCCTCCATATCCTGCGGGATTATTCGGTCCGGGTTGACCGGCCGATCCCCGGCACGATGATCGGCAAGGGAAAGATCCTAGAGCTGCACGACGCCTGCCATCTACTTCAGCCCGACGTCGTGCTCTTCGGGGAGGAGTTGACCTCGAGCCAGCAGCAGAACCTCGAAGACCTGCTGGGCATGAAGGTGATCGACCGAACCCAGCTGATTCTCGACATCTTCGCCCAGCGGGCCCATTCCACGGAGGGCAAGGTGCAGGTGGAGCTGGCCCAGCTCGAATACCTGGTCCCGCGGCTCGGCGGCAAAGGAGTGCTGAAGCTCTCCCGCTTGGGCGGCGGCATCGGCACGAGAGGCCCCGGCGAACAGAAGCTGGAGATGGACCGCCGGCGGATCCGGCAGAGGATCACCCACCTGAAGAATGACCTGAAGCAGGTCCACGCCCGGCGCCAAGTGGCCAGGCAAAAGCGGGAAGAGGAGCATATCCCCATGGTGGCGCTTATCGGCTACA
Source organism: uncultured Planctomycetia bacterium (assembly GCA_964373715.1). GTDB lineage: Bacteria > Omnitrophota > Gorgyraeia > 1-14-0-20-64-10 > 1-14-0-20-64-10 > CAMTXI01. The sequence goes on along the minus strand of CAYJVR010000001.1, from coordinate 394,108 downwards.
CGAATGCCGGTAAATCCACCCTGCTGAACACCCTCACGCAGGCCGGCACCCACACGGAAAACCGGCTCTTCTCGACGCTCGATCCCCTTGCGAGGCGGCTGGTCCTGCCGGACCATCAGCCAATGCTTCTCTCCGACACGGTCGGGTTCATCCATAAACTGCCGCACCACTTGGTCGAGTCGTTCGCCGCCACTCTGGAAGAGGTCACCCAGAGCCAGCTCCTTCTGCACGTCCTCGACGCCTCCCATTCGATGATGACGAGCCAGGAGGAGGCGGTCCACGAGGTCCTCCGGATGCTGAAAGCGGAGGAGAAACAGATGCTGCTCGTTCTGAACAAGGTCGACAAGCTCAGCGCGGAAAGCCGGGAGGCACTGCGCCGGAAATATCCGGATGCAGTCGTCCTCTCGGCCGCGACGGGGGAGGGGATCCCTCACCTGTTGGACCGGCTCTCGGCAATCCTCTCTTCGCGGATGCGCCCCGCCGAAATCCTGGTCGCTGCGGCTCAAGGCCGCTGGCTCAAACATATCTACACCCAAGGCCGTGTCCTCTCCCGGGAAGAAACGGCCGACGGAGTTCTCCTGAAAGCCCGGCTCCCGCACCAGCTTTACGGCCAGCTCCAGAAGGCCGGTTTAATACGTGTTTAAAGTTCGCGAGTTTGCGAGTTGGCCGGTTTGCCCGTTAAAATCCGTCAACCCACTAATTCGTCAACCGGTAACACTCATGTCATTGCGATGATCTCAGCCGTGCTGTCATTGCGAGAAGCCTCAGCGACGAAGAAATCTCCTCGCAGGGCAACCCGGGGTTAATTTTGCATGAGATTGCCGCGCCTCGCTTGCTCGGCTCGCAATGACGGCTCTTTTCTGTCATTGGAGTTGGCCGGTTTGGCAGTTAACCCGCCAACCCATAAACTGGCAACTCGCTAACACCTTTAATCCGCGTTTCCTCTTGACAAACCCCATTCCTATGATAGACTTATGGTTGTTAGCACTCTATTTAGATGAGTGCTAGGCATGGACAATATGGCTATAAACCCTTCAAAATCAAGGAGTCACAGGATACTCGAGGCGATCATCCTCTCGTACGCCGAGGAGGGGATTCCGATCGGTTCGGAATTCCTTTGCGAGGAGTATGAGTTTGACGTCTCACCAGCCACCGTTCGGAACGTGATGGCGGAGCTGGAGACACAGGGATTAATCACGCATCCCCACACCTCCGCCGGGCGGGTGCCGACCGACATGGGATACCGCTATTACGTGGACATCTTGATGCAGCGGAAGCGGCTGAATCCCGACGAGGAGGAGCAGGTGGAGAACCTCGGCCGGGCGAAGTCGGAGGACCCGCTCGACGTGCTCGAGCAGGCGGCGCACGCCCTTTCCGAAATGACGCAGGGGGCGGCGGTGGCGCTGGTGCCCCATCTGGCGCAGGGCTCTTTCCTGAGCATGAAGCTGATCCCGATCGGGGAGAAGCAGATTGTGGCGGTGCTGATCACCGCTGAAGGGATGGTCAAGCACGCGAACTACTCCACCGACCGGCCGATGACGCCCGAGGATGTGAGCGGGCTCGAGGCCTTCCTAAATAAGGAGCTCAGCGGGATGCCGCTGGCCAACGTATCGGCCTACCTCAATGAGCTTGCAGCGAATGCCTCGGGCGCGGATGCCGAGAAGATGAGGCACGCGGTCGAGCTGCTACAGCAGGGGCCATTCCTCCATGAGGACGCCACGCTGATACTGGAGGGGGCGAGCAACGTCCTGCAGGCTCCCGAGTTCCGGGACATCGAGAGGACCCGGCGCCTCCTCTCCGCTTTGGAAAGCAAGGAGGAGCTTGTGCAGATTCTTTTAAGGGACCTGAACGCGGAGGATGTGAAGCTCCATATCGGGTTTGAGAACAAGGGGACCTCTTTGCAGGACTGCACCATCGCGGCCGCCCCTTACCGTTTTCGGTGGGGAATCACAGGGGCGATCGGCGTGCTTGGGCCGACCCGGATGAATTATCCGAAGGTCACCTCTTTGGTGGGACGGATGGCCCAGGCGGTAACGAGGGCTTTCCAGGAAAGGGAGTAGATTCAGATGCAGACGGAATCGGAGCAGGAAAAAGAGATGAAGCCCGAAGGGGAACCACAGAAACCGGCCGAGGCTCCGAAAGTGGATCCGGCGGAGGTCCAGCAGAAAGAGATCGATTCTCTGCGCAACCAGCTGCTGCGCTTGCAGGCTGATTTCGAGAACGCGAAGAAGCGGTGGCTCAAGAAAGAAGCGGAGCTCCAGGAGATAGCGAATAAAGAGGTTTTGATCCAGCTGTTGGACATTTACGATGATTTTGAGAGGGCCCTGTCGGCTGCGCCGGAAAACAGGGACGCGAACGTGTACATGGCCGGCGTTGAGATGATCTCAAAAAGGTTGGAGGGCTTCCTCAAATCTTACGGCGTCACGCGGATCGAAGCGGCCGGGAAACTTTTTGATCCCGAACAGCATGAAGCGGTTGCCCATGAAGCGACGGAATCGGTGCCTGAGACAACCGTACTGGCTGAAATGCGCACAGGGTACCTGATGAACGGGCGCGTGCTCAGGCCGGCCGTCGTGAAGGTGGCGGTCAAGCCGGAGGGCGGAGGGGATTCATCCGAAGGCACAACTTTTAAGGAGGGTGTTTAGATGGCAAGGGTAATAGGAATTGATCTCGGAACATCAAACTCGGCGGCCGCGGTGGTGGAAGGCGGGCGCCCGGTGATCATCCCTTCCGCGGAAGGGATGACGGTCGGAGGCAAGGCATTCCCTTCGATTGTGGCGCTGACGAAGGACGGGCAGAAACTGGTGGGAGAGCCCGCCAGGCGCCAGGCGGCGATCAACCCCGAGGGGACGGTCCTCGCGGCGAAACGGAAGATGGGCACGAACCACGAGTACAAGATCCACGGCAAGGAGTTCACTCCCCAGCAGATCTCCGCGTTCATCCTGCAGAAGATCAAGCAGGACGCCGAAGCCTATTTAAATGACCAGGTGGTTGAAGCGGTCGTTACCGTCCCGGCCTATTTCAACGACAACCAGCGGCAGGCAACGAAAGACGCCGGAGAGATCGCCGGCCTGAAGGTGCTCAGGATCATCAACGAGCCCACAGCGGCCTGCCTCGCCTACGGCATCGATAAAGCGGAACAGGAACAGAAAATTCTCGTGTTCGACCTGGGCGGAGGAACGCTCGACGTCACCATCATGGAGATGTACTACGTGAAGGAGGAGAAGACCTCCGGGTTTGAAGTGCTTTCCACGAACGGCGATACCCAGTTGGGCGGAACAGACATGGATGTCGCGATCATTGATCACATCGCCGGCGAGTTCAAGAAGGAGTCCGGCATCGACATCCGCAACGACAGAATGGCCTATCAGCGGGTCAGGGAAGCGGCCGAGAAAGCGAAGATCGAGCTCTCGAACGTGCTGCAGACCGACATCAACCTGCCGTTCATCACGGCCGACGCTTCCGGCCCGAAACACCTGACGATGACGATCACCCGCGCGAAGCTGGAGGAGCTGATCAACCCGATCGTCGAACGGTGCCGCAAGCCGCTGGAGCAGGCCCTTTCCGATGCCAAGCTGAAAGCCGACGGCGTGGATAAGGTGATCTTGGTCGGCGGACCCACCCGGATGCCGATGGTTCAGAAGTTCGTTGAAGATTACGTTGGCCCGAAAAAGGTGGTCCGCGGCATTGACCCGATGGAGTGCGTCGCGATGGGGGCCGCGATCCAGGCGGCCGCGCTCAAGGGAGAGATCAAGGACATCCAGCTGCTGGACGTCACCCCTCTTTCCATGGGCATCGAAACGCTCGGCGGGGTTTTCACCAAGCTGATCGAGCGGAACACCACGATTCCGACGAGGAAATCGCAGGTCTTCTCGACCGCGGAGGACAACCAGCCGGCCGTGACGATCCGGGTGCTTCAGGGAGAGCGGGCGATGTCAAACGACAACACCGAACTCGGCCGTTTTGATTTGGTCGGCATCCCGCCGGCCGCGCGCGGCGTGCCGCAGGTGGAGGTCACCTTCGACATTGACGCCAACGGCATCGTCCATGTCTCTGCCAAGGACCGGGGGACAGGCAAAGAGCAGTCGGTCAAGATCACGGCCCCGCAGAAACTGGACAAGGGGGAGATTGACAAGATGGTCCGGGAGGCGGAGAAATTCGCCCAGGAGGACGAGAAACGGCGGGGAGAGGTGGAGGTTAAGAACAAGGCCGATGCCCTCGCCTATTCTACCGAACGCTCCTTAAAAGATTACGGGGACAAAATCTCGGCCGAGGAAAAAACGCAGGTGGAGGAGAAGCTCAACGCGCTGAAATCTGCGCTGAAAGGTTCCGATACCGCCGCGATCCAGAAGGCGATGGAGGAGCTGACCACCGTCTCCCACAAGCTGGCGGAAGAGGTTTACAAGGCCGCCGCTGCAAAAGGGGCGGGCAACACGGGGCAGGCGACAGGGGGAGAGGGGCAGGGGACGGGAGATATGGGGCACGGGGCGGGGGACGAGGGGCGAGAAACCTCCAACGGCAAGAACGGGAAAAAGGATGACAGCGTGATTGACGCCGAATTTAAGGTGGATGATAACAAGAAATAGGTTTTCGGGTTGGCGAGTTTTCCAGTTTGCGAGTTGAAGATCCGTAACTCGAAACCCGCAACTCGTAACGTGAAACTCGAAACACGCAACTGCGAGTAAAACGAGCAATGCCGGTGACTAAGAGAGACTATTACGAGGTTCTGGGAGTCGCCAAAACGGCGAGCGCCGATGAGATCAAGCAGGCGTTCAGGCGGCTGGCGATGAAGCACCACCCTGACCGGAACCCGGAGAACAAGAAGGAATCGGAGGAAAAGTTCAAGGAAATCTCCGAAGCCTACGAGGTCCTGAGCGACGCGAAGAAGAAGGCCGCCTACGACCAGTACGGGCACAAGGGGGTAGAAGGATCGTTCCGCCATCCCGGCAACTTTGACTGGGAGGACTTCACCCATTACGAGGATGTTTCCGACATCTTCGGCGGGCTCGAGGAGATCTTCGGATCTTTCGGTCTCGGGGGCCGTTCCCGGCGGAGTGGGGGTCGCGAAGGGACAGACGGCGGCGACCTGGAAGCGGTTATCGAGATCGAGCTGGCCGATGTTTTAACCGGGAAAGAGGTTCCCTTGTCGTTCCGCAGGCGGGAAGCGTGCGGCACCTGTAACGGGGAAGGGGCAAAACCGGGGACGAGCCGTGAGGTCTGCTCGGACTGCAAGGGATCGGGACAGATGAGGGTCTCTCAAGGGTTCTTCATGATGGCCACCACCTGCCTCCGCTGCCGGGGGCAAGGCTCCGTGATAAAGGAAAAGTGCCCCGCATGCCGCGGAGAGGGCCGGATCCCGCAAGAGCGGAAGCTCACGGTCAAAATCCCGCCGGGTGTGGCGACCGGCATGCGGCTGAAACTGGCCGATGAGGGGGAGTCGGGGACCCGCGGCGGGTCGCGCGGCGATCTTTACGTGCACATCCGGGTGAAACAGCACCCCTTCTTCGAGCGGGAGGAATCGGATCTGGTTTGCGACGTTCCGGTCAGCATGGTCCAGGCGGCTCTGGGACACGAACTGAAGGTGCCGACCTTAAGCGGGTCCGCTACGGTGAAGGTCCCTCCCGGCACACAGCACGGAGAAACCCTCCGGCTTAAAGGGATGGGTCTGCCCTCCCTGCGCGGGGGACAGAGGGCCGACCAGCTGATCCGGATACATGTGGAGGTCCCCTCGAAACTGACGGCTGCCCAAAGGCGATTACTTGAAGAGTTTAACCAAATAAGCGATAATGCTTCTTTCCCCGGAGTACAGAAGTTCTGGGACGGCGTGAAGCGCTGGTTCAAGAAGTAACTCCGGTTTATCATTTTATAAAGGGTACAGAAATGCCAACATACGAATACGAGTGCCGGTCGTGCAAGCGCCAGTTCGAGAAATTCCAGCCGATCACCGCGAAGCCGAACACCTCCTGCCCGAAGTGCAAAGCGACGGCGAAAAGGCTGATTTCCGCGGGCGGAGGCCTCCTGTTTAAAGGATCCGGTTTTTACGTTACCGATTACCGTTCATCGGGCTACAAGAAACAGGCGGCGGCGGAGTCCAAACCGGCCCCCAAATCTCCGGCTCCGAGCCCGGCCCCAAGCCCAGCTTCCAGCCCGGCCGGCGGCTGTTCGTCCGGGAAACCGGGCGGTTGCGGAAAATAACCATCGCGCGGCACCCTCTTGTGAGCCTCTTTCACTCATAACCGTTAACCTTACGTGCTATACATCGCACCCTTTAAAGGGCTTCGATACAACCTCCGGCGTGTGGGTTCCTTGTCGAAGGTGGTGACCCCCCCCTACGACATCATCTCTCCCAAAGAACAGGCCGCTTATTACCGCCTTCACCCCTACAATTTCATCCGGGTGGTCTACGGAAAAGAGTACCGGACCGACGGCGCGGGCAATAACCGCTACACCCGGGCGAAGAAAACATTTGAAGAGTGGCTTCGCAAAGGGATACTTCGGGAGGATAACGAGCCGAGCTTCTACCCCCACGTTGAGGAATACACGCTGGAAGGGAAGAGGCACCGCCGATGGGGCGTCATCGCGCTCGTCCGGCTCGATTCAAAGATCTACCGCCACGAGCATACCCGCCCCAAGCCGATCACCGACCGGATCCATCTGCTGGAAGCGCTGAAAGCCCCGCTTTCCCCCATCTTCGGCCTGATACCGGACTCAAACGGTGCATACCAGAAGTTTATCACCGCCGCCTGCAGGTCCAGCAAGCCGGTCTCCTCGGTTCGGGTGAACGGCGTCCTTCATGTGATCTGGCAAGTCAGCGACCCGGGCTGGATCAAGAAGCTGACCGGGATGCTGAAAACAAAGGAGCTCGTGATTGCCGATGGCCATCACCGGCTGGAGGCGGTGCTCCATTACCGGAACTCCCGGCGCAAAAAAGACCGCTCTTACACCCCCGAATCCCCCTACAACTACGCGATGTTTTACCTGGCGGCCGCTTCCAGCGAGGAACCGGGCCTCCTGCCGACCCACCGGATGCTGCGCGGCGTGACGGGTGCCCAATTAAAGCGGTTCATGCAGGAATCCGCCCGGCATTTTTTCGTGCATCGCTTGAAGGGTGCCGGCGATATGGCTTCCCGGCTGAAGTCTTTGCGCGACCGGAAGGCGCTTGGGGTGGGTCTCTACACCGGCAACGGCACCTGGGTCCTGCTCCAACCCCGCGCGAAAGTCCCCTATGAACTGGATGTCGAATGGCTCCACCAGGAGATCATTCCCCAGTGGATGGGGAAGTCCCCGGAAATTTCCTATACGCAGGACATCCGGGAAGGGATCCAAGAGCTGAAATCGAGGAATGCCAGGGCCCTCTTCATGATGCAGCCGCCCCGGCTGGAGGATGTGCTCGGGCGCGCCCGCAGCACCGTCCGCATGCCGAGGAAAACCACCTACTTTTATCCGAAACCGCTGGCCGGGCTGGTGGAATACACATTCGGGAGGTCTTAATGCCGCTCTTCGGACCGAAATACACGAACGTCAAGGTCAAAAGGAAGGTGGAAATTCCCGAGGGACTCTGGACGAAATGCGAGGAGTGCGGGGAGATCATCTACAACAAAACGCTTGAGGAAAACCTCAAAGTCTGCCCCAAGTGCGACTACCATTTCACGCTCACGGCGCAGGAGCGTATCCAGCAAATAATCGACAACGGGACCTTCCAGGAATTCGACAGCCAGTTGCGCTCCGGCGATCCGCTGGAGTTTAAGGGGCCTAAGTCTTATAAGGAAAAGCTCCAGCTGGACCAGGTGGCGACGAAGCTTCCGGAAGCGGCGATCGGCGGCGAAGGAAAACTCAACAGGAAAAGGGTGTCGATTGTAGTCACCGATGCCCGGTTCATCATGGGGTCGATGGGTTCGGTGGTCGGCGAAAAGATCACCCGGGCGATTGAGCGCTCCATCCGGGGGAGGATGCCCCTGATTATCGTGTCGGGGTCCGGCGGCGGCGCCCGAATGTACGAGGGGATGTTCTCCCTCATGCAGATGTCGAAAACTGCGGTTGCGTTGGCCGAGCATAACGCGGCGGGACTTCCGTTTATCTCCGTGCTCACGAACCCGACGATGGCCGGCGTTATGGCCAGCTTCGCGAGCCTGGGAGATCTGATCATTGCGGAGCCGAGAGCGCTGATCGGGTTCACGGGACCCCGCGTCATTGAGCAAACCATCCGGCAAAGATTGCCTGAAGGGTTCCAGAAATCGGAGTTCCTGCTGGAGCACGGCCAGATAGACAAGGTTGTGCACCGCAAGCAGCTGAAGGAAACCCTCAGTCTCTTCTTGGATTACATCAACGGGCACGTATAATAGAGGGTCTATGGCTCAGGTATCCATTCAAGAGATCAGCAAGGTTTACCCGCCCGGCGATGTTGTGGCGGTGGACCGGGTCAGCCTGGACGTCGAGGCGAAGGAATTTGTCGCGCTGGTCGGCCCATCGGGATGCGGCAAATCCACCACTTTAAGGATGGTCGCCGGCCTGGAGGAGATCACCTCCGGAAAAATCTACATCGGGGACCGGATGGTGAACGATGTTCCCTCGAAAGACAGGGACATCTCGATGGTTTTCCAGACGTACGCCTTGTATCCCCACATGACGGCCTTTGAAAACATGGCTTTCGGCCTGACGTTAAGGGGCTACCCGAAGTGGGAGATCACCAACCGCGTGAAGGAAGCAGCCGATATTTTGGGGATCTCCAAGCTGGTTAACCGGAAGCCGCGAGAACTCTCCGGCGGGGAACGCCAAAGGGTCGCCCTCGGAAGGGCGATCGTGCGCAAGCCGGTTGTTTTCCTCTTTGACGAGCCCCTATCCAACCTGGACGCTAAGATGCGCGTCCAGATGAGGACCGAGCTGAACAAGCTGCACTTGAAGCTCCAGTCCACGATGCTTTATGTTACGCACGACCAGACCGAAGCGATGACTCTGGGCAACCGGATCGCTGTCATGCACCAGGGGGTTATCCAGCAGGTGGCGGATCCGGCGAACATCTACGATCACCCGGTCAACAAATTTGTGGCCGGGTTTGTCGGCTCGCCGCCGATGAACTTCATCTCCGGTCGGATCATCAAGCGCAACGGGCGATTCTACTTTGACGAGGGGGCCGTGCGCGTGAAGGTGGTGGATGAGATGTTCGGCAAAATCTCTTCTTACGACAGCAAACAGATACTGCTCGGGATCCGCCCGGAAAACATCTACGACAAACTATTTGTCCAGTACGCGCCTCCCGAAAATACGGTTACTGCCACCGTCGATGTCGTCGAACCGATGGGTTCCGAGGTTTATCTCCATCTCTTATTAGGGTCGCATAACGTCACCGCGCGCGTGGGCGGCCACGAGCGCCCTAAGGTGAATCAGGATATGGACCTCGTCTTTGATATGTCAAAGGTGCACTTTTTTGACCCAGACTCGGAGGCGGCTGTCGTTTAGCGGTTTTCCCGCGGGCAGGTTCGCCTGGAAAATCGAAGGTTGGCTCCTTCTCGCTGCTCTGAGTTCTTTTCTCGTTTGGGTTTCCCCAATAGGATCCCCGAGTTCCCCGGCTTCCGGCGCCAATTTAGCGCTCCTTTCGCACCTTCTTTTCCCGCTGATTCTCTGGACATGGTTTTCGCGCGGCCCCCTGTGGGGCATCCTGACGACCGCGTGGTCGGTAATCATTGTCGGGCTCGTTGCTCTCGCTTCACGGCAGGTCACCCTTTTTTGGCTTGTGCCGGAATTCGTCGTGTTCGGGTTCGTGACCCATCACGGGATCACCCAATGGGAAGGGGTTGTCCGAAGCAGCGAGGTGGAGACGGAACGGCTCGAGGCTGAAATCAACACATCTCAAGAGGATTTTAAGCGGCTGACGGAAGGGGAAAGCGGCTTGAGGGAAAGGCTGGCGATTTACCAGCAGCTGCGCCAGGTCGCCAACACGTTCAGCGCGAGCCTGCCGCTGGGAGAGCTGATCCACCAGGTGACGGTCGTGACGGGTGACATTGTCGAAAAAGCGAGTATCGTGCTCCTCTACTTGGTGGATCCCAAGAACCTCTCTCTCGAACTCAAATCGGTTTCAAGGCGCGTCGGTTCCGTCTCCGTTAAAGCGAAAACTGGGGATATTTTCGATCAATGGGTTATGCGCCAAGCGCAGCCCCTTCTCGTTGAGGAACCCTCCAAAGATTTTAGGTTCCCCGAGATTTCACTCGACCGCGCGGAACGTCCTTTAGGCTCCTTGATCGCGGTTCCGCTGATGACCGAAACCCGGCTGATCGGCGTGCTCCGGGCCGAATCGGACCAGTCTGGAAGCTTCACAACGGATGATCTCCGGCTGGTGCATATCATAGGCGACCTGGCAGCCCTCGGAATTGAAAACAGCCGTCTTTACAGCCAGATGGCGGAGCTGGCCGTCACGGATGATTTAACAAAACTTTCAGTCCGCAGGCACTTTGAAAAACGGCTGGACGAGGAGATCGCCCGGGCGAAAGAAGTGGGCAAGCCGCTGGCGGTCCTTTTGATTGATATCGATCACTTTAAAAACTATAACGATAATTTCGGGCATTCGGCCGGAGACAAACTGCTGAAATACCTGAGCCTCCTGTTGGTTCAATCCCGCCGGCCGGGCGAGGTGACAGCCCGGTTCGGCGGGGAAGAGCTCGCCTGGCTGATTCCCGGCGCGGACCAGGCCGAAGCCCAGCAGCGGGCCGAAGAATACCGGAGACAGATCGAATCCGCAAAGGTGGAGCTGCGCCGTTCGATGACCGGCGTCACCGTCTCAATCGGGGCGGCGGTTTTTCCGCAGGACGGCCAGGTGAAGGATGCCCTGCTGCAAACCGCCGACGACCGGCTGTACAAAGCGAAGGAAGCAGGCAGAAACAGGGTCTGTTTATCCTGACATGAATGGATTCCTTATTTTAGGATCGCTGGCGCTGCTCGCGGGGGCTTTCGCAAGCCCGGCGGACGCTCTGCCCTGGATGAGCGGGTTGTCTCTTTGTGCGCTCGCGGCCGGTTTTCACTGGAACCCGAGAACCTCCTTTCTTTTCGCGGCGGCCGGATCCGCCGCATGCGTCGCACTGGTTGGGCTGGGTTGTCCGCCGGCCAGGCTGGTCGGCCCCTGGGCTCTTTTCGGGCTGCTTCCAATTATTCTCTGGGACAAGAACAGCCGATTTGCCGAACGGTACCGGGATACGGAACTGAAAAGAGAGGCCTTCCGAAAACTCCTCAGTCAAACATGCGCGAACACGGATGCGCTGCGCGGTTCCATCCGGAAAAGGGAAGAGGAGATCCAAAGACTCATCGAGCTTTACGGACTTTCAAAAAGGTTCCTCTCTACTCTGAGCGTCGATCAGGCTGTTCAGATCACCGAAGAGGCGATTTCAACATGGCTTGATCATATCGAAGAAACGGAGAAAATCCGATACCTGGAATCTTTGCGCGCGATGCTCGAGCAGGGCGGCGTCTCGATGAACGACCTGATCAGACAAACGCCGGCATCGGCATTAAAGCACGGAGCGCAAGAGCGATGGGGCATCGTGATCAGCCAATTGGCGCTCGGTCTTCAGCGTGTTTCTCTTTACAAGCAGGTCCAAGAGTCGGCGATCCATGACGGGCTGACCGGCCTGCTCGTGAGGCGCTACTTCAAGGAAAGGCTTGATGAGGAGGTGAAACGGGCTTCCCGGCGGCACAGCGGGCTCGTTTTTCTCATGGTGGATATTGACCATTTCAAGCGGATCAATGATACTCTAGGGCATCTCGTGGGGGACGTCGTGTTGAGAGAAGTATCTCGCCTGATCCAAAAATCGGTCCGCGAAATAGACCTCGTTGGTAGGTACGGCGGGGAGGAATTCGCGGTCGTGCTCCCCGAAGCAAACCGTGAGCTCGGGACCCAAATCGCGGAGCGCATTCGACAAACGATTGAACAGACGCTCATTCAGGCTTACGATGAGAGAATACAAATCACGGTTTCGGTGGGGGTTAACATCCTTTCGAAAGAGGCCGCCAGCGCGGAACAGTTGGTGGAGGGGGCCGATCAGGCCATGTACCGCGCCAAGCGGAGCGGCCGAAACAGAGTGATTTCAACAACATGACTGCCCAATATTTAAAGAAGATCGCCGTCGGTGTGGATATCGGTGGCACATTCATAAAGCTCGGTTTGGTCCGTGGGAAACGGGTTCTTGTCCGAGAAAAGCTCTCCACTGCCGCCTTTATGAGCCCGAAAGAACTCCAGGACGGAATTGTTGATGCCGTTCACCTGCTCGTCCGGAGATCCAAGGCGCGGATCGAGGGGGTCGGCGTCGGAATACCCGGCCTGGTCCGCTTTCCCTCAGGCGTCGTCCGCAGCTGCGTCAATATCCCCGGATGGAAAGATGTTCCGCTTAGGGATCTCCTGAAAAAAAGACTCCACGTTGAAGTCCAGGTGGAAAACGATGTCAACGTGATGGCGCTGGCTGAGTGGGTTTACGGAGCGGGCCGGGGGGTTTCTAACCTCGTATGCCTGACGTTGGGAACCGGCGTCGGCGGAGGACTCGTGTTGGACGGTCGGCTCTACCGGGGAATGTCCGGCTCCGCCGGGGAGATCGGCCACATGCCTTTAAATGAAACGGGGCCCTCCTGCCCCTGCGGGGGAAGGGCTTGCCTCGAGAGATATGTCGGCAACAGCGAGATTGTTGACTGGGTTCTTAAACGGCTCGAAAAAAAGAAGCGGGGCAAGATCACCGCTCTTTTAAACGGTCGGCTGGAAAAACTGACGCCGGAGGTCATTGACCGGGCCGCCAGGATGGGTGACACGCTGGCGCTTGACGCCTGGAAGCAGGCGGGCGGACATATCGGCGTGATGCTTGCCTCGGTCGTCAATCTGCTTAACCCCGAGAAGATCGTGATCGGCGGGGGCATCTCGAACGCCGGAGACCTGCTTTTTGAACCGATCCGGGACACATTCCGGAAACGGGCGATGCGCGGGTCAAGGGATGTTCCGATCGTTCCGGCCGAATTGGGCTCATCCGCCGGTCTCATCGGCGCGGCGCTGCTGGTTCATCATCACCGGTGAAAAATCCAAGGTGCAGGGTGAGCCTATTGCAGCTAGTTTGGTCTTTTCTTTTTGTTGTCGCGCTCTTCACCCTGTACCCTTCGTTGGTTTTCTCCGCCGACGAACCAATCCAGGTGCGCGGGGATAAGGTCGAGTACTTCGACCAGCTTCAGAAAATCATCGCCTCCGGCAACGTGGTCGCCACCCACAATGACATAAAACTCCGCTGCGATGAGGCGACGATTTACATGGAGACGAAGGATGCCTACCTCATCGGGAACGTCAGCGTGCTTCAACGGGGAAGTCTCCTCAAAGGCAGCGAGATCCTCTATAACTTTGAGACTAAAAAGGGGACCATCTTAAACGCCGAAGTCGAAACCGGCCCGTTCCGCTCAACCGGCGACAGGGCACAGAAGGTGGCGGCGACGGAGTATCTTTCCCATGGAGGATACCTGTCGACCTGCGATTTCGAGAACCCCCACTCGAGGATGCAGTCCAGGGAGATTACCGTTTATCTGGACGACAGGGTTGTTTTAAAGAACGTGGTCATGTACCTCGGCGAAATTCCCGTCATGTACCTTCCTTCCTATACACATCTGCTGGATGACAAAAGACCCCGAGTCACCCTCACTCCCGGTAAAAGCGACGATTGGGGCATTTTCCTGCTGACCTCATGGCGGGCCTACGTTAATGAGGACCTCCAGGGCAAGATCTACTTCGACACGAGGGAGCGGCGCGGGGTGGCTGGGGGCACCGACCTGAAATACCACCTCCCGGAAGGGGGAGACGGCATTATCCGGTCCTATTTCGCCGATGAGGATGACGTCGTGTACTACAGGGCGGAGGAGGGCGAATTCGTTAAAAGACGGTACAGGGAAAGGCTGCAGCTCAGGCACCTTTGGGATATAGACAGAACCACCAAAGCGACTCTCGAGATCCACCAAATGAAAGACGCGACGGTCGTGAAGGATTTCTTTCCGATGGAATTCGGGGCCGACCAGACCCCTCAAACCTACTTCCAGATCATCCGCTCCACGCCCTGGTACGGGTTGACCTTCCTTTATACGCAGAGGGTCAACACGTTCCAGACCGTGACCCAGCAATGGCCCCAGCTGAATCTGCAGGTCAGTCCCTTGCCGCTCACCTGGCTTCCGGTGCTGGGCCTCAGCAAAGAGGAACGCGCCCTACGGAATGAACGGACTGCCGATTCGACAAGCGTCTCACATCCCGGCTGGTACTACCAGTCCGGCTGGAACTACTCGCATACGAACGTCTCCTCCAAATTAGCAGGGCTCAGCGATTCTCAAATAAAGATAGGGACGCTTCAGGAGCTGTTCTACATCACGAAGCTGTTCGGCTGGCTCAACACAAGGCCCTTCGTCCAGTTCCAGGAGACCATATTTACCAGAAGCGCGGCGGGCACAGACAATCTTTTCAGGCAAGCCGGCGCGGCTGGTTTTGACTTGAGCACCCGCGTTTTCAAAATCTACGACATCCAGACCGACCGCTGGGGGCTCGGCATCAACCGGATACGCCACATCATCAACCCGACGGTGAACTATAAATACCAGGGGCATCCCACCGTTCCGAAGGAACGGCTCTTTGGGGGAGGCGACGGTCTGACAAAATCGAACACCGTCACCACATCCATCGAACACAAACTGCAGACCAAACGCATGTTCGAAGGGACGTGGCAAGCGGTTGACCTCGTCCGGTTTCTGACAGGCGTCACGTACGATATCGAAGGGCCCAACGGCCGCGGCGGCGAGATCGGCAATTTTTTGCTCGATCTCGAGACGAAACCTTATCCCTGGCTTTATTTCGAATCGGACGCGGTGTTCAACCCGCATCTCAGCAGGTTTGAAACGATCAATGCCGACATCCTTGCCGCCGCGCGCCGGAAAACGGACACGGAGAGCCGGATACTGGAAGGCAGTATAGGCAAACACGAGTACAATCGGGACGAATCGGGGTTCCGTGGGGTTCCGTGGGGAGTGGGCTTGGGCTGGCGCTATCAGCGCAACACGAGCGCCCAGCTGGTTGTTGAAACGGAGTTCGACCTTGATCCGAAATGGCGCGTGGGGATCTATCAGGGGTTTGACGTCAAACGCTTTGTGACTGAAGTCTCATCCAACGGAAACACGAGAATCGTAAAAAGGATCTATGAGTCACCCGATTTCTCATACCGCTTAAGAAGAGATCTTCATGAATGGACGGCGGAGCTGGTTTTTAACTACGCCCGAGGCGAAGGGCGCGCCGTGATGCTTCTTTTCCGGCTCAAGGACTTCCCTGACCTGCCGCTTGATTTTCAACGGCATTACCGCCGGCCAAAGGGCACGCGGACCCTGCGGTAAATCGTGCTATAATTTTTCCCCTGCGGAGGAGGCCGATTCCATGGAGATTTGCATTATAGGGGCGGGACACGTTGGCCTGGTAACGGCCGCCTGCTTCGCTGAGCTCGGCCACCAGGTGATCTGCGTGGATCGGGACAAGAGCAGGATTTCCGGCCTGCTGAAAAAGAAGATGCCCTTCTACGAGCCCGGCTTGAAAGAGCTGGTCGTCAGGAATCTCGCGAACAAGCGCCTCCGCTTCGCGGTCACGATTGCCGAAGGGGTCCGCAAGGGGGAGATCATTTTCATCGCGGTCGGAACCCCTCCGCTGTCGACAGGGGACGCCGACCTCACCGCGGTGGAGCAGGTGGCGAGGGAGATCGCCCGCTCGATGACCTCCTACCGCCTGGTCGTGGAAAAATCCACCGTCCCAGTGGAGACGGGTAAATGGCTCAAAAAGACGCTTGCTCTGTCCGTCCCGAAAAAGGTCCCGTTTGACGTCGCCTCAAACCCTGAGTTTCTTCGGGAGGGAACGGCGGTCCAGGACTTCCTTCACCCGGACCGTATTGTGGTAGGGGTCGAATCGGAACGGGCGAAGAAACTCATCACCGGCCTCTATAAGCCGTTTAAATCCCCTCTGCTGGTCACCGACATCCCCAGCGCCGAACTGATCAAACACGCTTCCAACGCTTTTTTGGCGACAAAGATATCCTTCATCAATGCCATCGCTTGCATCGCCGAAAAGGTCGGCGCCGACGTCGAGCAGATCTCGAAGGGAATGGGGCTGGACCCCCGGATCGGTCCGGCATTCCTCAGCGCGGGGGCCGGTTTCGGCGGGTTCTGTTTTCCGAAAGATGTCGAGGCCTTTATCCGTATTGCGGAAAAAATAGGCTATGATTTCGATCTCCTGAAATCAGTGAAACAGATCAATGAGGAACAGAGAAGGAACATCGTCAAGAAAGTCGAGAAACAATTGTGGAACTTGAAAGGAAAAACTATAGGGGTTTTGGGGCTTTCGTTTAAGCCCAATACTGATGACCTCCGCTTCGCGCCGGCGCTGGATATCATTGCGGCACTGCTGAAAGAGGGGGCACATGTTAAAGCCCACGATCCTGTCGCCGTCCCTGAAGCAAGGAAGCTCTTAAAGGGCGTCCAGTTCTGCAAAGATCCCTATGAACTGGCGAAAGGGGCCGACTGCCTTATCCTGATGACCGAATGGAAAGAATACGAAAGCCTTCATTTTCAGCGCCTGAAGAAACTGATGCGCCAGCCGGTATTGATCGACGGCCGGAACATGTACGACCCTCGTGTTATTCAAAAAACCGGATTCCGCTACACGGGCGTGGGGCGGTCCGGGTCCCAAGAGGATTGAAAAGGATACTAAAGGAGTAGCGAAATGAAAGGGATTATTCTTGCCGGCGGATTAGGCTCCCGCCTGAGGCCGTTGACCCACATCACGAACAAGCACCTTCTGCCTATCTACGATAAACCGATGATTTACTATCCTCTGCAAACGCTCGTGGATGCCGGCATCCGGGATATTCTGATCGTCACGGGAGGCAGCAATGCCGGCGATTTCCTGAGGCTTCTCGGGAACGGCTCCGGTTTCGGCTTGAAGCACGTGAACTACACCTACCAGAAGGGGGAAGGGGGGATCGCCGAGGCTTTGGGGCTGACCGAACATTTCGCCGACCGGGACAAAGTGGTCGTTATACTCGGCGACAATATCATTCAAGGCTCCATTAAAACGCATGTGGACGCCTTCGGGAAGCAGCCGGAGGGGGCCCGTATCCTGATTAAAAAGGTGTCCGATCCAGAACGGTTCGGGGTGGCCGTCTTTAAAAATGGGAAAGTCCTCGCGATAGAGGAGAAACCGAAAAAACCAAAGTCCGACTACATCGTCACCGGAATCTACATGTACGACCCCCAGGTATTCGATATCATCAAAACCTTGAAACCCTCGGGACGGGGAGAGCTGGAAATCACCGACGTGAACAACGCCTACATCAAAAAGGGCCAGATGATCTGCGCCGTTCTCAACGGATGGTGGTCCGACTGCGGGACATTTGAATCCCTTTTGAACGCGAGCAACCTTGTTGCCCGCGGCCGGAGGACAAAAAAATGAAACGGGTCCTGGTCACCGGGGGCTGCGGCTTTATCGGCTCAAACTTCATACGGCTTTTCCTCAGCAAGGCGCCGGCCGCTCAACTTGTCAACTTCGACAAACTCACGTACGCGGGCAACAAAGAGAATTTGAAAGATATTGAGGGGGACAACCGGTATTCTTTCATCCAGGCCGATATTAGCGATCCGAAAGCGGCCGCTTCGGCGATGCAAGGGTGCGACCTGCTCGTCCATTTCGCGGCCGAAAGCCACGTGGACCGTTCGATCCTCGATGCCGCCGACTTCCTGAGAACGAACATCACCGGGACACAGACTCTCCTCGAAGCGGCGCACGCCTGCGGCGTGAAGCGGTTCGTGCATATTTCAACAGACGAGGTTTACGGCTCT
This sequence comes from uncultured Planctomycetia bacterium, assembly GCA_964373715.1. Lineage (GTDB taxonomy): Bacteria > Omnitrophota > Gorgyraeia > 1-14-0-20-64-10 > 1-14-0-20-64-10 > CAMTXI01. The sequence continues at coordinate 376,246 of CAYJVR010000001.1, read as the reverse complement.
CTCGCCGAAGGAGCGGCCAAGGAAGGGGACCCCATGTCTCCTAACAGCCCTTATGCCGCGAGCAAAGCCTCGGCGGAGCACTTCGTCAGGGCGCACCATGTCACCTACGGCCTGCCGGCGGTAATCGTCCGGGGGACCAACAACTTCGGGCCTTATCAGTTCCCTGAAAAATTCATCCCTTTGATGATCACCAATGCGATGGCCAATGAGCCCCTGCCGGTTTACGGCGACGGGAAATACGTGCGCGAGTGGATCCACGTGGAGGATTTCTGCGAAGCCATCCTGTTGGCGGCGGAACGGGGGACAATCGGCGAGACTTATAACGCCGGTTCGGGCGAATACCGGGAAAACATGGACGTCATCGCGACGATCCTGAAGATGACCGGCAGGCCTCCGACGCTAGTCAGGCACGTCACCGACCGGCTCGGGCACGACCGGCGCTATGCCGTCAACTCCGCCAAACTCCGTTCGCTCGGGTGGGCGCCCAAAAAACGCTTCGACCAGTCCCTTGAGGAAACCATCCAGTGGTACAAAAAAAGCACCGCCTGGTGGCAGCCTCTGAAAGCCCGCGTTATCACCTCCCGCACCTAACCCATGAAAACGCTCGTCATCGGCGCCACCGGTCTGCTCGGCCAGGATCTCTGCAAACAGCTGAGCGGCGCGGGCCAGTTGGTCGGGTGGGCGCGCCGGATCCCGGAAGGGAACCGGGATCCGGCCCATCTGCTTCTTGAAGCCCTGGACATGACCGACGCGGACGCGGTCCGCCGGGGGATCGAACGCCACAAACCGGACACTGTGATCCTTACGGCCGCCGCCAGCGACGTGGACGCCTGCGAGAAAGATCCCGCGATGGCCCGCAAGATCAACGGGCACGCGGTTCACAGTGTTGGGTCCGCCTGCGCCGCGGCCGGGGCGTTTTTCGTCGCGGTGGGCACCGATTATGTTTTTGACGGCGCCGCCGGAAAACCGTACACCGAAGACGATCCGACCAACCCGATCAACGCCTACGGACAGTCCAAACTGGAGGGGGAACAGTTTGCCCTTTCGAGCACCGCGAATTCGATCGTGGTCCGGGTCAGCGGCCTTTTCGGGGCGGGGCGGGCTAATTTTGTCAGCGGCGCAGTCAACGGCTTCCGCAACGGAACGCCGGTCAAGGTCGTCACCGACCAGATAAACTCCCCTTCCTACACGGCCGACGTGGCTGGAGGGATGGTCCGGCTGCTGGAGATATTTAACGGGGACAGGGAGGCGGTCCTGAAGGGACGGCTCCCGAGGATTCTCCACCTGGCTAATTCCGGCGGGGCCTCCCGCCTCCAGGTGGCCCGGGAAATCGCCAGGATGCTCGGCGCCGACGAATCCCTGATTGAAAAAACAAGCTGGCCCCTCTTGAACCGCCCGGCGAAACGTCCGGCCGACACGACGCTCAGCGTCGGCCTTTTTGAAAAGACCACCGGTTTCAGGATGCGCGGCTGGAAAGAGGCGCTTCAGGATTTCCTGCAGGTCCTGGTTTCGGATTGAAAATTTTCACCCACCCTTGATTTACCCCTTTTAGATCGTTATACTAAAAGTTTAACCATGAAAAACAAACTCCCGAACACTCTCGTCCAGAAACTGAAGGAACATAAAGCCAGAATTGGGGTTATCGGCTTAGGCTATGTGGGCCTCCCTCTGGCTGTCGAATACGCCAAGGTCGGTTTCCATGTGACCGGCATTGACGTTTCTGAAGAGCGGGTCAAAGCCCTCAACAGGGGAATCTCCTATATCCCGGACGTCCTGGAGGAGGAAATCCGGTCCCTCGTTAAAGAGGGGCGTTTAAAAGCAACCACCAAATTCGAGGCCCTGCGCGACATTGACGGGATGATGATTTGCGTCCCGACTCCCCTGCGCAAAACAAAAGACCCGGACATCTCCTACATCGTCGCCACGGTCGAGTCGCTGGTCAAATACCTCCACCGCCCCCAAATCATCGTTCTGGAATCCACGACCTATCCGGGCACGACAAATGAGCTTGTCCTCCCGATGCTTGAAGCCACCGGCTTAAAGGCGGGGAAAGATTTCTTCCTCGGGTTTTCCCCGGAACGGATTGATCCGGGCAACCAGATCTACACGACGACAACGATCCCCAAAGTGGTCAGCGGAATCACGCCTGCGTGCTGCGAAGCGATCGCGCTGATGTACGGCCAGGTGATCCGGACCATCGTTCCGGTCTCTTCGACAAAGGTGGCCGAAATGGTCAAGCTCCTTGAGAACACCTTCCGTTCGGTCAACATCGGGCTCGTCAATGAGCTGGCGCTCATGTGCGACCCTCTGGGGGTAAACGTCTGGGAAGTCATCGAGGCGGCGAAATCGAAACCTTTCGGTTTTATGCCGTTCTACCCCGGACCCGGCCTCGGAGGACACTGCATACCGATTGATCCGCTGTACCTTTCCTGGAAGGCGAAGCTGCACGGGTTTGATCCCCGTTTTATCGAGCTCGCGTCGCAAATCAACGCGTCGATGCCCCCTTACGTCGTCCAGAGGGTCGGCGAAGCGTTAAATGACAAGGGAAAAGCCGTTAAGGGAGCCCGGATACTCGTTATCGGTGTCGCCTACAAGAGGAACGTCGGTGACATGCGGGAATCCCCGGCGCTTGAAATCATCCATCTTCTCCGGACCAAGGGGGCGAAAGTCCAGTATCACGATCCTTTCGTCCCGGCGCTGCGCGAAGAAACCTTCTCGCTGAAATCGGTCCCGCTGAGCACAGCGACCCTCGCGCAGGCCGACTGCGTGGTCGTCGTCACCGATCACGATCAGCTGAACTACAAATTCATTGAGCGCGGCTCTCGCCTGGTTTTGGACACGCGGAATGTTTTCGCCAAAGCGCGCGTTCGGTCAAACCGTATTGTTACCCTTTAAAGGACTGCTTTTATGCGAGCATTAGTCACCGGCGGAGCCGGTTTTATCGGTTCCCATCTGGCCGAAGCCCTCGTCAAACGGGGCTACAAGGTCCGGATCCTCGATAACCTGTACACCGGTTTCTTGCGGAACCTGGACCCGATCGCGAAGAAGGTTGACTTTATCCGCGGGGATATCCGTGACGCCAAAACCGTGCGCCGGGCGCTTAAGGGGATGAACCTCGTTTTCCACCAGGCCGCGCTCCGGTCGGTGCCGAAATCGGTGGAGAACCCCCTCGAATTCAACGATGTGAACGTCACGGCCGTGCTGCAGCTTTTCCAATTAGCCCACGAGGCGAAAGTGAAGCGGGTCGTCTACGCCTCCTCCAGCTCCGTGTACGGCGACTGCCCGATGCCCCAGAGGGAAGACAAGCTCACCGTGCCGCTGTCCCCCTATGCGGCGACTAAATTGGCGGATGAAATCTACGGCAAGATGTTCACCCGCCTTTACGGCCTCGAAACGGTCGGCTTGAGGTATTTCAATGTTTTTGGCCCGCGGCAGTCGCTCGAAAGCGAATACGCGGTTGTCATCCCAAAATTTATCGTCTGCTACCTCAAGGGGATCCCTCCTCCGATCCACGGAGACGGCGGGCAGACGAGGGACTTCACCTACATCGGAAACGTGGTCAACGCGAACCTGAAAGCGGCCACTGCCAGTAAAGCGGCGGGAGACTCCTTCAACGTCGCATCGGCGATCAACTATTCGGTGGCCGAACTGGCCGAGTTGATCCGGAAGGACCTCGGGTCGAAGATCAAGCCGATTCACACCCCTACCCGCCAGGGGGATGTCCGCCACACGCGTGGGGATACCCGCAAAGCAAAGAGGCTGCTCGGTTTCGAGGTCACTATCCCCTTTAAAGAGGGGCTGGTAAAAACCATCCGCTGGTTCCAAAACCACCCCGAAGCGTGGGCCGGCCGTTAATTCCCCTCTTTGACCTGACCCGCCAAGTTCGGAAACTACAGCCCGAATTGGAAAGGGCGGTCCGCCGGATCCTCTTGAGCGGCAGCTACATCCTCGGCCCCGAAGTCGCCCGGTTTGAAAAGGAATTCGCCCGTTTCTGCGGCGCCGCGCATGCGGTCGGCGTGGCTTCCGGGACGGACGCTCTGGAGCTCGCCCTGAAAGCGGTCGGGATAAAACCGGGGGATATTGTCGCCACCGTGTCGTTCACCTTCATCGCCACCGCCGACGCGATCCTCCATGTCGGCGCGAAACCTCTGTTTGTGGATATTGACCCAGCGACCTACACGATGGACCCTAAAGATCTCAGCACCCGGATAACCGCGCTGCCGCCTGCGCAGAGAAAGAAGCTCAAGGCGGTTATCCCGGTCCATCTTTACGGGCATCCCTGCGACATGGACGGCATCATGCGTATAGCGAAGAAACACGGGCTCTTCGTTATTGAAGATGCCGCCCAATCGGCCGGCGCCGCGTGGAAAGGGAAACCGATCGGTTCGTTCGGGGACGCCGGGTGCTTCAGTTTTTTCCCGACGAAGAATCTCGGCGGATGCGGAGACGGCGGCATCGTCACGGTGCAGTCGGCCCGGCTCGCCGACCGACTCAGGCTTTTACGGGTCCACGGAAGACACGGCAGGGAATTCCAGGCGGAATTGGGCAGAAACAGCCGCCTGGACGAACTGCAGGCGTCCATACTCCGGGTGAAACTGCGGAAGCTCAGGGGGTGGGTTTCCCGGCGAAGGGGGATAGGGAAGGCCTTCTCAAGAGCCGTTTCCGGTCTTCCGGGGTTGACACCTCCAACGGAGAAACCGGGGGCGAAACACGCGTTTCATCTTTACGTCTTGCGCTCCGACGACAGAGAGGCGGTCCAGCGGAAACTTTTGAAGGCGGGCATTACCACCCAGGTCTATTACTCGATACCGGTCCACCATCAGCCGCTCCACCGGAAGGCAAACCGCTTTCTGCGCCTGCCTGAAACCGAAAAAGCCTCACGGGAAGTCTTTTCAGTTCCTCTTTATCCGGAGATGACTAGGGCCCAACAGCAGCGTATTTGCCGCGCGCTCCGGGACTGCTGACCCCCCTCTTCCAGAGGGAAATAGCCTTTTCAGTTGGTTCTCCGCATGATAAAATAAAAATCTACATCTCATTCGCCAACAGAGGGTTATCGTTTGAAATGAAAGTTCTTGTTACCGGCGGGGCCGGTTTCCTCGGATCACATCTATGCGAACGGCTGCTTTCAGAGGGGCACTCTGTCATCTGCCTGGACAATTTCCTCACCGGAAAAAGGGAAAATATCGAGCCGTTTTTCAAAAATCCTCATTTTCAGCTTCTCGAGTCTGACGCTTCAAAATACATCTCTGTTGACGGAAATCTCGACGCGGTGTTTCATCTGGCTTCGGTGGCTTCTCCTGTTTACTACACGAAATACCCGATTCAAACCCTTAAATCCGGAGCGCTTGGTTCCCACAACACGTTGGGTCTGGCGAAGGACAAGAAATGCCGCTATCTTCTGGCTTCGACGAGCGAAGTGTACGGCGACCCGCAGGTTCACCCTCAGACCGAAAACTACTGGGGGCACGTCAACACGATAGGAATTCGGGGAGCTTACGATGAATCGAAACGGTTCGCCGAGGCCCTCGCCATGGCCTATTACCGGATGCACGCGGTGGAGATCCGGATTGCCAGGATTTTCAACACCTACGGGCCGAGAATGGCTCTCGCTGACGGCAGAGTAGTTCCCGCGTTCATGAGCCAGGCAATCCGGAACGAGCCGATCACGATCCATGGTGACGGGTCCCAGACCCGCTCGTTTTGCTTTGTTTCTGACTTGATCGAAGGGTTAATCCGGCTGCTGGAAAAAGGCCCCCACGAGCCGGTGAATATCGGCAACCCGCAGGAGATGACGATGAAGCAGATCGCCGAAGAGATCGTCCGGCTCGCCAACAGCAAGAGCCTGATCACTTACGTTCCCAGGCCGGTGGATGACCCCGAACGGCGCAGGCCGGATATCACGCTCGCGAAGAAACTGCTGGGCTGGGAACCGCGCGTCTCTTTGCAGGACGGCCTCCGGCAGACCCTTTCCTGGTTCCAGCAAAGAATTCTGGCGGCTGCGAAATGAAGAAAGTGCTGATCACCGGCATCACGGGACAGGACGGCTCCTATCTGGCGGAATTGCTGATCGGCAAGGGCTACGAGGTTCACGGGATCATCCGGCGATCCAGCTCGTTCAACACCGGCCGCATAGACCACATCTACGCGGACCCTCGTCTGAAGCTCCATTACGGGGACCTCAATGACGGCTCCTCTCTGAACCAACTGCTGAAAAAAATCCAGCCGGACGAGATCTACAACCTCGGCGCGCAGAGCCATGTGAGGACAAGCTTTGAAATCGCCGAATACACGACCGAGATAGTCGGCGTCGGCACCCTGCGGTTGCTTGAGGCGATCCGGGATGTCGGCATAAAACCGAAATTTTACCAGGCCTCCTCCAGCGAGCAGTTCGGGAGAGTGCTTGAAACCCCGCAGAAAGAAACCACCCCGTTCAACCCTGTCAGCCCGTATGCAAACGCGAAGATGCTGGCCTACTATACCGCGCGGATATACCGGGAGGCTTACGGTTTGTTCGCGTGCAACGGCATTCTTTTTAACCACGAATCGGAGCGCAGGGGCGAAACTTTCGTGACCCGGAAAATAACGCGGGCGGCCACCCGGATCAAGCTTGGCCTACAGGAGACCCTCACCCTCGGGAACCTGGACGCCAAAAGGGACTGGGGCTATGCACCGGAATACGTCGAGGCGATGTGGCGGATGCTGCAGCAAAGCACGCCGGACGATTATGTGATCGCCACCGGTGAAACGCATTCCGTTGAGGAGTTTGTTGAAGAAACTTTCAGCCTGCTCGGCCTTGATTGGCGGGAACATGTCAAAACGGACCCCAGGTATCTGCGGCCGACCGAGGTGGACCTGCTGATCGGAGACGCTTCAAAAGCCGAACGGAAACTGGGCTGGAAACCAAAGGTGCGGTTTAAAGAGCTTGTGAAGATCATGGCAAAGCATGACCTCGACCTGGCGGAGAGGGAAAAACACGCGAAGAGTTTCCCGGAAGACCGGCCGGTCGAGCTGCTGCTGGATGGAGACGAGTCATGACCCAGGCCGCCCCCGCGGAATCCACCCCCACGCTGGTGATCCGGCCTTCCACAGGATGGGTGCCGCTGCGTCTGAAAGAGATATGGGAAGCGAGAGAACTGCTGCTCTTTCTCGTCTGGCGCGATGTCAAGGTCCGCTATAAACAGACCGTTCTGGGCGCAACCTGGGCTATCCTCCAACCGTTCCTGACGATGGTGGTCTTCAGCGTTTTCTTCGGGAAGCTTGCCGGGATTCCCTCCGATGGGATCCCGTATCCGGTATTCGCCTTCTGCGCGCTGCTGCCATGGCAGCTGTTCGCGCATGCTTTAACCGAATCGGGCAACAGCCTCGTTGCGAACCAGCATCTGATCACGAAGGTCTATTTCCCTCGGCTGATCGTGCCGATGGCCGCGGTTCTCGCGGGGGTGATTGATTTCGCGATCGCCTTTGTGATCCTGCTGGCGATGATGGCCTTTTACGGCATCGTCCCAACCGCTGCGATTGTGACGCTGCCTTTCTTCATTATGCTCACTCTGGCGACCGCGCTCTCAGTCGGGTTATGGCTTTCGGCACTGAACGTTCAGTTCCGGGATGTCCGGTATACAATCCCGTTTCTCACGCAATTCTGGTTCTTCATCACCCCTGTGACCTATTCGAGCAGTCTTGTTCCTGAAAAATGGCGCGCCTTATACGGTATGAACCCAATGGCCGGTGTTGTGGAAGGTTTCCGATGGGCGCTTTTGGGGAAAAAGGCCGGCCCGGGACCGATACTAGGGGTTTCCATGGCGGTCGTGGCTGTGCTGCTCGTCAGCGGTGTTTACTATTTCCGCCGCATGGAAAAAACATTCGCCGATACAATCTGATGCGCATCTTCCTGATCAGCTCAACGATTCCGGATCCGGAAAGGCAGGCGTCGCACATCGTCTTGAATGCGACGATTCAGGAGATGATGCGGCAGGGCCATGTTGTCGTTTATCAAAGGATTCTCCGCGACCGCGCTTCGGAGTCCGCAGCCGACCAGAAACAGCTAGAACGTTTGACAAATAGCGGGGTGGAGGTCCTGCCGCTTTTGTTGCCTGCTGCCTCAACCGATCCGAAACGGAAAGGATTGATGCGCCGCCTCAAAAAATATGTGTTGACCCAGCCGGAGGATCTTTATCCCGAGATATGCCTTAAAGACGAGCTGGAGTGCCGCGTCAAATCGGTCGGAGCAGATATCCTTTTTGTCTTTTGGAACCCGGAGGGATTGGCCGCTTCGTTCCAAATCCGGTCTGTCCCAAAGTTCGTCTATTACGGTATGCCCGACCACGCGGCCGGAGAAGCCAGGTTTAAGAACCCCGAGCTTTTTGATATCCCGTGCCGGTCAGTTGCCGAGAAGATCCGGTTGGCCGCTCATCGATGGGAAAACAAAAAACGGCTGAATTTCCACCTGCGGTTCATGAGAGATTGCCGGGCGATCAGCAATCTTTCTGCGTTTCATGCGGAGTTCTACCGGCAGATGGGCCACGCAAATTCTCTCTACATCCCGAACATGTGGCCGGACACCGCGCGGGGACGCTGGGGAACCAGCCCTGAATCGGAAAAGGGGCGGCCGTTCAAGATTCTCGCCAGCGTGGGACGGCCTTTTTCCACCGGAAACACGTTCGGCTTGCATGCTCTCGGCACTCAAATACTACCGCTGCTGCGCAAAAAACTCGGCGCGGGAAACTTTGAACTGCACATCTGCGGCCGCGGACAGCCCTACTCCTCCGTGGCCAAATCGCTTCAGGGGGATGAGGTGAAGTGGCGTGGATGGGTTCCTGACATTGATAAGGAGATCCGGTCATCCCATCTTTTCCTGATTGCGAACAACACCGGCTTCTACAAGGGGGTTCACACGAGATTCCTGCACGCCTGGTCGCTGGGCGCATGCGTTGTCGCCCACACGGTCAACACCCGCTACATGCCGGAAATCAGGCATGAGCGTAACACTCTGCTGGGCGGCACCCCGGAGGAGATATCTGATTGGGTCACAAAGGCCCTATACGATCCTCATTTAAGAAAACGGATAGGGGAAGGGGGACGGAGGACATACGAAGAGATTTTTACTCCTGCGGCGGTCGTCTCAAAGTTATTGAAAGAGCTGCAGCGCTGCGCCGGCAGCCCGCTGCCGGCGCCAACACCCGCTCCGGAAAAGGAAAGGAGTTACCAGCCTCAATGAAAATCATTTCGAAGCAGATACGGGTCCGCCATCCGGAGTCTTTTGAGGTGGGCGAATGGTCTATCGTGGACGATTTCTGCTATTTCTCGACCAAAGTCAAGATAGGCGACTACTCGCACGTCGCCAACGGCTGCTCGATCGCCGGAGGGAAGGACCGCCTCTTCACGATGGGGAGCTTCTGCAGCCTTTCCGCCGGGGTCAAGATCTGGTGCACCAGCGATGATTTCGTGAAAGGCCTCATTTTTATTCCACCGCCCGGGGCGGAAGAGATCAAAGAGCATGTTATTACCGGAGATGTCACGATGGTCGATTTCACCGCGGTCGGAAGCAATTCGGTGATCATGCCAAAGAACAATATCCCAGAGGGAACGACGATCGGAGCATTGAGCTTTGTGCCCCCGGAATACCCGTTCGAGCCGTGGTCCGTTTACGCGGGAATCCCAATCCGTCTTATAACTCGGCGAGACAAGCAGAGCGTGATGAAACAATTGGAACAATTCAAAAACAAAATGAAACAATCGGCCTTGACAGCGGAATTCAACCCATAAAAACAGATATGACACTCTCATGACAAACACGATGGAGATATTCATCCTCGGCGGGTGCGGACATGTCGGCCTCCCTCTGGGAATCATGCTGGCTGACGCGGGGATCCGGGTCAAGCTGTACGATATCCATCCCGAAAGGCTCAAGCTCGTCCGGGCAGGCCGGATGCCGTTCATCGAGTACGGAGCCGACCCTATCTTGAAGAAGGTCTTGAATAAGACCCTTTTCGTCGCCGACAGCCTCTCCGAGATGCAAAATTCAAACGGTATCGTCGTGACCATCGGAACGCCGGTAGACGAGTACCAGAACCCGAGAACCGGCCCGCTTTTCGATGTCGTCAAGCAAATCTCTCCGCACCTGAGGAACGGCCACCACCTGATTATTCGCAGCACCGTCTGTCCGGGTATGAGCAGGGAATTTAAGCGGATATTGGATTCTTTGCCCGCAAAAATCCACCTGTCTAACTGCCCGGAGCGAATTTCCCAGGGCTACGCGATTCAAGAGCTGACAAAACTCCCGCAGATCATCTCCGGATTTTCAGCAGAGGCGGTCGAATTCGCCGCGCAGATCTTCAAAAAACTCGGGTGCCAGATCATGGAGCTGGAAGTTGAGGAGGCGGAACTGGCAAAGCTTTACTTGAACGCTTGGCGCTACATCCACTTCGCGATCGCCAATCAGTTCTACATGATGGCGGTTCAAAAGGGGGTGGATTTCTTCAGAATCCATGAAGCGATGACTGGCGGTTATGAGAGGGGAAAGGACCTCCCTCTGCCCGGTTTCACCGCGGGACCGTGCCTTCTCAAAGACACGCTGCAGCTCTCCAGCATGACCAACCGGAATTTCCAGCTCGGGCAAGCAGCCATGCTGATCAACGAAGGGCTGCCGCAGTTCATCGTTGAGGAACTGAAGAAATCGTTCGATCTTTCCAAAGAAACGGTCGGAATACTCGGAATGGCCTTCAAAGCCAACATAGATGACGCCAGGGATTCACTCGCTTACAAACTGAAAAAGCTGCTGTTTTTCTACGGAACAAAGGTGCTCTGCTCGGATGCGCTGATCAAGGACCCCTCTTTCGTTTCTCCAGAGGAGCTGTTCAAATCTTGCCGGATCGTGATCCTGGGGGCGCCGCATGACGCTTACCGGAGCCTGAAAATCCCGCAGAATGTCCACTTTGTGGACATCTGGGGGATGACAACGGCGAACAAACAGGAGGTCTCCTCCTCAAACAACAACACGAGAAAAAACAAGCCGGCCATGACCGTGCCGACGAAGGGTGATTGAAAAAATGAAGGCATCCTCCGCCACAACGTTGAAACAGGCCGAAAAGTTCATCCCCTGGTGGGAGCCTTCTCTCGGAGCGGAGGAACAGCGGCTGGTTCTCAAGGTGCTGGAAAGTAACTATCTCAACGACGGCGAAGTGACCGAGGAGTTTGAGCGCCGGCTGGCCCGGTTCTGCGGGGCCGCCCACGCGGTTGGCGTCACCAGCGGAACAGCCGGCATCTTCCTGTCGCTGGCCGCATGCGGGATAAGGCCGGGCGACGAGGTCATTATCCCAGACATCACCTTTGTCGCCACAGCCAACGCCGTAAAACTGGCCGGGGCTAAACCTGTTCTCGTGGATGTCTGCCCGGAAAACTTCAGCCTTGAGCCTGACCAGGTGACAAAGGCGATCACCCTGCGTACCAAAGCGATTGTACCGGTCCACGTAAACGGCCGGGCAGCCGATATGGAGACGATCCTCTCTCTGGCGAAGAAAAAGAATCTCATGGTCGTTGAGGATGCCGCTGAAACGCTGGGGGCAACATGGCACGGCAAATCTCTCGGGACGATCGGCCACGCCGGGGCTCTCTCGTTTGCCTCTTCAAAACTGATCACGACGGGGCAGGGTGGCGCGGTTTTGACGAACGATGAAAAAACGCGCAATCGGGTCAAAGAGCTGAAAGACCACGGCCGCCTGAATACCGGGACGGGAGGGGCGGACCAGCATCCGGTCGTCGGCTATAATTTCAAGCTGACGAACCTGCAATCCGCGGTCGGGCTGGCCCAGCTGGGTAAACTGCCGGACCGCCTGCTGCACCTGAAGCGGCTCACCCAGTGGTACCGGGAGGAGCTCGACGGCGTCAAGGGCATCAATCTGGTGCCGTTCGATCTGAAGGCCGGACACCAGCCCCAATGGATTGACTGCCTCTGCGACAAGAGGGATGAACTAGCGGAGTTCCTGCTCAAGAAGGGGATCCAGACGAGGAAGTTCTGGTTCCCGATACACACTTTGCCCCCTTACCGGGCGGACGCAAAACGGTTTCCGAACGCACTCCGAGTTTCCAAGAAAGGGCTGTGGCTGCCCTCTTCCATTTCACTCACAAAAGAGGATCTGCTCCGGGTGACGGGGACCGTCAAGGAGTTTTTCCGAACGAAAGGTTAAACCAAGACGATGATCCGACTCTTTCTCCCGCACTGCCGAAAGCTTCTCAACTCTTTAAGCGAGCCTCTGATCTACGTGGATGTGGGGGCCCGCAACGGAATGTTCGGGTTGGCCGCGGTCGCGCCGTACGTGAAGGCCTACGGGTTCGAGCCGAACCCGGAGGAGTACGAAAAGCTTAAAAACGGAGATACCGATGTATCCTGGCTTGGAGTCCCCGCTCCGAAATACTCGGAAACCCACTACTCTCCCTACGCGGTCGGAAACATCAACGGAACTCAAAAAATCTACATCACCAACGGACCCGGGGCAGTCGGCCTGATCGAACCCGATATTGAAAGACTGCGTGAGATCATCTGGAAGGGGCGGCGCTACCACCCCAACTTCGGCGACGAGATCTTCCAGGTCAAGAAAGTGGCGCCGGTTGAGGTGAAGACGTTGGGGTCGTTCGCAAAGGAAAACGGCCTCACCCGCATGGACTTCCTCAAGATTGACGTCGAGGGGATGGAGTATGAGGTACTCGAAGGGGCGGGGGACCTGTTGGCCGACACCTCGGTCATCAAGGTGGAGGTCTGTTTCATCCCGTTCAGGAAGAACCAGAAGCTCTTTTCCCATGTGGACCTGCTTTTAAGGAGCTTCGGCTTCGACCTGCTGAAATTTGAAACCGTCCAGGCGCAGGTCGGCTACAAAGAGAGGGAGTACCCGTTCAGCGTAGGCCCTGCCGTCGGCTGGCCCGACCGCTACGGCCAGACCCTCTCCTGCGACGCGATCTACGTCAACAGGAACACCTCCGGGCACAGGGCGATAGCGCAGGCAATCGTGCTGATCGAAAAGAATTACCTCGACGAGGCGCTGTTCATCCTGAAACACAGGTCGGGCATCGGCGAAAACGAACTGTTCAGGCTTTTGAAGAACTGGCGGGGAGGGTCTAAGACACGCCTATTCAATCTGCTGGCGGGATTAGCGCTGCGCCTCGAGAGTTATCTGCACCCGGCGAGATCCCTGCGGCGATGGGTTGGCTGGCAACGCCTCAAGAAGCGAGGGAGGGTCTCGTCCGCTTCCGCCAAGAAAACGGCCGCCGTCCATGGTAAAAAAGCGGAAACCGTGCATAAATGAGCTCCGCGAAACACCCGAAGATTGTCCGCAAAAAGGTCTCTTATTCATCTCCCTGGTTCAAGGTGATGGAGAAAGAGGTCATCTACCCCTGGAAGAAAGGGTCGGAAACCTACTTTTCAGTGAAGTCGCTCGAGTACTGTTCGGCACTCGCGCTGACGAAAGAGGGGTACGTGGTGCTGGTCAAGCAGTTCCGGCCCGTACTGGAAAAATACACCTACGAGCTGCCCAGCGGCTGCGTGGAGGCGGGGGAAACGCCGCGCGCGGCGATGGAGCGGGAACTCTGGGAAGAGACAGGATTCTCTTCGAAGGGGCGGATGGAGTTTCTGGCCCAACTGCATCCCGATTCCGGCAGGCTGGAAAACATGCTCTGGTGCTATTTCGCCCCGAAGGCTCTGCCGCACCGGCCCGAGGGACGGAAGATCGAGCCGGGGATCGAAATAGTTTTATGCAGCCCCCGGGAGCTTAAAAAACTGATTACCTCCGGGAAATTCAACCACGCGCCCCATATGGGAATCGTCGCTCTGGCGGTGATGAAGGGAAAATTAAAGCTGTGAAAGCGAAAAGGATTCTCGTCACCGGCGGCCTCGGATTCCTGGGGGCCTCGCTGGTAAAAGCGCTGCAGAAGCAGGGGCATGCCGTCAAGGTTCTTGACGACGCCTCGCGCGGGTCGGCAGACCGGCTCGGGGAAACCGCCGCCGGGGTGGAGATCGTCAGAGGAGACATCCGGGACAACGACGCGGTCCGGAAAGCAGTGCAGGGGACCGAGACCGTCTTCCATCTGGCGGCGGTCAACGGCACCCGGCACTTTTATGAGAAGCCGGGCACGGTGCTGGAAATCGGCGTCAAAGGGACTATGACGGTGCTGGAAAATTGCGTCAAGAGCGGCGTAAAGGAGTTCTTCTTCGCCTCGAGTTCGGAGGCGTACCAGACCCCCGAACGGGTCCCGACCGATGAGACGGAGACTTTGCGTGTGCCGGACCCGTTTAACCCCCGCTATTCCTACGGGGGCAGCAAAATCCTCGGGGAACTGCTAACGATCCACGGCGGCGGAAAGGAAATGGAACGGGCGATCATATTCCGGCCGCACAACGTTTACGGACCGGCGATGGGTTGGGAGCACGTGATCCCTCAGTTGACGGCCCGGATACTCCAGATGAAGGCCTCCTCGCCGGCAGGCGAAATCCCGCTGCCGATCCAGGGTTCCGGCGGCGAGATGCGCGCGTTCATCTACGCCGATGACTTCACCGACGCGCTCATGACTTTGTTCGAAAAAGGGGAACACATGAACATCTACCATATCGGAACGATGGAGATGGTTCCGATCAGCGAGGTCGCCCAGCGGATCGCTCGGTGCCTTGGGGGCGCCGTCCGGCTCGTTCCCTGTAAAGAGGCCGCCGGAGGGACGCCGCGCCGCTGTCCCGACACGCGAAAACTGCAAAAACTGGGATTCCAACCCAAAATCTCTTTTGATGAAGGGCTAAGGAGGACCGTCGAATGGTATTCAAAGCAGGCCTGGCAGCAGCAGGACACGAAGATCAGCACGGGACTGAGGAGCGCTTAAGATGAAAACGGCGGCCGAACAAAAGAGTGTTGAACTGCGGTACGGCCCGATCGAAAGGTGCCAGGTCTGTTCGAGTCTGGAGCTGAAATCGGTGCTCTTTCTCGGTTATCTGCCTCCGGTGAACAGGATGCTTCCTGTCGGGCAGATTCCGGACCAGGAACCCTGGTTCCCGGCCGAGATGCTTTACTGCCCGAAATGCCACCTGGTTCAGCTCGGCTACGCGGTGGATCCGGAGATTCTCTTTCCACCGGAATACCCCTACACCAGCGGTACCACACGGATATTGAGGGAGAATTTCGCCGATCTCTACCGGGAGGTGCAGCAGAGGGTCGGGCTGGGACCGCAGGACCTCGCGGTGGACATCGGCTCGAATGACGGGACCCTGTTGAGCAATTTCAAACAGGGAGGCCACAAGACTGCCGGCATCGAGCCCTCTCTCACCGCGAAAATGGCGGAGGAACGCGGAATACCGACGCTAATGACCTTCTTCAACAAGGCGGCTGTTGATGCCGTGAAGTCGAAGTTCGGCCAGCCGAAGATCATCACGGCAACCAACGTTTTCGCCCACATCCACCGGGTCAACGAACTGATGGACAACATCGAGGTGCTGGCCGGCGACGAGGGGGTTTTTATTTCGGAATCCCATTACTTGAAGGACCTGGTTGAAACGCTTCAGTACGACACGATCTACCACGAGCACCTGCGCTACTACTCAGTGACAAGCCTGAAATACCTGCTCGAATCGCGGGGTTTCAGGATCTTCCACGTGAAGAAGATCCCGACCCACGGCGGATCCATCCGGGTTTACGCCTCGAAGTCGCCGAAATACAAGGTGGAAGGCTCGGTGGAAACGATCCTGCGCGAAGAAATCGTCGCGGGACTGAACAGTGACTCCTGGATCGAGAGCTTCCGGAACCGGGTCTCGAACTCGAAACTGGAGCTGTACGAGCTTTTAAACGGGCTCAAGAGGGGCGGGGCCTTGATCTACGGGATCGGGGCCCCTTCGCGGGCGAGCACGCTGGTAAGCTACGTCGGCCTCGATGATTGCCTTGTCAAATATGTGATGGAGGTCAAGGGGTCGAAAAAGCTCGACAAATACATGCCGGGCACGAAGATTCCGGTGCTCGAAGAATCAACGCTTTATCAGGACCAGCCGCCATACGTGTTACTGCTCTCTTGGCACATTGCACCCGAACTATGCCGGAATTTAAAGAAACAGGGGTTCAAGGGAGATTTCATCGTTCCTCTTCCAAAACCCCGCCTGGTTCTAAACCGGGAGGCCTGAGCCTGAATGTCGACAATACGGTGAAAATCTTCGTTATTGCCGAGATAGGATCGGTTCACGACGGATCCTTCGGGAACGCGCAGCGGTTGATTGAGGCGGCTGCCGATTGCGGGGCCGATGCGGTCAAATTCCAGATGCACATCGCAGAGGCAGAAACGCTGCGCAACGCTCCGAATCCCCCTTACTTCACCCAGGAATCCCGCTACGACTATTTCCGTCGAACCGCCTTTACTCTGGACGAATGGCGCACCTTGAAATCGTTCTGCGAAAGGCTAGGCGTGGAGTTTCTCTGCTCTCCGTTCTCGCTGAAAGCGGTCGTGCTGCTCGAGCAGTTGGGGGTCAAACGGTACAAGATTCCTTCCGGCGAGGTCACGAACATTCCTCTGCTCAAGCGGATCGTTGCGACCCGCAAACCGATTCTGCTCTCCTCCGGCATGAACTCCTGGGCCGAGCTGGACCAGGCAGTGGAAACACTCCGGCGGCGCACGAAACGGATCACTGTGCTCCAATGCACCTCCGAGTACCCGTGCCCCTACGAAAGAGTTGGGCTCAACGTTTTGCAGGAGATGCGTGAGCGCTACAGGTTGCCGGTCGGCCTCTCGGACCATACGCTGACGAACTACGCGGCGTTTGCCGCCGCAATGCTGGGCGCCGAAACGATTGAGAAGCACTTTACGCTGAGCCGGAAAATGTACGGCAGCGATGCGAAGCATTCGCTCGAGCCGGCCGAATTCGCCGAGATGATCAGGGGCATCCGCGCGATTGAGACGATGCTAGGGTCTCCGGTCGACAAGAACAAGATCGGCCGGTACCGCGCGATGAAGCAGATATTTCAGAAGTCTTTGGTGACGCGAGTCAATGTCGCAGAAGGGACGACGCTGACTGCCGAGATGCTCGATGTGAAGAAGCCCGGCAGTGGAATTCCTGCAGCGGAACTGCCTCTGGTTCTCGGCAGAAAATCGGGGCGGACGATCAAGGCCGATACGCTGCTGCGTTGGAAAGACCTGCGGAACGGGAAACACAGCGGCTTGCACAAAACAAAGGAGCGCCGGCATGCGTAAGATTACGGTGGTCGTCGGCTCCCGTGCGAATTACAGCAGCATCAAGAGCGCGATGCGCGCGATCCAGGCCCGTTCCGACCTTCAACTGCAGGTGGTGGTCTGCGCCTCCGCGCTGCTGGACCGTTACGGATCGGTGGTCAATCTGATCGAGAAAGACGGTTTTAAGCCGGCCGCCCGGGTCCACATGCTGGTCGAGGGGGAAACCCCGACCACGATGGCAAAATCGACCGGCCTGGGTCTGCTGGAACTGCCGACCGTCTTCGAGCAGTTAAAGCCTGACATTGTGCTCACTGTTGGGGACCGCTTTGAGACGATGGCGACAACGCTGGCGGCCGCGTACATGAACATCCCCTTAGCGCACACCATGGGAGGGGAAATCTCCGGGACGATCGACGAGTCAATCCGGCATGCCGTCACCAAATTTGCCCATATCCATTTTCCCGCCTGCTCGGAGGCCGCCGAGCGGATTATCCGGATGGGGGAGAGGCCTGAGACGGTCCACATGGTAGGCTGCCCCAGAATCGACCTGGTTGCCGAGATACAGAAGCAAAGTATTGACGTTTTGAGTGCAGAACTGTTCCACGAAGGGGTCGGCGAAAAATTCAATTTGGAGGAACCGTTCGTCATCGTCTCCCAGCACCCCGTGACCACCGAGTACGGGAAAGGGGAGCAGCATATCACGGAGACCCTTTCTGCCGTCTCCCAGTGCGGCTATCCTGCCATCATTCTCTGGCCCAACGCGGACGCCGGCTCCGAGCATGTGGCTCAGGGGATCCGAAAATTTCGGGAGCACCAAAACGCTTCGAAAATGCACTTCTTCAAACACATACCGTTCGAAACGTACATCAAATTAATGACAAAGACCAGCTGTATTGTAGGAAACTCAAGCGCCGCAATTCGGGAGGGAGCTTTCTTGGGTCTTCCGGCGGTCAATATCGGAACACGCCAGCAAGGGCGGCAGCGCGGTTCGAACGTCATAGACGTCGGATACAGCCAGGACGAGATCACCGCTGCCATTCAAGCGCAGATACGCAACCGTCGGCGAGCCTCCGAGCCGATTTACGGGGACGGACGGGCGGGTATACAGATCTCCGAAATTTTAGCCACCTCTAACCCGGTTATTCAAAAAAAGATCAATTACTGATGCAGGTAGAGAGCCTTTACCGAAAATACGCTCCAGAGCTGCTGTCGCTTTCTAGAAAGCTTCGCGAGCAATATCATGCCATGCGGAAACGCGGCTACAACACCACCTTTGGGGACGTGGAAGGAGAGATCCTTTACCTGACCTTAAGGGAATCGCAGCCCAAGGTGGTTTTTGAGATCTCTCCGGATACCGGTTGGTCAACAAATTATATCTTGGCCGCTCTGACAGCCAACGGGACGGGAACTCTCCATTCTTTTGAGCTCAAAAAGCGAATCGGTTGCAAATCCTCAGAGTTGGTCATCCGCGGAAACCAATGCAGGGAATGGGATCAAAATCGCTTGGTTCTGCATTTAGGCGACGCTCGCCATACGACGGAGCAGGTGCCCGGCAGGGTGAACTTTGTCCTGCTGGACAGCTGTCACGAGGATTTCTTCGCTCAATGGTACATCGAGAAGCTGTTTCCCCGAATCAACGGCCATGTGTTCCTTCAGGACATCTCCTTTGTCGATGAACAAGAGGCTTCATCGGAAGCCAGAGAGTTTCTCGCATGGGCTGCGCAGCAGAGGTTGGATATTTCCCTCGTTGGTTCGGCTGAAGCAAACCCGGCGGTTGTCTCAGCCCGCAAAAACTTCGCGGAGCGGAGGAATATCCGTTCCAATGCCGTATTTTTTGCTCTGCCTCCAACACTGGACCATCCTCCCATCGACGGCAGGTTCCCGAGAGAGGATGTTGGCCCCGCGGTACGGATCCGGCAGGCCATGGAGTGCGGCGAGCCGGAGGAGGCGGATAAGATCCTCAATGAAGTGACGGCAGAATTGCTCAGCGCCAGCAACCGGGGGAATAGACACCGCCTTTTCTTCATGGCCGCGGAGGCTTACCGCAAGCTCGGGAACCGGCCGGAAGCAGATCGCTGTTTCCATCGAGCGCTTGGTTCCGCGCTCCTCTCCGATCCTTACCAGAGGGAAAAAGGGCTGGCGGAGCTGGCGTTGCCTTATCTGAAACGGAGGAAGTGGATCCTAGGGGCAACAACGCTTGGTTTAGCCCTTGTTGGCAGCCGAGGGCGGAACTACCTCCTGGACATCCTCATGAGCAAGTCCCGGAGAAAACAATGAAGGTCCTGGGCGTCATCCCGGCTCGCGGCGGATCGAAGGGAATTCCGAACAAGAATCTCATTCCATTGGCGGGTAAACCCCTTCTGGTTCACACATGCGAACAGGCGCTTTCTGCCAAAAGCCTTACCCGTGTTATCGTCAGCACGGACAGCAAGGAGATCGCCTCCTGCGCTCAGCGGCACGGCGTGGAGGTCCCGTTCCTGCGCCCCGCGAAGCTGGCCGCAGATGGCACGCCTATGCTGGCCGTACTCCGGCACGCAGTGAAGGCCGTTTCCAGCGCACGACCTGACGTTGTGGTGCTGCTCCAGCCCACGTCACCTCTGAGGAAGGCAAGCCACATTGATTCGGCTGTCCGACTGCTGATCGACAGCAAGGCCGACTCCGTGGTAAGCGTCATCCCGGTTCCGCACCAGTTCCTAGCACCTTGCCAAATGGAGATCAAGAACGGACGGCTTCTGCCGCTTCCGGGCAAGAGAACGGCACTCCAGCGGCAGGATAAACCGGCCCGGTATGCGCGCAACGGCCCTGCCGTCCTCGCCGTCTGGCGGTTGGTTTTAGAAGAAAAAGGGCTGTATGGATCCAGGTGTGTTCCTCTCATCATGGAGCCGCTCGAATCTGTGGATATTGATTCGATGGCCGACCTTAAGATCGCCGAGGCGCTCCTAGAAAAAAGATGAAAACATCCTATTTCAAAAACCGGAGTCTTGCTAGAAAATTGACGGAGGCTGTGAGGGATCCCCGCCGGTTCAATCAGGCTTGGAGATTGCAGTCGGACTGCTGGTCGTTCAGCTACAGGCACCGAGCTGTCCTCGGCCCAGACGTTTCCATGGAAAAAGACGGCAGCGTGCTTGTCGTCAGCCTTGCTGATTTTCCACAGCAGAACAAGATCGAAGGGTTGCTCGCAAAATCCCTGCAATTGAAGGGATTTTCGCCCGTGATTTTGACGTACAGGGCCTGCCGGTACGCGCCGCAGTATTTCCGCTCATTCGGCATCCGCCGGTTTATCTTCATGGAGGATCTGGTAGACGGCGCCATCTCGCGGCAAGCTGCGCAAGATGCAGCCCGGATTCTCAGCGAACCGCTGGATTTCAAAACGCTCATGCATCTGTCTTACAGAGGCTCGGAGGTCGGCCGCCACCTGCTCTCGACGCTGACCAGGAACATGCTCGTGGGCTCCGTCAATCTGAAAAATCCAGCCGTCGTTGCGTTTCTGGCGGAATGGCTCCCTAAATCGCTTCAAGCGGTGCTGGCGGCTGAAAAGCTGTTCGACCGCATTCATCCTCAAAAAGTCTTAGTCAACGAGCGGGGCTATACCCCCTACGGGGAAATTTTCGATAGTGCGCTTGCCAGGGGAGTGGACACGCTTCAATGGGTGGGAGCGCAATCCAAGGGAGCGTTTATACTCAAGCGGTATTCAAGAGACACGAAAAGCCTGCATCCGTTTTCCGTGTCGCCGAAAACATGGAACGCCATCCGTTCCGCCCCATGGCCTGCCGGGCGGAACGAAGATATTTTAGATGATTTGAAAAACCGCTACGCGTCCGGCACCTGGTTCGACAGAAAATACACGACGAATGACAAGGTGATCCAAGATCCCGGCGAGGTTGCATCGGATCTCGGTTTGGACCGCGGCAAGAAAACTGCGGTCATCTTTTCCCATGTGCTCTGGGACGCCACCTTCTTTTTCGGAGAAAGCCTTTTCGACAGCTATGAAGAGTGGCTCCTGGAGACCGTACGGGCCGCCTCCGACAATCCCCGGGTCAACTGGATAGTCAAGATTCACCCAGACTATGTCTGGAAGCTGAAATTGATAGGAAAGACAGGGGAAGTCAGCGATATCACCGCGATTCGGTCCCGTTTCGGAAAACTCCCCGGGCACATCAAGCTCATGATGCCCGAGACGAAAATCTCTACCTATTCGCTTTTTTCATTAGCCGATTACTGTCTGACCGTCCGAGGGACCATCGGCATCGAGATGCCGTGTCACGGGATCCCTGTCTTGACGGCCGGCACCGGCAGGTACGCAGGCCTCGGTTTCACGTTTGATTCGGCCTCTCAGGAGGACTATCTGTCAAAGGTCAGATCCATTGACAGGATACCCCCCATGACGCCTGAGCAGATTGATTTGGCCAGGCGGCATGCTTACACGCTCTTTAAAGTACGCCCCTGGCGTTTCCGTAGTTTCGAGCTCCTTTATCGCGCGTTGGACGGAAACCCCCTCGCCCACGACTTCAAGCTGTGCTTGACCTCTTTCGATCAGCTCTTAAAGGCCGAGGATCTCAACGCCTTTTCCGAGTGGGCTGCATCGTCCGCAGAGCCCGATTATCTCTGCAGTGAGCCGGAAACCCGTTGCCGTTTGGCCGAAGACGCTGCGATCTCCTCTGTATCGCTTTCTGCAGGCGGAGGGCCTCGATGAGCGATATCGTCATTCGATCCGAAGGGCTCGGCAAACAATACCGGATAGGCTCGCGGGAAAGGTACAAGTCACTCCGGGATACCGTTTCCGAAGGCGTGACAGGATTCTTTCGGAGGAATGGCAAATCGGTGGATCAGAGAATTTGGGCACTGAGAGATGTGACGTTCGATGTGAAGAAGGGGGAGGTGCTGGGTATCATCGGCACAAACGGCACCGGAAAATCCACACTTCTGAAGATCCTTTCCAGAATCACCGAGCCGACCGAGGGGCAAGTTTCTATCCGAGGCCGCGTCGGCTCTCTTTTGGAGGTCGGCACAGGTTTTCATCCCGAGCTCTCAGGCAGGGACAATGTTTACCTTTCCGGCGCTATCTTGGGAATGAACCGCCGCGAGATCAACAGAAAGTTCGATGAGATTGTAGATTTTTCAGGCGTCAGCATGTTCATCGATACTCCGATGAAGCGCTACTCGAGCGGCATGCAGGTCCGCCTGGCGTTTGCAATCGCCGCGCACTTGGAACCGGAGATTTTCCTGATTGACGAGGTGCTTGCCGTAGGAGACATGGCGTTCCAGGAAAAATGTTTGAATAAGATGGATGAAGTCGCTTCGGGCGGCCGAACGGTCCTTTTCGTCAGCCATAATATGAGCGCCGTACGATCGTTCTGCTCCAAAGCAATGATGCTCCAAAGCGGCAGAATCCACACGATCGGGAAACCGGACGAGGTCATACAAGCTTACACACAATACGCCGAAGAACAGATGATGCCCGGCGCCTGCTGTCTGGCCGATCGGAAGGATCGTATCGGAGCGGGAGACGTCCGCGTGACAAGTTTTGAAGCGGCCGGTCCGGGGGGTGAAGCGGGGCTTCTCAGGTCATGTAACCAAGCGGAGTTCATCATCGGTTATAAAGCCCGAGAAAACGTTTCGATCCCCCACTTGATCGCGATGATTGGCATAACGGATATCAGCGGCGTCAACGTGTTTTCCTGCACAACAGCGATGTCCCAGCTTAGATCGTTCCGAGACATCGCGCCAAAAGGGCAGATTGTCTGCCGCGTCAAAAGCTTGCCTCTATTGCCCGGCAAGTACTGGGTTACCGCCGCGCTGAAAACAGACCGGGGCCTGGAGGGGGTTGCCGATCAGATTTCTAGAGCGGGTCAGTTCTCGGTGATTGACGACGGCTCCAGCGGTCTCTTGGTTCTCCCATCCGGAAACTCATGGGGAAGCGTGGCCGTGCCCCATTCCTGGGACTGGCAGCCAGCCGGTTCCGAGCTGGCCCCGAAAACTTGACTGCCGTTGAAACCTCTGCGCGTTCTCCACATCAGCACATGGGACAATGCCGGCGGTTCCGGGAGGGCGGCCTACCGCCTGCACAAGGGCCTGAAGAAAATCGGCGTGGATTCCCGCATGCTGGTCGGCCACAAATCGTTGGACGACCCGGATGTGCGCGTTCTCGGCGGGCGCTTAAGCCGGATCGACCAGTTCACCGGTTCTCTCTTTGATCGGGCCGGGTTCCATTACCTTTTCTACCCCTCATCCCTCTTCATACCCGGCATGCGCTGGGTCAGGGAAGCCGATTTGATTCAGGTCTTCAACACCCACGGCGGCTATTTCAGCCACAAAACCCTTGTGCCGTTAAGTCGCAGCAAACCGGTCGTCTGGAGGCTCTCGGACATGTGGGCGTTTACCGGACACTGCTCATACTCCTACGAATGTGAGCGCTGGAAGACCGGCTGCGGCAGCTGCCCGCACCCCGAGGAGTATCCTTCGCTGTCCCGGGACACCACGCGCCTGCTGTGGAACACAAAAAAACAGATCTACGGTCGTTCAAGGCTGACGATCGTCTGTCCTTCGAAATGGCTCGCCGGACTGGCAAAGCAAAGCCCTCTGCTCGGAGGGTTTGATCTGCGCTTCATCCCGAACGGCCTGGACATCGAGGTTTTCACACCAACCGCGAAACCCGAGGCGAAAAAAAAGTTCGGTATAGATCCCGGACGGAAAGTCATTCTCTTCAGCGCCCCCTCGATCCAGTCCAAACGGAAAGGGGCGGGACACCTGAAGGAAGCGCTGGCGATGATCGTGCCGGCGTTGAAAGAGACGGTCCTTTTCATCGTGGGGGAAGGGGCGGAATCGTTCCGGCCGGAAACACCGGTCGAGGTAAAGTGTTTTGGGAACATCTCGAACGACGCCGCGCTGGCGCTCGCCTATTCGGCCGCCGACCTCTTCGTGCTCCCCACGCTCGCGGATAACTTGCCCAACGGGATACTGGAAAGCATGGCTTGCGGGACGCCGGTTGTCTCCTTCGCAGTCGGAGGGGTCCCGGAAGCGGTCCGCCAGATGGAAACGGGGTACGCCGCTTCACCGGGCAGCACGGAGGACCTGGCGAAAGGGATACTGCTGCTGCTGGAGGACGACCCTCTGCGGACACGGATGGGACTCAGATGCCGGGAGGTCTGCGAACGGGAATACAGCGAAGGGCTCCAGACCGGCCGGTTCGAGAAGCTATACAGAGAGCTTGTCCGATCGTGATCCCACGGCCCCTTGTCTCTGTGGTCACCCCCTCTTATAACCAGGCGCAATTCCTGGAAGAAACGGTCCTTTCCGTATTGAACCAGTCCTATCCCCGCGTGCAGTACCACGTGCTGGACGGAGGATCCTCCGACATCAGCATCGATATATTGAAAAGGCATTCGGACCGGCTGGCCTCATGGGTCAGTGAAAAAGACAAGGGCCAAGCCGACGCGATCAACAGGGGCTGGCAGAAATCTTCCGGCGATATCCTGGCCTATCTTAACGCGGATGACCAATACAAACCTGGCGCAATCGCCGCGGCCGCCGCCTATTTCGAAAAATATCCGGAAACCGGCATCGTTTATGGACCGTGCAACTCCTTCTTCACGGGCCAGCCGGAGGAGAGGACCTATTCTCCGCCGGAGTTCAGCCTCAAGCGCCTCCTGCTTGAAAATTTCATCCCGCAGCCGACCGTCTTCATACGGCGGCAGGCCCTGGAGAAAATTGGCATGCTGGACCTCTCGCTCAGGTACTGCCTCGACTACGACCTCTGGCTTCGGGCCGCAGCAAAGGGTGTTGTTTTTGGCCGGGTGGAGGGGCCGCCCCTGGCCCGGTTCCGGCTTTGGACTGGATCGAAGACCTCGTCGGACCCTGAGGGATGGGCGAAAGAGAGGCTCCAGGTTCTCGAACAGCTCTTCTCGGACAGCTCCATTTCGGAAAAACTCCGACCGCTGAAGAGCTACGCCCAGGCCAGGGGATACGTGACGGTGGCCTACAGCGCCAACCTGTGCGGCGATTCCATCTCCGCCCGGCGCTACCTCAAGAAGGCGTTCGGCACAACGCCGGCGATTGTGCAGGATTCCCAGTTCTGGAGAGTCGGAGGGGGCTCCCTTTTAGGCGGCAAAACGAGCAGGCGCCTGCGGCGGTGGGCCTGGTCGCTGAAGGGGCAGGGATGACAACCTCCCGCATCACAATACCGGTGGGGTCGTTTCACATCTCCGGCGGGGTGAAGGTCCTCGTCCTGCTGGCCAACGCAATAGCGCGCCGGGGATCAACCGTGCTGTTCCTCGCGCCCGATTACGGGGCCGAATGCCCGTTCCCGATTGAGCCCGGGGTTTCGGTCCGGATAATCTCCTGCGGTCCCCGGTTCCTGCCGAAAACGGTGCGCCAGCTCTTTTATTACCTCAAGCTCTGCGTGATCAGCGCACGGGAGACGGAGCTGGTCTTGCCGAACTATTACCTGACCGCCTGGTGCACCTGGCTCTCGAGCCGGTTTCAGAAACGAAAACCGGAAATTTTCTGGTATCTCCAGGCGTACGAGGCCGGCAGCCACGGCAGGCTGGCTGAAGCGGGGCCGGTCAGCCGGTTCTTCCGTTACCGGCTGGCGACATTCAGCTACCGGCTGCCGGTGCAAATCTTCTGCGTTTCCGGCTGGGTGAAGGAAAAGATCGGCCGGCCGGACGCGCGCGTCGTCTATCCGCCGGCATTGAACCTGCAGGTATTCACCCCCGCTCAACGACAAAAGAGATCCGGAAAACTAACAATCGGAACAATCGGCCGGAAGGGGGGGACAAAAGGCTACGGTGATTTCTTGAAAGCACTTGAACAGCTGCCCGACCTCCGCCGGGATCTCACCATTCTCGTTGCCTCTCCTGTTGCCGGAGAAGTCCCTCTGCCCAAGGGAATTGAATCCGAGGCTGTTCATGCCACATCGGAGGAGCAAATGGCCGCTTTCTACCGCCGCTGCGATATTTTCGTTCTCTCATCGCTGATGGAAGGGTTTCCTCTGCCGCCGCTGGAGGCGATGGCCTGCGGGTGCGTAGTCGTCACAACAGCCTGCGGCGGAGTCTCCGAATACGCGCAGAAGGGGATCAACTGCCTTTTGGTCCCGGCCGCCCAGCCGGCAGCGCTCGCCGAAGCAATCCGGACCGTTTGCCTTCAGGAAGATCTGCGGAAATCCTTAGCGCAAAACAGCACCCGGACGGCCCAGAGATACGGCAGGGAAACACTGGCGGAGGTTTTTCTCGACCTTCTTCCGCTACGGAACCTATCCAGGGAACTTTCCCTCGTGGTAAAATGAGACTGAGATGGGAACAAAAAGACCGAATATAGAGGAAGGGAGGCCACCCGTCATGATCCTCTGCGGCGGGCTGGGAAGCCGCCTGCACGAGGAGACCGAGTTTAGGCCGAAACCGATGCTGGAGATCGGCGGGCATCCCATCCTGTGGCATATCATGAAGCTCTATGGAGCGCACGGGTTTCGTAATTTCATCCTCTGCCTTGGCTACAAGGGCCACATTATCAAAGACTTCTTCCTGAACTACCAGGCTTACCAGGCCGATTTCACGGTCCGTTTGGGGAATTCACAGCAGGTAGAGTACCACGCGAACCACCACGGAAACGGGGAGGATTGGAAGGTCACGCTCGCGGAAACCGGGCTCGCGGCGCAAACAGGGGCCAGGGTGTTCCGAGCGGGGAAATACCTGACCGGAGATCTTTTCTGCCTGACCTACGGAGACGGCCTCGGGGACATCAATCTCACAAAACTGCTGGAGTTCCACCGGAAGCACGGAAAGATCGGAACGGTGACCGGCGTCCGTCCTCCCGGCCGGTTCGGTGAACTGGAAGTGGATGCCGAAAATAAGGCAGTCCAGTTCAATGAGAAACCCCAGGTGACCGAAGGGATGATCAACGGCGGGTTCTTCGTGTTCCACCGGAAATTCCTTGAGAAATATTTCGACGGTCGGGACAGCCTCGTGCTTGAGCAGGAACCGCTCCAGCGGCTGGCGAAGGACAAACAGCTAGCCGTCTACCCGCATGCCGGGTTCTGGCAGCCGATGGACACCTACCGAGAATTCAAACTGCTGAACGACCTCTGGAACAGCGGAAAGGCCCCATGGAAAATCTGGAACTGAAGACAGACGCGGCGTTCTGGCGGGACAGGCCGGTGCTTGTTACCGGAGCCAGCGGCCTGCAGGGAAGCTGGCTGACCGGAACCCTCCGGAAGGCCGGCGCCGATGTGGTCGTGCTGATGCGGGACTGGGTCCCCCAGTCGGAGCTCTGCCGGTCAGGCCTCATCGAGCAGGTCCGGGTCGTCCGCGGGGAGATCACCGACCAGGAGCTGATGGAGCGGGTTCTCGGCGAATATGAGATCAACGCGGTCTTCCACCTGGCCGCACAGACGATCGTCACGATCGCGAACCGGAACCCCCTCTCCACGCTCGACACCAACATCCGCGGCACATGGACCGTTCTGGAAGCGGCGCGCCGGGCCCCGACGGTGAGGGGGATCGTTCTGGCCTCCTCGGACAAGGCATACGGGACGCAGGCCGAACTGCCGTACCGGGAGGAGGCCCCTCTCGTCGGCCGGCACCCCTATGACGTCAGCAAATCCTGCGCCGACCTGATCGCGCAGACCTACGCTAAATCGTACGGCACACCTGTGGCGATCGCCCGCTGCGGCAACCTGTACGGCGGGGGAGACCTGAACTGGAACCGGATCATCCCGGGCACGATTCGGTCCGTGATCCGCAACGAGAAGCCGGTGATCCGCTCCGACGGCAAGATGACCCGCGACTACTTCTACGTGGAGGACGGCGCCACCGCCTACCTGCGGCTCGCGCAGAGGCTGATCGAAGACCCGTCGCTTGCGGGGGAGGCGGTGAACTTCAGCTACGAACAGCCGATGTCGGTTTCACAAATCACGCTGCAGATACTCAAGCTCATGAGGAGAGAAGACCTTCAGCCGGTCGTCCTCAACCAGATCTCAAACGAGATCCCGCACCAGTACCTGGACGCGAGCAAGGCGAAGAAAAAGCTCGGCTGGAATCCTGTCTTCAGCACCGAGGAAGGCCTGACACGCACGATCCGCTGGTACCAGGATTTCTTCAGGGCGGGGACAAACAATGATTGACGGGGTGCTGATCCACCCGCTGAACCAAATCCCGGACGAGCGGGGGAAAATCATGCACATGCTCAAGAACAGCGACCCCCATTTTGAAAAATTCGGCGAGATTTATTTTTCAACGGTCTACCCGGGCGTGGTCAAGGGCTGGCACCTGCACTCCACAATGACGCTGAACTACGCGGTCGTCAGCGGATTGATCAAACTTGTGCTTTACGACGACCGGCAGGGCTCCCGGACGTTCGGCGCCGTCCAGGAGATTTTTATCGGTGACTCCAACTATGCGCTGGTCAAGGTGCCCCCGCTGGTCTGGAACGGTTTTAAAGGGATCGGCGCATCGCCTGCGATTGTCGCGAACTGCGCCACGATTCCGCACGATCCGGCCGAAATGCAGAGGCTTGACCCCCATTCCGACAAAATCCCTTACGTCTGGAGCTTAAAGAACCGCTAACGGAGGAAGTGCTTCGCCGGTTTCCCGGACATATCCCATGAACACGGCCTACTGGAAAGAGCGCAAGGTTCTTGTCACCGGAGCGACAGGATTCATCGGATCTCATCTGGCAAAACAGCTTGCGGGGCTCGGGGCCGATGTGCATGCCTGGTCCGCCTCTTCCGACCGGCTATGGCGGCTGGATGAGGCGCAACAGCGCATCCGGCTGAAGACCGTTGACATCCGGAACCTGGAGGAAGTGCGCGCAGCCTGCGCCGAAGCCTCGCCGGACACCGTCTTCCACCTGGCGGCTTACGGTGTCAATTACGATGAACATGAGCTGGGGCTGGCCGTGGATATCAACGTTCGGGGAACGGTACACCTGCTGGAAGGCCTGAAGGCAACCCTCTGCCGCAGAATTGTCGCCACCGGAACATGGGCGGAGTACGGGGCAAAAGACCATCCGATGAAAGAGGAGGAGACTCTCGAGCCGGTTGGAGTCTACGGCACATCGAAAGCGACCGCTACCACGATCGCTCTGAAGATGGCCTCCCAGGACAAGCTCCCGGTCGTGATCCTGCGGCCCTTTTCAGTCTATGGGCCGGGGGAGGGGGATTATAAGTTCGTTCCAACGGTGATCCGCTCCTGTATGAAAAACGAATCCCCGAGGCTGACGACCTGCCGGCAGGTACGGGATTACCTGTTTGTAGACGATGTTGTGGAGGCGTACCTGAAGGCCGCCGAAGCCCCGATCAGGATGCCGGCCGTCATGAACATCGCTTCGGGCAGGCCGATCGCGCTGAAAGAGCTTGTTTCGGCGGTCACAAGCCATTTCCCCGGTATCGAGCCGGCATTCGGCGCGATTCCCGACCGGGAGAATGAGATTTGGCGCGTCGAGGCCGATGTCACCCGCGCAAGGGAACTCCTCGGCTGGCAGCCGGCCGTTTCGCTGGAGCAGGGGATTGAAAAAACTGTCGCATGGTTCAGAAACCGCTATGCCAACAGCTGATCCTAAAAAACTGAAGGAGGAAATCCTCGAGAAGGTTGCGGACTATTACCGGCTCGTCCACGGCCCAAAAGAGTTTACGCCCGGCCAGAGCAAGGTCCACTATGCCGGCAGAGTGTTCGGTCCGGAAGAAATGACCAACCTGGTGGACAGCGCGCTGGACTTCTGGCTGACGCTTGGGCCTTACGGGGATAAATTCGAGAAACGTATGAGGGACAGTTTCGGAGCGAGGGACTTTCTCTGCGTCAATTCCGGCTCCACGGCGAACCTGCTGGCGGTCATGACCCTCATGTCTCCACAGATACAGAACCCCCTTAAAGCGGGCGATGAAGTCATCACCTGCGCGGTCGGCTTCCCGACAACATTGGCCCCGATCGTCCATTGCGGCCTCGTGCCGGTCTTCGTGGACGCCGAGATCGGCACCTACAACATCAACCCGAAGCTCATCGAGCGGGCGGTCTCCCCGAAAACGAGAGCGATCATGATCGCGCACACCCTGGGAGTGCCCTGCGACATGGACGCGATCACGGAAATCGTCAGACGGCATAACCTTTACCTTATTGAAGATTGCTGCGACGCGCTGGGGGGAACCTTTCAGGGGAAAAAACTGGGAACATTCGGCGAGCTGGCCACGCTGAGCTTCTATCCGGCCCATCAGATCACCATGGGGGAAGGAGGGGGGCTTGTCGTCAACAAAACAGCCCTTTCTAAACCGGCCCGGTCGATTCGTGACTGGGGACGGGACTGCTGGTGCGTGCCGGGAGAGTCGAACACCTGCGGCAAACGGTTCGACTGGGAACTGGGCGGGCTTCCGAAAGGCTACGACCACAAATACATCTACTCCCACATCGGTTATAATTTCAAACCGACCGACCTGCAGGCGGCGGTCGGCCTGGCCCAGCTCGACCGGCTGGAGGACTTCGTCGCCAAGAGGCGGCGGAATTTCGGCCTCCTCTACGAGGGGCTCAAACCGTTCGAGGAATTTCTTATCCTGCCAACACGGGACCCAAGGGCAAACCCTTGCTGGTTCGGTTTCGCGCTGACAGTCAAGGAAGACTCCTCGCGGGGAGAACTGGTGACTCACCTGGAGAACGCAAAGATCGAAACCCGGTCGGTTTTCGGCGGAAATCTGCTGCGCCAGCCGGCCTTTCAAAGTATTCCTCACCGGACGGCCGGAACCTTGGAGCAGGCTGATAAAATCATGCGGGACACTTTCTTCATCGGGGTGTATCCCGGACTGACAGAGGAGATGATCGGGTATGTGTTGGAAACAGTCGAGGCATTTTTCAAAAGCCGAGTTTCCGGGACGCTAAAAACATGATCAACGGAAAGAAAATTGTCGTCGTCATGCCGGCCTACAACGCGGAGCGGACCATCCGGAAAACCTACGACGAGATCCCTCTCGACGTGGTTGACGAAGTCATTCTCGTGGACGACGCCAGCCGGGACAACACCGCCCAGGTGGCGCGCGAGCTGGGGATCAAAACGGTGATCCATCCGGAAAACCGGGGCTACGGCGGAAACCAGAAAACCTGCTACCGGACGGCGCTGGAGCATGACGCCGACATCGTGGTCATGGTCCACCCCGACTACCAGTACACCCCGAAGCTGACCCAGGCGATGGCCTCCATGATCGCCTACGGGGTTTACGAGGCGGTCCTCGGCTCCCGGGTGCTCGGAAAGGGAGCCCTCGCGGGAGGGATGCCCCTGCACAAGTACGCCGCGAACCGCGTGCTGACCCTGGCACAGAACCTCTGCTTCGGCCGGAAGCTTTCCGAATACCATACGGGCTACCGGGCGTTCTCCCGGAAGGTTCTGCTGGAACTGCCTCTGGAAGAAAACTCGGATGATTTCGTGTTCGACAACGAGATGCTCGTCCAACTGGTCTATTTCGGTTACGAAATCGCGGAAATCACCTGCCCAACGCTTTATTTCGGGGAAGCCTCCTCGATCAACCTTCCGCGGAGCATCCAATACGGCATCGGCGTCCTGGACACAACGGCCAAGTTCCTGCTCCATCGGGCGGGAATCCGCAGGTATCCCATTTTCGAGGAGAGCGGCAGAACGCTCTCGCTGCTCCCATCGACGGTATCGAAGAAAGCGCTATGAGCCTTTATGTGAGGGCAGAGTGCTCCCTCTGCGAGACTGCGTCCGGACAGGAGGTCCATCTCCGCCGCGGGCCCTACACGCTGCTGCGCTGCGGAGGGTGCGGCCTGATTTCCACGACACCCGTTCTCTCCGAAAAAGAGCTGGCGGCCCTCTACGAGGATTACTATTCCGAAGGGAACGCCGACCGGTTCCAGCTCAGTCTCGCAGAGCGATTCATGCGGTTTTTCCGGAACCGGCGCGCCGCTCGGATCCACCGGACTCTCCGGGGCAAGGCCGGAAACGGCCGGGTGCTGGACATCGGCTGCGGCCGGGGCTACACGCTCCAGCGGCTCCAGCAGCTCGGGCATCCAGTCTACGGCACCCAGGTCTCTCTCTCCGCGGCCCGGTTCGCTCGGGAACAGCTCGGCCTGAAAAACGTCTTCCACGGGGATCTGCTCCAAGCCGGCTACCCAGACGGCTTCTTTGACTTCATCTCGATAGTTCACGTCGTTGAGCACCTCGCGGACCCGCTGAAACAATTGAAGGAAGCCCGCCGCGTGCTGGCGCCGGGCGGGCTGATCACCGTCGAGTTGCCGAACGCGGGATCCCTTTCAGCCCGCTGGCTCAAAACCGACTGGCTGGCCTACGATTTGCCGAGGCACCGGTTCCATTTCACGCCGGCTTCGCTGGAACTGCTGGCGGAAAAAGCGGGTTTGAAAATCGAACAGATCCGGTTTTTCTCGGTTGAATACAGCCCCGCGACGGTGCTATTCAGCCTTTTAAGCGCCATTTTCCGGGATGACCACGCATTCTTCCGGGCACTCTCGAGCCAGGGGCAGGGCAAACCGCTTCCTAAATACCTCTTGCTGCTGGAAGCCTGTACCGGTGCGCTGCTGGCGGTTCCGGTAACCTTGTTCACTTTGCTAGCGGCGGCTTGCAGAAAAGGGGATACGATGGGGATTCAGCTGAGCAAGCGGCCGGATCAGCCGCTTGAAAACGGCCCCAAGCTGGCCGTGGCCGCCCGATGAGCCCGAGGCAGAAGCAGGCCCTGTTCGGTTTGTTGGCGCTCGGCTTCATCCTCCGGATCGTCTTCATGCTCCAGATTCCGGCGGGCGATTATTTCTACGCCGACGGGTACGATTATTCCCGGGTCGCTACCGCCGTCGCGCAGGGGCGGGGGTTCTACCCGCCGGAGATGGAGCCTATGATCGTCTACCGGGCGCCGGGCTACCCGTTTCTGCTCGGCGGCCTCTACAAGATCTTCGGGATTGAAAATTTCACCGCCGTACGGGTGGTCCAGAGCGCGGCCGCGACTGCGGCGGGCTGGCTCCTTTTCGGCATCGGCATGACGATCGGTGGCGTGCCGGCCGGACTGATCGCGCTGGGGCTGTTCGCATGCCACCCGTTCCTGATCTACCACTGCGCGACCATCGCGCCGGAAACCTTTTTTACATTTTTCGTCCTATTGAACTACTTCTTCTTGTTCCGGCTTTTAGATCTAAAAAACCTGTATTCGGCACTGCTGGCGGGCGCTGCTTTCGGGTGCGCGGCGCTGATCAAGGGAACCATCCTGTTGACCCTGCCGGGCGCGATGCTGGCAATCCTGCTTGCGTTCCAAAATAACCTAAAAAAAGGGCTCGCGGCGGCGGTGTTAACGGCGGCTGTCGGCTCCCTTGTGATCTCGCCGATCTCTCTGTGGGCGCACCGGCGCTGGAACGAATTCTCGCTGATTCTGGACGGCTCGGGCCTCAATTTCTGGATCGGGAACTCGGACACAAGCGCGCGCCTGTTCCGCGCCGGAACCCCGGAAGAATTCAAGAAAATCCAGGAGAACCTCTGGATGGAGGAACTGCCCGCTTTCGAATCGGAGATCGGGCGCTTGGGTCCGGCCTCGCGTGACCGCTTTTACTTTCAGCGCGGCGCCGCGAACTTTAAAAAAGATCCGCGGAGGAGCCTCTGGATGATGACGGAGCGGTTCCGCATCTTCTGGCGGCCCTGGGTCCATCCGATGGCTTACGGACCCAAAGAGGTTCTCGTCTCCGGGTTGGCCAGCGTGCCGCTGTTTTTGTTCGGGTTCTGGGGATTGCTCCGACGGCTTTCTCAGCGCCGGCCGGACGCCGTCTTCGCGGCTCTCACGCTTCTGCTGATTACGCTGATCACCGGCATGATCTTCAACACGGAGATTCGCTGGCGAATCCCTCTGATTGACACACTACTAATCGTTTATTCCTCCTGGTTTCTTTCCAAACTGTTCCGCGGAACCGCAGAAAAGACCCCTCCCTCCAGAGTCCCAGAAAAGGCGCGGAAATCGCTCCGGGCGGAAATCTCCCGGGTTTGATGCAGATCCTCCTGGCGGCTCTCGGCTTCCTGCTGAGCCTGTATTTATGCCGGAAAGCAGGAGTTGACCGCTTCACCCGAAACCTCATCTTAGCCGCTTATTTTCTCAGGATTCTGGGAACTTTCTTCCTTTTCGAAGTCTCCCTCAGAGGACTGCCGTTCCTCGAAAGATACCAGTTGGGCGGAGGATTCTGGAACTTCGCCTGGGATTCAAAAGTCTACGACCTATACGGCGGGCAGGTAGCGCAGGCCTGGAGAGCCGGGAACAGCCTGCCTTCGCTCGGTCCGGAATGGCCGTTCGTCATCTACACGGC
The DNA here is from genome assembly GCA_964373715.1 of uncultured Planctomycetia bacterium. Classification (GTDB taxonomy): domain Bacteria; phylum Omnitrophota; class Gorgyraeia; order 1-14-0-20-64-10; family 1-14-0-20-64-10; genus CAMTXI01. Next base: position 341,783 of record CAYJVR010000001.1, on the reverse strand, counting down.
AATCCTCTACCTGGTTCTGGGAGCGAAACCTCTGTGCGTTTCCCTCCTCAACTCCTGGTATCTGAGCTGTACCGCAATTCTTGTTTTCCTTATCATCCGGAGGTCCACGGACGATATCCGCTCCGCTCGGAGGGGAACAGCCCTGATACTCTTCTGGCCCTCCCTTGTACTCTGGTCAACCCAACTGCTGAAAGAATCCTTCCTGCTGTTTCTCATATTAGCCGCCTTCCACTTTATATTCCGGTACTGGGAAAGGGCCGATGCGAAGCGCGTAGGAACGATACTGTCTCTCGCGGCGGTCTCCCTGTCCGTTTTTCTCTTGTCCATCATGCGAGGTTATATAGGGGCCGGGTTTGCCGCCGCAACGGGCTTTCTGTTCATGGTCACGGCCATCCGCCGTTTTTGCGGCCGGCCCGGGAACAAACTCTCCCGGTTCGCGCCGCTTTTTCTCGCCGTCTGCCTGCCTGTCTGGATCGGCATCTTTTTCTCTTCAAAAGAGATGCTCGGCTACCTTAATCCCTCCTCGCCAAAAACGATGATCAGAGAACTGCCCGGCTATCTGGGATTACTGAGGGAAGGGATCCTCTACCAATCCGGCGCAACCACCATGGATCCAGGAATCCGGATCAAAAACTTGGCCGATCTGATTTCATACGCCCCCCGCGGTTTAACACTGCTCTTCTTCGCACCATTCCCCTGGGAATGGACCGGAAAAAACTCCGCAAAATCGCTTCAGCTTCTTGCAGGAATGGAAGCGTTCCTGATGATTCTGTTCATTCCGGCCATGGCCAAATGCGGCGCCGCCCTGTTCCAGAAAAGGGGAGTGAATAACCTCTATCTGTTTTTCTTCATTCTCCTTATCGCAATCCCTCTCTCCGTGGCTGTTCCGAACCTAGGTACTCTTTTCCGATTACGGCTTCAGCTTTTTGTTCCGCTGATCGTCCTGATCGCTTCAACTAATGGATTTATAACGGGTTGCGAAAAACCAAGCAAGATGATATTCTGAAAAACCATGAGACATTCTAGAAACGGAAACCGGCCCCTCTCCAGGTACAGGGGAAAAACCATCCTGATCACCGGCGGAACCGGCTCATGGGGCACCGAGCTGGTTTCCCAGATCCTTCCTCACCGGCCGGCCGAAATCCGGATCTACAGCCGTGGCGAAACCCAGCAGGTGATATCGAAGCGCCGGTTTGAAAACCATCCGGCACTGCGCTATATCATCGGAGATGTGCGGGACCATACCCGGCTGGACCTGGCAATGAGCGGAGTAAATCTTGTTTTTCACCTCGCCGCGCTGAAACACGTTCCCGTCTGCGAGGAAAACCCCTGGGAAACGGTGATGACCAACGTCGCGGGAACACAGAACGTCATCAACGCCACCATCCGCTGCCGCGTGGACAAGGTCATCTACGTCTCCAGCGATAAAGGGGTGGACCCGCTGAACCTTTACGGCGTCACAAAGCTAGCCGCGGAAAAACTGATTGTGGCGGCGAACAACCTGGCGCCGACCGTGTTTTCCTGCTACAGGGCGGGCAACGTCATCGGGACAAGCGGGAGCGTCATCCCCCTCTTCAGGGAGCAAATCCTCCGGCTCGGAGAGATTACCATCACGGACCCCGAGATGACCCGCTTTTTCATCCCGCTGCGTATGGCGATCGCCTCCCTCATTCAGGCGGAATCAATCGCCCTGGGAGGGGAAACGGCCGTCCTGAAAATGAAGTCGATCCGGATATCGGATCTGGCGAAACTGATGAGCCGAAATCTGAATCCGGGCAAACCCATCGAGATAAAAAAGATCGGAATCCGGCCCGGTGAGAAGCTCCACGAGCTCCTCATCTCCCGGAACGAAGCCACACGCTCGATTGACATCGGAGAGTTCTTCGTTATCCTACCGCTCGTCGAGATCCCGAAGCTGCTCGCCCGGTACAAGAGCTATCGGTGCGGCATACCGGATGAGTACTCTTCTGAGAACGCGAAGCGATTCTCCTCGGACGACTTCACCCATCTGCTTCGGGCCGAGGGATGGCTCGATGCCGATCGCACGTCGTCTCCGTATCTCAGCCGGCTCAGCAAAGATCAGCTGCGGCACATCTATTCGGCAAACCGGTGGCTTGGGCTGAGCTGATGCCGCCGGCACCGGCAAACGAAAAACTCTCGCCTATCGAACGAAAAACAGACGAACGCGGCTGGCTCACGGAGATCTTCTGCCGGGAACTGCCGAAAGGGCTCGTCTACGGATTCCATTCCAGACCGGGCACTGTCCGAGGACATCATTACCACAAGAGAAAATCGGAGTGGTTCTGCGTGCTCAAGGGAAAGGTCAAAATAATCCTCAAGGACCTCTCCTCCGGACAAACAGAGGAATATCTCATTGACGGAAACACCTCGGCTCAGAAGATCTTCGTCCCTCCCGGAACCTCGCATACGTTCACAACCCTGGGACCGGAGGAGTCTTTTGTCGTGGCCTACGTGTCCGAAGCATTCGACCCCCGGGACCCGGACACATTCTCCGACCCTTAAGTGCCGAACGGACCGCCGAAGGTTCTGGCCCTCATCCCCGCGTATAACGCCTCCCGGACCATCCGGGAGGTTCTTTCGCAGATCCCGTGCCCTCCGGTGGATGAAATCGCAGTACTGGATGACGGCAGTTCTGACAATACCACGGAGATCGTTACCTCCCTCCCTCGCACGATTCTGCTCCGCCATGCCCAGAACAAAGGGTACGGCGGGGCGCAAAAAAACCTTCATCAATCCAGAACCTCCTGCTTGGGATGAACTTTATGGATTTCCACAGCGGATTCCGCGCAATCTCCAAAGAGGCTCTGAAAAAGGTTCCCTTCGAGCAGATCGGAAATTGGTACCTGTTTGACACCGAGTTCATCGTGGCCTGCCACCGGGCGGGACTGAAAATCGTGGAGGTCCCGGCGGGCACTTACTATAACCCGAACGCCAGTTCGAAAGTGCCCTCGGTCCGTTACGGATTTGCCATCCTCAATTACGCCTTCAAAGACTGGCTTCAGCGCTTTTTCCGATAATTTTCATCCTTGACACCGGGCGGCAGACATTGTACGTTCATGAAATGAACATGATAGAGGTGCCGTCCTTTTACCCAAAAATCAGCCCTTTCGAATGAAAACCGAATCTTACCGCGAGCTGAAAGTCCTGGAAGAGCTGACGAACGACTCTTCCCCCACGCAGAGACACCTCTCCAAAAAAATGGGGGTGGCTCTCGGTTTGACCAACCTCATGATCCGCCGGTGCGTTAATAAGGGGTATCTGAAGATTGTCAACGCCCAAAAAAACCGTATTCACTATCTCTTGACTCCGAAGGGGGTTGCGGAAAAAACCCGGCTTACCCACGAATATCTGGAATACTCGCTCCATCTCTACCGGTCGGTGCGCCAGATACTGAAAGAAACGCTCGGGAAAGTGGCGCAAAAGGGCGGGAAAAATATCCTCTTTTTCGGACGGGGGGAACTGGCTGAAATCACCTACCTCTCCGTGAAAGAAGCGGGCCTCCAGCTTATTTGCCTCGTGGATGACGCCGCCGCTGGAGAAACTTTTCTGGGACTGCCGGTAATCCCGATGGAAAAACTAAACGGCCTCTCTTTCGACTGCGGCATCATCAGCTCTCTCCACAAGGACTGGGAAACACTCCATAATCGCCTGCGGGAATTCGAAATCCCCAAGGAAAAAATCCTCGTGATCGAACAGAACGGAGCCCACATCCGGGCGGTTCTTCCCGATTTCGCCGAAACAACCGGACAGAGGGCCCTCTCATGAAAGGGCCGGCCGTTGTGATCCGGACAGCCGGAAGTCCGGCTGTCGGTTTCGGGCATCTGCGCCGGTGCTGGACGCTGGCCGACCACCTCAGAGGGAAGGGAACGGTTGTCCGGTTCGCCGTCTTCGGCGCCGAAGCCTCCGCCATTCTCAGGAAAGCCGGGTTTGAATCAGAAACAGAACCTGATTCTCTCGGACTGGAGGCGACAATCCAGCTGCTGAACGCGGGACCGGAAACCTCTCTCTGCATTCTCGACGACCCGGAAATCGGCTCCGACCGGATGAGCCAACTCTCACGCCGAACGCCCACTCTCTGCCTGGATGACACCGGGGAAAGAGGCCTCTTTCCGGTGGAAATGGTCTCCAACGGATCCGCCGGAGCCCAGAAACTCACGTATAGAGGAAAGCCGGACACCCTTTTCCTGCTCGGCCCCGACTTTATACTGCTCAGAGCCGTGTTCGCCGCCGCGCCGGACCGGCGGGAACCTTCCGGCCCCGTACGCCGTCTTCTGCTGATGACCGGAGGAGGCAACGGGAGTGCGCTAGCTTCCCGGCTGGCCGGAGGAGTTCTCCGCGCTTTTCCAGAAATCCGGATTGACCTCATCTCAGGCCCTCTCGGGGAAAACCCTTTCACCGGAAATATTCCGCCCGAAAGGGTCTCCCTTTATACCGACCCGGAAAATCTGCGCTCTCTTATGCTGGCGGCCGATCTGGCCATCAGCGCGGGAGGCCAGACCTGCTATGAACTGGCGGCCACAGCCACCCCGGCCATAGGCCTCCTGATGGCGGAAAACCAGTCCGTGAATCTCCAGGGACTGGAAGAAGCGGGCTGTCTCATCAATCTGGGCAAACCGGACGCCGAAGATTTTACCGGCCGGTTGAACGAAACGATCCTCCGCCTCTCCAAAAACTCCTGGGAACGGGCCGCACTCGGATCGGCCGGCCGGCGGCTCGTGGACGGACGGGGCACGGAACGGTTGTCCGTCCGGCTGGCCCCCTTTCTTAAGCCCGAGCAGGAGGCGAGAACAGGATGAGCGTCACGGCTCCGCACCGTAAAAAACTCCTCGTCACCGGCATCACCGGTTTGCTGGGCAGCGCGCTGGCGCGTGAAGCCTCCTTGAGAGAGCACCTGACGCTCGGAGTGGCCAGGCACCCGGAAAAGGCCTCCGTACCGTGCGACACGCTGGCGGCCGACGTGTCGGATCCCGCCGCCGTCTTCTCGCTGATCGAAACGTTCCGGCCCGACATCCTGATTCACGCGGCGGCGATCACCTCGGTTGACCGCTGCGAATCCGAACCTGAGGCGGCCGCCGCCGTCAACGTTGGAAGCACAGTCCATCTGCTCAAGGCGCTCGCCGGCCGGAGGTGCCGCTTCATCTTCATCTCGACCGACTCCGTATTCGATGGAAAAAAGGGAAATTACTGCGAAGGGGACCCAACGGCACCTCTGCACATGTACGGCAGGACAAAACTCGAAGCAGAAAGAGCTATCCTAAAGAGCCGCCCGGACGCTTCGATCATCCGGACCGCCTTTTACGGGTGGAATATTCTGCCCGACAACAACAGCCTCGCGGAGTGGATCCTTAACTCTCTCCAAGAGGGGAAACCCTTTAAAGGATTCGTGGACCTCTTTTTTTCACCGATCTCCTCGAACCACCTGGCGCAGCTTCTGCTCGACGTGGCGGAAGGGGATTCCGCCGGCGTGCTGCACCTGGCCGGATCGGAGGGCTGCTCAAAGTACGAATTCGCCAGGCAGCTGGCCTCCCTGTTCGGCTACCCGGAAAACCTGGTGGTACCGGTGGAGAACCACGCCGCCAAACTTAAGGTCAAGCGGCCGCTCAACGTCACCTTGTCGGTCGCCAAAGCGCAGAGGGTCCTGTGCCGGCCGCTACCCAACCTCATTGATGGACTCCGCGCGTTCCACGCGCTGAGGCAAACGGTGGAAATACCATGAAAATTCTCGGGATCTCTTTTCTGGCCGACGCGTCGGCCTGCATCATCGCCAACGGCAAACTGCTCTGCGCGGTAAGCGAAGAACGGCTCAACCGGGTGAAGCTCTGGAACGGGGTCCCGCAGGCCTCTATCCGGAAGGTGCTGGAGATGGCCGGCCTGACGCTCGACCAGATTGACCTGGTGGCCACGCACGGGGCAGCGCCGGAGTCCCCGGACCCGAAACCGTTCCAGGAAGCGGAGGAGGCGATCCTGAACTCCTCCCTCTCCCCCGAAAAGAAGCAGATGCAGATAGGCCATCTGCGATCAAGGCTCGAACATGAGCGGATGGTGCTCGGCACCCGGACCCCGAAATACCTGGAGGAGATCCGATCCCTCGGCAGGCCGGTGATGGTCTTCGGCCACCACGAATCGCACGCGGCATCCGCCTATTACGGCTCAGGCTGGGCGGAGTGCATGGTACTGACCGCAGACGGGTGGGGGGAGGACGGATCCTCCTCTCTCTGGGAATGCTCGCGCGGAAAGATGAACTTCATCAACCGGTCCAGCACGATTGATTCGCTCGGCTATTTCTACGGCAGCATCACAAAATCCCTCGGATTCATGCCGCACCGGCACGAAGGGAAGGTGCTCGGTCTCGCGGCCCATGTGCGGAACCCGAAATCCTATCCGAACATCCGGGCAATGGTGGATTACGACCCTCAAGAGAAACGGTTCGTTTCCCGGATGGAAAACGGGATGTACGTGCCCAGGTTCGAGAACCCGGAGCTGAAAGCATTCGTTCGGGAATTCAGCCGGGAGGACATCGCTTCCTCCGCGCAGAAGACGCTGGAAGAGGTGGTCTGCGCGCTGGCGGCCGACCTCGGGGAGTTCGGAGGGAAGCTCGCCGTCGCCGGAGGCATCTTCGCCAACGTGAAGCTGAACCAGCGTCTCTGTGAGCTTCCCAACGTCCGGGAGCTGTTCGTTTTCCCTAACATGGGGGACGGCGGCCTCGCGGTGGGGGCCGCCTGGCTTGCGCACGTTGAAAAAACCGGGACAAGGCCGGACCCGCTCACCACCCTCTACCTCGGACCGGAGGAGACCGAAGCGGAAATCTCACGGCTTCTGGCGCGCGGCGGGTTCCGATACAAATACATGCCGGACCGGATCGAGCAGAAAATCGCGCAACTCCTGGCCGACGGGGAAATCGTCGCCCGGTTCGACGGGAAAATGGAGTTCGGCCCCCGCGCGCTGGGGAACCGGAGCATCCTGTGCCAGGCAACGGAGCCGGGGATTAACGACTGGCTGAACAAGAGGCTCAACCGCTCTGAGTTCATGCCCTTCGCGCCTGCGACGCTGGCTGAACACGCGGAAGAACGGTACATCGGCTACTCCAAAGCGAGACTGCCGGCCCACCACATGACCACCACGTTCGCCTGCACCCTGCTGATGATGCAGGAGGCTCCGGCCGCCATCCACATTGACGGGACCGCGAGACCGCAGGTGGTCTCCCGGGAAGATAACCCGGAATTCCACCGGATACTGACCGAGTACCGCGAACTGACCGGCAGGGCCTCCGTGATCAACACCAGCTACAACATGCACGAGGAGCCGATCGTCTGCACCGCGGAGGACGCTCTGAGGGCGTTCGAGGCCAGCCAGCTGCCGTACCTGGCGGTCGGGGATTTCCTCGTGCAGTACGACCCTGTCCCCGTAAGTGTGGAGAAGAAACGATGAGGCCCCAGATCACGATACGGGACAGGGTGATCGGGGAGGAAAGGCCCCTGTTCGTGATGGCCGAATGCGGCGTCACCTGCAACTACGACATGACGATCACGAAGGAGCTGATTGACGCGGTCCGGGAAGCGGGGGCCGACGCGATCAAACTGATCTTCTGGTTCCCGGACGAGATCATGAGTGACAAGACGGTCGTCTACAATTACGAGACGGTGGACGGCCCCAAGTCCGAGAACATGTACAAGATGCTCAGCCGGCTCCGGTTCAGCTTCGAGCAGTGGCAGGAGATCAAAATCTACGCCGACAAGAAAGGGGTGATCCTCTTCTCCACCGTGAATTCGCCGACCGGCATCCTCTGGGCGGAGAAACTCGGGCTCGAGGCGTACAAGCTCAGCTCCTGGGACTACAACGACGCTCCGCTCTGGAGTAAGATCGCCGCGCTCGGGAAGCCGATGCTGATAGACACCGGGCCGGTGGATGTAACGGACGCGGCCAAGGTGATCGAACTGATGATCGAGCAGGGCAACGACCAGTCGGTCCTTGTCCACTGCTGCCACGCCGACACCTACGGCGAGCTGAACATGGCAACGATCCCCTACCTGAAGGAAACATTCCAAACGGTGGCCGGCTATTCGTCGCGCGACCGGGACCCGGCGCCGGACATCATGGCGGTGACGCTCGGCTCCTCGGTGCTGGAGAAGAGGCTCACGATGAGCCGGACTCTGCCGGGCCACCATCACGTGCTGTCGCTCGAACCGAAAGAGTTCGCCGAGCATGTGAAGGTTTTACGGCAGGTGCAGGACGGCGTCGGCGTTCCCGACCTGATCCCAAGCCAGGCCGACCAGGCCGAGAGGAAGAAGTGGTTCCGGCACCTGGCGGCCCGGACCCCGATCAAAAAGGGGACGGTTCTGACCGAAGAGCACCTCATCGGGATGCGCCCGGAGAACGGGATATCGCCGGAGTACCTCGGCTATTTCCTGGGCAAACCGGCGCTCAAGGAGATCGCCGAAAACGAGGGGATCACCTGGGACCATGTCTGAGAATTTGGCGTGTTTGATACCGGCGCGCGGCGGGTCGAAGAGGTTCCCCCGAAAGAACATCGCCTCCTTGAAGGGGAAGCCGGTGATCGGCTGGACCATCGAAGCGGCGGCCGCTAGCGGGCTCTTTCCGGAAATCTGGGTCTCCACCGATGACAAGGAGATCTCCGAAACAGCCGCCCGGTTCGGCGCCCGGGTGCATGAGCGGTCCCCGGAACTGGCCGGCGATACCGCCCGGCTTGCCGACGTCTGCCTCAACTTCGCCGGCTGGCTGGAGGAACAGGGAAAACCGGTGGACACTCTCTGCCTGATCCTGCCGACCGCGGTGTTGATGCGGCCGGAGGATCTGCGCGGCGGCTACGCGCTGATAAAGGAACGGAACGCGGAGATCTGCCAGGCAATCACCACTTTCCTGGAGCCCCCGTTCTGGGCGCTGCAGGAGGAAAACGGCTTCCTGAAGCTTTTCTTCGGAGAACAGTACCTGGTGGCCTCGCAGAAACTCCCCCCCGTCTGGGTGGACTCCGGCTATTTCTATTTTATGAAGCTGGATGCACTCCGGCGGGAGAAACGGCTTTTCAGCGATAAAACAATCGGCTGGAAGATCCCGCGCGAGAGGTCGGTGGACATTGACGAACCTGGGCACTTGGTGATCGCGGAAGCTCTGATGGAAGCTCTGGAGCGTTCGCCGGAGGAGGTCAAGAGATGAAATTTCTCGTTGTCGGCTGCGGCTCAATCGGCAAACGGCACATCGCCAACCTGTTAACGCTTAAAGCGGGGGAAGTGATTGTTTTTGACACCGACCCGGCCCGGGTCGAAGAAACAGCAAAAACACACGGCGTCCGGAGCTTCTCTTCGCTCACAGAGGCTCTCCGGGAAAAACCGGACGCGGCTCTGATCTGCACGCCGACGCACGAGCATGCCGACCCGGCCATCGAATGCCTGAAGGCCGGATGCGCTCTTTTTATCGAGAAACCGGTGGCCGACTCTCTGGAGGAAGCCTGGCGAATCGTCGCTGAGGTCAAAGGGCAGGCGGTGCTGACCGGCTGCAACATGAGGTTTCATCCCGGTGTCGAAACGCTGCAGCGGTCGCTGGCCGCCGGAGAGATAGGGAAACCTCTTTTCTTCAAATCCCGGTTCAGCCACTACCTTCCAAACTGGAGACCGGGCACCGATTACCGGGCGACCTACAGCGCCAGGGCGAATCAAGGCGGGGGAATCATCCTGGAATGTCTCCACGAGATTGATTATCTCCGCTGGATCGGAGGGGAGGCGGCCGTGGCCGACGCCTTCGCGGACAAGGTGAGCAACCTGGAAATCGAGACGGAAGACACCGCTCTGATGGTCCTCAAATTCGATTCGGGCGCTGTCGGCGTTATCGAGGCCGATTACCTGAACCAGGTGAAGCTCAGGGGCTGCGAAATCATCGGCACGCGCGGCACGCTTGTTTGGGAAAGCGAGGGGAAATCTCCCGAAAAAATCCTGGTGCGGCGCTACGACGCCTCCCGGAAAAGCTGGGAAACCCTGCTCGACAAGAAATCTTACGACGGCAACATGATGTACCTGCTGGAAATGAACCATCTCCTCGACTGCATCGCGAACAGGGAAAAACCGGCCGCTGACCTCGAAACAGGATGCCGCACGCTGGAGCTGGCCCTCTCCGCGAGGGAAAAAGGGACTTTCCGGGAAACGGTACAGACCACCCGGCCGGAATAGGGGAAAAACCGTGACAAAAACAGCCATTCGGCAACAGAAGAAAGAGGGGGAACTCCGCCACCCATTTCTCACCGGCGCCAGGATCTACCTGCGTCCGATGGAGATGACCGACCTGGACGGGCCCTACTTTGACTGGCTCAATAATTACGAGGTGACCCGGTTCCTGGAAACCGGCTCTTTCCCGACCACAACCGCCACTCTGCGCAACTACCTGGAGAACATCGCCAAGCACCCGAACAACGTCATGCTGGCGATTATCGAGAAGAAGGCCAACCGCCACGTCGGCAACGTGAAGCTGGGGAACATCCACCCTCTGCACCGGAACGCCGACATCGGGATCATGGTGGGGGACAAAAGGGTCTGGGGGAAGGGGTACGGCTCCGAGGCGATGGAGCTGCTGCTGGAGTACGGCTTCAAGAGGCTGAACCTGCATAAGATCACACTCGGCGTTTACGCCGACCATGAGGGAGCTGTCCGGTCGTACAAAAAACTCGGCTTCACAGTGGAAGGGACCCTCAAGGAACAGCTGTTCCGGGACGGGGCATTCCGGGACAAAACGGTGATGGGTATTCTGAAATCGGACTATCTGAAGTCCAGGTCTGCGAACCATGCCAAAAACAGCTGAAACAACGTCAATCCAGGAACTCTGCCAATCGCTGATCGAGAAGCCGGCACTGGCGGCACGCGCTCGGACGCTGGAAAAATCCCGCCAGTTGAAGAAACGAGCCGAGAAGGTAATCCCCGCCTGCTCGCAGACCTTCAGCAAAGGCCCCTCCCAGTTCGTGCAGGGGGTTGCGCCAGTCTATCTGGAGCGGGGCTCCGGCTGTTTTGTCTGGGATATCGACGGCAACAAATACCTCGATTTCTCGATGGCGCTGGGAGCGCTCATGCTCGGCTACGGAGACGCGCGCGTCGCTCAAGCGGTGGCGGCGCAGGCAAAACAGGGAACTGTCTTCACGCTCAGCCACCCGCTCGAGGTGGAGCTTTCCGAAATACTGACCCGGCTGATCCCCTGCGCCAAGATGGTCCGGTTCGGCAAGAACGGTTCCGACGTGACGTCAGCCGCGGTCCGGGCGGCACGCGCCTTCACTGGCCGCGATCTGATCGCCTGCTGCGGCTACCACGGCTGGCAGGACTGGTACGTCGGCACGACCACCCGGAACAAGGGGGTCCCGAAAGCGGTTGCCGAGCTGACAAAGACATTCCGCTATAACGACCTTGAGTCTTTGAAGTCTCTGTTTGAACAGCACCCGGGGAAAATCGCCGCGGTGATCATGGAGCCGGTCGGGCTCGCGGAGCCGAAACAGGGCTTCCTCGAAGGGGTGAAGGAGCTGGCCCAAAAGAACGGGGCCCTGCTCGTCTTCGATGAGATGGTGACCGGCTTCCGGCTGGGCTTAGGCGGCGCGCAGGGACATTTCGGGGTAACACCGGACCTGGCCTGCTTCGGCAAGGGGATGGCCAACGGGATGCCGGTCTCGGCGATCGTCGGCCGGCGCGACGTAATGGCGCTGTTCGACGAAATATTTTTCTCGTTCACCTTCGCAGGTGAGACCGCATCGATCGCGGCGGCGCTGGCCACAATTCAGGCGATGGAGGAACCGGGCACCTTGGAAGGGATCTGGGCGCGGGGCCGGCAGATCAAAGAAGGGTACAACCTGCTGGCCGAAGCCTACTGCCTGAAAGAAAGGACCGAGTGCTCCGGTCTGCCGCCGAGGACCGGGATCGGATTCCACCCGGACCCGGAGGCAATGGCGATGAAGACCTTCGTCCAGCAGGAATGCATCAAGCGTGGCTATCTGTTCACGGGGGCCCACAACCTCTGCGCCGCCCATGACGAGACGGCTGTGGAATCAGTGCTGATGGTCTACCGAAGCGTGCTGGAACTGCTGTCGCAGATCCTCAAAGAGGGGAAACTGCTTCAGTCGCTCGAAGGGCCTGTCATTCAACCCGTTTTCAGGAAAATGTGACGATGCGGGAACAAAAAACTTTTATCGAAATCAACGGCAGGAAGATCGGCGCGGGGCACCCGGCTTACCTGGTGGCGGAGATCTCCTGCAACCACGGCGGCTCTTTCGAGCAGGCGGCGGAGCTGATCCGGGCCGCGAAAAAGGCGGGGGCCGACGCGGCGAAACTGCAGACCTACACGCCGGACACGATCACGCTCGATTCGGACAGGCCGGAGTTCAAGATCGGCAAGGGGAGCCCCTGGGCCGGCCGGACGCTCCACGACCTCTATAAGGAAGCGCACACCCCGTGGGAATGGCAGCCGAAGCTGAAAAAGGTCGCCGCAGAGGCCGGGATCGATCTTTTTTGCTCACCGTTCGACCCGACCGCGGTCGATTTCCTCGAGAAAATGGGGGTGCCGGCCTACAAGGTTTCCTCGTTTGAGATCGTGGATATCCCGCTCATTCAGCGGATTGCCAAAACCGGGAAACCGATGATCCTATCCACCGGCCTGGCCAATCTCCGTGAAATTGCCGAGGCGGTGAAAACGGCTCGGGAATCGGGCGCGAAACAGATCGCGCTCTTGAAATGCACCAGCGGCTACCCGGCGACACCATCCGACATGAATCTTTTGACGATCGCGCACCTGGCCAAAACATTCCATGCGCCGGCCGGGCTTTCGGACCACACGCTCGGAACCGAGGTGGCGCTGGCCGCAGTGGCACTCGGAGCCTGCATCGTGGAGAAACATCTGATCCTCTCCCGCGCGAAGGGTGGGCCAGACGCCGGTTTCTCTCTCGAGCCGCAGGAGTTCGCCGCGATGGTGAAGGGTATCCGTATGGTGGAGCAGGCGATCGGCTCACCCGACTACAAAGCAACACCGGAAGAGGAAAAGAACAGGGTGTTCCGGCGCTCTCTCTTCGTGGTGGCCGACATCAAAGAGGGGGAAATCTTCACGGAGCGGAACGTCCGCTCGATCCGGCCCGCGCACGGGCTTCCGCCGAAGGAACTGCCGGTGGTCCTGGGAAAGAAGGCGGCGCGGGACATCGCTAAGGGGACGCCCCTCTCATGGGATATGGTCGTCAGCCGATCGGAGAAAAAGGTGCATGCCGAACCCGTCGCTCGATAAAGAAAGCTCCTCATTGCAGGAGAGCGCCTCGAAACTGAGGCGCTGTGTCCGCTGCCTGCTCGCCGAAACGCACGACACGATCGTGTTCGACGCCGAAGGGGTCTGCAACGTCTGCCGGAACATCGAGCACAAACAGCAGGTGATCGACTGGGCCGCCAAAAAGCGTGAGTTTGAAGGATTGCTCGACAGCTACCGCGGCAAGTATGCCTACGACTGCATCATTCCGTTCTCCGGAGGCAAGGACAGCACCTACACCGCCTACACGCTCGTGAAACAGTTCAGGCTCAAACCGCTGGTGGTCTGCTTCGACCACGGGTTCCTGCGCCCGACCGTGATCGAGAACACCGAGCGGACGATCCGGGCGCTCGGCGTTGACTTCCTCAAGTTCCGGGCCGGCTGGAAGGTGGTGCGCCGGCTCATGGTGGAAAGCCTCAAGAGGAAGGGAGACTTCTGCTGGCACTGCCACACCGGCATCTTCTCCTTCCCGATGCAGATGGCGATCCGGTTCCAGGTGCCTTTGGTGATCTGGGGGGAGCCGAATACCGAGTACAACGCCTACTTCCGCCAGGACGAGCAGGAACTCGTGGACGAGAAGCGGTTCAACCGTTACATCAACCTCGGGATCACCGCGGAGGACATGGCCGGCATGCTCGGGCAAGGGATCGACGAGCGGGACCTGGAGCCGTTCCGGTACCCGCCCAAGGAGGAGCTGAAAAAACTCGGCTACCGGTCAATCTGCCTGGGGACCTACATTCCGTGGGACGTCAAGGCCCAAGTCGAGGTGATCAAGCGGGAGCTGGGCTGGAAAGAGGAAGCGGTCGAAGGGGTCCCGGATGGCTACGGCTACGAAAAGATCGAATGCTATCTGCAGGGGGTGCGGGACTACCTGCGCTTCATCAAGCGGGGGATGGGCCGGACGAACCATTTGGCCAGCATTGATATCCGGAACAGCCGGATGACCCGCGAGCAGGGGGAGAAACTGATGGCGGAATTCGACGGCAAGCGGCCCGCCTCGCTCGACGTCTTCCTGAAGCTGGTCGGCATGACCGAAGAGGAGTTCAATAAGATCGCGCTTGAGCACGCGGTCTACCCCCACAAACCGGACCTACGCCACGTGGAAAAAGGGGCGCCCCTCTGGGACCAGGAGAAATGGGTCTCTCCGGGAGCGAAAGAATGAAGGTTACCATTATCGACTACGGGATGGGGAACTTGAGTTCGGTCGCCCGGGCGTTCGAAACGCTGAACGCCGAAGTCCAGGTGACCAGCCGTCCGGCCGACATAGAGAACGCGGAAAAGATCGTTCTGCCGGGGGTCGGCGCGTTCGGCCAGGGGATGCAGAACCTGGACAAACTTGGGCTGATCGGGCCGCTGACAAAAACAGTGCGGGTCAGGAAAACCCCGTTTCTCGGCATCTGCCTCGGCATGCAGTTGCTCGCGAAAGAGAGCTTGGAACAGGGGCGGCATCCGGGCCTCGGATGGGTGTCCGCCGGCGTTAAACCTTTCAAAAGAAACGGCTCTCTGAAAACGCTCCACATTGGGTGGGACGAAGCGGTCCCGGCCCGGCCCAGTTTCCTCTTTAAAGGATTGAAGCGGGTCCCTTATTTCTATTTCGTGCACGGCTACCATGTCGTGTCCGATAACCTGGCGGCTGTCGCCGCCACCACCGCATACGGGGAAACGTTCCACTCGGCGATCGTCAAGGAGAACATCGCCGGGGTCCAGTTCCACCCGGAGAAGAGCCAGGAAGCCGGCCTCGGCCTGTTAAAGAATTTTCTTACCTGGGATCCAACAACTGAAGAAACCGAACCCTTGGGGACCCTTAAAACCAACGAGAAAAAGACGCCAAACATCCGGCTGATCCCGACCCTCTTGTACAACAAAGGGCGGCTCACGAAGACGGTCCGGTTCCAGATCCAGGAAAACGGCATCCGCCATGACGTCGGCCACCCGGTCAAGGCCCCGATGGTCTACGACGCCCAGCTAGCAGATGAACTCGTCTTTCTTGATTTTCGCGCAACCACAGAAGAGCGCGGCATTGACCAATTAGCAAATGCCGTTTCTGAAATTTCTGGGCGGGTTTTTATGCCGCTGACTGTTGGCGGAGGCATTCGGACCGTCGAAGATATTCGAAAGCTTTTACTTGTTGGCGCTGACAAGGTTGTTGTTAACACCGCTGCGGTTCAAAATCCGGAGTTTATAAGAGAAGCGGCCAAGATCTTTGGCAGCCAGTGCATTGTGGTTTCAATTGATGCAAAAAAGAATGGCAATTCATATGAAGTCATGACTCATAGCGGCAGCAACGGGACCGGAATGAACCCTTTGGATTGGGCGAAAAAGATTGAGGCGTTAGGGGCCGGAGAAATCTTACTCACTTCGATAGATAGAGACGGAACCATGGAAGGGTATGATCTTGAGCTTGCCCAATCAATCTGCAAAGCAGTGAAGATCCCGGTAATCATCTCGGGCGGAGCAGGTAAATTAGAAGATCTCGCGCTCGCATTTAGCCAGGGATTGGCTACCGGCGCTGCCGCTGCATCTATATTCCATTTTCGCGACATCAGCCCCATTAAAGCAAAAGCGTTCCTGAATCGCAGGGGCGGTTACCCGGTGAGAAACTAATGCGGCTCGCGCTGGTGGATTACGGGATGGGGAATCTGCGGTCGGTCGCCAACGCGTTCGAGGCGATCGGCGAGAAAGTGCAGATCGCGAGAAAAGCGGCTGATTTACAAAACGCATCAGCAATTGTTGTGCCCGGAGTTGGTGCTTTTAGTGACGGCATAAGGAATCTATCTCGCTCCGGATTAATTAAGCCCCTCTTCGAAGAAGTGCAGGAAAAGAAAAAACCCTACCTAGGCATTTGTTTGGGCATGCAGTTTTTAGCCGAGGGAGTCAGCGAAGAAGGCGGCCTTGATTCAGGATTTGGCTGGATTAAGAGCGGCGTCAAAAGGATCCGTCCTGCAGACGTGAAGTTTAAGATTCCTCATATGGGCTGGAACGATCTCGATATAAAAAAAACCGGCGGTTTATTTGAAGCACTACCGGAAGATCCTGTTTTTTATTTCGTTCATAGCTTCCAGATGGTCGTGGCGCCAGAAGAATATTCCGTTATCACTTCCACATGCTGGCATGGGACAGAAATTGTAGCGAGCGTCCAAAAAGAAAACATTTATGGCCTTCAGTTTCATCCGGAGAAAAGCCAGAGGGTAGGCTTAAAACTCCTGGAAAACTTTGCGTCAATTGCGCGAAACTATGCTGAAAAAACGGCTGATTCCTGTCCTTATCCTGCGTAACGGCCAAGTGGTCCAGAGCGTCGGATTCCGGCATACCAATGTGCTCCATTGGAAGCCGGAAACCGCAGTTGACTTCTTCAACAAGTGGGCGGTGGATGAGATCGTCCTGCTCGATGTGAGTCGCACCACAGAGAACCGGCAGAAATTTTATGACGCAATATCTGCAATTTCAAAGAAATGCACTGTTCCGCTGACCGCGGGAGGCTGGGTCACATCGCCGGAGGAGGTAAAGAACCTGCTGAGGCTTGGAGCGGATAAGGTGGCGGTCAACACCGAAGCGGTCCGCCGGCCGGAATTTATCACCGACTGCGCGAAAATTTTCGGCAGTCAATGCATCGTGGTCTCGATTGATGTGCGGAGAGAGACCGGCGGACTGCGGGTTTATATCGACCGGGGCCGGGAAGCGACGCCCATGACGCCGGTCGAGTGGGCAAAAAAGGCCGAAGCCCGGGGGGCGGGGGAAATCTTCCTCACCTCGATCGACCATGACGGCTCCCGGAACGGCTACGACCTGGAACTGATGCGCGAGGTGGCGCACGCGGTATCCATCCCGGTCATCGCTTTCGGCGGGGCGTTTGAATGGGAACACCTGGCCGAAGGAATTTCGACCGGTGTAGAAGCGGTCTCGGCGGCGAACGTTTTCCACTTCACGGAACACAGCACAAAAAAAGCGAAAGAACATTTGCGAAAGGCAGGCATTGAGGTCCGATGAGATACTGCGCGCGTTGTTTGTACCCGGAAAACGCAAGACCGACTATCCTCTTCGACGAGCAGGGGGTCTGCAGCGGCTGCCGTCACCACGAGTCACGCCACCGGATAGACTGGGCTGACCGGGAGAAAAAGCTGGAGAAGCTGTTGACCGAATACCGGGATAAGCAGAGGGGGCAGGGAGCGATCTACGACTGCATCGTGCCGGTCAGCGGCGGCAAGGACAGCCATTTCCAGGTCTACCTGGTCAAAGAGGTCTACGGGCTGAACCCGCTGTGCGTCACGTTCAACCACTGCTTCAACACCGAGCTGGGCTTGCGGAACCTGAACAACCTGGTCAGCCGGTTCGGCGTGGACCTGGTCCGGTTCACCGCGAGCCCCGAATCTGTCCGCAAAATCGCCCGCTACATGGTGAAGAGGGTCGGCGACATCACCTGGCACTACCATGCCGGCATCATGACGGTGCCGTTCCAGATCTCGGTGAAGTACAAGGTTCCTCTGATCGTCTGGCCCGAGCATTACGGTGAGCTGACCGGCGTCTTCACGCTGGACGACATGGTGGAATTCACGAAGTGGGTCCGCCAGGAACACGACATGCGGGGGATCGAGCCGGAAGACATCGTGAACGACCCGGCAAGCGGCATCACGATGCGGGATTTGGCCCCCTACATCTATCCGACCGACGAAGAGATCGAATCGGTCGGGGTGCGGGGAATCTACCTGACCAACTACATTTACTGGGACCCGAAGGCCCAGTCGGAGTTGGTGCTCGAGAAGTGCGGATTCGAGCCGCTGGCCCGCAAGAGGGACAAGACATTCCACCTCTGCGCGAAAACCGACGACCACGCGAACGAGGTGCACGACTACATGAAGTACCTGAAGTTCGGCTACGGCCGGTCAACGGATGACGCCTCCACCGAAATCCGATACGGCCGAATGACCCGCGAAGAGGGGATCGAGGTGGTCCGGGAGTACGACCATGTGAGGCCGAAGAGCCTCGATTTCTACCTGAAGTTCCTCGGGATGACCGAGGCGGAGTTCGAGGGGGCGGTCGAACCGATGAAGGACCATTCGATCTGGAAAAAAGAGGCCAACGGGAAGTGGCGGGTGACTGATTCGATCATCCACCACATCCAGGACCCCGGCGCGAAAGAAGCGCAAGTGCCGCAATCGGACGACCGGACCTTCTCGGAAAAGAACCGAAGGCTCTACTACAACCCGAAATTCCCGCCTGTCCCGGCATCTTCCGGTGCCGGGAACGGTCATCCAGGCAACGGGAAAAGCCACGGCGCGCCAAAAGAAGAGGGATTCATCGTCCACTGATGCCCAACTGTCCGGCCTGCTCCGAGCCGGTCTCGGGTCCTCCGATAGAGGAAGCTCGGCCGCCGTACCATTTCTTGAGGTGCAGCGCGTGCGACTTGGTCTTCACCGATCCGATGCCCTCGGTGGACGGGGAGTGGTACCGCCGGCAGGAGATGTACCTCGTGCGTGACAGGGTCGCCAAGCCGAAACTCCAGTGGAACCACAGGGAATTTTTTAAGGATTCACCCTCCTTAGGGGGGAAACTGCTGGATGTCGGCTGCGGCACCGGAGAGTTCCTCGCGGCCGCGGGAGCCGCCGGATACGAGATTGCCGGTTTTGACTTTGACGCCGAAGCGGTCCAAAGCGCGAAGCAGCGATTCGGGCTGGAAGAGGTCTTCACCGGCGATCTCCGGGAGCTTAAACAAACCGGGCGGTTCGACGTGGTGACCGCGTTCGAGGTGCTAGAGCACAGCCCCGCTCCAAAAGAATTTCTGGAAGCGGCGGCCGCGGCAGTAAAGCCGGACGGTTACCTTGTTTTGAGCGTCCCGAACAGGGAGCGGTGGCCCCGGTTCCGGTACGATTGGGATTTTCCGCCGAACCACGTGACCCAATGGAACCGGACCTCTTTAACCTGCCTTCTTGAAAAGAACGGTTTTCAGATCCGGCGGACAGCGAACGGCTGGAAACAGGGAGAGAGCTTCCTTCACCAGCATCTCCAATTCGGCCTGGTGACCCGGCTGCTGCACGGAGGGAAGAAACAGGAAACAGCGGCGGGTAGACAGTCCTCCGTAACTCTGGCCTCCGGGGCTTACCGGCTTAAATCGGCGGCCATCCGGTGCCTCGCCGTCCCGGTGAATATCGGACTTGGCCTGATCGGAGAAACAGGGATGACCCTTTATATTTTGGCGCAGAAAAAAGATGGGCGCTGACGCCGCAGCGGCGCGAAAGAGCCGGCTCATGTTCATCGTTTCCAGCGGATCACTGGGAGGAGGAGAGGCGACGGTTCGCCTTCTGGCGCTTCACCTGGACAAAAACCATTTTGATCTCACGGTGGTATGCCCGGCGTCGCCGCTTTTCAGGCGGCTGGGCGGGATCCCGGGCGTCAAGCGGATCGCCTTCAGTTTCCCTAAAATTCCGACGCTGAAGACGGTTAAACGGCTCGCTAAACTGATCCGGAGGGAGAACCCGCAGATCGTTCACACCCACCTGTTTCATGGGGACCTGTACGGTTATTTCGCCACCCGGCTGGCGCCGGTGCCCCATCTCGTCTCGACGATCCAGGGGATCAATTTCCTCTGGGAAACAGAGCACGGTGCCCGGCGCATCCGGTGGAAAGCGGTCTCGGGGTTTTACCGCTCTCTCTACCGCTCTTTCGACGGCCTGGCCGCCTGCTCACAAGCGGTCAAAAAAGCGGTTTGCTCCAGGCCGGGGCTGAAAATCGATCCGGCAAAGGTCCGAGTCATTCACAACAGCGTGGACGTTGCAGAGGTCCGAGCCCAAGTCAACGGTTCTCCGAATGGGGCAAACGGCCCGGAACAGAAGACGGCCGCCCGCAAGAGGATCGTCACAGTGGCCAACTTCGTCCCGTTCAAGGGGCATAGCGTCTTGCTGGAAGCGATCAAAGAGCTCCAGCCGGATCTGCCCCTGGAATGCCTGCTAGTGGGAGAAGGCCCCGAGCGAAAACATCTCGAGAAAAAGAGCCGCGCATTGGGGCTGTCGGAGCAGATCCGCTTCCTCGGCGCCAGGAACGACGCTCCAGCGCTGGTGAACGGAAGCGATCTGTTCGTCTTTCCCTCTCTCTGGGAACCGTTCGGCATCGCTGTCCTTGAAGCGATGACTCTCGGCGTGCCGGTGGTCGCCTGCTCTTCGGGAGGGATACCGGAGATCATCCTGAACGGGAAGAACGGGCTTCTGGTTCCGCCCGGGAACCCATCGGCGCTCGCGGGCGGAATCAAAAAGATACTGCTGAACCCTTCGTTCGGCAGACAACTTACACCCGCGGCGAAACAAACCGTTCAAAACCACTTTGACGCAAAAACCATGGCGGTATCCTACGAGCGGTGGTACGCCGAGTTGATTAAACAAAAGGAGAAAAGATCGTGAACCTTAAGCACAGTTTAAAGAGCGCCTACCGCCGTGCGGCAAACCGTTTTCCCGGAATCCGCAAGGTGGCGGCATTCTTGCGGTGGAACTACCATTACAACTACATCTCATACGCGTTCCACCGGATGCGGGGCATGAGCTACAAGGAGTGGTACGCCAAAACCCTGGACAGCCTCGCCGACACTCCCGATTTGCCCTACATCGAGGGGTTCGAGGTGGAGATGGGGAACAACCAGCTCGAGTACGTGAAAAAGCACGGGTTGGAACCCCGCCACTCTCTGCTCGACTACGGCTGCGGGTACCTGAGAGCAGGCATCCATTTCGTCCGGTACCTGGAGCCCGGCAAATACACCGGCATGGACATCTCCCGGGGACGGCTCGCGCAGGGACAGCGCTTCATCGAAAAATTCGAGCTCACCGCCAAACAGCCGGCACTGGTCGCTTCTCCGACGATGGACTTGGGTAAGCTCAACGGCAGGGAATTCGACTACATCTGGTTGCACGGAGTGCTCAGCCATATGCCGGTCGACGATATCGAGCTGCTGATCAAGAACCTGCCGGAACTCCTCGACGAGAACGGGATCTTTCTCGGCAACTACACCGAGCTGGCCAAGGGGGAAGTCAAGATGGCCACGCTGCGCCACTTCTTCTTCAACCGCTCGGTTTTCGAGCGGCTGTGCCGAAAATACGGCCTCCGGTGCGAATTCCCGCCGGACTGGCAGAACATCCACCCTCACGAGCTTTCCGAAATAGACCGGATGGTGAAAATCATGCGGGCTCCGGTGGAGATGCCGCTCCATGCATAACAGCCTTTCTGAGGAAAAAACAAATGGACAGACGGTGAAAACAGATTTTACAACATCGTTCGGGAAGAACATCGCGTGCATTCCAGGCTACCAGGAAGCCCACATCCACGCGAGGAAGTCGGACACCACACCTCCGCCGGAAGGGTATGAGGGGATGACCCCGTTCGGGATCGACGGGTTCATCAAGGACGCGTACGAATATTCGATCGTGATCGATTTCCTTGAGAGCCTCGGCGTGAAAAAGAGATGGGACAGGTCCCTCGACATCGGCGGGGCGGAAGGGACCGTCTCCCGGTTCCTGCGCGGGGAAGGGCGGGCCGGGTGGGCGGCCAACCTGGAGCTGGCCGATTTCGGCAAGCGGCTGTCCACGGGACGCTTCCTGAAGCACTGGATCCGCTACAAGACCGCGTGTGACGTGGCCCGGTTCTCGCCGCGGATGAAGCGGTTCCTGGTCGGAGAAGATACCTGGGGAGGGAAACGGCTGACCCGGACCTTCGCCGTCTTCGGCTATATGCCTCCGCCCGGCTCCGTTTTCTGGAACATGCGGCTGCGCGCGGTGCCGGCGATCGACAAGTTCCTCGTGCAGGATCTCTACACGGTGGAAAACCAGAAGTTCGACCTGATCACCTCCATCTGCTCGATGCCCTGCTTTGACGCTGAACGGAAGATCGCGAAGGTGAGCGAACTGCTGCCTGACGGGGGGATGTTTGTCTTCCTGAGCGACAACTGGTGGTTCCCGGTCAATTCCTCACTGGTGATCGGGAAATTTCCCTACGTGAGCCAGCGGCTGAGCTCGGAGGATTTCCGGCGCTACATCCGGGAATTTCATCCGGAGGACCAGGAGGACTGGCTCGGCCGGTACAACTACTTCCATTTCGGCAAACAGCGCCCGACGCTGGACGACTATATCCGGATGGCGGACCGCTGCGACATGGAACTCATCGGGTCCAGGCGGCTATACCCGCCGCACCTGACACACTTCCGGGCCGCGATGACACCGCGGCTGCTGAACCAGTTTGAGGAGACGCGGCTGAGCGGCATCCTGGAGGACGTGCGCAAGTTCCGGCCGGATGTCGGTATGTCGGACCTCATGTCGAACTATCATATGGCCGCGTTCATCAAGCGGCCCCGGCGCAGGGAAACGGCGGCGCAGTACCTGGCAGGCCTGCAGAAGAACGGGAAACCGCCGGTCAACGGAACGCAATCAAAATGACCGTAAAAACAATTTACCGGAACCTGCGGAACCAGTATCCCGGCCTGGAAGGCCTGCGTCCGGACCAAGCGATTTTCGGAAACCGGACCCCATGGGGCAAGAACTTCCGGTACCTGCGGCACCACGCGGAATGCCGCCGGGCCTTCCGCCGCGCGGGTAAAACGCTTTCTCCTGAGGCAGCTGATTTCGCGGCACACTTCCGCCGGGACGGGTATGTCATTTTCAACCCCGGTTATGAACCGGGCCTGCTGGAAACGATCCGTTCGAAGTGCGAGGAGCTAGCAAACGCCGGCCACCTCCGGGTGCTGCCTGAAGAGGACTGGTTCCTCCAGTTTAACGAAAGCATGGCGCGAGTCCCGGAGATCGCGCAGCTGATCAACCCGAAGGTGGCCGCGGTGGCCGAAGCTTGTTTTGGGTCGCACTTCAAGATTTACACCAGCGAGCTTTACCGGATCGTTCCCACGTCGGCGCCTCCGAACCTCTCCGGGCTGTGGCACACGGACAACTACCCCCCGGGGATTTACAAAATCATGGTCTACCTCACCGAGTGCGACAGAACCAGCGGAGCGCTCGGTCTGCACTCGAAAGAGAGCACGCGCCGGCTGCTGAGAAAGGGTTTCTTCGACCGGTTCCGTGCTGAACCGTTCC
The DNA here is from genome assembly GCA_964373715.1 of uncultured Planctomycetia bacterium. Lineage (GTDB taxonomy): Bacteria > Omnitrophota > Gorgyraeia > 1-14-0-20-64-10 > 1-14-0-20-64-10 > CAMTXI01. The sequence goes on along the minus strand of CAYJVR010000001.1, from coordinate 318,441 downwards.
GAAAAGAGCTGGAGAATGACGGGACACGGATCGAAGGACCGGCGGGAACGGTGCTTTTCTGGGATTCAAACTTGATTCACCGTGCCAACCCCCCTCTCTCAGGCCGCCGGGATGTCGCCGCCTTCAAGCTGCTGCCGTCCCGCGAACCCTGGTCATCTCATCTGAACCGGGTCGGCGCACGGGTCAACTATGAATCCCGGCCCGAACAAACGCCGGCGGATCCTTCCGCCGACTGATGGAAATCTGCGAGAAACCATGAACCCCAAACGAGTGCTGTGGCAAATGCTCCATAGCGGGGCCTTTTACGGGGTGTATACCGTCTCCCGGCTGCTGCTGGCCCTCGCTCTGGGCAAGGGGATGTCCTCGCAGGAGTACGGCACTTACAGCCTGATCAGCTCGGTCGTGGCAGTACTGCCGGCCCTCGTTTCGTTCAGCGCGGCCCAATACTACACCCGCGAAGTTCCCGGCCGGACGGCAGAAGAAAGCGCTTCCATCTTCAAAAGCATTGTGGCGGTCCAGGCGGCCTTACTGGCCGGCATCTGCGCCATCCTTATTCTCGTCCCGCCCGCCCGCGCCTGGGCGGAAAATATCCTCGGGATTCCAGGACGGTGGCGCCTCCTGCTGCTGTCGGCTGGAATTTTTCTCGCCGACTCTCTGGCCACCGACCTGATGCGTCTTTTATTCGCGCGGTGCGAGATCGAGCGGGGCAATATCGTTTCATTCATTCAAGCAAGCCTCTGGCCGCTTCTGCTTTTCGCCGCCGTCCTCAAAGGCATCCCGATCACTCTTCCTATCGTCCTTATCTCCTGGTTCTCGGGCGCGGCCGCCGCCGTCATCGCCGGGATTTTCCTCGCGGACGCCAAACTGCTCGCCCGCGCTCCGGTTCTTATGAGCACGTACCTCAAAGCCATCCGTTTCAGCGCACCCTACCTGTTTATTTACGCTCCGCTGGCCGTTCAGACATTTGGACGGTTTATGATCGCCGGCGTCTATTCGACCGGCGCGGTAGGGGTGTACGCCTACCAGTACAACATCATCGCGATGATCGGCGCCTTGGCCGGCCCGTTCGTCTCCGCCCCTCTGGAACCGTACATCACGGAAGCGTTCAACAGGGGAGATCCGATCCGAAGCGGCACCCTGCTCGGAACGGCGGCGAAATACCGGCTGGCCGTTGTCATTCCTCTGCTGGCAATCGCCTGCGTCGGCCACGAACAGCTCATCCGTATCCTCGCCAAACAGGATTTCACCGCCGTACCCTGGCTCATGGCGGCGCTGGCCCCGATTCCTTTGACAATGACGCTCAGCGCCACTTTCGAGCGGGTTTTGTTCCTGCACCGGAAAACATGGAAAATCGGCTCTTCCTATGCGATCTCCGCGCTCATCCAGGGAATCGCACTCCCGATCTGCGTTCCTCTTCATCCGCAGTACGGGCCGGCGCTGGCGATGAATATCGGTGTTTTCTCTCAACTCGCGCTGATGTGGATCCACGCGCGGCGGGAAAACGTGCGTCTGACGATCGGCGCGGCGCCTCTGGCTGTTTCCGGCCTGGTGGCGGTCGCGCTCGCGTTCATCCCGATGCGCTGGCTGGGGCAGGCGGGCGATATTTACGCCCTTGTCGGAGCGCTGGTCATGGTGGGCGCGGGATACGCGGCCGCGGCGTGCGCGCTGAACATCCTCTCTGTTTCCGAACGTCAAGTTCTCGGCTCGTTCCTGCGGCAAAACGGGAAACGGCTGTTTCCCGTTTTAGAAGGTCGGATCCGGTGAGTTTCCGGCCTCTCGCCTATATGGCGGGCAACACGACGCCGTTGTTTCTCGGCCTGATCGAACATCTTTTGTCCGGCCCCTGGAAAGGGGCGGAGTGCTTCACCTTTGTGATCGGGGATCTGTTTCATTACCGGCAGGCGCTTCAGCAAAAAACCGACCCCAGGATCCGGCTGGTCTATCAGCATGAAACACTCAACCCGTGGCGGAGACCCCGGACGCCCGATTGGAAGAAACTGGCCGGCCTCGAAAAAAAATACGGGGCGCCGACGCTGCGCCGCTATATCACCGCCCAGAGGATCATCGACGGCTTAAGCGAATCACGGAAAGCGGCCTACCTGCAGGCCTATCTGGAATATTTCGATAAGCTATGGCAGGAAACCCGCCCCGATCTCCTTCTGACCGGAGGCGCCGATTCTTTGCCCTTCTTCGCGGCGCAGGAGGTTTTCAAACGGAACGGCTCGATGCTGCTGGCGGTGATCCCATCCCGGATCACCGGCCGCTTCCATGTGGTGGATAACGAGCTGGAACAGATCCCGGAACTCCGGGAAACAGCCGACTCCCTTTCGGCCGATCCTCCTTCCCAGGAGGAACTGGCGCTGGCCCGTTCGATGCGCGAGGCGTACACGCGGAAAAGGGTCCGCCCCTCCTATTACGGACTGGGCCCGAGGATCAAGACCCTCCCCTCGCCGCTGAAAATGCTTTCCTCCCAGTGGCGGCGGCATAAGTATCAGGACTGGTACTTCGACGCCCCTCTTGGCAGTTATATCCGCAACTCCTTCCGGGTGAGGGGCCGTTTGCCGTTTCAGCGGCTCGAAATGCGCAGGCTGTCGGAACCCTTGCCGCCGGACGGGCGGTTCTTTTACTACCCGCTCCACTTTGAGCCGGAATTCAGCATCGACATCCTCGGCTCCAACGTCCGGGATCAACTCCAGCTCCTGAGACGAATATCCTCCGCTATGCCGGCCCGGACCTTGCTGTGCGTCAAGGAACACCCCAACATGTCGCCGGGCAGCCGCCCTCTGGGTTTCTACCGTGAACTCGCCCGTTTGGGGAACATCCGGCTCTTGGACCATAAGACGGACGGCTACGACATCATCTCCCGCTGCCGAGGGGTAGTGACTATCTCCGGAACAACCGGGTTCGAAGCCCTCTTTTACGGAAAACCGGTTCTCCTGCTGGGAAGGGCATTCTACGACCAATTCACCGAAGGGGTCCTGCGGGCCGCCGGATACGAGGAGATCGCCGCCGGCCTGCAGAAGATAAAAGAGGGGATGAGTTTCGACCCGGCGAGCCTGGACCGGTTCGTCGTCTCCCTCTACAGGCGCAGCTATCCCGGCGCCTATGAGCATACGATCCCGGGTATACACGACCCCTCCAACGTGAGCGCCATCGCGGCCGGAATCAGCGCCGAGTGGCAGTTTAGGAATGCACGGAAGGAACTCCTCCATGCCGGGCGTTAAACCGGTGCTGATCTACGGGCGGTACCACACCACCAGCGCTATCTTCACCCATGCGCTGAAAAACCTGCTCGACAGCCGGCCGGAGCTGGCGGACCGGTTCCTTTTTCATTTCCTGCTCGATGACAGACGGGACAGGCAGGCGCTTCAGCCAATCCTCCCGGTGGAGAAGGTCTCGGTCCGCTGCCAGTACGAGGAGATGGAGCCTTACCCGGCACAATCTCCTTGGACCGACACCGCGGTGGACCGATGGGAAAAGCTGTACGGAAACCCCCACCTGCGCAGTTACATCATCATGGAGAGGTCCCTCGAAGGCCGGCGCGAGGAGGTGAAGTGGCGGTTTCTTTTCTCGCACATCGACTACTTTGAGAGGCTTGTGCGGGAGATCCGTCCGGCCCTTTACATCACCGGCGCGGCCGACGGCCTCTCCCCCTGGGTCGCGATGACCGTGATGAAGGCCAACGGCATCCCGGTGTTGAGCTTCAGCCCGGCCCGGTTCGGCAAACACTCATTCATCCTGAATAACCCGTTTGAAGTCCTCCATATCGGAGAGACCTACAGCCGGATGAGAGCCGGCGGATTCACCGCCGAGGAAAGAACCTCGTCCCAGGAACTTCTCGATGAATACCGTCACCGGCACCTGAAACCTTTGGACCATCTGGCCGTCCGGGCCAAGTATAAAAGGAGATCCCTTCTGCCGAACCCGGTGTCGGCCGTAAATCTTTTTAAGGAATCTCTCACAACCGATTCCGGAAAATTCGACCTGCCTCTGCCGGCGGCGGTCAAACGGGCTTTCGTTTCCCGACGCACCGGTTTTTACCGCTGGCGGCTTTCCAGAAGACAGTGCGGCCGCCTCCCGGAAGGGGAGAAGTTCTTCTTCTTTCCTCTCCAGTACGAGCCGGAGATCTCCCTCGCCACACAGGGCAAAGGATGGATCCGGCAGATGGACCTGGTCAAAACAATCAGCGCGGCGCTGCCTGTCGACCGGTGGCTGTACGTCAAAGAGCACCCCTCCATGCTGCTCGGCATCCGGCCCTGGCGCTTCTACGAAGAACTGCTGGCGCTGCCTAAAGTCCGGTTTCTGTCCCAATCTCTCGACAGCTACCAGGTGGTGCCGAAAGCTGAGGCGGTGCTGACGATCACCGGAACTGCCGGCTGGGAGGCGCTGATGCACGGCCGGCCGGTGTTCCTGTTCGGGCATTCCTTTTACGAAGAATTCGAGGAGGGGGTCGTCCGGGTGGATGACCCGAACGACCTGGCGCCGTTGCTCAGAGAGGCCCGGAACCGCTCCGTTCCTGATGAAGCGGTTCTGGCCTATATCTCCGCGGTCTTCACCCGCACGAAGCCCGGCCTCTTCATCGAACCCCGCGTCTATTCCCATTTAAGCTCTGAAATTCTCGGAGACCAAAACCTAAAAGATATCGGCCGAACCATGCTGGAATATCTCAAGTGAAAACAAGCTCGACGTTTTTATAGTTTCGTTCTTATTTACGATCCGATTTGCTATGATAAACCCTATCCTACATAACCTCTGTTAAAGTTTCGGGAAGCCGCCATGTCGCTAAATACAACTGAATTACCTGCGCCGTCGGTCACTACGGAAATGTGCGCCTCCAGCCACGTTCCGACAGCCCCTCAAACAGGTCCCTACAGACTAAAAACGAGCTCTTTAAGCAGCCATGGAAGAATCCTGTTCTATCTCTCTTCGCAACCGAGATCCATTCGCATTCTGGATGTTGGAACATCCCACGGTTATCTCGGAGGTGCCTTGCGTCAATTAGGGTTTACAAATGTTGTTGGGCTGGAGCAGGATCCGGCTAGCGCTCAAGTTGCGCAGGCGCTTTACACACGCGTTATTCGGCACAATCTCGATGACCTCACCGGCTGGTCGAACGGGGAAAAATACGACGTCATTATCTGCGCCGATATCCTCGAACATCTTCGAGATCCCTGGGAAGCCCTCAAGCAGTTTGTTGACTCTCTTGCGCTAAACGGGAAGCTGGTTATCTCACTTCCAAATAGCGGACATTGGTGGATCCGCCTCAACGTTCTTTTGGGCCGCTTCCCGATGCAAGAACGGGGGCTATTCGACAAAGGGCATCTTCGCTTTTTTACCTGGTTTACAATGCAGAGCTTAATCCGGCAGGCTAACCTCGAAATTGAAGAAACCTGGGTAACGCCCATTCCATTTACGCTTGTCCTCGAAGGACCCGTCGGAAAACAAATAGCACGGGCCGCTGAATCCGCCTACCACCTCCTTGCCCGCTCATGGAAACGCCTGTTTGCGTACCAATTTGTCGTGGCGACCGCTCGCCGCTCAATGTGAAGGCACATAACGCCCGGCCTTTATGGATTACCCTCTTCTGGACAGCCGCATTCATCCGTCTAGGATTTGTCATCTTGACCGGACGGCTGTGGCATCCGGAATTGTGGGAATATGAATCTATTGCAAAGAATATCTTGCAGGGTACGGGATTCGTCTTTAAACATTTCGGCACCTCTTACAGGTCTTACTGCGAGCCTCTTTATCCTTACTTTGTCGCCGCCGTCTACTTCATAAGCCGACACAGCCAACCAGCCCTTGTTTTGGCGCAAATCTTTCTGTCCGCTTTGACGGTCGTTTTCGCCGGAAAATCTGCCCTTCTTTTAACAAAATCCATGACAATCGCTTGGGCGGCTGGACTGCTGATGTCTATCCATCCGGGCCTCGTTATCTACTCAGCTAAACAGCATCCGCTTAACCTAGATGCCCTTTTCTTCACTTTGGTCATCTGGTCCGCTTTCGCTTACGCGGATCATCCAACCAGGCCGCGGATTCTGCTGATGGGAATTCTCACCGGGTTAGGCATCCTGACGCGTCCCACGATTATCCTTCTTGTTCCGCTTGTCGCGTGGTGGACATACCGCTTTACCAAAACCCAGAACAGGGAAACATGTATCCGGATTGTCCTTGCGCTCGGGGCTACGGCGGGGATCCTCTGTCCCTGGATCATCCGGAATTACGCGGTCCACGGGCAATTCATGCTCACACGGAGCAATACTCCGTTTGTTTTCTGGCTCGGGAACAACCCGAACGCCACAGGATCCGCTCTTAATCAGGAAAATGTCGATATTCTATCCCTTGCGCCGAAAGAGTTCTCTGATCGGATTTATGAAACCGATGAAATCGGCCAAAACCGGGTGTTCGGTGAAGCAGCGCTTGCTTACGTTCGATCCAACCCATTGGGATTCCTTCTTCGGACAGCTAAAAAGTTTTTCTATTTCTGGTGGTTTTCACCGCAAGCCGGCCTTCGGTATTCCACCGAATGGATGAAATGGTACAAGCTCTGGTGGACTCTTTTAGCCATCGCCGGACTGCAGGGGTTCCTGGCAGCGAAGCATTTGATCCCTGAACTGCGGATAAGGGTGTGGCTCATCGTTATCATGGCAACCATTATCAGTCTCTCTCAAAGCCTGTTTTACATCGAGGGACGGCACAGATTGGCGCTTGAACCGATGTTAAGTCCAATCATGGCCATGGGGGTAGTTCACCTGCTGGCGGGGATTCGGGCCGGCATCGCCGGCTTAGGCGCCCGCAAGATGAGCCCGGAGCAATCGAATGAATGAACTCATTAATAAACTGACGCCGCGGGAATCTGCGGGAAAGGCATAGCCCATGGCGGAAAAATCGGTCACCCAAAACAGAAAGATACCTGTCTGGAACACCGTCCTGGACGGAAACGAAGAGAGCTATCTGCTCGACGCTTTGCGGTCGAACTGGATCTCATCGTCCGGAAAATACATCACGGCCCTCGAAGAAACGTTCAGCCAATCTTGCGGAGCCCTTTACGGAGTGGCGGTGAGCAGCGGGACGGCGGCAATCCACCTGGCGCTGCTGGCGTGCGGCGTCAAGCCGGGAGATGAGGTGATCGTCCCCTGTTTCAACCTGATCGTCGGCTCGACCACTGTGATCTGGACAGGGGCCAAACCGGTCCTCGTGGACGCGGATCCGAAGACCTGGTGCCTGGACCCGGCGAAGATCGAGGAGAAGATCACCCCGCGCACGAAAGCAATCCTCGCGGTCCACATGTACGGGCACCCCTGCGACATGGACCCGATCCTCGTGGTGGCCCGAAAACACGGGCTGAAGGTGATCGAGGACGGGGCCGAAGCGCACGGGGTGGAGTACAAAGGAAAGAAGGTCGGCGCGCTGGGAGACGCAGGCTGTTTCAGCTTCTACGGAAACAAGATTCTGACGATGGGAGAAGGGGGAGTGCTCGTCACCAACGACAAGGCGATCGCGGAGAAAACCCGCCTTCTGAGAAACCAGGCCTTCGAAGAACCCCGGTTCGTCCACAATGAGATCGGCTTCAACTACCGGCTGACCAACCTGCAGGCCGCGATCGGGCTGGCCCAGTGCGAAAAACTGGAAGAAAAGGTGAAAAAAAAACGGCGGATCGGAAAATGGTACAGCTCCCTGCTTATCGGCCAACCCGGCATCTCTATCGCCGAAGAGGCCCCCTGGGCAAAGAGCGTCTACTGGATGTTCGGCGTCGTCCTGTCGGAGGAATTCGGCTGCTCCCGGAATGAGGTTATGAAACAGCTGAACGAAAACGGGGTCGAAACCAGGGCTTTCTTCCATCCGATGCACCAACAGCCGGTATTCCTCAAAGGGAACGATCCCCGCTACCCGGATACCCGGGGGTCTTACCCGGTCTCCGAGCGGCTCGGGAACAACGGCCTCTATCTGCCCTCCAGCCTCGACCTGACGCAGGAGCAGGCTGAATACGTGGTGAAAACACTCCTCAACTGCCGCGGCAAAAAGAATGGATAAAGAGACACAAGACACGGAAACGCGGGTGGCGTCGGACGAGCGCCGCAGCCGCCAGCAGGGGCGACCGCCCTTTGAGGGCCCGAGCCCCGATGCCGGATGCGGTGATCGCCCGATGACAGGACCCGCGACAAGAGGATTGGTCTCCATTGTTCTGGCCACCTACAACGAGAAGGAAACAATTGCCACGACGATACGGAACATCCTGGAACAGGTGCGGGAACCCCTGGAGATCATCGTGGTCGATGATGATTCTCCGGACGGCACTGCCGAAGAGGTTTCGGCGCTCGGATTTTCCGACGTCAAACTGATCCGGCGGCAGGGAACCCGGGGGCTGGCGTCCGCCTTCATGCGGGGGATTATCGAATCCCGCGGCGAGATTATCGGATGGATGGACGCCGACATGGGAATGCCGCCGAGCCTTCTTCCCCTCATGATTCAAAAGCTGGAAAACCACGATGTGGCCATAGGTTCCCGCTATGCGGCAGGAGGTTCGGACGAGCGGCCGATCATCCGGAAAGCCGCCAGCCTTGCCGTCAACCGCTTCGCCGGGCTGGTCCTCGGCTATGGCATACGGGATTACGACAGCGGGTTCATCGTTCTGAAACGATCCGTATTCGATAAAGTCTCGATCATCCCCACGGGCTACGGAGAATATTTCATCGAGTTCATCTACAACTGCTGCCGGAAAGGCCTGCGCGTCTGCGAAATCCCGTACACGTTCAGGGACAGGACAGCGGGCCGGTCCAAATCATTCCGTTCCTTTTGGCAATTCATTCGGCTGGGAACCTCGTATGTTGCGCGCATCCTCCGGGCAAAATTCAAGAAACCCGAGTGATGGAAGATTACGAGTACGAAACGCTCCACCGGTTCGAACAAAATTACTGGTGGTTCCGAGCCCTGCGCGCCACGATTGAAACCGTCCTGCGGCGGCACGGGGTCGGCCCCGGTGCGCGGGTTCTGGACGCCGGATGCGGAACCGGAGCCACTGCAGCTTTCCTCTCGCAGAAACTCGGCCTCAAAACCTACGGAGTGGATATCTCCCCCTCCGCTTCAAAATATTGGAAGGGCAACGGGCTCCATCGCGCCTGCATCGGAACAGTCAATTCGATCCCGTTCCGGGACGGCTCCTTCGACGCGGTGATCGCGGTCGACGTGCTGGAATGCGACGGTGTAGACGAGCAGGGAACCTACGCGGAGATGCGCCGCGTGCTGCGCCGCGGAGGCCTCCTGCTGCTCATCGTGCCCGCCTACAAATGGCTGATGAGCCCTGAGCACCATAAAGCCGTCCACGCCTCGCGCCGTTATACCCGCCCCGGGCTTTCGAACCTTCTCAAAACAAATTCGATGGAAACGATCCTGATGAGCCATCTGTTCATGAGCGTCTTTCCGGCAATCGCCGCTTACCGGCTCATGCGCAAAACCCGCGGGATGAGGGGAAACGGCCATCCCCATTCGGAGCTCAAACCGCTGCCTGGAATCATCAATCGTCTTCTGTTTAAAAGCATCCACTGGGAAAGGCACCTGCTCGGCGCGATGAACCTGCCGGTCGGCTCTTCCATCCTGGCAATCGCCAGAAAAAAGGAGCGCTGATGGGATTGGAACGTTCTTGGCATTTCCTGGGAGGGCCGGGGACGTGGAGCTACCGGTTCTTCGACAGCCGGAGGGAAAAACTCAACCGCCGGCTTATCCGGATCCTCACCCGAAGGATACCTCTGGGAGAGTCGGCGCGGGTGCTCGAAGGAGGCTCCGGCCCGGGCTACGCCTCCACCTGTTTCGCGCGGCAACCTGGTGTCCGCCTCAGCATCGCCTCCGACAAAGATCCGGCCGCTCTCAGCGAAGCGCGGCGCCGGGATAAAACACTGCCGGTAGTGGCGGCCGACCTTTACCGGCTGCCGTTCCGGACCGGCGTTTTCGACCTTGTTTGGAACAGCAGCACTCTGGAACATCTCGAACGGATCGAAACCGCTTTCGGCGAAATGTGCCGGGTAACGCGGCGGGGAGGCTGGGTTTTCGTCGGCGTCCCTTACCGTTTCGGGCCGCTCGGGTTCCAGCCTCTGATAAGAAACTCCCCGCTCGGTAAATGGCTGGGGCCGGTATTCGGCCGCCGCGATCTGGTCCGTCTGGCCGAAACCCGAGGCCTGGCCCCGCACAATTCGTTCACCTACTTTTACGGCTGCTTCATCGGGATCATCGCACGGAAACCGGAGGGAAGGGGATGAGCCGGGCGACAAAACAGCGGCTCCTCCTTTTTCTCCTCGCGTTCTGCGCGGCGGCAGCGGCTGCCGCGGCAACCGGGCAGTTTTCTTCCCCGCAGAGGTGGGAATACTCACAGATCGCGCGGAATATCCTTGAGGGAAGGGGTTTTGTCTACGATTATCTCGGGACCCCCTACCATTTTTACGGGCCGACCCTTTACCCTGTCCTTTTGGCAGGAATCCTGAAAATCAGCGGCGGAATGGAAGCAATCGTCCTTATCCTTCAGGGGGTACTGTTCGCGGCGACGGCCCTGCTGGTTTACAGGACAGCACTGATCTTTTTCGGGCGCCGGACAGCGCTGCTGTGCGGCCTGCTCGTCTCGCTCCACCCCGGCAACCTGGTCTACGCGGGAAGGCTCCATTCCCAGACGCTCGACGTCTTTCTTATCGCGCTGAGTTTCTATTTGTTCGCACGGGCCAAACCAAGCTGGAGCTTCTGGAAATTAGCCGGAGTAGGGACAGCGGCCGGCTTAACTGTCCTCTCCCGGGCAACGTTCGGCCCTTTCTTCCTGTTATGGGCCGCTTGGTTCCTTTCAACCAACCGCCGGCAAGCAAACCGCGCCGTCTGGGCGGTCTGCATGATCGGCCTATCCGGTCTGGCGGTGCTCACCCCCATTATGGCGCGAGGTCTTATCCTTTACGGACGGGTCGTCCCTCTGAGGACCGACACTGGGGTGAACCTCTGGTACGGCAACCATCCCGGAGCCTCCGGCACCTCGTACACCCTTTCGCCAAACCCTGTTTCTGTCATCTCAGAATTGCCGCCCGAACTCTCCTCGATAATTGGTAAAATGAATGAGTTCGAACAGAACAGGGAATTCAGGGCGGCGGCCGTGGCTTTTATGCGCGCCAACCCTGAAGCCGTTTCTTACCTGTTTCTCAAAAAACTGTTTTACTTTTGGTGGTTTTCGCCGCACGCAGGGCTTCTTTACCCATTGAAGTGGCTGAGGATCTACATCATGTACTATGGCACGCTGCTGGTTTTCGCGATAGCGGGATTGGTGATCTCCGCAACTTCGCCCCGGTCCTCCGCCAGAAAGGGGGCTTTTCTGTTTGCTCTGGCCGCCTTCTCCGTCTCTTTCAGCCAAGCCCTCTTTTATGTGGAAGGCAGGCACCGGTGGGAGATTGAACCGCTGATGATCATCTTCGCGGCCGTAGGCTTGTGCGCGTTCTGGAAAAGGTTTTCTTCCGAGGCCGCCCGGTGAACGGACCCCTTGTCTCGATTTGTGTGCCGACCGCCAACCGGGCAAATTTCCTCAAACGCAGCCTGGAAAGCATCCTCACGCAGGATTACGCGGCCCTTGAAATCCTTATCGGCGACAACGCCTCCACGGATGACACACGGGCCCTTTGCTGTTCCGCCGCGGCGGCGGATCCCCGCGTCCGTTATATCCGGCGGGAGAGAAATATTGGCATCTACCCCAACCACAACGACCTCATCGAACAGTCCCAAGGGGAATTCATCGCGTTCCTGCATGACGACGACGAATTCAGGCCCTCCTTGATACGTGAAGAGGTCTCCTTTCTCACCGCCCAGCCGGAAGCCGGCTTCGTCTCCCCGGATTGGACATTGATTGATGAAGAAGGACGCACTCTCGGCGCACGGGACCACGCAGTGCCGGAACTCCAGGAAGGGACCGCCTACATTGAGCAGACGATGAAGACCGGCCGATCCTGCGTCGGTCTTTCCGGCACAATGATCCGGCGCTCGGCCTTGGGAAATTCCCGTTTTAACGAGAAAGGACCGATTGGGTTCGGCGATTTCGTTCTCTGGTTTGAGATCGCCGAACGGCAGCGGGTGGGGCATATTCCGAAACAGCTTTATTCCTACCGCCTGCATACGAAATCATTAAGCCGCCGGTCAGCGCTGTCGGTCACAAAAGATTACCGGGAAGCAATCCTCGGCTACTGCGACGCCCACCTCAAACGATGGCCCGAACACAGCCCGCTCGTCCAACGCTGGCGTGGGATGACGCACAAATACCTCTTTTGGATGCTGGCTTATGAAATCAGCCTCTATTTCAACAAGGGCTTAAAATCCGGCGCGGAGGACCGCCGGTACCGGACGGTATTCGAACTGATGGATTACCGGCTCAGCGACATGGAATTCAAAGACCTCCTCGCCCAATTCAGGGCAATCCGGGGAGGGCTCCCGGAAAACCTAGCCAGGCAGCTGATCAACTTTCTCCTGCTCGTCCGGTGGACGTGGCCCTTAAGCCAGCTGGCCCCGCGGGCCCCATCGCTGCGCGGCCTCCTGAGGCTCCAATGATGACAGGAGAACCCGGCGCCGCACGGACCCTCGGCGTTGCCGCGCCGCAGGACATCGTCTGCATTTCCTCCATAGATTTCGACTTTATCTGGCAGGGCCACCAGCAGATCATGTCTACCCTCGCCGCCCAGGGAAACCGTGTCCTGTTCATAGAAAACACGGGGATCCGCTCGGTCAGCCTCTCCGATATGCCGCGGCTCAAGAAAAGACTCGCCCGCTGGTGGCACAGCGTCCGCGGATTCCGGCAGGAACGGCCGAACCTGTACGTTTATTCCCCGCTGGGACTGCCTTTCCCTTACTCCCGGATCGCTCAATGGATCAACCGCTTCCTGATCACACTGGACCTGGGCCGGTGGATGAAGGCGGTCCAATTCAACAAACCGGTAGTCTGGACGTTCCTGCCGACGCCGCTGGCAATGGACCTGATCCGCTCTCTCGATCCAAAACTGGTCATCTATTACTGCATAGACAATTTCGCCGCCAGTTCGCCCTCCGCCAAAAAGATCCTCAGGGCGGAGGAGAAGATGTTCGAACGGGCGGATATGGTCTTCGTCACCTCTCATCAGCTTGAGCAGTACGCCTGCCGGCACAATTCCAACGTTCATCTTTTTCCGTTCGGCGTGGATTACGATATTTTCGAAAGAGCGAGGAACAGCGATATCCGGTCGCTGCCCGAAGATATGGCCGGGATACCAGCGCCTCGAATCGGCTACGTGGGGGGAATCCACAAGTGGGTGAACCTGGATCTGCTCAAAGAAACCGCCTCGCGGAATGGGGCTTACCAATTCGTCTTAGTCGGCCCGATCCAAACCGACGTCAGCCTTCTCCGGGGACTGCCGAACGTCCACTTCCTGGGGCCAAAACCGCACGATCTGTTGCCCGATTACATTCGTTCGTTCGATGTCTGCACCATCCCTTACCGGCTGACGGAGTACACCGATAACGTCTACCCGACCAAGACGAACGAGTATCTGGCCATGGGCAAACCGGTCGTCTCGACCCCTCTGAAAGAAATTTCTCTTTTCAATCAGCGCCACGGACCCCTGATCTCGATCGCCTCCAATCCGGGGGAGTTCGCCCAAGGGATCGAAAAAGCGCTCGGATCGGGCGAAGAAAAAATCTCCAGGCGGATCGAGGTCGCGCGGGAGAACAGCTGGCAGGTGAAGATCGGGCGGATGGCGGCGCTGATCGAGACCACGATCAAAGAACGGGCGGCGAATAAAGCGCTGAAATGGCCGGATCTGTTCCTTGGGCTCTACCGGAACGCCCAGCGGAAAATCATAACCAGCCTTGCCGCGGCCGGCCTCTTCGCAGGACTTCTGTTTTTTTCACCGCTTCCCTGGTTTATTGCCGCGCCGTTAAAACTATCGGACGCCCTGCGAAAAGCGGACGCGATCGTGGTGCTGGCAGGCGGGGTGGGGGAATCCGGGAAAGCCGGCCAGGGCTATGAAGAACGGGTAAACCGGGCAGTGGAACTTTATAAATCAGGGTATGCCGATAAGCTCATCTTCTCCTCCGGTTATGTCTATGTCTTTCAAGAGCCGGAGGTGATGAAGGCGCTGGCTGTATCCCTGGGCATCCCGCCCGAGGCGATCCTGCTGGAAACAAAAGCGGTGAACACCCGGCAAAATGCTCTCTATACGGCGAAAATACTTAAGGAAAACGGCTGGAAACGGATTCTGCTGGTCAGCTCCCCCTACCACATGCGGCGGGCCCTTTTATCTTTCGCAAAGACAGCTCCTGAGCTTGAGGTTGTGGCGGCTCCGGTTGAGGAAAGCTATTACTACAGCCGCAGACGGCCCGGCATGACGCTGAGCCAGATCGAAGGGATTGCGCACGAATACATGGCAATCCTCTATTACCGGCTGAAAGGATGGGTATAACAATGGGTTTCTGGGAAAAGAAACGGGTCACGGTCACCGGAGGAGCCGGATTCCTCGGCTCCCACGTGGTGGCGAAACTCCGGGAAAAAGGCTGCAGGGAAATTTTCGTTCCGCGCCGGATCGAATTTGATCTCAGGGAAGAGGCCCAGATACGCAGACTCTACGAGGTGAGCAAACCGGAGATTTTAATCCATCTGGCGGCAGTGGTCGGAGGCATCGGCATCAACCAGAAACTGCCAGGCACATTTTTTTACGAAAACGCCATCATGGGAATCCAACTGATGGAATGGGGCCGCCGCGCCGGAGTAGAGAAATTCGTGGCGGTCGGCACAACCTGCTCTTACCCGAACATCACACCGATCCCCTTTCGAGAGGAACACCTATGGAACGGAAGCCCGGAAGAGACCAACGCCCCTTATGGCTTCGCCAAGAGACTGCTGGCCATCCAATCCAAAGCTTATTACGAGCAGTACCAGTTCTTGGCCGTCAACCCGATCCCCTCAAACCTCTACGGTCCAGGGGACAATTTTGATTTGGAAAAATCGCATGTGGTCCCTGCAATGATCCGGAAATTCTCCGAGGCCGAAGAGAAAAAAATAACCAAGGTAATCCTCTGGGGGTCCGGCAATCCAACGCGCGATTTTCTTTTTGTTGAGGATGCCGTCGAGGGGATCCTGCTCGTGGCGGAGAAATGGGGTAAACCGAACCCGATCAATATCGGATCCGGCAAGGAAACATCGATTAAAACGCTGGCCGAAATGGTCTCCAACCTGACCGGATTTAAAGGAACGCTGGAATGGGACCTTTCAAGACCGGATGGACAGCCTAAAAGACTCCTCGACATTTCGAAAACTACGGCGCTCGGCTACCAGCCGAAGATCTCCCTCGAAGAGGGTCTAACGCGGACAATCGCCTGGTACCGGGAAAACATAGCTGCCGCAAACACCGCGGCTGGGAGATGATCTAGCGCATGTGCGGTATCGCAGGGATTGTGGACCGGGAAGGACGGCCGATTGAGCCGGAACTTTTAAAACGGATAACCTCCGCTTTAAACCACCGTGGACCGGACGCGGAAGGGTTTTACCTGAACCCGGCCGCGCAGGCCGGCCGGCCGAACGGAGGGATATCCTGCGGTTTAGGGCACAGGCGGCTGAAGGTCATTGACCTGGCCAGCGGCGCCCAGCCGATGGCCGATGAAACCGGCGCGCTCCAAATCGTCTTCAACGGTGAAATCTACAACTACCGGGAACTCCGCGGCTCGCTCGCTGCCAAAGGCTGTAAATTCCGGACGCAATCCGATACTGAGGTGATCCTGCAGGCTTACGCAGCTGAAGGTCCCGAATGCGTCCGGAATCTCCGAGGGATGTTCGCCTTCGCCCTCTGGGATGAAACCCGTCAGCGCCTGATGCTGGCGCGCGACCGCCTCGGGAAAAAACCGCTTGTTTACGCGTTCCGCTCCGGACAGATGGTCTTCTCCTCCCAGCTGGAATCTCTGCTGCAGCACCCGGCGATCGAACGGCGGCTCGACAGGGAGGCAATCCACCACTATCTCTCCTTCATGTGCGTGCCCTCCCCCGGAACCGCTTTCGAAGGGGTGCAGAAACTCCCGCCGGCCCATTACCTGCTGTACGATGGGAAGGAACTTCAGCTCACCCGCTACTGGGAGCTGGATTTCCACCGAAAGATCAAAATCAGCGCCGAAGAGGCGGTCGAAGAGATCAACAGGCTGCTGGAGGAATCGGTCCGCCTGAGGCTCCGCTCCGATGTTCCGCTCGGGGTTCTCTTAAGCGGAGGGGTCGATTCCAGCGCCGTCGTTTCGGTCGCCAGCCGCCTGATGAGCGGGCAAAGGCTGAAGACATTCTCCATCGGATTCGAGGAGGCAAGCTTCAACGAGCTGCCTTACGCCCGGGCGGTCGCCAAGAAATTCAACACCGACCACCATGACCAGATCGTCCGGCCGAACGCCTCCGCGATCATCCCGAAACTGATCCGGCAGTTCGGAGAGCCTTTCGCCGATTCCTCCGCGCTGCCCACCTACTACCTGGCGCAGATAGCCAGCAGGGAAGTCACCGTCGTTTTAAACGGGGACGGCGGCGATGAGGCGTTCGGCGGGTATTACCGGCATTTAGCGATGCGTCTGGCCGATTCTTACAACGATCTCCCTGTCTGGCTGCGGCGGGGACTGATCGAACCGGTGATGGGAGCCTGGCCCGACCGCCTGGCCCTGTTGAACGGTCGGATGAGCCCAAAGAGATTCTTCCGGGCCGCCGGCATACCGAGGGGAATGCGCTGGCTCCATTGGACGGGCCTCTTTTCCGATGAGGAGAAGCGGGCGCTTTACACTCCGCAGATGGCAGCGCAAACGAAGCACTCTAAGTCGGCGGCGCTGCTCAACAGGCTTTTCGACGGGCTGGAAGATTTGGACGGGGTGGATGCGGCGCTGGCGGTGGATACCTCCTTCTACCTGCCCAACGACCTGCTCGTCAAGATGGACATCTGCACGATGGCGCACGGCCTCGAAGCCAGGGCCCCTCTGTTGGACCACCAGCTCATGGAATTTCTCGCGAGCCTTCCTGGACAGATGAAAGTGAAGGGACGGTCTCTGAAACACCTGCTGAAAGAGACGCAAAAAGGGATATTCACCCAACAGCACCTTCAGAGGCCGAAGCAGGGATTTTCGATCCCGGTCGGCCGATGGTTCCGGGGACCCCTGAAGGAGTGGATGTCGGGGATCCTTCTTTCTTCACAAGCGCAGATCCATCAACTCATACTTCCGGAGCGGCTGAAAAACCTCGTTTCAAGGCACATTTCGGGTGAAAAGGATTACGGCCATCATCTGTGGACTCTGCTTATGCTTGAGTTGTGGCTTCAGCATTATATGCATCAGGAGAAACCTCTGGCCAAGGAAACAACCGCGGTCCACGAAAATGTGTAAAAAAAGATGACTCCTCTGGCTCTCCTTGCCGGCTTATCCTGCGCGCTGGTTCTTCTGTCCCGCTGGATCGGCGCGGACCGTTCGCTCTATAAACTGGTGGGGTGGGCCGCGGGCCTGCGCCTGGCGGCGGCCCTGTTCTTTTATCTCGCCTCCTTCTACAAATGGCCCATTCTCTCCGCTCAACAACACCCGGTGCCCGGGTTCTGGTATTTCGCGATGGATTCGGTAGCCTCCCATGATTACGCCATCCGGATCCTTTCTTCCTGGAAAACGGGCGTCCCTTATCCCGTTTTCACGCACGGCGCAATCGAGTATTACATCCTTTTAGCAGGAATTTACAGGCTGTTCGGACCGAACCCTTTGAACGGAATCCTCATCAACGTTTTTATCTCCTCTGTTCAGGTACTGCTCGCCTATCGGATTGTTCATCATCTCTCGGGAAAGCGTACCGCACTGCTGGCCGCTTGGCTGGTGGCTCTATGGCCTTCCAGCATTCTTTGGTCCACGCAATTGCTGAAAGATTCCTCCTGCGGTCTGCTGGCGCTCGGGGTTCTTGCTTCCGGCATTACCCTCTGGCGACAAATCACGGCGCAGCGCCCTGTTTCTTTTTTGAACTGGCTTTCCTGGTGGCTTATTCTCTTCGTATCCGCCGCTGCCATTACTAAATTCCGGTCCTATCTGGGCATCGCCATGGCTCTCTCCATGCTCCTGGCCTTCGGCTCCACGTTTCTCTGGAACCTCCTCCACAGACGATTCCGACCGGCCTGCATCGCCTTAGGCATCGCCATAATCTCCACATTCGCCATGGCCTTCGCCTACCAGACACCCTATCCGCAGAGATGGTTCATCATCGTCTATAACGAACCTCCGCCGCTGCTGGAATTTGAGGAACAGGAGGAGGGACTAGAACAACAGCACTGGCTGCTCTCGGAAGATTCTTTTTCGATTGAAATGGTGCTGAAAAAACTGATGCAGGAAGAGGCAAAACAAGAAACCAAACAAGAGACAAAACACGTTAAGGCAAGAAAACCGTTCAAGCTCCGCCAGCTTCTGCTAGCCACCATGCCTTCCAAAACCATCATTGAAAGATCCCCTGAGGAAGCTCTCTCCGCCGGTGCGGCCAATCCGCGAATCCTGGAGCTCACCGATAAGAGGGTGCACCGGATGTGGATCGTCAACCCTAAGTTCATTGAGCTCAGCAAACCGAAAAGTCAGGAGTCTGCCCGATTTATCGGCGAATCAGCGGTCCTCTCTTCAACAAAGGAACCCTTTTCATGGAAAAGGATCGGCCTGCAAATCTGGCCGATGAACCGCGTGAGGGAAATTGTCCGCGCCTTCCGCGGCATGAAACACCGCACGGTCTTCGCGCATCCAGATAAACTGGTCGTCCGCTCCACCGATTATGTGGTCTGGGACATCTCGGTGACTGGACAAATAGATGGGGAAATAAACCATCGCGGCATGGCGAATCTCGAGTCGATCACTATTTTCAACCCGCAAGCAATTATGATCGAGCAGCGGGGCAGAACGGGAAATCTTCGTATACTCCATAGATCTCTTTACAACCGATATACCTACGAATGGGGAATACTGCCTTCCGAAATCTGGCCCCTGCTTCCGCTGCGGCCCATCTCATCTCTCTTTCTCCCGCACCTGCAGGCCATCGGCAGATCCTTCGCCGGACAGGCTTCTCTCCAAAGCTTGATGAACGTCCGCAGAGGCATCCTCGGCGAAGGAGGGCGTTCTGTGCTCTATCCTGAGGTGACCTTCCGAAAACCGGAGGACCTGGTCCGGTTCACCCCCAGAGCCCTTTTAGTGGCTTGGTTTGCCCCTTTTCCTCTTCAGTGGTTTGATCAGGAGGCCACAACGGGGATTTTCCGAATTTTCGGAAGCGTTGAAACCCTGCTGTTTTACCTCCTGCTGCCCTGGATAATACGGGGCGGGTGGCGACTTCTGCGCGCTGGAGAAACCGTTAGTTGGTCTCTCCTGGGGTTTATCCTTCTCTCTTCTCTTCTTCTTGGGCTGGTCATCCCCAACGCGGGGACTCTCTTCAGGCTGCGCCTGCCGATGATCCTGGCGTGCCTTCTTTTATTCCCTCTGGGCATTTTCTCCCGTAACAGCGATGCAAAAACTTAAGATCGTCCGCGTGATCGCCCGAATGAACGTGGGAGGGCCGGCGCACCACGTCGCCATCCTCTCCAACGCGCTCAACAACGCCCGGTGGGAAACAATTTTAGTGACAGGCCGGGTGTCTGCCTCCGAAGCCGATGCCGGCTATCTGCTCGAGAAATACCCCTGCCGGATGGTCCGCATCTCCCAACTGCAGCGTTCCCTCAGCCCGCTTAAAGACCTCGCCGCCTTCCTGAAAATATTCCGGATTCTCCGGCAGGAGCGCCCGGATATACTCCACACCCACACCGCAAAAGCCGGCACGCTGGGCCGCGCGGCCGGGATCCTTTACAGGCTCACGACAAGGCGCCCGCTGAAAATCGCGCACACATTCCACGGCCATGCGCTGGAGGGCTATTTCCTGCCATGGGCAAACCGCCTCTTTCTCGGCATCGAACGCTTCCTGGCAAAAAGGACCGACAAGCTCATCGCCGTGAGCACAGCGGTGAAAGAGGACCTTCTGCGGCTGGGCGCCGCCGCTCCTGAAAAAATCGAGGTGATCCCACTCGGGCTTAACCTGGAAAACCTTTTTGAGCTCAGCAACGGACACTCGTTGCCGGGAAAACCGCTGCGGATCGGTTTTGTCGGACGGCTGGTCCCGATCAAAGAACCGGGCATTTTCCTCAAAGCGGTCAGGGAGCTGTCTGACACAACTTCGCTGCCCGAGATTGAGACCGTGATCGTCGGCGACGGGGAGCTGCGCCCCAGCCTTGAAGAGGAAAGCCGGCGTTTGGGCCTGTCCGGCCGCGTCCAATTCCTCGGCTGGCGGCAAGATCTGGCCTCCGTCTACCAATCGATGGACGTCGTCTGCCTGACCTCCCGCAACGAAGGGACCCCCGTCTCTCTCATTGAAGCGCTTGCCGCCTCCAAGCCGGTGATCTCCACCGATGTCGGCGGAGTCAGGGATATTTTGAACAGGGGAGGCAAGGATCCGTCCCCCTCGGAAGGGAGGGCCTTTTCCATCTGCGAGCATGGCCTCTTGGTCCGCTCAGGAGACCACAAAGGGTTGGCACAAGGCCTGGAATTCCTGCTCAAAGAGGCCTCCTTGCGCCAGGAAATGGGCCGCCGGGGCCGTCTTTACGTGCGGGAAAAATACGGCGCCGACAGGCTTATCCGGGACATCCTCCGGCTTTATGAAAGCCTGGTTTCAAGCTAAAAACCGTGCTAAGATAACCTCTGGAAATTCTGTTACGCGAATATTTTTTACTAGAGGCGGACACCAGGGGCAAAAACGTGAAATTTCTCATTACCGGCGGAGCGGGGTTTATCGGGTCCCACCTTTCGGATCTCCTTATCTCGGAAGGGCATGAAATTGTCGCCTTAGATAATCTGTCCACCGGACGGACGGACAACATCGCCCATTTAAGAAACAGCCCGCAATTCCAGTTGGTGGTCGGCTCAATATTGGACGAACGGCTTGTTGACAAATACGCCGAGCGGTGCGACGCGATCTTCCACTTGGCAGCGGCCGTCGGAGTCGAACTAATCGTTAAAAAACCGCTGGAGTCCCTTTGGACTAACATTCGCGGATCGGAAGTCGTGCTCGAGATGGCCAACCGGTACCAACGGAAGGTGATGATCACCTCCACCTCCGAAATCTACGGGAAGAATACCAATTCCTCCCTCAAGGAAGATGAAGACCGGATACTGGGCTCCCCATTAAAGAGCCGGTGGTCCTATTCCACCTCGAAAGCGGTGGACGAAATCCTCGCGTACAACTACTGGAAAGAGAAGGGGCTTCCCACCTTTATCGTCCGACTTTTCAACACGGTGGGACCGCGGCAAACCGGCCACTACGGGATGGTCATCCCCCGGTTTGTCCAACAGGCGCTGAAGGGGGAAATGATCACCGTTTACGGCAACGGGAAACAGTCCCGGTGTTTCCTCCATGTCGGTGACGCCGTCGGGGCGATGACCCGGCTTATGCTGCTTCCTGAATCGGCCGGAGAGGCCTTTAATCTCGGCAGCCAGGAGGAAGTCACTATCCTTCAGTTAGCACAGATGGTTATCGATCTCACAGGCAGCAGGTCTGAAATCCGGTTTGTCCCATACAACGAGGCTTACGAAGAGGGCTTCGAAGACATGTTCCGCCGCGTGCCTGACATCAGCAAGGCCCGCCGTTACGCCGGCTTCACCCCGACTATGGGGTTGAAAAAGATACTCGAGAGCGTTATCGGATACTACCGCAAGGAACCGAAACTGGTTGCGAGCAACTCTTAGAAAAGCAGCTATCCCCGGTTATAACCAACTCGATGTTCAATAGATCTCCGCTCGAACAAGTTCTGCTCGTTGGTCTGGGCGCATGGTTCGTGTCCCTGCTGCTGACCCCGCAAATCCGGAAATTCGCTGTAAACATCGGCTCTGTTTCGAAACCGGCCAATGACCGGTGGGGCAGGAGGGCCATCGGCCGCTTGGGGGGGCTGGCAATCGCCGCCGGCTTTCTCGCGACAATGGCATCCCTTATCCATCAGGACGCCCGGTTCATCGGCCTCTTTATCGCCACAACACTCATGCTGGCCACCGGCGCGTGGGACGACGTCAAACGCCTCGAACCGTTTACAAAGCTGGTCCTCCAAATCATCGCCGGGTGCCTCGTCATGCTCTCCGGCATCCAATTCCCGATTGAAACTTTCCCTTGGCTCTCCACCCCGATCACTATCGGGTGGCTTGTCCTCATCATGAACGCGTTCAACCTGATGGACAATATGGACGGGTTGGCCGGCGGAATCGGCGTCATCGCAGCCTTCTTTTGCACGTGGCACGCGGTACAGGCCGGGGTATGGTCCACCGCTCTGCTGTCAGCCAGCCTGGCAGGAGCAACGCTTGGGTTTCTGCGGTATAACCTCCCTCCGGCAAAGATCTTCATGGGAGACTCCGGGAGCCAGGTCCTCGGGCTTGGTCTCGGAGCACTCACGCTGATGGGGAGCACACACCCATCCACCCATTTATTGAGCATACTAGGGCTGCCCACACTGCTTCTAGCCGTCCCCATTTTCGACACCATTTTTGTCACGATCTCCCGCGTCATACACGGGAGACACCCGTTTCAGGGAGGGACGGACCACCTCTCCCACAGGCTGGGGATATTGGGGCTGACAACCCGTCAAGTGGTCTTCACTCTTTACGGGATCAGCGCCGCGTTCGGCCTCTTAAGCGTTGTCCTGGCAAACCAGAACGCCTTAGCTATAGCCGGCGTTTGGCTTCTATCCGCCGGCCTGCTGCTGGTCGGCGGGGTCTATCTCAGCAGGGTCCGTGTCTACACCGGGGCTAAAACGCTGGAAACCGAACCAAAAATCACCTTCATTGACACCATGCTGATGCATAAGCGCCGGATCGCCGAGGTGATCATCGACTTTCTGCTGATCTGCGCCTCTTACGTCATGGCCCACGCGCTCCGGTTCGAGGCCAACCTGACGCCGGACTTGGTCGGGCTGATTCTTAAATCCCTGCCTCTGATCATCCTGATCAAGATGCTTTGCTTTTTCGTCTGCGGGCTCTACAAGGGCCTTTGGAGATACACAAGCCTGCCGGACCTGGTCAACACTTTCCGGGCCGTCACACTTGGATCGGTCTTTTCCGCCCTCTCCATCTTGTTTCTGTGGCGGTTCGAGGGTTATTCAAGGGCGGTCTTTGTGATTGACAGCCTGCTCCTGTTCGTGACGATCAGCGGGGCGAGGGTCGCCGAACGCCTGCTCGACGAGTGGATTAACGCCTCCATCCGGACCGCCGTGCCGGTTCTTATCGTAGGCGCCGGGGACACCGGGGAGATGCTGCTGCGCCAACTCAAACAGACGGCGCAGGGAAAAAGACGCATTGTCGGTTTCCTCGATGACGACAGGGCGATGCACGGCAGACGGATCCACGGCATCCCGATCTTCGGATCCAGGGAAGAGCTCGGAAGGGTCGTGCAGGAATTCGGAATCCGGGAAATCCTTATTGCCATCCCGCGCCCGCCGGCAAACCTCCTGCAACAGATACAAGCCTACTGCGAAGAAAACGGCATCACCTGGCAGGTGGCCACCTCCATCCCAACCGGGGAAGGGATCACGGCCCCGGAGGCATGAAAAACAGCCGGACAATTCTGATGGAAAAGATCGGGCGGGGGATGCTCTACATCCTCTGTTTCGCTATTCCTTTTTCAATAGCGGCAATCGAAATCGCTTTTCCCATTTCACTGATTGCCTGGCTCGCAGGCTGGCAGGCGTGGAAAGGCAATTCCCGATCGGTTTGGGCAACCAATGAAGGGCAACCCATCCTGAGGCCACTGCTCGCTTTCGCCGCGATCTGCGCCTGGTCCGTCTCATTCAGCAACTACCCTCTCACCAGCTTGGAAGGCCTCATCTACAAAACATTCGAGTACATCCTCTTCTTCCTGATCCTCGCCGACGTGTCAAACCACCCGGAAACGGCAAAACGGGTCGTCCAGCTGCTGCTGGTCGCCAGCCTGTTCGTGGTGGCGCACGGATTGATTCAGGAATGGGCGATCCTCCATTTTTCAGGGCCCGGCGTCCCTCTGGACCCCATCAGAGGAAAACCACTCATTTATGAGCGGATGGTTGGGCCTTATTCCAACCCCATTGATATGGCTACATTTCTTATGGTCGTTTCCTTAGCGATCATTCCTTCTCTCATGCATCAGCCTCTTCGGCGGCAAGCGGCGGGGTGGCCCCTCTGGCTGATGCTTATCGGCTCGATTTCCTGGACGGAATCAAAGGGGGCGATGCTGGGGCTGGCTTCAGGCATTCTGTTCCTGCTCCTGCTTAACTTCAAGAACAAACGGATGTGGCTCATCGCGGGGACATCGCTGGTTGTCAGCCTCTTTGTGTTCGTCGTTTTCAAACAGAAAAATCTTCTGAAAACCATCGGTTTTGCGGACCCCGGGTCGCAGGAGAGGATCATTATGTGGGCCGCTGCGTTGGAAATGATCAAAGCCCGGCCGATCACGGGGCACGGCCTGAACACCTTTATGGCCAATTACATGTCTTACGTCTCCGGCCCGAACCAAGGCCCGGCCTATGCGCATAACTGCTTCTTCCAGATCGCTGCGGAGACAGGGGTCATTTCTCTTTTCTGCTTTCTCCTTTTTCTCGTGCGGCTTTTCCGCGAGTGTTTAAAAAGCCTGCGCAAACACCTCCTTGATACGGAAACAGGTCTGCCTTTGATGGGGCTGCTCTCAGGCCTGCTCGCCTTCCTGGTGCAATCGGCGTTCGACACGAACCTTTACTCGCTTCGGCAGGCGGTTCTTTTCTGGTGCCTGGCCGGAATTATTTTCGGTTCAAGCCAATTCCTTTTGAAAAAGCCGGCCGGAGGAATAACCTGAGCCGTCCCCTCAGGCGCATCCTTTTGATACGGACAGACCGCATCGGGGATCTCCTGATGTGCCTGCCGGCGATTCGCGCGATCAGGGAAACCTACCGGGAGTCGGAAATCACCCTCCTTCTTCAGAAAGGCCAAGAACCTCTGCTCGAAGGGCATCCGGATCTGGACAGGATCATCGAGTGGGATCCGGCTGAAGGCAGCGGCTGGAAAAGCTCTTTCCGGTGGGGCAGGACGCTGCGCGCTGAGCGGTTCGACGCGGCGGTCGTGTTCAACCCCAGCCGGTTTTTTCACACCGCTTCGTTCCTCGCACGTATTCCAATCCGGGTGGGGTATAGAAGAAAATGGGGATTCCTTTTAAATCGCTCCATCGAGGATTCCAAAAACCGGCGCACCCTCCACGAGGTGGAGTATAACCTCGAACTAGCGCGCCTGCTTGAAACAAAACCAGGCCCGGCCGTCATTGAACTTCCGCCGCAAACCGCCTGGGAAGAGACCGCGGACCGGATCCTCCTTTCACACGGCATCTCCCATTCGGTCCGCCCGATTGCGATCCACCCCTGGACCAGCAACCCGGTGAAAAACTGGCCCCTGGAATCGTTCCTTGAGCTGGGAGGGCGGCTATCCAAAAAAGGGCACCCGGTATTAATTATCGGCGCAGCTCAAACAGCGGAGCAGGCGGCATCGTGGAAAAAAGCCGTCCCTTCAGGATTGACGGACCTCGTGGACCGAGTACCGCTGGGCGCCCTCCCCGGCCTCTTAAGACGCTGCCGCCTGCTTATTTCAAACGACAGCGGGCCGACCCATGTCGCAGCAGCCGTCGGCACTTACACGATTGTTGTTGCGCCGCGGAACCACGGGCCTCTGCTCAACCGCTGGAAACCGTGGGGACACCAAAACCGCATCCTTCTCTCCCCGTCCGTACAGGAAGTTGAAACCGCGGCAGAAGAACGGCTGCTTGAGAGAACGGAACCCGCCCTGTGAGAATACTGATCGTCAACCCTTTCGGGATAGGGGACATTCTTTTCAGCCTCCCCCTCGTTTACGCTCTGCGCCAGTCGAAACCCAAAGACTACCTCTCCTTTCTCTGTAACCGCAGGACAGAGGAGCTTGTCCGTGCATGGAAGAGCTTGGACCATGTCTCCGTGTTTGAAAAGGACGAATTCCGCGCCGCGTGGAAACGTTCGAAGATGGGGGGATTTCTCCAGCTCAAAAAGACGGTCGAACAGATCCGGAGCGAGAAAATCGACGTACTGGTGGATCTCTCGCTCGGCTGGCAGATCGGTTTCTCGGCCGCATTGGCCGGCATCAAGAAAAGGATCGGCTTCAATTTTAAAAACCGGGGGCGATTTCTCACACACCGGATCTCGCTCCAGGGGTTCCACGCTAAACCGGTCCACGACTACTACCTCGATCTCCTGCCGCTCATGGCCCTGCATAAGCCTTCCACCACCCGGCATGATTTTGAACTTCCCTCCGGAACCGAAACAATAAGAGACCGGATGCTCGGAGAAAAAGGGTTCACTTCAAAAGAGAAACTGGTCGCCCTTATCCCCGGAGGAGGAGCCAGTTGGGGACCCAACGCCGCGTACAAACAGTGGCCCGCGCCCCATTTTGCCAAGCTCGCCGATCAAATCCGCGAGAAATACAACGCACGCGTCCTTCTGCTGGGCAACCGTCAGGAACAACAATTATGCGAATCGGTCGCGCAGCAATCGCGGAGCAAACCGGTTCCTCTCACTGATATCCCCTCCTTGATCACCATCGCAAGCATCCTCAAAAGATGCGCGTTCGTGGTAGGCAACGATGGCGGGCTCATGCACCTCGCCGCCTCGATGGGGACAAAAACAGTGACGATTTTTGGGCCTGTGGACGGCGCCGTCTACGGGCCTCTCCCAGGAAAGCCGGGCCACCGGATCGTAGCGAAAGGACTGGCCTGCCGTCCCTGCTATCAAACATTCCGGTTCCCGCCGTGCCCATGGGAGAACACCTGTTTAAGAAAACTCATGCCGGAAGAGGTTCTTTCGGCCATCAGCGCTGTAACATAACCTATTCCGGATTATGAAAATACGCTCCTTATCCTTTGACCCTTGGATTCTCTTTTTTCTGCTGACGGCGGCGGTCCTTCTTTTTACCCGGCTGGACAACGGGCGTCTTTGGCAGGATGAAGCCGAAACAGCCGTTTTAGGGAAGAATATCCTTACCTTCGGCTATCCCAGGGCGTTCGACGGAATCAACCGGCTCAACCCAAGCCTCACGGTCAAAGAAAACTACGCCTGGACCTACCACAGCTGGCTGCCGATGTATCTGGCCGCAGGCTCTTTCGCCCTTTTTGGGACCGATACATGGGCCGCCCGGGTTCCATTCGCGCTGATGGGACTCATCTCCATCTGGCTGGCTTACCTGTTAAGCAAACGCCTGACATCGGACACCCTGACCGCCCGGCTGACAACCCTAAGCCTGGTCCTCTGCGTTCCGTTCCTTCTCCACATGAGGCAGTGCAGGTACTACGCGCCGGCGGCCCTCTTCACGCTCTGGGCGATCCTCGCTTACTGGCGTTTCCTCCATAAAAAGAGCCTCTCGTCCGTCGAATTTGCGGCGGCGTTGACCCTGCTTTTTCATTCCGATCACGGAATTTTCGTTCCCCTCCTGGCCGGTTGCGCTCTCCATTTCCTGGCCAAAAACAGGGAAAAGGACCGGTGGAGCAGGGGATTGGCGGTCCTGATCCCTTTGGCGGCGCTCACCCTCCCTTGGATCATTTACCTGGATCCGGGGCAGCACCACAAGGGATTTTCCTGGAAAGAGATCAGCCACCATTTCCAGTTTTACATCCGCCAGACGAACAAATTCCTGGTGCCGATCTTTTTCTGGATTATTCTCCGATTGGCCTGGCGCGGGCCTTTTCGTTCCCTTCCCGAGAATTCCTCCGGGAATACACGCCAAGGTTGGCGGCTCACCGCTTTGATTATCGCCGCCGGTTTCGCCTTTCTGGTGCTGGTACCCGAACAGCGGCACTTCCGCTACATCATTTTCCTGGTTCCGCTCCTCCTCATGGTCCAAGCGGCCCTGCTGGCCCGGCTGATCCGGGCAAAGATAGCCACGGGGATCATTCTGGCCGGCGCGCTGCTGCTCACCGACGCAATCCATCACTCCGGGCTGGCCCTCTTGGGGGCACAAATTCCAGCGATCCGCTCGAGACTCTCTTCGCCGAAGGTGCGGATACGGTCGCTCCCGGCGGAATTCCTCGGAGAGCTGACCCATGCTTACAGAGGCCCCATCGACGGAATCGTGGAACTCCTTCAAAAAGAAAGCCGGGCCGGACAGACGATAAAAGCCCCTTATGAAGAACACCCGCTGATCTTCTACACCTCTCTGGCTGTCGAACAGGTCCGCAACGAGCGGGACTTTCGGAATGAGACATTCCCGGACTGGATCATCCTGCGCAGGGACTGGATACCGAACGAGTTTTTTAAAAGCCCTTACTACGCCGAAATCAAGCACCGATACAAGGAGCTTGTCCTTGACGCACCCGATATTCCCTGGCAAAATCGTCCTGACCCGGGTTATCACCGGTTTCTTACCGACGGGCAGGCGCCGCCGGTGACCGTCTTAAAAAAGGAGCACTGAATGACGCAAAACCTAAGCCCACGTTCCGGCCAACAACCTCCGTCGGGAGGTCCCGGGCTTTCCGTGGTGGCCCCTTTGTTCAACGAAGAGGCCCTCGCGCCCGAACTGATCCGGCGCCTGGCAGAAAGCTGCCGGCAGACGAAGATCCCCTTTGAAATTATCATCGTCAACGACGGGAGCACCGACTCAACCCTCCCGACGCTCGTCAACTTAAGCAGGACCCTGCCTGAACTGCGGGTCATCAACCTGTTCCGCCGTTTCGGCCATATGCCGGCCCTCAGCGCCGGATTAACGGCCTCCCGGGGAAGGGCGGTCATCGTCATGGACGGAGATCTTCAAGACCCGCCGGAGCTGATCCCGCAATTCCTCGAACAGTGGCAAAAAGGTTCCGAGGTGGTTTACGGCCTCCGGAAATCCCGCCGCGAATCTTTCGCCACGCGCTGTTTCATCGCCCTCTTTTATCTCTTGCTCGATAAGATTTCGGACACGCCGATCCCGAAACAGGCAGGAACTTTCTGCCTGATGGACAGGCGGGTGGTGGACATCTTAAACGCCATGCCTGAGAAGGAGCGTTACTTTGCCGGGTTAAGGGCGTGGGTAGGCGGCAAGCAAGCGACCATCCCCTACGACAGGCCCGGCAGGACCATGGGAAAAAGCCGCGTGGGACTCAGCGGGATGCTGCGGCTGGCAAAAACAGCGCTTATCTCGTTCTCCAAGACTCCTTTACGGTGCGCCAGCATCCTCTCAATCCTTTACGGATTTACCTTGTTTATGATCGGCCTGTCTGCCATCATAGTCAAGTTGTTCACTAATCTTGCTATTCCCGGTTGGGCAACCACAACAGCGCTGCTGGGCATGACCGGCTTCATTCAAGGCCTTCTGCTAGCGATCATCGCCGAATACATCGCTGTCATTTTCGATGAACTGAAGGCGCGCCCCCTGTTCCTCATCCGCGAGGAATTCTCGAACGGGGAAGCGGTGCGGTAACCGCGCCTCGAACCAACCAATCCATGCTGCGGTAAAAATGAAAATCACGGCTGTTTTCTGCGTCTACAACGAAAAAGAGTATCTCGAATGGGCTGTGCGGGGAATACTCCCCGCGGTGGACAGAGTCCTCCTTCTGCTCGGGCTGGCCCCTTACAACGCCTACAACCCCAACGCCAGGGAAATATCCACACCGGACGGGACAGAGGCAATCGTTGACGCCCTCGCCAAAACGGACCCCAAGATCACCGTCGTCAAAGGAGTGTGGGGCTCCGAAGTGGAGCACCGGAATACCGGCATGAAACTCTGCCTGGAAGACGGCACCGACTATTACTGGCTGGTGGACGGCGACGAGGTGTACCGGGAAGACCATTTAAAAAACATACGCGAGGAGATCGGGAAGCAGCCGGCCACCGGCACGTTCATCATCAAATGCCACATCTTCTGGCGCTCGTTCCGCTACCGGATCCCGGCCCAGGAGATGTCCTGGCGGCCCCGCCGGATCTTCAAGATGACACGGCGCCGGAACATCCTGGGGATAAAATTCCCCTATGACCTGCGGTTCACCGGGCAAAACGAGACCAACAGCCTGGGGCCCGTTTACGAATTTCCGCCCGAGAAAGCCGTTTTTTACCATCTTTCATACGCCCGGTCCGCCGCCGCGATGAAAGACAAGTTCAAGACCTTCAGTCACGCCCACGAAATCAAGGAAGACTGGGTAAGCAACGTGTGGGAAAAATGGCCGTCCGACAGGGCAATGGCCAACATCCATCCGGTCGACCCTCCAAAGTTCCCGCGGGCGCTTGAGCAGGCACCGAACGATTTTCCAGCAGTGATGAAAAACCACCCTTACTATGCTTTGGACATCATCCCTTAGGAGGATAAACCCGTGGCCAAGATGAAAGTTCTCGTTACCGGCGGGGCCGGATTCATCGGATCGCACCTGACAGACGCGCTAGTGAAGGACGGCCACCAGGTGCGAGTGCTGGACTGCCTTGAAGAGCAGGTGCACGAAGGGAAAAAACCGGATTACCTTAACCCCGGTGCGGAATACATCTGGGGCGATGTTCGGGACAGGGAGACATTAAAGAAGTCCCTGCGGGATGTTGAGGCCGTCTTCCATGAAGCAGCGGTTGTCGGAGTCGGACAATCCATGTACCAGATTGAAAAATATCTTTCAGCCAACGTTGGAGGCACAGGGACCCTGCTCGATGTGATCGTTAATGAAAAACTCCCCGTAAAGAAACTCGTCGTGGCCAGCTCGATGAGCATTTACGGCGAAGGCGCTTACCGTTGCTCCGTCTGCGGCCCGGTCACTCCGACGGTGCGGGAGGAAGCGCAGTTAAAACGCCACGACTGGGAGATGCGCTGCCCTCGCTGTTCGAAACCAATCCAGGCCGAACCGACCCCTGAGGGAAAACCGCTATACCCGACATCGGTCTACGCGGTTTCTAAAAGGGACCAGGAGGAGATCTGCCTGACTGTCGGAAGGGCTTACCGGATACCGACGGTGGCGCTGCGCTACTTCAACGTGTACGGCCCGAGGCAAGCGCTGTCAAATCCTTACACCGGCGTGTGCGCCATTTTTTCCGCGCGGATTAAGAACGGGAATCCCCCACTGACCTACGAGGACGGCTTGCAGTCCAGGGATTTCGTCCACGTGTCCGATATCGTGCGGGCGAACCTGCTCGCGCTTACCACCCCGAACGCCGATTACGGGGCTTTCAACGTCGGATCGGGGAAATCCATCTCCATCCTCGATATCGCGAAAACGCTTGCCCGCCTCTACGGAAAAGCGATACAGCCGGACATCCCCAACAAGTACCGGGCCGGCGACATACGGCACTGCTTTGCCGACATAAGCGCGATCCGCTCCATCGGCTTCTCCCCCTCAATCGCACTCGAGAAGGGCCTCTCGGAACTCGCGGAATGGGGGCAGAACGTATCCGCTAAAGACCAGGTGGACAAGGCAGCGCAGGAAATGGAGCTCCGCGGCCTGACGCAAGGATGAACGCCCCCACCGTCTGCGACATCATCATCCCGATCTGGAACCAGCCTGAGCTAACCGAACGGTGCTTGCAAAGCATCATTCGTTCGACAAAAGAGCAGGTGCGGCTCATCCTGGTGGATAACGGGTCCGAGACGCCCACACGCCGTTTACTGGCGGAATTCCAAGCCTCATCCTCATTTCCGGTCCAGATCATCCGAAACGAAGAGAACCTTGGCTTCATCAAAGGGGTCAACCAGGGAATCCGGGCGGCAAACTCCGAATGGATCTGCCTGCTGAACAACGATACGATCCTAAGCCCGGGATGGCTGGCTGAGCTGATCAAAGCGGCTCAACAGAACGACAATATCGGGCTGGTCAACCCAACAAGCAACTCGCTCGGCTTTCAAGCGGGGAAGACCCCTCTTGAAGAATATGCGGCCGGCCTTAAAAACCGGTCGGGCCAGGTGACAAACCTCACGGTCGCGCTGGGGTTCTGCCTGCTTGCGAAACGATCCCTCTTCGATAAAATAGGGCTCCTGAATGAGGAGTTCGGCATGGGCTATTTTGACGATGATGACCTTTCACGGCGGGTGCGCCAGGCCGGCTTACGCTGCGTGAGGGCCTGCGCCTCCTACGTTTTCCATGAAGAGAAAGGCTCTTTCCGCCATTTGGAGGGGCATAAAGGGGCTTTCGAGCAAAACAAACAGCGCTTTGAGAAAATCTGGGGGAAACGGCTGAGGATACTCTGGTCTTACTTCGGGCCGGCGCTGAACGGCTCCCCCTTTCCGCAACAAACCGCTCTGGAACTGCTCGGGCAGGGACACTGGCTCTACCTGATGGCTCCGGAAGGAGCTCTTTCTGAACCGCTTGCATCCCACGCACAGGTCGTCCAGCTTGAGGCCTCCACGCGAAACTGGCGCCGAAAAGCAATCTGGCGCCTTCTGACAAAGAGGAAAAAACCTTTCCATCTGGCCATCAGCTACGACCCGGCATGGACAAACTGGCTGCGCCGTTTCCGCTGGCTTCACGGCGCCGATGTCCTCCAAACTCCGACAGGGGACCAGATCCTCCGCCATTGCTCCGAACTGGCCCGCACATGACACCCTCGCCCCTCTGCGACATCGTTCTTCTCACATGGAATCGGGCGGATCTTTTAAAGCCATGCGTCGAGAGCATCACCCGCCACACAAAGAAACCCTGCCGCCTGATCCTCGTGGACAACGCCAGCACCGAACCGGAAGCGGTCGGCTACCTCAACAGCCTGAAGGGGACGGACCATGTGCGTCTCGAGATCGTGCGCCGGACCCGGAACGACGGTTTCTCAAAAGGAATCAACGACGGGCTCTCAAGAACAACCGCGCCGTGGGTCTGCGTGATGAACAACGACGTCATCGTCACCGAAAGCTGGCTCGATGAACTCCTCCGGGTCGCCGAAGCAAATCCCCAGATAGGCCTGCTCAACCCGATGAGCAACGAGTTCGGCACACTGCCGCGCCGGAACGAAGGGCCGGACGAGACCGCCGGACGGCTGAAGGATCAGCAGGGCCGCTGGATGGAATACTGGAACTGCGTCGCTTTCTGCATGCTCCTGCCCAGAGCGGTCATCGAACAGGTAGGTCTCCTCGACGAAAAGTTCCAGTTCATGTATTACGAAGACGCGGATTATTCCATGCGCGTCCGGCAGGCCGGCTTCATCTGCGCGATCGCGAAAGGCTGCTACGTTTACCATCTCGGCAGCGCCACGATGAACAAAAACCCCGAAAAAGAGAAACTGTTCGAGCAGAACAAAAAACGGTTCCTCGAAAGATGGGCCATGCCCTCCCAGGAAAGGATCGCCTGGATCGCCGGGGCGAACGGTTCCCTCAAGGATGCCGGCCGGCTGAGCCGGCAGATCCGTTTCCTGGCCAACCAGGACCATCTCGTCTGGGTCTTCTGCACGAAAGAATCGGCGCCGGCCGTGCCCGAACATCTCAACGTTTTCCGTTCCGTTCTTCCGAAACAGGCCTTTTATCCGATCGCCTCCTTAAAGATACTCGCCAAGAAAAAAGGCTTCCAGAAAATCGTGCTGCCGCTTGAAGAAAACGACAGCCGGTGGATCCGGTGGGCTCAACAACTCCGCCGCGTTCCGGTCAGCCGCGAGAGAAATCTGGGAGAATTCTCCTGATATCTCAAAAGCTCCCTGTCTCCGTCGTCGTGCTGGCGAAGAACGAGGCTGCCCGGATCGCGGACTGCCTGAAATCGGCCGAATGGGCGGATGAACTGCTCGTAATTGACGACGACAGCGCCGACCGGACGGCGGAAATCGCAGAATCACTCGGGGCGCGGGTCTTAAAACGGAAAATGGACATTGAGGGCCGCCACCGGAACTGGGCGCACACCCAGGCAAAACATGAGTGGGTTTTCAGCCTTGATTCCGACGAAAGGGTCACGCCCGAACTAGCACAGGAGATCAAGGGCTTGTTTTCGGGAAACCCGGCAAACGAAATCTACACCGTCCCCCGCCGGAACTACCTCGGGAAACATTGGATCCAGCGCGGAGGGTGGTACCCCAGCCCGCAGGTGAAATTGTTCAAGCCGGCCGTCTTCCGGTGGGAGGAGACCACCGTCCATCCCAGGGCCATATCGGACAAGCCGTGGGGAAAACTGCAGGGAGACCTGATCCACTACTCCTACAGGGACATCGGCGACTTCATAGGCAAACTGAACAGGCAAACCACCCTTGAAACGCAAAAATGGGTCATGGACGGCAGGAAGATGCCGACCGGCAAAGCCCTCTGGAGGACAATCGACAGGTTTTACCGGAGCTACTGGCTGAAAAAGGGGAAGGAAGAGGGTTTTTTAGGTTACATGATCTCGGTGTTCGGCGGGGCTTACCAGTTCCTCAGTTTCGCCAAATACTGGCACGCGAAGAATAGCGCCTCTTCCGAAGCGGGTCCTGTCGCCAACGGAGCGCCTCGCGGAAAAGCTGCGGGTGACGCTGGAGAGCAGGTGGCAGGGGGGCAGTCTCCCCAGTCGCCAACAACGCACAAAGAGACAGCAACCGAGGAGTGGCCGGGAACCGGCCGGAAGAAGTGGTTGGGTGATCCTTACACCCAGACCAGACCCGCAGCAGGAAAATCCCGAATATCCGCGGTGATCCTCTCGAAGAACGCCGCGCAAACGATCGGGAACTGCCTCGAATCAGTCCGATGGGTGGATGAAATCGTCATTGTGGACGGAGGCTCCACCGACGCGACAGTGGAAATCTGCAAAAAAGCCGGCGCCAAGATACTGACGGACGAAACCAAAGATGATTTCGGCCGCCTCCGGAATGCTGGCGCTGCCGCGGCCAACGGAGACTGGGTCCTCCAACTCGACGCGGATGAAGTGGTCACCGGCGCGTTCCGAAAAACACTCGAAAAACTCCCTCGCGCGCCGGAACCGTACGCGGCCTATAAGTTCCGCCGAAAAAATAATTTCTTAGGGCGGTGGATGCGCTTCGGCGGATGGGACCACCAGTCGCTCCACCTTTTCTACCGGGGGAAGGCCCGATATGAAGGCAGGGTCCACGAGAAACTGCTTGTTGAAGGACGCATCGGCACACTCCAAGCAGGGGTGGAACATTACCCGTTCCGATCTCTGGAGGAGTTCATCGAGCGCCAAAACCGGTACACCTCTCTCGAGGCCCGGCAGCTGGTGGAAAGCAATCCGGCCATCTCCATGGAAACCATCTGGCGGCAGACCACGGCGAAACCGGTCAAGCTTTTCTGGAAGATGTACGTTAAAAAACAAGGTTTCCGGGAAGGGATGGCCGGCCTGATCTTTTCCGGCCTCTACGCATTTGTCCATTTCCTTAAATGGGCCAAAGTCTGGGAAATTCTTGACGACCAAAAGAAGATATAAAAAACCGGCCGTTTTTCTCGACAGGGACGGCGTCATCAATGAACCGCCCGAACACCGTTACATTACGCGGTGGGAGGAATTCCGGTTTGTTCCGGGATCTCTTCAGGCAATCCGGGTATTAAGCCGCCATGAGGTGACACTGGTGATCGTTTCCAATCAATCGGGCGTGGGGCGGGGGGTCATGTCGAAGCCGCAGCTGAATGAAGTCAGCCGGCGGATGCTTACAGCGATACGCCGCGTGGGCGGAAAAATCCACGCCGTCTATTACTGCACGCATCATCCCGACCGGAACTGCAGCTGCCGGAAGCCCCGTACCGGCATGATCCGGAAAGCCGTAAAACGGTTCGGCATTGACCTCAAGCGCTCTTACGTCATCGGAGATTCCGAAGTGGACATTCTCATGGCCCGTTCGGCAGGCTGCGGGAAGATCCTCGTGCTCTCCGGAAGACACAACCGGTCCAGTGCGAAACACCTGTCGGTCCAGCCGGACCGGATCGCCAAGGACCTCCGGGCGGCCGCAGGATGGATACTCAGAGAGCTCCCATGAAAATCCTCGTCGTCCACGTACCCGCCGGAGCGGGCCACCAAAGGGCGGCGGAGGCAATCGGCGCGTCGTTTCACGACCGCCGCTCCTCGGCCGAGATCATCGTCTGGGACGCCCTGATGGGGACAAACGCTCTTTACCGCTGGAGTTTCACGAAAGGATACCTGCGCCTGATCCAGCAGGCACCGTTCCTCTGGGGGCTGGCATACCACCTGACCGACATCAAAACCTTCAGCGGCATCGTCGGCTGGATACACCGAATGAGCAACCGGCTCCATGGGAACTATTTTGAAAAGTACCTTATGGAAACAAATCCGGACGTGGTCATCGGAACCCATTTTTTCCCGATGGAGGTGGCCGGCCGGCTGAAGTCCGAGGGCAAGATACGGGCGCGCCTGATCACCGTTGTCACCGACTACATGCCCCACGCACTGTGGATGACGCCCGGTATTGACGCCTATGTGGTGGCTTCCCCTCAGGCCAAAGAGGAACTGATCGTGCGCCGTGTTCCGGCAGAAAAGATTCATCTCCTCGGCATCCCCGTGGACCCGAAATTCCAGAGCGACGGAAACAGGCCTGAACTGATTCAGCGGCTCGGGTTGGACCAGAAAAAATTCACAGTCCTCATCGGCTCTGGGGGAGCCGGCACAGGCCCGATTGTCTCGCTCGTAAACTCCTTGGCGGCCCTGTCTGATTCACTGCAGCTGCTCATCGTAGTCGGAAAAAATGACAGCCTTTTCCGGAAACTGGAATCCCTGCGGCCTTCAGTCAAGCACATGATGCGAATTTACGGTTTTGTCAACAACATGGACGAGCTGATGGGGGTTTCGGATCTCGTCATATCAAAAGCGGGGGGGCTCACCTGCACGGAAGCCCTGGTCAAGGGGGTGCCTCTTGTGCTTGTCGCCCCAATCCCGGGACAGGAAACGCGCAACGCCGAAATCATCACGCAGCTGGGAGCCGCCTTGTGGGCAAAAAGCGTCCCCGAAATCCCGCGCATCATCCAACAACTCAGGAACGATCCCGAAATACTCCTCAAGATGCGGCAGAAAGCCCGGGAACACGGCCTCCCTCACGCGGCCGAACAGATCACAAAACTGGTCGTCCCATGAACAGAGAAGAGACAAAAAAATCGGATCCGCGTCAAGAACTCGATGGAGTCATCGGCCAGACCCGTCGGCTGCTGAAAACCAGCCAGGATTTCGGAATCACGATGGTCCCTTCCTCCCGGGAAAAAACAGCGGCTCAAAACGAGACGGCGCTGGACTCCTCCGGCAAAGCGGCCGCCCTCGAACCTTTGCGGCAGAAAGCCCTCTCCTGCCAAGCTTGCAAGCTGGCGCAGGGCAGGAATTCGGTCGTCTGGGGGGAAGGCTCATTGGATGCAGAGATCGTCTTCGTCGGAGAAGGCCCGGGCAGGGATGAAGACATGCAGGGAAGGCCGTTCGTCGGCCGGGCGGGAGAACTGCTCAACCGGATGATCAAAGCGATGGGCTTCGAACGGGAACAAGTTTACATCTGCAACATCGTGAAGTGCCGTCCGCCGATGAACCGGGTCCCCGAACCGGATGAGGTGGCCGCCTGCCATCCCTACCTGGAGGCACAGCTGACCACGATCCGCCCGAAGGTGATCTGCGCGCTCGGAAAAACAGCCATCACCAATCTCTTGGGGATCGACGCGCCGATGGGAAAACTCCGCGGCACCGTTTTCGATTGGAAGGGAATCTCTCTCGTGGCTACCTTCCATCCCGCCTACCTGCTGCGGAATCCCGCAGCGAAGACGGAGACCTGGGAAGACCTGAAACAGGTCCTCAAGATACTCGGCAGACCCATTCGGCAAGCTCAGGACAAGCCCGATGCCGGCGGATGAAACCGCCGCCCGGTCTCGGTTTGCCGAAGTGGTGGTCGGGCTGCCGCTAAGAGCGACATTCCATTACCGGATCCCTGCCGAATTCAAAAAACAGATCGCCGCCGGACAGCGGGTAAGAGTCCCGTTCGGTCGGCGCCACATCATGGGGATTGTTGTCGGATTCGTCGCGAAAGCGGAGGTTCCATCGGTCAAACCGATCGCCGGCCTTCTGGATGAGAAACCGGTATTCGAGCCGGACATTCTCGAACTGACCAAATGGATGGCGCGCACCTATCAAGCGGGGTGGGGGCAGACGCTCGAATCGGCTCTGCCTGGCCCGTTAAGGCGCGGCCGCAGTTCGATGACTCCCCGAGAGGAGGAGGCGGTCCGTGAGATCCTCCCAAACCCGCCCCACACGCTGACGGGCGAACAAAATGCCGCTTACCAAGCAGTCTGCGCCTCACTTGACAGTTTGAAACACCAGATCTTCCTGCTTCACGGCGTCACCGGCAGCGGAAAAACCGAGGTCTACCTGCAGGCAATCCAGCGGACCTTGGAAAGGGGGCGTTCCGCGATCGTCCTTGTTCCGGAAATCTCTCTGACCCCGCAGGCCATCGAACGGTTCCAGGGGCGTTTCGGGCGGGAGCAGGTGGCTCTGCTGCACAGCGGGATGCTCGAAAGCAGGCGCCTGCAGGAATGGCGCCGGATCGAAGCCGGCCAAGCAAGGGTTGTCGTCGGGGCCCGATCTGCCGTGTTCGCCCCGGTCAAGATCCTCGGTCTCATCGTGGTGGATGAAGAACACGAACCTTCTTATAAACAGGACGATGCCCCGCGCTATCATGCTCGCGAAGTGGCGATCCGTCGAGGGGAACTCTCCGGCGGGGCGGTGATCTTAGGCAGCGCCACCCCCTCATTAGAGTCGTACTACCTGGCCTCCTCCGGCCGGTACCGCTTTTTGCAGCTGAAAAAACGGGTGGACGCAGTCCCTCTTCCTCGAGTGGAGATTGTGGACATGCGGGAAGAATTCAGCCTCGGGAAACGAAGCTCTATCTTTTCGCGGGCGCTCGAAGAGGCACTGGCAAAAACCCTGGAGGAGAGCCAGCAAGCGATCCTGTTTCTCAACCGCCGGGGATTTTCCACTTTCGTCCAGTGCAAGAAATGCGGCCACACGATGAAATGCGCCTCCTGCCAGGTCTCCTTGACCTACCACATCGAAACAAAACTACTGATTTGCCATTACTGCAGCGCCTCGTTGGAAGCCCCAAAATTGTGCCCCAATTGCCGCTCTGAGTATGTCCGTTTTAAGGGGACCGGGACCCAGCGTGTTGAAAGCGAGCTGGCACGCCATTTCCCCGGCGCAAAAATCGCCCGGATGGACACGGACTCCACCAAGATCAGGGGGTCGCATGAAAAAATCCTTACCGCGTTCCGGAAAGGGGAGATTGACGTCCTTGTGGGAACACAGATGGTGGCCAAAGGGCTCGATTATCCGCGCGTCACGCTAGTCGGGGTGATTTCAGCCGACACGGCGCTGAACCTGCCGGACTTCCGGTCGGCGGAAAGGACCTTCAACCTGATCACCCAGGTCGCCGGAAGGGCGGGGCGCAGCAGCCTGCCGGGAAAGGTGATCGTCCAAACCTGCACGCCCCATCATTACGGCATCCAGGCGGCGAGCCTGCACGATTATGAATCGTTCTACCGCCAGGAGATCCAGATCCGCCGGGAGCTCGGCCTTCCCCCGTTCACCCGTTTGGTCCAGCTGACGGTCCGGAGTCCCAAGGAAAGCAAAGCGATTCAGACGGCGGAGGATCTTTCCGGCGAACTCCGCCGCTGCCTCCCAGCGAACTCTGCCGAGATCCTGGGACCCTCTCCGGCGGCGATCCCCCGGTTGAGGAGGCAATACCGGTGGCAAATCCTTGTGAAGGCCAAGTCGCTCGAGAACATCCTGCCGAAGCTGGAAGAGGTCTTAAGCCATTGTCACCCTCCTAAAGGATCTTATTTGGCCGTAGACGTGGATCCCTTATAAAATAACCTTAAAGAGAGAACGTGGGGATGATTGCCAAAATTGTCAAGGAACCGGATCCAATCCTGCACCGTTCCGCCAAGCAGGTAAAGACTATTACGCCCGATATCGAAAACCTTGTGGGGGTGATGATCCGCACCATGCATGCGGCACGCGGGGTCGGATTGGCCGCAAACCAGATCGGGTCCGAATGGGCGATCCTGGTCGCCAACCCGGACGGGGAAAGGGGAAACGAGATCGTTCTCATCAACCCGGTCATCGAGAAGAGATCCGGAAAAACCTCCTCTCCGGAGGGGTGCTTATCTCTGCCCGGGATATCCTCCGAGGTAACACGCGCCGCTCAGGTGACCGTTTCCGGGCTCAATAGGGAAGGCAAACCGGTCACCCTGGAAGCGGTTCAACTGCTGGCCAAGATTCTCCAGCATGAAACGGACCATCTCGGCGGCCGCCTTTTCGTGGACCGGGTCTCTCCATGGAAAAAACTCAAACTCCTGAAAGAGTACGAGTCTGTAGCCCGAACGCTCCGGCAGATCAAACTGTAAAGAAGGCACAACATGCGCATTATTTTTTTCGGAACACCAGAATTTGCGGTCCCAAGCCTGCAGCAGGTCCTGGAAGCCGCCCACGAGGTGGCGGCCGTGGTCACGCAGCCGGACCGCCCCAAAAAGCGGGCGAAAGAACCTGTCCATCCGGCGGTCAAAGAAGCGGCTTGTGCGGCCGGGATTCAGGTCTTTCAACCGAAAGACCCGGGGGATGAAAATTTCCTCCAATCCATACGCGCCTTGCGTCCCGAATGCGCAGTGGTGGTCGCCTACGGCCGGATCCTTCCGCCCCCCCTGTTGGCGGTTTTCCCGAAAGGTGCGGTCAACCTCCACCCCTCCCTCCTCCCGAAATTCAGGGGGGCGGCCCCGATCCAATGGGCGCTGATCCGCGGAGAGCAGGAAACCGGGGTCACGATCTTCCGTCTCGACGACCAGCTCGATCACGGGCCAATCCTTCTTCAGATGCATCACAAAATCGACCCGCAGGAC
The DNA here is from genome assembly GCA_964373715.1 of uncultured Planctomycetia bacterium. Lineage (GTDB taxonomy): Bacteria > Omnitrophota > Gorgyraeia > 1-14-0-20-64-10 > 1-14-0-20-64-10 > CAMTXI01. Next base: position 277,653 of record CAYJVR010000001.1, on the reverse strand, counting down.
AACGCCGCAACCTTAAGCCACCTGCTCTCAACGGTAGGAGCTCGGGCTCTCGTGGACGCCCTAGAACTGCTCGATAACGGCCAGGCCCATCTTCATGCCCAAAATGACGACGCCGCCACGGCCGCGCCGCCGCTCAAAAAAGAGGACGGCATCATCCGGTGGGAGGAGGATTGCACGGCGATCCATAACAGGGTCCGCGGCCTCCAACCATGGCCGGGCGCCATGACCGAATCGGAAGGAAAGCTCCTGAAACTCTTCGAGACATTTCCGGACGCCTCCCGCAACGCTGCCGGTAAAAAGCCGGGCGCCATTGTTTCGGCGGACGCAGTGCACGGCCTCTGGGTGCAAACAAGCTCAGGCCAGCTGAGGATAGACCGGCTCCAGATGGAAGGAGGGAAAGCTCTTGATACCGAAAGCTTTCTCCGAGGTCACCGGTTGCCGGCCGGAACATCCTTTACCCGTCCGAAACAAAGCCTATAATACCCCCATGCCTGAACTTCGGAAGGATCCTCTGGTCGGCAGATGGGTCATTATCTCGACCGAAAGAGCAAAGCGGCCGGACGAATTCCTCGACTTGGAAACTCCGGAACAGGAACCGCCCCAGGAGGACTGCCCGTTCTGCGAAGGTCATGAGGCAAAAACCTCTCCTGAGATCAGGGCCATACGTCCCGCCGGCAGCAGGCCGAACAGCCCGGGCTGGAACGTGCGGGTCGTCCCCTCCATCGCCCCGGTCCTCAGGATAGAAGGGGACCTGAAACAGGAAAAACAGGGGATCTACGAAATTACCAGCGGGATCGGCGCCCATGAAATCGTGATCGAGAGTCCCTCCCATGTCAGTTCCCTGACCGATCTGCCGGAAACGCAGATCCGGCAGATCATTAATGTCTACATCGAGAGAATCACGGACCTGGAAAAGGACCCCCGTTTCAGATACGTGCTCCTGTTCAAAAACCACGGCCAGGCGGCAGGGGAAGGCCAATTCCGGCACTGCCGGTCCCAGCTGATCGCACTGCCGATCAATCCGATCCGGGTCAGGGAAGAACTCCGGGGAGCGCGGGCCTATTTCGAGATGAAGGAGCGGTGCGTTCTCTGCGACATGCTCCGGCAAGAGTTCGACTCGCAGGAACGGATCGCGGCCGAAACCCCCTACTTCGTGGCACTGACCCCTTTCGCTTCCCGGTTCCCGTTCGAACTCTGGATACTTCCTAAACTCCACGCCGCCGATTTCACAACCTTGTCGCCGGAACACCGGGATGACCTGGCCCGTATGATGAAAACCGCCTTCTCAAAACTGTCCAAGGTTTTAAACGATCCGCCGCTGAATTACATCATCCACACCGCTCCGTTCAGGCGGCCCGTGAAACCCGGCTACTGGAGGACGGTTGACGAGGATTTCCACTGGCACATCGAAATAATGCCCAGGCTGACCCGCGTGGCGGGCTTTGAATGGGGATCCGGCTTTTATATCAACCCGTTCACCCCGGAAGAGGCGGCCCACTTCCTCAGAGAGGCAAAAGAGACGGTCGCCGTCCATCCCTCGGCGGGACTCGCGTAAAAAGGAGGCCTTAAAAAGCATGGCGGAAATCCGTATGGATTCGGCAGTTTACAGATGGGTGATCGTCTCCACCGACAACCCGATGTCTCCCGCCGACTTCGAACCGGAACCCCGTAAAAAAGGGACCGACTCATGCCCCTTCTGTCCCGGAAGCGAGCAGATGACCCCGCCTGAGATCGCGGCGGTCCGCCCCAAGGGAGGGCAGGCAAATGACCCTTCCTGGTCGCTCAGGATATTCCCTAACAGATTCCCGGCTTTAAGGATAGAAGGTGATCTGGACCGGACCGGCGCCGGCATCTACGACCTGATGAACGGCGTCGGGGCCCACGAAGTAATCGTCGAGACACCCGATCATTCGAAAGATCTGGCCGACCTCCAGCCTGAGCAGATGGAGCTGCTGATGCGCGCGTTTCAGGAGCGGTCGATTGATCTGCGCAAAGACAAACGGTTCAAATACCTTCTGATTTTTAAAAACCACGGAGCCTCGGCAGGCGCCTCTTTAAGCCACAGTCACTGCCAGCTGATCGCGCTGCCGATCGTCCCCAAACGAGTAATGGAAGAGATCCGGGGGGCCGACCGATATTATGAACAGAACCAGCGCTGCGTCTTCTGCGAAATGATCCGGCAGGAAACCTCCGAACGGTCCAGGGTGGTGCTGGAAACGCCGGAGATCCTCTGTTTCGCCCCGTTCGCCTCCCGGTTCCCGTTCGAACTGTGGCTCATCCCGAAAAAGCACGCGGCCGACTTCGCCGCCTCCCCCCCGAAATTGCTGAAAGAGACCGGTGAAGCGCTGCGCCAGGTCCTGATCCGGATCAAGGAAGTCCTCCGTAACCCCTCCTATAATTTTATGATCCACACATCCCCCCTTGCGGCAACGCCGCCGGAGGGGTATCATTGGCATATTGAGCTCATGCCCCGGTTAACCCGCGTTGCTGGGTTTGAATGGGGATCGGGGTTCTACGTTAACCCAACGCCTCCCGAAGTCGCCGCCAAGTACCTTCGCGGAGAAAAATAATCATCTGCAGGCAAGGTTTTCCATAAAACAACAACAGCTATTTTTATTGAAATAGATTAAAGGAAGGGAGAAAAAGATGGGCGTTCGAGTTGGAATAAACGGATTCGGCCGGATAGGCCGGCTTGTCTTGCGGGCGGGACTCAACAAACCCGGTATCGAATTTGTGGCGGTCAACGATCTGCCCGTGGGAACTCAAACGCTGGCGCATCTGTTGAAGTACGACTCCAACTTCGGCACGCTTGCCGAGAGCGTCCAGGCGGAGGGGGAAAACCTCGTCATTAACGGCAAAAAGCTCAAGATCGTCAGCTACAAGAGCCCCGCAGAAATCCCCTGGAAAGATATGGACGTGGAGATCGTCGTGGAGTCGACCGGCGTCTTTACCGACAGGGAAAAAGCCGAAGGACACATCAAAGCGGGCGCCAAAAAAGTGATCATCTCCGCCCCGGCGAAGGGAGAGGACCTCACCATCGTGCTCGGCGTTAACGATAAGGCATACGACCCGGTTAAGCACAATATCATCTCGAACGCCTCCTGCACCACGAACTGCCTGGCCCCGATGGCCAAGGTTTTGAACGACGCGTTCGGTGTAACAAAGGGCTTGATGACGACGATCCACTCCTACACGAACGACCAGAGAATCCTCGATCTGCCGCACAAGGACCTGCGCCGCGCCCGCGCGGCCGGACAATCGATGGTGCCGACCAGCACCGGAGCGGCCAAAGCGATCGGCCTGGTCCTGCCGGAGCTGAAAGGGAAGCTCGACGGAGGGGCGATCCGCGTCCCAACCCCGAACGTCTCCCTGGTGGACCTGACCTGCGAGTTGAAAACAACGGTCACCGCAGAATCGGTGAACGATGCCTTCAAAAAAGCCTCTCAAGGACCTCTCGGCAAATACCTCGAATATTCCGACCTGCCGCTCGTGTCGAAGGACTTCAACGGGAACCCGAAATCCTGCATCTACGACGCGGAACTCACGAAAGTCGTGGACGGCAATGTGGTCAAGATATTCGGCTGGTACGACAACGAATGGGGTTATTCAAACCGCATCGTCGACCTGATCGAATTCGTCGCGAGCAAACAACCGGCCCTCCATGGCGAACACACCATTCCGCACAATAGGTGACCTAAACCTCGCAAACCAGCGAGTCCTGATGCGGGTGGACTTCAACGTCCCTCTGAAGGACGGCCACGTTTCCGATACGACCCGGATCGAAGCGGCGCTGCCGACGATCCGCTACACGCTGGAAAAGAAGGCGAAACTGATCCTGATGAGCCACCTCGGCCGTCCGGACGGGCAGGTCGTGGAGAAATACAAGCTCGCCCCGGTGGCCGAATCTCTCGGGAAATTGCTCGGAAAACCGGTCCAGACGGCGACGGACTGCGTCGGACCGCAGGTGGAGGAGATGGTCAACCGCCTCCAACCGGGCGACGTTCTCCTCCTGGAAAATCTCCGCTTCCACGCTGAGGAAGAAACAAACGATCCGGCCTTCTCGAAAGCCTTGGCCAAACTGGGCGATCTCTACGTGAACGACGCTTTCGGCACCGCGCACCGGGCGCACGCCTCCACCGAGGGAGTCGCGCACCACCTGCCGGCGGCGGCCGGCTTCCTGATGCAGAAAGAGCTGGAGGCTTTAGCGCAGGTGCTCCACAACCCGAAAAGGCCCTACTGGCTGATCCTGGGCGGAGCAAAGGTCTCCGACAAGATCAAGCTGATCAACAACCTGATGGACAAGGTGGATGGGATCCTGATCGGCGGCGGAATGCAGTATACCTTCTTCGTCTCGCAGGGGATCGGGGTCGGATCTTCGCCGGTCGAGAAGGACAAACTGGACATCGCGAAAGAAATTACGGCCAAGGCAAAACAGCGGGGTATCCCGCTGAAGCTACCGCTGGACCATGTGATCGCCGACCGCTTCGCGGCGGACGCCAACGTCCGGGTCACCGAGAAACCGGGCGTGCCCGACGGATGGGAAGGGGTTGACATCGGGCCGAAAACAGTCGAGGATTATAAGAAAACACTCTCGGGAGCCAAAACAATCCTCTGGAACGGCCCGATGGGGGTTTTTGAAATGGACCCTTTCTCGAAAGGGACAAGGGCAATCGCCGAGGCGGTCGCGGCCTCCGGCGCCGTCAGCGTAATCGGCGGCGGAGATTCCGCCGCGGCGGTTGTGAAGTTCGGGCTCGCCGATAAGGTGACACACGTCTCCACCGGAGGGGGGGCCAGCCTGGAGTTCCTGGAAGGACGTGTGCTCCCCGGCGTGGCCGCTTTGATGACAAAAGAGGCCCAAGGCGTTAAATAAAACCATGAAACGGCGACTGATCGTTGCAGGCAACTGGAAGATGAACGGCACTCTGCAGGAGGCAACCGCGATCGTCCAGGAACTTTTAAAGGAGCTCCCCGCGGACTCGGAAGCGGAGGTTGTGCTGTGCCCACCGTTTACGGCCCTTGCAAGCGTCGGGCAGGCGATCAAGGGAAGCCGCCTCCTTCTCGGGGCGCAGAACACCTACTCCGAAACAAAAGGGGCTTTCACCGGTGAAATCTCACCGGCAATGCTGAAAGAGATCGGCTGCCGGTATGTGATCCTAGGGCATTCCGAACGCCGCCAGATATTCGGCGAAACGGACGAGCTGATTCAAAAGAAGGTCCGCGCAGTCGTGAAAGAAGGTTTAAGCGTGATCGTGTGCGTCGGGGAAACGCTCCAGCAGCGGGAGTCCAACCAAACGTGGAACGTGATCAAACGCCAATTGGAAATAAACCTGGAGGGAACAACCTCCTCCGAAGCGGCCGGCCAGCTCGTGATCGCCTATGAACCGGTGTGGGCAATAGGCACAGGCCGCAACGCGACCCCCGCGCAGGCGCAGGAAGTTCACGCGCTGATCCGGGACTGGCTGGCCCAGCGGTTCGGAAAGACGGAGGCGCAAATGATCCGCATCCAGTACGGGGGGTCGGTCAAACCGGACAACGCCGGCGAATTGCTGTCCCAACCGGATGTGGACGGCTCTCTCGTGGGAGGCGCGAGCCTTGACCCGAAATCATTCTTCTCCATTATCAATACCGGCATTCACCAAAGGAAAGGATCCCCATGCTCTACGGGCTAATACTCACGGTTCATCTGTTCGTCTGTGTCGTGCTGGTCGCCGTCATCCTTCTGCAGGCAGGCCGCGGAGGAGGCCTCTCCGATGCCTTCGGGGGCGGCGCGGCGCAGTCTATTCTGGGCACGCGCGGAGCGGCCGTCCTGACGAAGGCGACCACAGTCTGCGCGACGATTTTCATGCTGACTTCTCTCGGGCTGGCGATTTTATCCGTTGAATGGGGCAAATCCCTGATGACAAGCGTGAAGGTAAGGTCGGCGGTAAAAACGGCGCCTCTCGCCGAAAAAACCGCTGTACCGGTGGCGCAAACTGAACAAAAAACGGCCAGTACCCAAACAGTTTCAAAAACAGAGGCTTCACAGCCCGTTCAGGAGACCTCCGGCGGCCAACAGTAAGGTTCTCGCGGCCTCCCTAGCCGGTTTCCTGCTGATATCAGCAGGCTATTGTCTCCCCGTTTTTCCCAGCGCCGAGAAGACATCCTCTCCTTCTTACGGAGACGCTCTCGTGTCCGCCTCCATCGGCGAACCGAGCACGCTGATCCCAATCCTGGCGTCAGATTCGGCTTCGGGGGATGTCTGCGGCCTGCTCTTCAACGGCCTTGTGAAGTACGATAAAAACCTCCAGCTCATCGGAGATCTGGCGGAAAGCTGGGAGATAAAATCGGGCGGCCTCGAAATCATCTTTCATCTGAGGCAAACCGTCCGCTGGCACGACGGCACCCCGTTTACCGGGGAGGACGTCGAGTTCACCTACCAGCGCCTCATAGACCCCGCTACTCCGACCCCTTACCGGGGGGACTTCGAGAGAATAAAATCTCTTGAGCTGGTGGACCTGTTCACGGTGCGCGTCCTCTACAAGGAACCTTTCGCCCCGGCCCTCTCCTCATGGGGAATGGGAATACTTCCCAAACACCTTCTGCAGGGAGAAGACCTGACAAAAACCCCCTTCAAGGAAAACCCGGTCGGGACCGGGCCGTTCCGTTTCCACCGCTGGATCCGGGGAGAACGGATCGAACTCAAGGCGAACACCGATTATTTTGAGGGGGCGCCGCTCATCGGCTGGACTATCTACCGGATCATTCCCGACCAGGGCACCATCTTCCTCGAACTGCAGGTGCAGGGGGTTGACTCGGCGGGACTGACCCCTTTGCAGTTCAACCGGAGTTCAAACAACCCCCGCTTCTCCCGTTTCTTCCAGAAATTCCACTACCCGAGCTTCGGCTTCACCTACATGGGCTATAACCTGCTCGACCCGAAGTTCCAGGATCCTCTCGTGCGGCAGGCTATTGACTGCGCGATCGACAAAGAGGAGATCATCCGGGGGGTCCTCATGGGCCTGGGAGACCCCGCGACGGGGCCGTTCCCGAAAGAATCCTGGGCCTACGACCCCGGCATACAGCCGGAACCGCTTAATCCCGCCAAGGCAAAAGGGCTGCTCGCCTCCGCCGGCTGGCGGGACACCAACGGGGACGGAATCCTGGACAAGGAGGGGCAGCCGTTTGAATTCACGCTGATCACGAACCAAGGAAATCTCCCGAGGGAACTGACCGCGCAGATCATCCAACGGCGCCTCTCGGAGGTCGGCATCCGGATGAAGATCCGGATACTCGAATGGTCGGCGCTGCTGCATGAATTCATTGACAAGAAGCGGTTCGAGGCGGTCCTCATGGGCTGGTCCCTCTCCAGGGACCCGGACCAATTCGATTTGTGGCACTCTTCGAAAACGGGGCCGGGAGAATTCAACTTCATCAGCTATTCCAACCCCCGCGTGGACAAACTGCTCGAGGAGGGGAGGAGAACCTTTGACCAAACGAAGAGAACCCAGATCTATCGGGAATTCCACAAGATCCTGCACGAGGACCAGCCGGTCTGCTTCCTCTATGTCCCGCAGGCTCTGCCCGCGGTCCATAGGCGTTTTCAGGAGGTGGAGGTTACCCCGATCGGGATCGGCCATAACTTGATCCACTGGTACGTGCCGGCCGACAAACAGCGCTACCGTTTCGAGGCATAACGATGGGACTCTATCTCGCGAAGAGGCTCCTCTCGATGATCCCGGTCTTTTTCGGCATCACCCTCATCAGCTTCGGGATGATGCATCTGGCGCCGGGCAAACCGACCGACGCCGTGAGCGATCTCAACGTCAAGGTCTCGCTGCAGGCGAAAGAGCAGCTGATCAAGCTCTACGGGTTGGACAAACCGGTCCACGTCCAGTACAGCAACTGGCTGCGCCGGATATTGCGGGGGGATTTTGGCCGCTCTTTTAATGACGGCAGACCGGTCGGCAGAAAAATACTCGAAAGGATCCCTGTCACCCTTTTGCTGAACGTACTGGTCCTTCTTTTCACCCTTCTGTTGTGCATTCCGATGGGGATTTTCGGCGCGGAGAAGCCAGGCTCCTTATTCGATCAAACCTCGACCCTGTTCGTTTTCATCGGGTTCGCTCTGCCGACCTTTTGGATCGCTCTGCTGGCGGTTGACCTTTTCGGCGTTCGTTTGGGGCTTCTGCCGGTCTCCGGCCTGCATTCGCTCGGGGCCGACCGCCTGCCGGCGGCGCATCAGGTGCTTGATACGGCCAGGCATCTGGTCCTGCCGGTAGGTGTGGCCGTTTTCGGCGGCCTGGCCGGCTATTCCCGCTACGTCCGGTCCAGCATGATGGATGTGCTGCGGCAGGATTACATCCGGACCGCGAGGGCCAAAGGACTCTCGGAGGGAAAGGTCCTTTACAGGCACGCACTGCGCAATGCGCTGCTCCCCTTAATCACTCTGCTCGGGCTCTCCCTGCCGGGATTGATCAGCGGCTCCGTGATCTTCGAAGCCATCTTCGCGATACCGGGGATGGGCCGGCTTTTTTTTGACTCCGTGATGGGCCGGGATTACCCGGTCATCATGGGAATCCTCGTCATCGGCGCCATCCTTACTCTGCTGGGCAACCTGCTGGCCGATATCGCTTACGCGCTAGCAGATCCCCGAATCCGGTACGCGGGGGAACTGTCGTGAAGAAAAAAATCAACCCGCTGACCATGGGCGGCTGCATTCTCCTGTTTCTTGTTCTGGGGGCCGCTTTTCTGGCCCCCTGGGTGTCTCGAACCAATCCTCAGGCGATCCACCTGGAAAAAGCGCTGGTGCCGCCCGGACCGGAACACCTGATGGGAACCGATCAGCTCGGGCGGGACGTCTTCGCCCGGATGCTCTACGGGGCCAGGATTTCTCTGCTCGTCGGATTCATCGCGGTCGGGCTCTCCACGCTCGTGGGCCTCGTGATCGGTGCCATCTCCGGCTATTTCGGAGGGAAAGTGGATTCTGCCATCATGCGGCTCGTGGACATCATGCTCTGCTTCCCGGCCCTTTTCCTGATCCTCGCGGCAGTCGCGTTCCTGGAGCCGAACCTCACGAATATTATGGTGATCATCGGCCTGACCGGCTGGATGGGCGTAGCCCGACTCGTCCGGGCGGAGGTGCTCAGCCTCAAAGAGAGGGATTTCATCCAGGCGGCCCGCGGGATCGGAGCCTCTCCAGCGCGGATCATCTTCCGGCACCTGCTGCCGAACGCAATGGGACCTATCATCGTCAGCGCCACGCTGGGAGTAGGCTCCGCGATCCTGATCGAATCGGCCTTAAGCTTCTTAGGGCTCGGCGTGCAGCCTCCCACGCCGAGCTGGGGAAACATCCTGGCGGAGGGAAAAGCAACCCTCGGGGTGGCCCCCTGGCTGCTGATCATTCCGGGACTGGCAATCTGCTGGGTTGTGTTGGGGTTCCACCTGCTGGCGGAAGGAATGCGCAAAAGCTGGAGTGGTGAATGACGCTTGTCGCAGAAAAGAAAAACAGGTGGTCGAAGGTCGCCCGGAAAATCCGCAGGGCAATCTTCATGCATGAGCCCAGCTACTACGATATGTACGAAAATAAGGGGGAAAAATTCTTCGGCAGGCTCTACCTGCACGAAATCTTCCGGATACTAAAGGAGCAGGGAATTCAAGAACCGCTGAAGATCCTGGATGCCGGCTGCCAGACGGGACGACTCTCGGTGCCGCTGGCCAAAGCGGGCCATCAGATCACCGGGGTGGACACTTCCCAACTGGCCTTAAAGCGGGCCGCGCGGCACGCCGCCGCCGAAGGAGTTTCCGTGAAATTGGTCCGCGCCAACCTGGGCGCGTGGCTGCCGAAACAGCCGAGCAACTCCTTTGACGCCCTCCTCTGCACGGAGGTCCTCTATTTAAGACCCAACCACAAGCAACTCCTGACAGAGCTGCTGCGGATCCTTAAGCCGGGAGGGTTATCCTTTATCTCGCACCGCCCCGCAGCCTACTACCTGATTGAAGCCTCCGGAAGGGACGACTCGGAAGCAATAAGAGTCATCCTCACGGCCAAAGAGGGAACCCTTTTCGGCTCTTATTACAACTGGCAAACCAGGGAGGACCTGGACACCCTCTACCGGGAAATGGGGGTGGAACCTCTGGCGATCACGGCCATCGGATTTCTTTCATGGCTGAAGGTCAACCCGGAGAATCTGAGTCCCGGAGAACAGGATTCCCTCTTCGAGGTCGACACCAACCCCGAATACCGGAACAACAGCGGCGGCCGTTATCTGCTGGTTTCCGGACGTAAAAACGAACAGCAGAACAAGACCTTTTGACCGATGCCTCTCTGGTATCCGCCAATCCTTGCTTACCACCGGGTGGCCCCTTCCGGCGGGACCGACACACCGACCCTCTCTCCCGAAATTTTTGAGCGGCAGATGGCGATCCTCGCCGGACAGCGGCGCCCCTCTTCCTTGGATGAGCTTGTCGCCCGGATCGAACAGGGGAACCCTTTCGACGGGCGGGCCGTGGCCATCACGTTCGACGACGGGACCGACGATCTCTACCTCCACGCCTATCCGATCCTCGCCAAATACCGGATCCCGGCAATCATCTTCCTGATCGTTTCCAACATCGGAAAACAGGGAAGCCTTCATCCGGACCAAATCCACCAGATGTCGGAAAACGGAATTCGATTCGGCAGCCACACGCTGAACCATGCCTATCTGCCCTCTCTGCCGGCTGAACAGGCCAGGCAGGAGATATTCCAATCGAAGGAGCAGATCAAGAAGCTCGGCATCACGCCGGACTTTTTGAGCTATCCGGCGGGCGGCTATACGAGGGAAATCACCCAAATGGCACGGGAAGCCGGCTACAGGGGCGCCTGCACGACCAACCGGGGAGAAACCCGTTTCCCCATCGACCGGTGGGCCCTGCGCCGGGTAAAGATGACCGCAGCCGCCTCAACCCCGCTGGTCCTCCGCATCCTCTGCTGCGGGTACTACGGGCTGAACAAAAAACTGCGCCCTCCCTGTTGATGAACGAACTCCTCTCCATCCGAAATCTTCACACAACAATTTTTGACGGCGAGCCGCCGGTCAAAGCGGTGGACGGGGTAAGCCTCGATATTGAGCGGGGAGAGATGCTCGCGCTTGCGGGAGAATCAGGCTGCGGTAAAAGTATGCTCGCCCTTTCCATCGGGCAACTGCTGCCGACGGCTGCAAAAATAACCCGCGGGGAAATCTTTTTCCAGGGAACCGACCTTTCCAAACTGACCGAGGCCCGTCTCTGCGCATTCCGCGGCGACAAAATCGCTTACATCTTCCAGGATCCACTGGGGGCGCTGAACCCTGTCATCACGATCGGCGGCCAGCTGGCCGAAACGGTACAGCTCCACCGGAAACTGTCCGGCCAGGCGCTGGAGAACCGGTGCCTGGAACTGCTAAAACAGGTGCGGATGCCACTGCCCGAAGAACGGCTGAACCAATACCCTCACCAGCTTTCCGGCGGAATGAGGCAGAGGGTCATGATCGCCATGGCGTTGGCCGGCTCTCCGTCTCTGCTCATCGCCGACGAACCGACGACCGCGCTGGATATCACCACGCAGGCGGAGATACTGGATCTGATACGGGACCTGCAGACCCGTCTGCGGATGTCGGTGTTGCTGATCACCCATGACCTCGGGACCGTGGCCCCGTTCTCCGACCGGATCGCGGTCATGTACGCCGGGCGGATCGTCGAAATAGCCCGGACAAAAGAACTTCTCACGCACGCGCTGCACCCCTACACGCAGGCACTGCTCAGATGCATCCCTCACGTCGGCGCAGGACGGCAGAAATTGGATCCAATCCCGGGTTCCGTTCCAGATCTGCGAAACACCCCCGCCGGCTGTCCTTTCCATCCCCGCTGTTTGGAAGCGGTGCCCATGTGCGCCCGGCAGGAACCCGCGCTGTCTGGAAACAAAGAACGGCTTGTCAGCTGCTGGATGAGACAACCATGAGCGGCCCCATTCTTCAAGCAATCGGCCTCTCTAAGAGGTTCCCCTTAAAAACTTCCCTGTTCTCCCTTGAGAAAACAAAATGGATAGAGGCAGTTAAGAACGTGAACCTGTCGCTCAGAGCGGGGGAATCGGTGGGCTTGGTCGGGGAATCGGGATGCGGCAAAAGCACATTGGCCCGGCTCCTGTGTAAACTGATCGAACCAAGCGGGGGCCGTGTCGAATTCTTCGGCCACTCGCTTGACTCCATCCGGGGGGAAAAGCTGATCGAGTTCCGCAGGTCGGTCCAGATGATTTTCCAGGACCCGATGTCGAGCCTGAATCCGATGATGCGGCTCGGCGACATCATCGCCGAGCCTATGAAGATCCACGGCATCGCCCATGGTAGCGACCTCCAGGAGAAAGCGGCGGCCCTGCTGGCGGAGGTCGGTCTGGATCCCTCGTGGATAAACCGATTCCCCCGCACCTTCAGCGGCGGGCAAAAACAGCGGATCGGAATCGCCAGGGCTTTAAGCCTCAATCCCCAAGCGCTGATCTGCGATGAACCGGTCTCCTCGCTCGACCTCTCGGTCCAGGCTCAGATACTGACCTTATTATCCGAGCTCCAAAACCGGCGGGGGCTGTCCCTCCTGTTCGTCTCCCACAACCTGGCCACGGTCAGCGCCATGACGGACAGGATCCTCGTCATGAAAAACGGAGAGATACTCGAAGAGGGGAAAAACCCGGATCTTTTCCGGGCCCCCCGGCACCCCTATACCCAGCACCTTGTGAAGCTGGCTGTTAAGACGATATAATGGCGTTTCGTTTATCTCTTTCCAAAAGAACGGACTGAACAGATGCCGGCAACAATGAAAAATGTGATCACCTTCGTCATGGCGGGCGGGAAAGGGGAGCGTTTGATGCCCTTGACCCGCGACCGGGCGAAGCCTGCCGTTCCGTTCGGCGGCATTTACCGAATCATTGATTTCACCTTGTCCAACTGCATCAACTCCGGCATCCGGAAAATCCACGTGCTGACCCAGTACAAATCGATCTCTCTCGTCAGGCACCTGTGGATGGGCTGGAACATCTTCGACGCGGAACTCGGCGAGTACATCGACATCATCCACCCGCAACAGCGGATGGACGATCAGCAGTGGTACCAAGGGACGGCCGATTCGGTCTACCAGAACCTTTATTCGATCGACATGGAAGGGGCCGATTTCACGCTGGTTCTGGCGGGCGACCACATCTACAAGATGGATTACGGCCGGATGCTTGATTTCCACATATCCCAGAACGCCGACATCACGGTGGGAATCGTCACGGCTCCGGTGGAACACGCCCTCTCTCTCGGCGTCGTGGAGCTGAACCAGAATCATCGAATCGTCCGGTTCGTCGAAAAACAGCCGAACCCTCCGACAGTCCCCGGCAACTCGAACCAGATCTACGCCTCAATGGGAATCTACCTCTTTAAGAGGAAGGTGCTGGAAGAGGAGCTGGTCCACGACGCCAAAAGAGAATCGTCGCACGATTTCGGAAAAAACATCCTCCCCAACTGCGTCGAGAACGGGCGGAAAGTCGTCGGCTACGCGCTGGAGGGCCCGAGAAACCAGCAGGGCTACTGGAGGGACGTCGGGACGGTCGACGCCTATTACGAGGCAAACATGGACCTCGCCCACGTAGCGCCAACGCTCAATCTCTATGACAGAGAGTGGCCGATACGAACTTACATGGAACAACATCCTCCCGCAAAATTTGTTTTTTCCGGCGGAGACGATCCCGGGCGAATAGGCGTGACGCTGGACTCCATCGTCTCGGCGGGATGCATCATTTCGGGAGGGCGAGTTACCCATTCGATCCTCTCCCCAAAGGTGCGGGTCAACAGCTACGCCGAGGTGCTCGACTCCGTTTTAATGGAGGGAGTCGAGGTCGGCCGCCATTCCCACGTTCGGAAGGCCATCATTGATAAAGATGTAAAAATCCCTCCGGGGACTGTTATCGGCTACAACCTCGAAGAGGACAAGAAACGGTTTTATGTCACCGATTCCGGAATAACGGTGGTCGCTAAAAGGACGGAGCTGGCTAGCTTCCCGCGGACTGAAAACCATGACTCAAACAGCTGAAGAAACAGAGGACTTGCTGAAGATCGGCCCGTTCAGCCTGCATTCACGGCTGATCCTCGGGACAGGAAAATATTCCTCCCCGCAGGCGATGAAAGAGTCTTTGGAGGCGGCGGGAACCGAGATGGTCACCGTGGCCGTCAGAAGGGTGGACATTCAGAACAGGCTATCCGACCCGGTCTTAAGCCATCTGGATACGCAGCGCTACACGCTGCTGCCGAACACGGCGGGTTGCTACACCGCGGAGGAGGCGGTCCGCGTCGCCCGGATGGCGAAAGCGGCCGGCTTTTCCAATTTGATCAAACTGGAAGTGATCGGGGACGCCAAGACCCTTCTGCCCGACACCGCGGCGCTGCTGGAGGCGACGAAAATTCTGGCGGGCGAGGGGTTCATCGTGATGCCGTACACGAACGACGACCCGATCGTCGCCAAGAAACTCCAGGAGGCGGGAGCCGCCTGCGTCATGCCTCTGGCGGCGCCGATCGGATCGGGGCAAGGGATACTCAATCCTCTGAACATCCGTTTTGTTCTGGAAGCGGTCACCATACCGGTCATCGTGGATGCCGGGGTGGGAACGGCTTCCGACGCCGCGGCCGCCATGGAATTGGGGGCAAGCGGCGTCTTGATGAACACCGGCATCGCGGGAGCACAAAATCCGGTCAGAATGGCGCGGGCCATGCGGCTGGCCGTTGAGGCGGGCCGACTGGCTTATCTGGCAGGCAGAATACCGAAGAAACCATACGCTTCCGCTTCAAGTCCGGAAAGCGGCATTGTGAGGAGATAATGGAACGAACCTATCGTATCGCGGTTATTCCTGGAGACGGCACGGGCCCAGAAGTGGTCCGCGAGGGGCTCAAAGTGCTTCAGGCCGTGGCGCAGCGTAGCGGCTTTAATGTTGAACTTACCCATTACGATATCGGCGGCGAACATTACCTGAAAACCGGAGAGACGCTGTCCGATTCGGTTCTAGAAGAACTGCGGACGGTTTCCGCAATTTATCTGGGCGCGATCGGGCACCCTGAGGTTAAACCCGGTATCCTTGAGAGGGACATCCTCTTAAAACTCCGGTTTGAGCTGGACCAGTACATCAACCTTCGCCCCGTAAAGCTGTATCCGGGGGTCTGGACCCCGCTGAAGGACAAAAAACCTGAGGACATCGACTTCGTCATCGTGCGTGAGAACACGGAAGGCCTGTACGTCGGCATCGGCGGAAACTTTAAAAAAGGAACCCCGGACGAAGTGGCCTTCCAGGTCGATGTGAACACCCGCAAGGGGGTCGAGCGGTGCCTGCGTTACGCTTACGATTACACGCACCACCGGGACAACCCGAAGAAGAAACTCACTCTCTGCGCAAAAACAAACGTGCTGACCTACGCCCACGACTTGTGGCTGAGGGTTTTTGAAGAGGTCGGCAAAGAATACGCTGATATCAACCGGGACTACGCCCACGTAGACGCCACAACAATGTGGATGGTCAAATCGCCGGAATTCTTTGACGTGATCGTCACGAACAACATGTTCGGGGACATCATCACCGATTTAGGCGCGATGATCCAAGGGGGGCTGGGCATCGCCGCGGGCGGTAATATCAACCCGAATGGGATCTCGATGTTTGAGCCGATCGGCGGGTCCGCCCCGAAATATGCCGGAAAAAACGTGATCAACCCTCTCGCCGCCATTGCGGCCGTCTCGATGATGCTGGAACACCTGAAAGAACCGGGGGCCGGATATCTGGTGGAGGAGGCGGTCAAACAGGTCACCGCCACGAAAATCAAAAGCCTCGCCGCCGGCAAAATGGGCTACAGCACCAGCGAAGTCGGAGACCTCGTGATCGAAGCTCTGGGACAGGTCACCGTGCAGGCTTAGAAAAACAGAGATACGATGTTCCAGAAAAAGTCTTCTTATAACGTCTGCGTTGTAGGAGCCGGCGCCGTCGGAATTGAGCTCCTGCGAGTCTTGAAGCAGCGCCGTTTCCCGGTCGCGAAGCTCACCGTACTGGCCCGTTCCGCGCGAACGCTGGAGGTGGACGGCGACGCCTACCAGGTGCAGGCAGTTTCTCCCGAAGCGTTTAAGGGACAGCATATCGTCCTCTTCGCGGGGACTGAAGGGGAGAAGGGGGCGGCCGTCACCTATGCGAAAGAGGCCGTCAAAGAGGGGGCCGTCTGCATTGATAACGGCGCTGATTTCCGTATGGATCCGTCGGTTCCGCTCGTTGTGCCGGAGGTCAACCCGGAAGACGCTCTGCGCCATAAAGGGCTGATCGCCAACCCGAACTGCTCCACTATCCAGATGGTGGTCGCGCTGGCCCCGATCCACCGCCAGTACGGTTTAAAGAGGGTGATCGTCTCGACCTACCAGGCCGCCTCCGGCGCCGGCAACAAGGCGACAAGCGCCCTTTTTGCCGAAACCGCGGCCGCGGTGAATAACCAGCCGATCCCTCAGCCTGAGGCTTTGCCTCAGCGGATCGCGTTCAACGTATTCCCCCAGATCGGGCCGTTTCAGGAAATGGGCTACACGAGCGAAGAATGGAAAATGGTCCATGAAACGCGCAAGATCCTTCATGACGGGAAACTCGCAGTCACGGCCACGGCAGTCCGCGTCCCCGTAGCGGACGCCCATTCCGAATCGATCTATTTGGAAACGGAGAAACCGGCCACCGTTGAGAAAATCAAGGAGCTTCTGAAGAAGAGCCCCGGTATTCTCCTGATGGAAGAACCGGCTTACCCGATGCCGATTGAAGCCGCACATCGGGACGAGGTCTTCGTCGGCCGCGTGCGGCCCGACCCGAACCTCCAGAACGCCTTCAGCTGCTGGGTCGTTTCGGATAACCTCCGCAAAGGAGCCGCGCTGAACGCCGTTCAGATCGCTGAACTCCTGATCAAAAGCTGACCGGGGGCGGCTTCCCCAAATCTATCGCCGACAATGGATCGAAAACTAAAACTGGAAGTCGCCTATGATGGCAGCCGGTTCTCCGGATGGCAGCGCCAATCCAGCGCCCGATCCGTCCAAGAAACGCTTGAACAGGCTCTGAAGAAACTGACGGGTAAAAACTCTCGGGTGGTCGGTGCGGGGCGGACAGACAGCGGGGTCCATGCCCAACGGCAGGTCGCCCATGTCACTCTTTCCGAAAAACTGCCGCCCCGCACCGTCCTGCGCGCCCTCAACGCAATTCTGCCGGAAGATGTAGCGGTCCTATCGGTCAAAAAAGCCCCTCTGAATTTTCACGCAATCACCTCGGCAAAGAAAAAACATTACCGCTACACGATCTGGAATAAACCGATCCGACCGGTCTTCGACCGGGATAACCTCCTCCATGTCCCCGGCAAGCTCAACCTGACCGCGATGAGGAAAACCTCCCATCTGCTGAAGGGAAAACACGATTTCCGGGCATTTCATTCCAGCGGGCGCACGGTTTCTAACACCGTTCGAACCCTTTCAACACTCACCATCCGGTCAAAAAACGGCCTCCTCCGGATCGACGCTCAAGCGGACGGCTTCCTTTATCATATGGTGCGCCGGATCGTCGGCCTGCTGCTGGAAACGGGGCGGGGCAAACTCCCCCCTTCCTCAGCCCGTGATCTGTTGAAAGGAAACAGCCGGCTCATCGCCCCAACCGCTCCGGCTAAGGGTCTCTGCCTGATAAAAGTGTTCTATAACTAGAAGAGGGGTTTTAATCTTGGGAAAACCGGATAAACAGATTCGGATTCTTTTGGTGGATAACCAGAGGGATTTTGTTGAGACCATCTCGCTCTGGATGAAGTCGAAAGGCCACTCCGTCTTCGTCTGCAGAAGCGGGGAGGAGGCTCTGCGCACCATCAAGTCAGAGCCTTTCGACATGGTATTCCTGGGTGTGCAAATGCCCCAGATGAACGGGATCGAAACACTTAAAAAGCTTCGGCAGATCAACAAAAACATCCCCGTCATCCTGGTCACCGCCTATCCGGAAAACCCGATCATCGCTGAAGCCAACGCGTACAACATCTCTGGACTCTTCCCGAAAGAAGAAAGTTTTGAAAAACTGACCGGAGTGATTGAAGTCGCCCTGCGCATGCACAAGGGCCTGAAATAAGCGAACCTTCCGGACACCCCCAAGCAATCCTGCCGTCATTGCGAGGAACGTCAGCGACGAAACGATCTCATCGCAGAACAACTTGGGCGGACTTTGTATGAGATTGCCACGCCTCGCTATGCTCGGCTCGCAATGACTGTTCCCCTGCGAATTTTGCTTGACCCCATCTGGATTTCCTGCTAATATTGAGACTCAATATCAATTGAATGAAACGGAGTCTCAGTATCGGCATGACAAAAAACGCGGAAGTGATCCTTTTCCCGAAACACGCCCGGAGCCCTGAGCAGCACAAGCAGTGGCTCTCCACGGTCCTGCAGACCTTTCAGGAATATTTGGGCAAACAGGGCTTGAAACTCACCCGGCAAAGGGAAGAAATCCTGCTCTGCCTCATGTCGGCGGAGCGCCATCTCGGCGTGGAGGAGCTGTACAGCCTCCTCAAGAAGAAAGACCCGACGATCGGGCGGGCAACCATCTTCCGCACCGTCAAACTCCTGCAGGAGTGCGGCTTGGTGGCGGAGGTCGGCTCCCATCACAACGGGGGAGGCAAATTTGAGCTGAAGGCGGACCGTCCCCATCATGACCACATGATCTGCGTAGAGTGCGGCCGGATCACGGAATTCCAGAGCCCGATGATGGAACGGTTCCAGGATGAGGCGATCCGCCGGCACGGCTTCACGGCCCTCTGGCACCGCCACGAGATCTTCGGCCGCTGCCGGAATTGCCCGAAGAAATGAAACCTTTCTTCTTGGGAATAATAATGATCGCCCTCTTTTCGATGGCTGGTTGCGCTCACAGCCTCGCACCTCTCACCCGATTCGCGGAAGGGGGCGTCACGCTGTGCAGGCACTGCAACTGCTACATGCCGGCCTATTTGCCTGATGATGCGGCTTGCCCGGCCTGCAACTGCGGCTACGCCGTCATCGGCTGCCAGCATGGAACCAAAGGAAACTATGCCAAGCACGTTGACCTTGCTGCCGGCGATTGAGCAGGCGCTGAAACACCTCCACTACGGCCACGTCCAGATCGTGGTGCACGACGGACAGGTCGTACGGATCGAGCGAGTGGAACGAATCCACCTGCCGGCACAACCCAATCGTGCGGAAGAACAGCCGACCGGATCACCCGGAGGCGTACAAACAAATTCCCGCTGAACAACTCCTTCCAGGAGAGTAAGGCGCTTTTAAGGAGAAACAATGCATGAACCGCCGCTTTGCGATCATTGCCGCAACGCTTGCCGCTGGTCTTTTCATTGGGGAAGGGTCCGCCCACGCACATTTGCGGGATTACCTATTCAATCAGGGGTACTACACTTCCAGGAAAGGGGAGTTTGAACTGGAGTTCCATAACGATTTCAAAATGCCTGAAACGGACGACGACGACACGTACAACCTCAAACAGCAGTATGAATTGGAGTACGGCGTCACCGATCATCTCCAACTGGCCGTCTACGATGTCGTCACCTGGAACCGGACCGACAACTGGGAACAGGATTCCTACAAGATCGAAGGGAAGTACCGGTTCCTGGAGGCCGGGGAACTGCCCGTGGATATCACCCTCTACGGGGAGTACATAGACCCGAACGGTTCGCGCGACGTTTCGAGCGACACGGTCGAACTCAAGCTAATACTCGGCAAAAACATGGGGGACTGGAACGTGACCGGCAACTTTATCGCCGAGCGGGAGATCAACCAGCACGAACCATGGGTTCTTGAATATACTCTCGGAGCGCGGTATCCTGTAACTCCCAGGCTTCATCTCGGCCTAGAGCTCAAAGGGGGCCTTGGAGACAGCGCGGAGTTCGGACTCCGCAGGAAAGACAACGAATTTCAGATCATGCCAATCATCGGCTTCAGCCCGACGCCAAAAAGCCGGATACTTTTCGGTCCGGCAATCGGCATGACCCGCGCAAGCGATGATCTCCAGTTGAAAACAATAGCGAGCATCGAATTCTAATGATGGAAACCCTGTTCGGAAATCCCTGGTTCCTGGGGCTGCTGGCGGGAGGAACGATCGTGCTCGGCCTGCCAATCGCCCGCTTGAGCCGCATATCGACCAAGACGAAGTCCTTCCTCAATGCGATCTCCACCGGCATTCTCATCTTCCTGCTGGTGGAGATCACGGGCCATCTGATCGAAGAGATCGAGGACCTGGTGGAGTCGGCCTTCCTGACCGGCAGCGGGGCCGACGCAGCCTTCCGCTACGGGGGGCTGTTCATCCTTGGTTTCTCGATCGGCCTGTTGGGGCTCGTCTTCTTCGAGAACAGATACCTCGGCAGGGCCAAGGACAACCCGGCGCCCGGGAAACGGGCCAAACAGCTGGCGCTCATGATCGCGATCGGCCTGGGCCTGCACAACCTCAGCGAAGGATTGGCGATCGGGCAGGGGCACGCCGCCGGAGCGGTCCATCTCGCCTGGCTGTTGACGATCGGGTTCGCTCTGCACAACGCGACCGAAGGGTTCGGGATAGCAGCCCCTCTCTCCGGCCACAAGGTGAGCTGGGGATTCCTCGGATTTATGGCGGTGATCGCCGGAGGCCCCACCTTTCTCGGGGCAGGTCTGGGCAGCTGGCTGGTGAGCAAACCGATCGAGATCTTCTGCCTTTCGCTCGCCGCCGGGACAATCCTCTACATCGTAGGAGAGCTTCTCCACCTGGGCCGGATATTGAAAGGGGAGGCCATTGTCGAGATCGGCCTCTTGATCGGGTTCTTCGTTGCGATGGGAACCGACTTTACCCTGGGAGCCGCCTTGGAAGCAACGGCGGGCCACGGCCCCCGGCATGGCGGGTATTTCGGGGACGCGAACGACATCTACCACTACGAGTTAGTACCGGAATCCGATGACCGGCTGGTACTCTACGTGAACGACCACTTGAACAAGCCGATGGATACTCGGTCCCTCAACGGCCGATGGATCCTTAACCCGGACGATCCGAAACCGCTCACCGGATTTTTCACCCCCTCTCCGGACGGTTCGTTCTTGATAGGCCAACTGCCAAAAAAGATGGCAAAAAACGAGACCCATATCCTGGTGTCCGTCCTTAAGAACAACAATTGGGCCGATATGGAGTTCTATCTTCCGCCGACATCTCAGGAAAATAAACAACCGTAAACCGAAAAGGGTATTTCCTCTTGCATCGGCGGGAACTTTTGATAAAATAAGTGTTTCCAATGATTACCCAAAAAACTCTTTCAATCAGGCACAACGATGTCACGAGGCAGTGGCATGTAATTGACGCCAAAGGGCAAGTTCTGGGCAGGTTGGCAAGCCGGATCGCTGTCATTTTGCGCGGCAAGGACAAGCCTATCTTCACTCCCCACGTGGACTGCGGGGACGGCGTCATCGTGATCAACGCCCAGAAAATCCGCGTTACGGGGAGAAAGCTGGAGACAAAAATCTATACCCGGTACAGCGGCTATCCCGATGGGCTTAAGAAGGAACCCCTGGACAACCTTTTGAATCGGCGCCCGACGGAGGTCATCCGGCGGGCGATCGTGGGCATGTTGCCCAAGAACCCGCTTGGACGGCAGGTAGCGCGGCGGCTTCGGGTCTACGCCGGGCCGGAGCACCCGCACGCATCTCAACTTAAACAGGAACTGAAAAAGGCCTAACGATGTCAACGCTCATCTGCGGAAAAAGAAAACGAGCTATCGCCAAAATCAACCTCAAGCCGGGAACGGGAAGGATTTTCGTGAACGGTAGGACAGTGGAAGATTACTTCCCCAGAATTTCGCTGCAAATTATGGTTCGTGAACCGCTGGTAGTCACCCAAACGGCTCAACGGTTCGACTGTGTAGCACGTGTTTCCGGCGGCGGAATCGCCGGACAGGCTGGGGCTATGCGCCACGGTATGGCCAAAGCCCTCTGCCTGACGGACGAAACGTTCCGTCCGGTGCTGCGTAAGTCGGGCTTTTTGACCCGCGATTCGCGGGTCCGTGAGCGCAAGAAGTACGGCCAAAAGGGTGCCCGGAAGCGGTTCCAGTGGACAAAGCGTTAATTCGATCTTAACAGGACCTATCCTTGGCGTCCCAAAAACCCAAGGATAGGTCTTTTTTCTTTTCAGGACCTGAGAAGATGAAGATCACCGTCGGAATCGTCGGCGTTACCGGTTACTCGGGGCAAGAGCTTCTAAAAATCCTCCTGAGGCATCCGAACGTATCAATCGGGTACCTCGCCGCAAGAAGCCTGAAAAAACCAAGCCCCCTCGGAGAGGTTTTGCCTTCTTTTAGGGATATTCCCGGGCTTAAAGTCCACCCGTTCAAACTTTCCGACGCGCTCGCTTCCTGCGAACTGCTCTTCCTCGCACTGCCGCACGGTGTCGCCATGGGGCTGGTGCCGAAGATCTTCAGGAAACCGGAGATGCGGGTGATTGATTTGAGCGGCGATTTCCGGTTCCCCTCGAAAAACGTTTTCGAGAAGGCTTACAAGATGCGGCACACCACTCCAGCGCTGCTGAAGAACGCGGTGTACGGCCTCTCCGAATGGACTCGGGAGGCGCTGCCCGGCGCCCGGCTCGTGGCGAATCCCGGCTGCTACCCGACCGCGACACTGCTTGCGCTTGCCCCCCTGGCGGCGGCGGGCCTGCTGGAAAAAGAGGGGCTCATCGTGGATGCCAAATCGGGCATCACGGGTGCCGGCCGGTCGGCGAAAGAGGACCTCCTCTTCTCCGAGCTAAACGAATCCTTGAAGGCCTACAAGGTGGACAACCACCAGCACACACCGGAAATGGAGCAGATGCTCGTCCGGTTGGGTAAAAAACCGGCCGGGATCACGTTCGTGCCGCACCTGGTCCCTCTCGACCGGGGAATTTACTCGACAATCTACGCGCCGCTAAAGAAAAAACTCTCCAACAGACAGCTCCGGGAGATCTACGAGAAACGGTACGGTAACGAGCCGTTCATCCGGCTCCTTCCCGAGAAAGTCTGGCCGGATCTGAAGTCGGTCAGAGGAACAAACCTCTGTGAAATCGGCATCACGATGGACCGGCAGGGAAAGCGGGCCATCCTGATCTCGGCGATCGACAACCTCGGCAAAGGAGCCGCCGGCCAGGCCGTGCAGAACATGAACCTGGTCTGCGGCTTTCCCGAGACGTCCGGCCTGATCTGGCCGGACGGAAGAGACTGATGGATCACGTCAAAGGCGGAGTGACCGCGCCTCACGGCTTCCTTGCTTCAGGCGTCTCCTGCGGAATTAAAAAACGGGGAAAAGACCTGGCGCTGATCGTTTCGAAGCGGCCGGCTGCCGTCGCCGGCACCCTGACGCGGAACGCCGTCAAAGCCTCCTGCGTGCTCTGGGCCGCGCCTCTGTTGAAAAAGGGAACCGCCCGCGCGATCGTCGCCAACAGCGGCAACGCGAACTGCTGCACAGGCAGGAAAGGAAGTGAAGACACCGGGCGGATAGTCCGGCAGGCAGCCTTTCTGCTCGGGATCAGACCGACCGAAATCCTGGTCGCCTCTACCGGGGTGATCGGCGTGCCCCTGCCGATGGACCGGGTCAACAACGGAATCCGCCTGGCAGTCAAAGAACTCAGCCCGATCGGCTCCCTATCGGCGGCCGAGGCAATCATGACCACCGACACCCGTTCGAAGGAGATCGCCGTCCGGTTCAACCATGCCGGTCATTCGGTCAAGGTGGGGGGTATCGCGAAAGGTTCCGGCATGATCGCGCCGAACATGGCGACGATGCTCGCCTTCCTGACAACCGACGCGAAAGCGGCGGCCCCGGTCCTCCGGAAAGCGATACGATCCGCCGTCGAGGAATCGTTCAACGCAATCACGGTGGACGGCGAGATGTCCACAAACGACATGGTGCTTCTGATGGCCAACGGGGCTTCAGGGACTCCTCCCATCCGGCAGGGAACGAAAGCATTCCGGGATTTCTTCGAGGCAATCCGGGTCGTCTGCCGGTACCTGGCTTATGAAATTGTCCGGGACGGAGAAGGGGTCACTCGCCTTATGACGGTGGAGGTCAGCGGGACGCAGACAAACACCGCGGCGATGCGCGTCGCCAAGCAGATAGCGAATTCCGTTCTGGTCAAGACAATGGTCGCCGGAAGAGACCCCAACTGGGGGCGGGTCGCCGCCGCCGCCGGCGCTTCCGGCGTGCCGGTCCATACGTCGAGGCTCACCATTTGGCTCGGGAAGACGGTCGTCTTCCGGCGGGGAGAGCCGACACGGCTGAAGAGGGAGACCCTGCTCAGGGAGGTGGACCATCCGGAAATCCGAATCGGGATTGATTTGGGGTCCGGCAAGGGAAGCGCGCGCCTATTGAGCGCCGACCTGACCGAAGGGTATATTCAGATCAATGCCAAGTACACCAGTTAATCTCCACAAGATTCCGGCGGAGGTCATCCGAAAAGCGGACATCCTGCTCGAGGCCCTTCCGTACCTGCAGGCATTCCGCGGGAAAACCTTCGTGATCAAATGCGGAGGCAACGCGCTCGGGGACCCGACAAAAAGACGTTCCCTGCTACAGGATATTGTCTTCTTGAGCGTCGCCGGCATACGGCCGGTTCTCGTGCACGGCGGCGGTCCGGAGATCTCCAAGCAGATGAACAGCCGGGGGAAACTTCCCCGGTTCGTGCAGGGCCTGCGGGTCACCGACGCGGCGACGCTGAAGCTGGTCGCCAAGGCGCTCAATAACGTCAACCATCTGCTGGTGAAGGAACTGCGGGAATTGGGGGCCAGGGCGCAGGGAATTTCGGGCGCGGAGGCCAAAGTGATCCGGGCCGAACCGGTGGTGATCCCCGGGGAGAACCTCGGGTTTGTCGGCACGGTGACCAGCGTGAACACCGGCCCGGTCCAGCGGCTGCTGGTGCTGGGCGTCATCCCGGTGGTGGTCCCTCTGGGAGCCGGTTGGGACCATCAGGGCTACAACATCAACGCCGACGAGGCAGCCGCTTCGCTCGCCGCCGGGCTGAAAGCAGAAAAATTTGTGCTCGTCACCAACGTGCCCGGCATCCTGAACAAACAAAACGACAGGAGGAGCCTCCTCTCCACCGCGACCAGCAAGCAGGTGGACGCGCTGACCAAGAGGGGGGTCATCTCCGGCGGAATGATCCCGAAAACAAGGGCCTGCATCAACGCGCTGAAAGGGGGCGTCGGAAAAACGCACATGATCGACATCACCGTACCCCACGGCCTTTTGTTGGAGATATTCACGGACCTCGGCATAGGGACGCAAATCCTCGCATGATGAAGACAAAACAGATCGCCGAACTTTACGCTTCGACCTGCGTGCCGGTCTACAACCGGCTGGGGATCGTCGCCACCAAGGGGTCCGGCTCCTGGGTCTGGGACACCGAAGGGAACAAATACCTCGACCTATTTCCCGGCTGGGGCGTGGGAGCCCTGGGCCATTGCCACCCGCACGTCGTCAAAAGGGTGGGGGAACAGCTTAAGAAGCTGATCCACGTGCCGAATACCTTCTACCATGAACCGCATGCGCTTCTAGGCCGGGAGCTGGCCAAAAGCGCTTTTCCGGGCAAGATATTCCTCTGCAGCACCGGCGCCGAGGCGGTGGAAGCGGCTATCAAGCTGGTTCGCAAGTACGGCTCCCCGGACCGCTACGAAATCATCACGATGGAGAAATCATTCCACGGCCGGACTATGGGAGCGCTGGCGGCCACGGGACAGACAAAGCACCAGAAGGATTTCCATCCGATGCTCGAAGGATTCACGCACGTCCCGTTCAACGACCTGGCCGCAGTGGAGCGGGCGCTCACACCGAAGACCGCCGCGGTGATGCTCGAGTTGGTGCAGGGGGAGGGGGGCATCTACGCGGCCGAAGAAGCGTACGTCCGGGGACTGCGAAAACTCTGCGACGAGCGGAAACTCCTGCTGATCTTCGATGAGATCTCCACGGGCGGAGGACGGACCGGGACCCTCTTCTGCTACCAGCAATACGGGGTCATCCCGGACATCATGCTGCTGGCCAAAGGGATCGCCGGAGGCCTGCCCTTGGGTATCCTGTTCGCCGGCACGCACATCTCCGATATATGGGAGAAAGCGAGCCACGCCACCACGTTCGGAGGAAACCCGCTGGCGGCAATGGCGGGGCTGGCGGCCCTGGAGGCGATCAAGAAAGAGAATCTCCTTTCGAATGTAAAGACGCAGGGAGCGTACCTGATGAAAAAATTGAACGAGCTGAAGAAGAAATTCCCCGCGATCCGGGATGTCCGGGGCAGGGGGCTCATGATCGGCGCCGAGCTGGACAGGCCGGGGGCTCCGGTCGTGCAGGCCTGCCTGAAGAGAAAGCTGCTGATCAACTGCTCGCAGGAGAAGATCCTCCGGTTCTACCCAGCATTCACGGTGAGCAGGAAAGAGCTCGACCTGGGGCTGAAGATACTCGAAGAGGCTCTGGAAGAGGCGGTCCGATGATGAAAGCTAAGCACCTGCTCTCCGTCCGGGACTTGACGCCGGAAAAAGTATCCGCGCTCTTCGCCGAGGCGGCCCGGATGAAGAAAAACCGGAACCACCCGAAACCTCTTTTCGGCAAAACGCTGGGTCTGCTCTTTTACAAACCGTCGGTTCGGACCCGGGTTTCTTTCGAAGTGGGAATGGCCCAGCTCGGCGGACAAGCGCTCTACATCGGCCCGGTCGAACTTGAGGGGGGCCGGCGGGAAGCGGCCCGGGACCTGGCTAAAGTCCTCTGCCGGTACCTCGACGGGATCGTCGCCCGGACGTTCGCCCATAAGGATGTCGAGGATATGGCGGCCGTCTCATCGGTGCCGGTCATCAACGGCCTTTCCGACGGAAGCCACCCGTGCCAAGCGCTGGCCGACCTGCTCACTGTGCAGGAGAAGATGGGAACCCTTTCCGGGATCAAAATCGCCTACGTCGGGGACGGGAATAACGTCTGCCACTCGCTGATCGAGGCTTCTGCTCTGGCCGGCATCCATCTGACGGTGGCCGCCCCCCCGGCTTACGAACCGGAAGGGGGTATTCTCCGGTGGGCGCAGGCGCAGGCCAAGAAGACGGGGGCCCGGCTCCGGATCGTGGAGGACCCGAAGGAGGCTGTGAAGGATGCCGCGGTCATCTACACCGACGTCTGGACGAGCATGGGACAGGAAAAGGAAAAACAAAAAAGGCTCAAAGCATTCCGGGACTATCAGGTGAACGCGAAACTGCTGAAGAACGCCCCATCCGGCGTCCTGTTCATGCACTGTCTTCCCGCCCACCGGGGCGAAGAAGTGACGGATGAGGTGATGGACAGCCGGAACTCTATCGTCTATGATCAAGCGGAGAACCGGATGCACGTGCAGAAAGCAATCCTTCTCGATCTTCTCGGCTCATGAAAAAGAGGTCCTCGACGATGAAATCCAGCTCTTCCAAAAAGGTGGTCTTGGCTTATTCCGGCGGATTGGACACGTCGGTCATCATCCGGTGGCTCATGAACCGGAACTACGAAGTGATCGCCGTCTGCGCCGACGTCGGCCAAGGGGAAAACCTGGAGGTGGTCCGGGACAGGGCGGTCGCCTGCGGCGCCTCGAAAGTGTTTGTGCTGGACCTCCGGAAAGAGTTCGCGCAGGAGTACGTGCTGCCGGCGCTGAAGGCCGGCGCCGTCTACGAGGGGAAATACCTGCTGGCCACCGCGCTGTCCCGGCCACTCATCGCGAAGGCAATGGCCGAAGCGGCCCGGAAAGAGAATGCTACCGTGCTCGCGCACGGCTGCACCGGGAAGGGGAACGACCAGGTCCGGATCGAGGTCTCCCTGCGGATATTGTCGCCCGGCTTCAAGATCATCGCCCCGGTTCGCGAATGGGAGATGAAATCCAGGGACGAGGAGGTCCGCTACGCGGAAACCCACCGCCTGCCGATCGCGAAGAAGAGCGAGTCGAAATACTCGCTCGACCAGAACCTCTGGGGCGTCTCCATCGAGAGCGGCCCTCTCGAGAACCCCTGGACCGAACCGCCGGAAGAATGCTACCGCTGGACAAAGAACCCCGCGACCAGCCCCGCAAAAGGGGAATACGTGACGGTCGAGTTCCTCAAAGGGGCCCCGATCGCGCTCAACGGCCGGAAAACAACTCTCGTGGATCTGATCGGGAAACTCAACGCGGCCGGCTCCCGGCACGGCGTGGGGCGGACCGACATGATCGAGGACCGGCTCGTCGGCATCAAGTCACGCGAGGTGTACGAAGCCCCCGCGGCGACGATCCTCCACGCGGCCCACTCGGAACTGGAGCGGCTGACGCTCGACAGGGAAACCCTCTCATTCAAGGAGATCGTCGCCCAGCGGTACGCCCGGCTGATCTACGACGGGCTCTGGTTTACGCCTCTGAAGGTGTCGTTTGACAAATTTGTTACTGAGACACAGTCCCGGGTCACCGGCACCGTCCGGGTTAAACTGCTCAAAGGCCAGTCGATCTGCGTCGGACGGAAGTCCCCTGACTCCCGGTACTCGGAGAAACTCGCGACCTACGGGGCCGGGGACCAGTTCGACCAGAGCCACGCGGCCGGATTCATCACGCTCTGGGGCCTGCCGTACGCGGCTCGGAAAAAATGAAAAAGAAACTCTGGGGAGGCCGGTTTTCCGCCTCCACCCACAAGGTGGTAGAGAAATTCAGCCATTCCTTCTCGTTCGACCGGCGGCTGGCCCGGTTCGACCTGCTGGGCTCAATCGCCCACGCCCGGATGCTTGGAAAAACCGGCATCATCCCCCGGTCCGATTCGGGAAAACTGGTCCGGGGCCTGATCTCCCTGCTGAAAGCCCACGATCAGGGGAAGCTGAAGCTGGACCCATCATCGGAGGATGTCCATACCGCAATCCAGACAGTGCTGGGCCGAAAAGCAGGGAAAGCGGCGGAACGGCTGCATACCGCCCGGTCCCGGAACGACCAAGTGGTGACCGCGTTCCGGCTCTACTGCAAATCAGTTCTGGCCGATACGACCGGCGCCGTAACCCATCTCCAGAAAGCGATTCTGCGGCAGGCAGAACAAGCTGGAAACCTAGTGATGCCGGGCTACACCCACATCCGCCACGCCCAGCCGCTGACCGCGGGACATCTCTTCGTCAGCTACGTTGTGATGCTCGAGCGGGACAAGGAACGGCTCAAAGGGGCTCTGGAGAGGACCGACGAACTGCCTCTGGGCTCCGGCGCGCTCACCGGCTCGGGGCTTCCGATTGACCGCAGCTACGTCGCCAAACAGCTCGGCTTCGCGCGGGTGGCTGAAAATTCGGTGGACGCGGTCACCGAACGGGACTTCGCCGCGGAAACCCTCGGCGCGTTCAGCATCCTCGGCCTGCACCTGGCCCGGATCGCGGAGGACCTGATGCTCTGGTCCACTTCCGAGTTCGGCTTCGTGAGTTTCGGTGAACAGCTGCTCACAGGCTCCTCGATGATGCCCCAAAAGCAGAACCCCGATTTCCTAGAGCTGACGCGGGCCGGTTCGGCGAAAATCGCGGGGGACTTAAGCGCACTGCTGGCTCTGCTCAAAGGGCTGCCCTCCGGCTACCAGAGGGACCTCCAACTGGACAAGGAGATATTCTTCGGCGCCGCCGACCGGCTCGAAGGAATGCTGGCGGTCATCACCACCGGTTTCGGCGCGATCCGCTGGAACCGGGCCCGGATCGCCGACCAGCTGGCCGACGAATCCCTCTACGCCACAGACCTGGCGGAATACCTCGTCGCGAAAGGGATCTCTTTCGCCGAGGCCCACCGGGCGGTCGGCAAACTGCTGGCGCATGCCGACCGGGAAGGGGTCAGCCTGAGGTCCCTTCCGCTAAAAACTCTGCAGAAATTCTCCGCCGGCTTTGACCAGAGAATACACAAACTGCTGGACCCGATCGGATCGGTCCGGCGCAAAAAATCGTTTGGAAGCACGAACCCCGAGCTGGTCGCCGCAGCGATCCGGCGTTGGAAAAAGAAACTGGGAAAAACCTAAAAACAGCCATGATCCACGAATTTCAATACAGGAACGGGGAGCTCTTCTGCGAACAGGTGAAGATCTCCGATGTGGTGCAGAAGGCCGGCACTCCGCTGTACCTTTACAGCCACACGATGATCGTGGACCACTTCCGGAAGGTCCGGGACGCGTTCACACCGGTGAAACCGGTCGTCTGCTTCGCGATGAAGGCCAACAGCAACATGGCGATCCTGAAAGCGCTTGCGAAAGAGGGGGCCGGTTTCGACGTGGTCTCCGGCGGCGAGCTCAAAAAAGTGCTTAAGGTCGGCGCCGACCCGAAGAAGATCGTGTTCGCCTCTGTCGGGAAAACCGTTCGGGAGATCGAGACCGCGGTAAAAACAGGCATCCTCTTCTTCAACGTCGAGTCCGTGCAGGAGCTGGAGCGGATCCAGGAGGTCTGCGCGCGGCTCAAGAAAAAACAGCGGGTCTCGCTGCGGATGAACCCGGACGTGGACCCGCACACCCATTCGTTCATCACGACGGGGCATAAGGCGAGCAAGTTCGGGATGGACATCCGGACCGTCGAGGGGCTGCTGCGCAGGCACCGGGAATTCCCGAACCTGATCGTCGGCGGGCTCCATATCCACATCGGCTCGCAGATCCTCGAAGCGCGACCGTTCCAGCAGGCAATCAAGAAAGCTCTGTCCGTGATCGCGCGGGCCCGCAAAAACGGCGTCCGGATCGGCACCCTGAACATCGGCGGGGGCCTCGGAATCATCTACAAAAAAGAAACACCGCAGACCGCCGCCCAATACGCGGCGAAGATTCTTCCTCTCTTGAAAAGAAGCGGGCTAAAGGTTATTCTGGAACCGGGCCGCTTCATCGTCGGAAACAGCGGGATACTGCTAACCCGGGTGCTGTATCTGAAAGAAAGCCATTCCCGCCAGTTCGCGATCGTGGACGCCGGGATGAACGACCTGATCCGGCCGAGCCTGTACGGGGCCTATCACGAGATCCGTCCGATATCCCGGAACGGAACCTCTTCGAAAAAGACCCGGTACGATGTGGTTGGGCCTGTCTGCGAAAGCGGCGATTTCTTCGCGAAAAACAGGCCTCTGCCGGCGCTGAAATCGGGGATGGTGCTGGCCGTTTTCGGGGCGGGGGCATACGGATTTACGATGTCGAGCAACTACAATTCCCGGCCGAGAGCGGCGGAGGTGCTTGTGAAGGGAAACAGCTGGTACCTGATACGCAAAAGGGAACGGATCGAGGACCTTTTCCGGGGGGAGCAGATCCCGGCCTTTTTACGCTCATAGGCATGAAAGGTGACATGAAAGCAGTAAAATTCGCTAAGGTTGTCGGAACAGGAAACGACTTCATCCTGGTGGACGGCAGGAACGGCCGCTCCCTCGGAGCCAACCCTGCCCGGTTCGCGAAAGAATGGTGCGACCGGAAAAGGGGGATAGGCGCCGACGGGCTCCTTGTGCTCCTCCGCTCGCGGAAAGGGGACGCCCGGATGGAGATCTACAACTCCGACGGCAGCCGCGCCTCGATGTGCGGCAACGGACTCCGCTGCGTGGTCTGGTATCTTCACGCAAAAGACCACGGCAAGAAGGAGATCACCGTCGAGACCGGTGCGGGCGTAATGAAAACACGCGTCGTCCAGAATGAACGAACCCGAATCTACATGACGCCGCCGAAAGATTTCCGGTTGGGGCTGAAGCTGAAACTAAACGGGACCCTCTACCAGATCCACGCGGTGAATACCGGCGTGCCTCACGCGGTGTTTTTCGTCTCCAACTTGGAAAAGCTGGAGACCGCTTCGCTTGGCCCGGTGATCCGGCACCATAAGTTTTTCAAGCCGGCCGGCACGAACGTGAACTGGGCCCGGATCGCTTCGCCCCATGAGATCGCGATCCGCACGTTCGAGCGGGGCGTCGAAGGGGAAACCCTCGCCTGCGGGACCGGCGCGGTCGCCTGCGCGGTGATCGGCACGGTGCTGGGGAAGCTGCAGCCGCCGGTGCAGATCTTGACCGCAAGCGGCGAACAGCTGACCGTTGGGTTCCGTCAGGAGAAAAAACCCTGGGAAGATCTCTACCTCGAAGGACCCGCAAAAATACTCTTCGAAGGAGTGATCTCCCTGTGAGCACAACAAGCAGCTGGCTCAAGGGATCGATGGTCGCACTGGTCACCCCTTTCCGGAACGGGCAGGTGGATGTCCCGGGCCTCCGGAAACTGGTCGACTTCCACGTAAAGAACGGCACCTCGGCGATCGTCCCCTGCGGAACGACCGGCGAATCGGCCACCCTATCGCACGAAGAACACGACCTCGTGATCGAAGTCGTGATCGAGGCGGCGAAGAAACGGGTCCACGTCATCGCGGGCACCGGCTCAAACAACACGGCTGAGGCGATCCGGCTGACCCGGCACGCCCAGAAAGCGGGAGCCAACGCCTCGCTGCAGATCGCCCCGTACTACAACAAACCGACGCAAGAAGGGCTTTACCGGCATTTCAAAGCAATCGCAGAAGCGGTAGAGATCCCTCTGGTGGTCTACAACATCGCCTCCCGGACCGGCGTCAACATCGAACCGGAGACCTTCGGCCGGCTGGCCGCGATCAAGAACATCGCAGGGGTCAAAGAATCGAGCGGCAACTTGGAACAGATGGCCCGGATCAAACAGATCTGCGGCGACCGGATCGCGCTGATCTCCGGCGACGACGGCCTGACGTTGCCTGTGCTGGCGATCGGAGGCACCGGCGTGATTTCGGTTGTGGCCAACATTCTGCCTAAAGAGGTGGCGAAACTGGTCGCGTCGTTTGAAAAAGGGAACCTGGCTGAGGCGCGCAGAACCTACTCCGGCCTGCTGACGATCACAAAAGCGATGTTCATCGAGACCAACCCAATCCCGGTTAAAACCGCGATGGGCCTGATGAAACTGATCGACGACACCTCGCTGCGCCTGCCGATGTGCCCGTTGAGCGAGACGAACTTGGAAAAGCTCAAGACCGCGCTGCGCTCCTACAAGCTGATCCGGTAGATGAACGCCGTCACAGAGGAAATCTGCCGGACCCGGATGGTCCAGAACGGCGACGGCCGACCCACGAAGCTTTTCCCGTACGCAGTGTCGAAGGAAGAAGGGCAGGTCCTTTACGACCTGGTCCGGAAAACCGGGGCAAAGAAGACGCTGGAGATCGGCTTCTGCTACGGCCTTTCGAGCCTGTTCATCTGCCAGGCCCACAAGGACAAGGGGTCGGGCCAGCACACGGTGCTGGACCCGTGGGAAAAAACGAAATGGGAGTCGATCGGCCTGCTGAACATCGAGCGGGCGGGGCTGCAGGAATACCTGCGGTTTTACGAGGCCCCCTCCCATGAGGCACTGCCCCAACTGCTGGCGCAGAACGAGAAGTTTGATTTTATCTTCATCGATGGAGTCCACCTGTTCGATTACACGCTGGTCGAGTTCTTCTATGCCGACAAACTGCTGAATCCCGGCGGCTACCTGGCGCTCGACGATCTGTGGATGCCCTCGATCCGGAAAACGCTTTCCTTTATACTGAGCAATAGGCATTACCGGCCGGCCCCCGATTTCCACGGGGCCCCTTATCCGCTTTCCCGGCAGTGCCTGCGGCTGGCCCGGGCGCTTCTTTTCGGTCCGCTCGAAGCGCGCGGTCTGTGTCATCTTTTCGGACAAGCGCGCTACAACTACCGGATACTCGAGAAAACGGCGGACGACGACTGGCAGGAGCTGGACAAAAAATGGACTCACTACAAACCATTCTAGCAAATTTACCGACACCACGAGGAGGGCGGCCAGCATGACCGATTCCAAGCCTTCACGCGTGGCTGTCTGCGGCTGTTCAGGCCGGATGGGCTCTCTCATTATCGAGGAGACCCTGAAAGACGCCGCCCATTTCGAACTCATCGGAGGACTGGAGCATGGCGGCCATCCGCAAATCGGGCAGCTCGTGCCGGGCAGCGCGAAGGCCAGGATATTCAGCGACGCCAGGGAGCTTTTCCAGAACGCGGACCTGGCGATTGATTTCTCAACGCCCGAAGGAAGCCTCGCGCACGCCGAAGCGGCGGCCGATAAAAAGATCCCTTTGGTGATCGGCACGACCGGTTTCACGCCGGAACAATTCACCCGTCTGCAGGAAATTGCCAAAAGGACCCCGCTGTTCTGGTCGCCCAATATGTCCATCGGAATTGTCATCGTCCGCAGGGCGATCTCGTCCGTCTCGAAACTGCTTTTTGATTTCGGGCTGGGGCAGGAAACCAAAGTCAGCATCTCCGAAACACACCACACGAAGAAGAAAGATTCCCCCAGCGGTACCGCAAAAGCGCTCGCCCAGGAACTCCTGAAAGCCACCGGCTGGCTGATCCGCGATGAAGAGATCGAGGCCAAGCGGGAGGGGGACGTGATCGGCATTCACTCCGTCACGTTCGACACCGGGGCGGAGAAAATCTCTCTTCTCCACGAAGCCAAAGACCGCCGCGTTTTTGCGCAGGGGGCCGTCCTTGTCGCGCGCCATCTGGACAGGATCATCACCCATCAGGGAAAAGGGTTTTACGGCATGGACGATTTCATCACCGCCATGCAAAAGGTCTAGATCCCATGACCAGATCATCCGCGATACCGCCGGTCGCCGACCGGCTCACCAAACTGCCCCCCTACCTGTTTGTCCAGATAGACGCTATGAAGGACGATCTGGTCAAACAGGGCAGAGACGTGATCGACATGGGTGTGGGGGACCCTGACGAACCAACTCCCGGCTTCATTCTGCAGGCGATGATCAAGGCCTTGAAAGACAAAGCGAACCACCAGTACCCCTCGAACCGGGGGCTGAGCGCGCTGCGTGAAGCGATCGCCGCCTGGTACAAGAAGAGGTTCGGCGTGTCGCTCGACCCGGCAACCGAGATCCTTCCCCTGATCGGATCAAAGGAGGGGATCGCCCATTTCCCTCTGGCCTATATCAATCCCGGAGACAAGGTGCTGGTGCCGGACCCCTGCTACCCACCCTACCGAACCGGCACAATTCTCGCCGGAGGGGAACCGGTGGCCGTTCCTCTTCTGGCGCGCAACAGCTTCCTTCCCGACCTGGAGGATCTCAAAAAGAAGACGGCTGGCGCGAAGCTTCTCTTCCTCAACTACCCGAACAACCCGACCGCCGCCGTGGCGGACCTGGATTTCTTCAAACGGCTGGTCCAGTTTGCCCAGGAGACCGGCGTGCCGGTATGCCACGACGCCGCCTATTCCGAACTGAGCTACGGAAAATTCAGGCATCCGAGCTTCCTCCAGGTTCCCGGCTCCAAAGAGGTCGGGATCGAGTTCCATTCCCTCTCAAAAACATTCAATATGACCGGCTGGCGGATCGGGTGGGCCTGCGGCAACGCGGCCATGATCTCCGCTTTGGCCAAGGTCAAATCCAACATTGATTCCGGCGTCTTCCAGGCGATCCAGGTCGCCGGCATACGGGCTTTCCAGGATTCAGGCGCCCACTTGAAAAGGATGCTGAAGATTTACGAAACACGCCGGGACCTGATGGTCGGCGCACTCCAAAACAACGGCTGGCCGGTAAAACCGCCTCAGGCCACCTTTTACCTCTGGACGCCGATCCCGCCGGGACGAAGCTCGAAGGAGGTCGCATCCGAGCTTCTCCAGAAAGAGGCGCTTGTCGCCACACCGGGGGTCGGTTTCGGCGACCATGGGGAAGGGTATGTCCGGTTCTCCTTGAGCATTCCGACGCCGAAGATCAAGGAAGCAGCGCACCGCATTGGACGATTGGCACTATGGCCCACAGCAAAAAAAAACGCGTTTTCCTTAAACGGCCGTCCCCGAAAAAAGTAACGAAAGAGACCTCCGCGTTCGTCGCTCTTGGGTCGAACCTCGGCGACCGCCTCGCTCACCTTAAAAAAGCGCTGACCCGTTTAAAAGAGATCCCTCAGACGCGCCTCGTTCGGGTCTCCTCCTGGTATGAAACTCCTCCGACCGGAGGCCCCCCGCAGAGGGATTACCTCAACGGGACCGTGGAGCTTGCCACACGGCTGACGCCTCACGAACTCCTCCTCCAGCTTCAAAAAACGGAACGGGATCTCGGGCGCCCCCGCAAGCATGTCCGCTGGGGACCTAGGGCGATTGATCTCGACATCCTCTCGTACAACAACCTGATCCTGGAAACCGAAAACCTTTCCATCCCGCACCCGCGCATGCACAAGAGAGCTTTCGTCCTGGAGCCGCTTATTGAAATTGCGCCCAACTGGATTCACCCTGCTTTGGAAAAATCAGCGCAAACTCTGCTAAAGACCCTCCAGTGCAAATCGTCAAAAAACTAAATCGCCTCAAACAGATCATCCGGCATATAAAAAAAGAAGGAAAAAAGATCGGCTTCGTGCCGACGATGGGCGCGCTCCACGAAGGGCACCTCTCCCTCATCCGGCAAGCCCGCCGGGATAACGATATCGTTGTCGTGTCGGTTTTCATCAACCCGATCCAATTCAACAGAAAAAAAGACTTCCGCTCCTATCCCAGAACACTCGCCAGGGACACCCGCATCGCTTCAAAAGCCGGCGCGCACCTTCTGTTTGCCCCGTCGGCGGCGGCAATGTATCCGCCAGGCTTCCAGACCACCGTCGAGGTCGCCGCCTTAAGCAAAACCCTGGAAGGGAAGTTCCGTCCGGGGCATTACAGGGGGGTCGCCACGGTCGTAGCGAAGCTCTTTCACCTCGTTCAGCCGGACACCGCCTATTTCGGGCAGAAGGACGCCCAGCAGGCGTCGGTCGTCCGGCGGATGGTTCAGGACCTGAACTTCGATCTGTCGCTTAAAACCATGCCGACTGTCCGGGAGCAGGACGGCCTGGCAATGAGTTCCAGAAACCGGTTTTTATCGTCGGAAGCTCGACGGTCGTCGAGAGCCCTTTTTCTCTCTTTACAGGAGGGGAAACGGCTGATAGAATTGGGTGAGTGTCGACGAGATGTCGTCGAGAAACGGATGCGGGCGGTTATTCGGAAAGTTCCGTTTTCTCGGATCGACTATGCGGTGATCGTGGATCCGGAGACATTCGAGAAAGTTCCTCTTATTCAAGGAAAGGTGTTGGCGCTGCTCGCGGTATGGATCGGTCAAGTCCGCCTTATTGATGAAATGCTGATCCTGTCTCCACGCGCCCGGCGCTGAAAATAAATCTATGTTCCGCACATTGCTGAAATCTAAAATCCATCAAGCCACCGTGACCGAGGCGAATCTTCAGTACGAGGGATCTATTACCATTGACTCCGACCTGCTGAAAGCAGCCGATCTTCTGACCTGGGAAAAGGTCCATGTGGTGAACGTGAATAACGGCAGCCGGATAGAAACCTACTGCATCCCAGGCAAGGCTGGTTCCGGCATCATCTGCATGAACGGAGCCGCAGCCCGCTGGGCGCAGGTGGGCGACATTGTCATCATTCTTTCTTACGCCCAAGTGGACGATGAAGAAGCCCGGACAATGAAACCGAGCATCGTTTTTGTGGACAAGGCAAACAATATCCAGGAACGGAAAACGGAGAAGCAATCCCTTCTTCGTGGTTAACATCAGTTTGGTTGGGTGCGGCGTGATCGGCTCCCGGTTGGCCATTGAAATCCAACAACAATTCTCCAAAAAAACCAGGTTGGTCGGCATCTACGATGCCGACGAAAAAGCCGCACGCCGGCTTCAAAAAAGGCTGCGTCCCTCCGTTCCTGTTTTGCCGCCCTCTTCCCTCATATCGCGAACAGACCTGCTCATCGAAGCCGCCTCCGCCAAAGCCGTGGGGGAACTGCTCCCGCAGGTTATCCGGAAACGCAAAGCAATGATGATTCTTTCCTCCGGCGGATTGCTCGCGCATCCCTCCCTGATGTCTAAGGCTTTAAAGGCCGGGGTGCCGCTCTATCTGCCCAGCGGGGCAATCGCCGGATTGGACGGGATTAAAGCGGGAAGAATCGGCAAACTCCGGTCGGTCACCCTGACAACGCGTAAACCGCCCCGCGCGCTCATGGGAGCGCCGGGCGCCGAGAAGCGCCGGCTGAATCTCAAATCCTTGCGGAAACCGGTTATTCTCTTCGAGGGGACCGCCCGGCAGGCAGTCGCCGCCTTCCCGCAAAACATCAATGTGGCGGCAACCCTCTCCTTAGCTGGAATCGGACCCTTCCGGACGCGGGTCAGGATTATTGCAGATCCGGCTGTTCGGACCAACACGCATGAGGTGGTCGCGATCGGGACATTCGGAAAATTGGTTGTTCGGACGGAAAACAAACCGTTTCCGGAAAACCCTAAAACGAGCCTGCTGGCCGTGTTGTCGGCCATTGCGGCCCTCCAACAAATTCTTGAACCCTTCAGGATAGGGACGTAAAGTCCTGAGGTTGTGGATGCAGCGAGTGAACGATTAAAAGTGTGCTTAAAAGGGGGTGAAAATAACCATGGCAGAGAAAGTCGCGAAGGCTGGTATCAAGCGCGTGAAGGGCTATCTCTACTACCTCGACAAGCAGGGCGATGTTTCGAGGGCGAAGATGGCTCGCGGTGGCTCCAAGGGCGGTAAGCCGGAGAAGGTGACTAAGCTCGGCGTCAAGCGCCAGGATGGCTACCTGTATTTCATCGACAAACAGGGTGATGTCTCTCGGGCGAAGATGGTCCGGGGCGGTAAGAAAAAGAAGAAGAGCCGTCGGTAAGGCAGTATTCTGCTAAAAGCGACTACACCCCGCCGTCTGCCCGTCAAAGGCGCGGCGGGGTGCTCTTTCCAGGGAACAGCAGATCGGATAAAAATGGGTCAGAGTCCTATCATCGTTCGAGGGGCGCGGGAACATAATCTCAAGGGGATTGATGTCGAAATTCCGCGCAACGCCCTTGTAGTCATCACCGGGCTCTCCGGTTCGGGGAAATCCTCTTTAGCGTTTGATACCCTCTACGCGGAAGGCCAGCGCCGGTATGTGGAAAGCCTCTCGGCGTACGCCAGACAGTTCCTTGAACAGCTGCAGAAACCGAACGTGGATCAGATCGAGGGGTTGTCTCCCGCGATCGCCATCGAACAGAGAACAGCGGGAGGGAACCCCCGTTCCACGGTCGCGACCCAAACCGAAGTCTACGATTACCTGCGCCTCCTTTTCGCACGCATCGGGGTACCGCACTGCTACAAGTGCAAGCGCCCCATTCAAAGACAGTCCGCGCAGGAGATCGTCACCAAAATCCTTAAGAACCACGCGGGGCAGGCGATCCTGGTTTTAGCCCCTCTGGTCAGAGGACGGAAAGGCCAATACAAAGAGCTGTTCCAAGACACGCAGAAAGAAGGCTTTCTCCGCGTCCGTGTGGACGGCGCTTTGAAAGAGCTGAGCGACAAAATCTCTCTCGACAAGAAGAAAACGCACAATATCGACCTGGTCGTGGACCGCCTCCAGGTGGAAACCAAGTCAAAACAGCGCCTCAACGATTCCATTGAAACGGCGCTCAAGGCCGGCAAAGGAACCATCGTCATCAGCCAGTCCAACAAACCCTCTTCCGAGGAGATCCTCTTCAGCGAGCGCTACGCCTGCCCGATGTGCGGAGTGAGCGTGGCGGAACTGGAACCCCGGCTCTTTTCATTCAACAGCCCGTACGGGGCTTGCCCTTCCTGCCACGGACTCGGAACCAAAGTGGAGGTGGATAAAGACCTCGTTGTGCCGGATACCTCGAAATCAATCGCCGAAGGGGCGCTCTCGCCGTGGAGGAAGGGAGGCCGGGGATACATCCTTTACCACCGGGCCCTGATCCGGGAATTCGCCCAACAGACGGGAATCAACCTGAACACCCCTTTCCGAAAATTACCGGAAAACACTCGCAAAGCGATTCTTTACGGATCAAAGGAAGTCGACATCTGGGGGCGCCCGTTCGAAGGGATTATCCGGAATCTTGAAAGACTCTTTGAAGAAAGCGACTCCGATTTTGTAAAGGAAGAGATATCCAAATACATGTCCTCACTGCCGTGCCCGACCTGCCATGGGACACGCCTCAAAGCGGAGGCGGTCGCGGTGAAGATCAACGACCTGTCCATAGTGGAAATCTCCCAGATGACGGTCCGCGAAGCCCTCCCTTTCTTCTCAACCCTGAAACTTTCCTCGCGCGAAACGATGATCGCCGCCCAGGTTCTTAAAGAAATCAAGCTGAGGCTCCAGTTCATGACCGACGTCGGCCTCGATTACCTCGGTTTGGACCGGCCGAGTAACACCCTCTCAGGGGGGGAGGCACAGCGGATACGGCTGGCAACCCAGATCGGGGCGGGCCTGGTCGGCGTGCTTTATATCCTGGATGAACCCTCTATCGGGCTTCATGCCCGGGATACCCGCCGCCTGCTCAATACCCTGAAGTCCCTGCGGGACCTCGGCAACACCGTGGTTGTGGTCGAGCACGATGAGGCGACGATCCGGGCCGCCGACTACATCCTGGACCTCGGGCCCGGCGCGGGCAAACACGGCGGAGAGGTCGTGGCTGCCGGCCCTCCGGAGGATATTTTGCGATCATCGCATTCTTTGACGGGAAAATATATGCGCGGAGAACTTTCGATCCCTCTTCCGTCTCAGCGCCGCCCCTGGAGAGACCGCCCCTTCATTCAGATCACCGGCGCTCGGGAACATAACCTGAAGAAGATCACCGTACGGATCCCGTTGGGCACCTTCACCTGCGTGACCGGCGTTTCCGGGTCGGGGAAATCCACACTCGTTGACGAAATCCTGTACCGGGCCATCGCCCAGCGCATTTACAAAACAAAACTCAAACCCGGCGCGCACGACCAAATCAGCGGCGTCGAAGAGATCGACAAAGTAATCGTTATCGACCAAAACCCGATCGGCCGGACCCCTCGTTCCAACCCGGCGACCTATACCGGCGTCTTTTCCGATATCCGGGAACTATTCACCCGGACGCCGGAAGCGCGCGCCCAGGGCTACAAGCCGGGCCGGTTCAGCTTCAACGTCAAGGGCGGCCGGTGCGAATCCTGCCAAGGAGAAGGTCTGATCAAAGTGGAGATGCATTTTCTCCCGCCGGTTTACGTCGTCTGCGAAGTCTGCGCTGGAAACCGGTTTAACGAACCGACTCTCGAAGTAAAGTATAAGGGCTACTCCATCTCCGACGTCCTGAAGATGACGGTAGAGGAAGGGCTCGACCTGTTCCGCTCGATTCCGAAGATCAGGACACGCCTTCAAACGCTGGTAGAGGTCGGCCTCGGCTACATTGAGATGGGCCAAGCCGCGACAACCCTCTCCGGAGGGGAGGCTCAGCGTGTGAAGTTGGCAACCGAACTTTCGCACAGAGCCACGGGGAAAACCTTGTACATCCTGGATGAACCAACAACCGGCCTGCATCTGGCGGACATAGACAAACTGCTGAAAGTTCTTCAAGCCCTCGTCAGCCAGGGCAACACAGTCTTAGTCATCGAACACAACCTCGAGGTGATCAAAACGGCTGATTACATCATTGACCTCGGCCCCGAAGGGGGATCCGACGGCGGAAGGATCGTCTCCTCAGGAACCCCTGAAGAGGTGTCGCGCGCCGAGGATTCCTACACGGGGAAATTTCTCCGATCGGTGTTGAACAGGACTTCCCCATCTGGTATAGTCAACGTGCCAACACATTGAAAATAAGGCTGTTAGACCATGAATATCTCCCTGTTTGAACTATTCCAGCGCGGCGGCCCGGTCATGTGGGCAAACCTTTTCTGTTCCGTCATAGCTCTCGCGATCGTTCTTGAACGTCTGCTTGCCCTTTACCGCGCCGACATCAACACCGCCCGCTTCCTTGAAGAGATCGAGAAATCGGTGCGGATGGGACGGTTCGCCGAAGCTGAAAAACTCTGCGACGAGAATCCAAGCCCTCTGGCCCGCGTCGTAAAAGAGGGACTTGCAAGACACGCGCAGCCGCGCGCGGAAATCCTCGAGGCAATGCAGGAAGTCGTCTTAACGGAAATCTCGGGGCTTCAAAACCACACCCCTTTGCTGGGCAGCATCGCCCATTCGGCTCTCCTGCTGGGACTGCTGGGAACCGTGGCCGGCCTGATCCACTATTTCCAGATCATCCAGCTGAAAGCGACAACGATCAATCCGGTGTCGCCGGGCGATCTGGCGGGCGGCATATGGGAAGCCCTTCTGAACACGGCCTTCGGCCTGATCGTCGCAATTCCGGCTTACGCCATGTACAACTATCTCGCTCACAAGACCAACGTGCTCTCGACCCAGCTTGACATTGCGGCAACCCACCTGTCCA
This sequence comes from uncultured Planctomycetia bacterium, assembly GCA_964373715.1. Classification (GTDB taxonomy): domain Bacteria; phylum Omnitrophota; class Gorgyraeia; order 1-14-0-20-64-10; family 1-14-0-20-64-10; genus CAMTXI01. Next base: position 235,448 of record CAYJVR010000001.1, on the reverse strand, counting down.
GATATCTCGCAGAAGAACGCACCCGCGCGACCGACGGCTCCTCCTCTTTTTCAAAAACCCCGAACCTGGCCCCGACCCATGCTCTCTAACAGACGGCGCCAGCTCCCGTTGGCAACACAGATGGATATGGTGCCTATGATTGACATCATCCTCCAGCTGCTCATCTTTTTCATCCTGACTTCGGCATTTGTCACCCAGCAACCCGGCGTGAAAGTCCACCTGCCGAAAGCGGTCACGGCCGATGTCAGCCACAAAGAGACCACCGTGATCAGCATCGCCAAAGATAACCAGCTTTACTTCGGATCCCGCCTCGTCACGCTGAATGAGCTCCGCACACAACTTGTTCCTCACGGGAAGAAAAACGACCCGGTACTGATCCGGTCGGACCGCCAAACCTCCCTGGGCAGGGTGGTGGAGGTATGGGATCTCTGCAGAACCCTGGGAATACAGCAGGTCAACATCGCCACAAGCACAAGTTCTTCATGAAGCCGTTTTCTTCTCATCCTTATAGGAGGGAACACAGTTCATGATTACCGAGATAGGCATCGTCGCCGGTGATATATGGCATTATCTGGACAAGCACGGGGAAGTCTCTTTTTCCCAGCTCGTTGCTGGAATCAAGCAACCCAAGGATCTCGCCCTGATGAGCGCCGGTTGGCTTGCCAGGGAAGGGCACGTTATCATTAAGGAAGAGGGAAAAGACTATAAGGTGTGGCTCCGTAAGATCAGCTAACGAAGCCATCCCTATGGGCGCATCCAAAAAATCAGGGGAATCCGGCGAATTCCTCCTCGTGCTCAGTACCGCTTCCTCTGCTGCTGAAGCCAAACGGATTGCCAACCTCTTGATCCGGCAGCATCTGTCGGCCTGCGTTAACCTCGTTCCGGGTATTGAATCCCGCTACTGGTGGCAGGGAAAGGTGGCGACCTCAAAGGAGGTTCTTCTTCTCATCAAAACAACCCGGAAGAGGTTATCCCGCTTAGCTCTGGTCCTCAAAAAAAATCATTCCTACGATGTCCCTGAAATAATTGCACTTCCACTATCCTGGGGAGATCAGGTATATTTACAGTGGTTAAAAAAGAGTGTAGAAAGCCCTTGACAAATACATCTAAAAACGGCATGTTAACAGCTAACGGTATCAAATAGTATTAAGGACTATCAGGCGCTCATCTGATGATTCAGAGAAAACAACTCAGACTTTATTACACGGCGACGGAAACAGCCTCCACTCTGGGCATATCGAAACAGACCCTGCTCAGGTACGAGGCCAAGGGAATCTTCCCAAAAGCGTCACGAAACCACGTTAACGGATGGCGCGAGTACACTCAAAACGACATCCGGAAACTCAGAAAAATCATGGGGCGATAACCGACTATGGCCGGCCCAGCAATCGGACTTTACATAGGAACGGAAAGCGCTGATTTGGTTCAGTTAGGGGGTACCTTCCAGAAACCCCGTCTTATCAATTTCGTTCGCGCCCCCCTCCCATCCCAAGCGGCCTGGAGAAGCAAGATCCGTGCTGAAGAATCCGGCATACAGGGGATGTCGGCAAAAACCGACACCAGCGCTGGCTCCCAGGTTGAGTTGGACTTGGCAAAATCGGTCAAATCGCTTCTACAAAAAATCGGCTCTTCTTCCGTCAAAGCCTACACATCGGTATCCCCTGAATCGGTGGTCATCCGCTATTTCCAGATGCCCACCATTCCAGCCCATGAGAGGAAACTGGCCGTTTCATTCGAAGCAAAGAAATATCTGCCGTTCAAACTCGAAGAGCTCGTGACCGATTTCCAGGTGATCGTCCGGAAAGCGGATCCAACGCTCATGCGAATCATGTTTTTCGGTATCAAGAAAACTTCCGTCAACTCCTACATGTCCCTTTTCCAATCATCAAACGTCTCGCCGTTGTGCATGGAGGCGGCCCCCATTTCGCTCATCCGTCTGCTGCGCCAGACAGGGCAGTTGCCGCCGGACCAGGTAGCGGCGGTCCTCAGCCTCGAAAAAGACACGGCGACCATCAGCGTTGCCGGGGACAACCTCCTTTATCTCAGCAGAAACGTCACCATCGTGTCCTCCTCCGAAGCCGGGGGTCAGGATGAACCCTCCGCTGAACTGATGGAAGCCCTCATCAATGAAACCCGCGTATCGGTGGATTACTACAGGCGCCGGTTCTTGGGTGAGCCAGGCGTCGGCAAGGTGATCCTTTTCGGTCAGGGGGTGGATTCCAAGAAAATTGAAGAGATGGCCGCGACGCTCGACTTGCCGGTGGAACTGGGGGACCCCTTCAAGAAATTGACCGGATCCACAAAAGATATCCCCTTGAATTCCGCCATCGCCATCGGGTTGGCATTGAGAGCTCTCGAGAAACATCCAGGAGAACCGAATATCCTTCCCCCGGAAAGCCGGAGCGATACGTCCGGGCTGCTTAAACCCGCAGGCGCTTCACTCGGGGCAATGGTGGTTCTACTGGGGCTCTCCTATTTCCTCACCGTAATGGATTTATCCTCCAGGGAACAAAAAACAAACGCCCTAAAAAAACAGGAGATATTGATTCAATCGGCGATCCCGGGAACCTCACTGGCCGACCTGCAGGCCGTCCAGGTAAGGCAGGCAGCCCAACTGCAGTTCCTTCGTAACGTGTTGCAGCTTCCAAAAGACCATACAAAATTGTTGGTTCAAACAACAAGCCTTCTGCCGAAGGAATCTTGGCTCATCTACCTCTTCTTGGACGACAACCTGCAGCTGCGAAGCAGCGAAGAGATGACCTTCGACAGGAAGAAGCTCTTGAGACTCGCCGGCGGATCGTATTTTCAAAATCAAGCGAAGGAATTCGAAAGCGTCAACAATTTTCTCGCCGCGCTGAGGGTAGATCCTGTTTTCCAAGCGGCATTTACCGGATTCAACCTGGATGCCGTCCAGCGCGCGTTTTTCAACGACGAGGAAATCTCAGAATTCCGGCTGACATGCGCTTCAAACCCCCAAGATGTTAAATCTTCTGGCGGTCAAGGCATTCCGGAAGGATGGGCGCGATGAAGCTCGCCACCGGTTTGCCTTCGGGAATGCTGGAAAGGATCCCCCGTGTCCAGCGTCTCGCCTTGCTTATCGCCATTATCCTTGTGGGATCCATCCTGGGTGGAATACTGGTTATCTACACCCCATGGCAGCAGCGCCGGCAAGCGCTTGAAAATCAGTACAGCGAAGAGATCCAAAGGGCAAACATCCTTTCGACAATCAAAGGACAGGAAGAACAGCTCGCCCAAAAAGAGAAAACATTTCTTCTCGCAAAAGGGGAGACGCCTGCGTTAACGAGCGAGGTCACCCGGTTGGCGGCGATAACCGGGGTGGCCATCGAGTCTGTTATCCCGCAAAACGAAGTCAAAATCGGTTCCTATATAAAGTTCCAGATTCGCGTCATCGCAACCGCTTCATTCCTTGATCTTATCAAGCTCACCTACGCAATTGAGAAACACCAACCGTTCTTGAAAATCGACCAGCTCGAAGTCGGAGACCTCTCGAAAATCCGGGGGGACGATATCTATCGGAGAGGCGCAGATACCCAGCTAGCAGATGCTAAGTTCTCTAATAAGCAAACGATAAGGTTTTTGATTTCCGCTTTTGCTCCGGAGAGAACAGGCCGATGACAAAAACTCAGGTTTTCCAACTCATCGGAATCCTTCTGGCGATCGGTTTTGTGATCCTTTTCCTGAACTTCAGAGGAGCCAGCCCCCCTCCGCTCGTTGAAAAGATACCCATGGGCCAGCCTCTCTCGGCCGGTGGCCCGGCCGATAAACAACCGGATCAGGGAGCCGCAACAACCGCCTCTAACGCGCCTCTTCAACAGGAACCCAACGTAAGCAGAGATCCCTTTGAAATCCCGGTCTTCTTAAAAGAGGTTTTGCACCAAAAAGAGATCGCTAAAACAACACCGCCGAAAGCGAACACACCAACTGCCGTCGCGGCTCAGATCCAACCGATCCTGACTCTGCAAGGCATTTTGTGGGGCACATCCAAACCCAGGGCCATCATTAACCGCAGAGTTGTCTCTGTTGGGGACAGTGTTGAAGACGCAACTGTGGTGGCGGTCGGTAAAAACGGAGTCACCGTTTCTTTCGATGGTCAGGAATATCTCTTAAAGCTTCCCACTAAAGGCGGGGGATCGGAAGACAGCCAAGCATCGTCATGGCCACCCCCCCAACATGGAGGACAGTCATTCTGATGATGAACGTAGTCTCTTATTTGAAAAAAAAGCTCATCAGCTTCGTTGTTCTTGCGGTTCTGGGGTTCAGTTTGCCTGTTCTCGGAGAACAGGAACCGGCGAAAAAAGAGACCCTCATCGGAGGCAAAGCTCCGGCAACTATTTCAATTGATGTCACAGACGCCTATCTCGAAGACGTGCTGAAACTTCTTTCTCAGCAGACAGGGTTAAGTCTCGTCCCCTCTGAAGAAGTGCTCGGAAAGAAGCTCACCCTTTATCTCGACCAGGTGCCTGCTGACGCCGCTCTCAAATCGATTTTTGATGCAAACTACCTGACGATGAGAACCCCCAGCGAAAAAACGCCAAGTCTCTATGTCGTCGCCTTGTCCGGAACACCTAAGATCGCCACCATGACGAAAATCTATAAGCTTAAATATGCGCGAGTAAAGCAAACGGCTGGGGAAATGAGCTCCACTTTCGGAGTCGGAGGATCTTTAATCAGCCAAACGCTCTCCTCAACAGCCGGAGGAGGTGGTGGTGGCGGTGGCGGACCAGGCGGAGCTCCGTCAGCGCCTGGTGGAGGCGGTGGAGGAGCGGGTGGGGGAGGCGGGATAACCGGCCAAACAGCGGCCGGGCTTCTTCCCATTATCCGCTTCCTGTTGACGGAGCACGGATCCGTTGTGCCCGATGTCACAAGCAACTCAATTATCGTCACTGACATCCCTGAACGTTTCCCTTTAATAGACGACATCATCGCTAAAATTGACGTCAAACCGATACAGATTTATCTGGAAGCGGAAATTGTCGAGGTTTCGCTGGAGACACTCCGGCGCCTGGGACTCGAATACGGCGGCAACACGGGGACACTCGGCCAATACACCCTGCCTGTTCGAACCTCCTTTTTCCCTTACGCCAGCGGCCTGCTTGACGGAGCCACGAAATCCAGGACGCTCGGCCGAATTTCGTTTGCCGATGGGAACATCGTGTTCAAGATGCTTGCGACCGAATCAGACGTGAAATTCCTGGCCAGACCGCGGGTTGTCACCATAAACAATGAGGTGACCGAAATCCGGCTCGTATCGGAACCGATCATCAGCCTCACCACCACTTCCCAACAAGACACGGGAAGCATCAGCCAGACTGCGGAAAGAACCATCGTGGGTACTATTCTTCGGGTAACACCCGTGGTAAACGACAACGCTTACATCACGATGGTGCTTGAACCGGAAGTTTCAAAAGTTGTTCAATCGGGAATTTTCCCCGGTTTTCTTGATCCGACGCGCCGTATCGCTCGGACAACCATCATGGTTCCCAATGGAGGAACAGCCATGGTTGCGGGCCTCATTTCCAGCGAGGACACATTGGCGGGAAGACGCCTGCCGATACTTGGGGACATCCCGCTGCTTGGGCTTCCATTCAAACGGACGGAAACTCAGAGAAAAAGCACCGAAATCATCGTATTCATTACGCCGCGCATCCTGGACGAAAACGACCCGCAGCCGCTGCGGCCGACTATCGTTCAGGAAAGGGAACAGCTTCCAATTTCTCCGAGGGAAAGGACTTTTATGGAGACTGGAAACCAAAAAATTATTCGGGAACGCGCCATCACGGAAACTATCGAAAACGTGCTGAGGTAATATGGCCGTTACGTATCAGCGTCTCGGCGACATTCTTCTCAAAGAGAATATGATCACCGAGTCACAGCTTAGAGAAGCCATTAACCTTCAGAAAACAACGGGGAAACGGCTTGGAGAAGCTCTCGTCAGCCTGAGATACGTTACAGAAACCCAGCTTGCCGAGGTCCTTGGACGCCAACTTGGTCTTCCGTTCCGCTCTCTTGAAAAAGGGGAACTCACCCCGGCAAATGTTGACGAAATGAAAGCGCTCTTGCCGGAAGAGCTCATCAGGAAACAGCTCGTTTTACCCCTTTTGAAAAGCCAAAACACTCTGACCATCGCGCTCTCTGACCCCCTCGACCTTATCCTGATCGATAATGTTAGGAAAATCAGCGGCCTTCAGGTTGTTCCGGTTATTGCCACTAAATCCGATCTTATGCAGTCAATCGACTTCCTCTACGGCAGAAAAGACCTCCTCAAAGAGGCCATCGCCGGCAGCTATGGGGAAAACGTGTCCGACTCCCTCACCGCCGACGCTGAGAACCAGGTCAAATCGGACGAGATAGAAGAACAGCAACTGCTCAACACGGATGATTTAACGGCTAAAGCGGGGGAAACCCAGGTCGTCCGGCTTGTAGACCTTTTCCTCCTCGAAGCTGCTAACTCAAGGGCAAGCGATATCCACATCGAACCTTATTTGCGCAAGATATCCGTCCGCCTCCGGATTGACGGGGTATTGAATACCGTGGATCCGCCCGCTCCGCATCTGTTGCCAGCTATCGTTTCAAGGATCAAAATCCTGGCCAAAATGGATATCGCCGAGAAGCGCCTTCCTCAAGACGGCGGTTTCACAATCCGCATAGCCGAAAAAAATATCGACCTGCGCGTCTCCACGGTGCCTACGGTATACGGCGAGAAGGTCGTCATGCGTCTTCTTGACAAAAGCAGCCTCGTCTTTAATTTTAAGGACCTCGGAATGGCGGATAAATCCGTGGAAGATATGAAAAAATCCCTCTCCTCTTCCTATGGCCTTGTTTTCATTACCGGACCAACCGGATCCGGCAAATCGACAACTTTATACGCCGCGCTTAACCGGATTAAAACAGAAACGAAGAATATCATGACGATCGAAGATCCCGTCGAGTATAAGCTTGAGGGGATCAATCAAGTGCAGGCAAAACCCCAAATCGGTTTGACCTTCGCGAAGGGCCTGCGCGCCTTTCTCCGGCAAGACCCTGACATCATCATGGTGGGCGAGGTGCGCGACCTTGAGACAGCGGAGATCTGCGTCCGCGCCGCCTTAACAGGACATCTCGTTCTTTCAACGCTGCACACGAATGACGCCCCGTCGGCAGTCGCGCGTCTCATCGATCTGGGAATCGCTCCTTTTTTGTTGGCCCCATCTCTCCTTTTAATCATCGCCCAACGGCTTGTCCGGAAGCTCTGCCCTAAGTGCAAAGAAAAATACGACCTGCCTCAGCCGATCCGGGAAAAAGCGAAACTTCCCGAGGGAACTTATTTCCAGGCCAAAGGGTGCCCCGAGTGCCGAAACTCCGGATTCCGGGGACGCATCGGTCTGTTTGAAATTTTGCGCGTTGACGAGAAAATCCGCGAGATCATCGCCAAGAACGGAACCATCGATGAAATCCGGAAGATTGCCAAGGCCAACGGCATGAAAACGGTCTTTGAAAGCGGAGTCGAAAAAGCGGCGGCAGGAGAAACAACGCTGGAAGAGGTCTTCAGCGTCACGTTTACTGAACTGTAATTCTAAAACGGGAGAACCAACGGTTTGGCGCGTTATGGATTTATTGCCAGGACTCGGCTAGGACAATCCCATAAAGGGACAGTTGAGGCTCCCGATTCGGAATCGGCAATCTCCATCCTCCAGGGAAGGGATCTGGTCGTCATATCCGTCAGCGAACAGAAGCTGGGTCCGGCCAACATCGGGACAGGAAAGTCCTACCACAAATCGGTTAAGGCGAGCGACCTTGTTATTTTCGCGAGATCTCTTGCCGCGATGACCGAGGCAGGGCTGCCCTTGCTTCGCGCGCTGGAAATCGTCGGCGATCAGGCACGCTCTAAGCGCCTGGGTTCCGCCATCAGTGATATGGTCCGGGACATCCGGGGAGGCTCTTCCTTCCGGGATGCCATCGCTAAACATCCGACAATTTTTTCGGCATTCTGGGTTAGCCTCGTTGAGACGGGAGAAGCTTCCGGACAACTGACAAATGGGTTAGAACAGATCGCCACCCATTTGGAGAAATCCGGAACCATCCACCGAAAGGTTGTATCGGCGATGATTTACCCTCTTATTCTTATGGGAGTGGCCGCAGTCGCGATCCTTGTCTTCATGCTCAAAATCATTCCAACCTTCGCCACCCTTTACCAAGGTCTCGGATCGAATCTCCCTTTGATCACCCGCATTGTTATAGGGATGTGCGATTTTCTCACTAAATTCTTCCCTTTGGTCGTAGGCTTCTGTATCCTGGGCTGGTTTTCATTTTCTTTCTATATCAACACTCCGGTAGGACACTGGCAGTTTGATAAACTCAAACTGCGTTTGCCTTTATTTGGAACACTCTTGCAATGTATTGTTGCACAGAGGTTTAGCTCGAATCTCGGGACCCTTCTCAAAGCCGGCGTTCCGATTCTGCACGCTTTGGACATCTCGATCGCGACATGCAACAACAAGGTGGTTGCTTCCGTTCTTGAAAATATGAGGTCCGGCGTGCGCGAAGGCCGGCCTTTAGCGGAACCTCTGAGCCGCACCGATATATTTCCCCCCATGGTTTCTCAAATGATCGCCGTTGGAGAACAGACGGGGAAGCTCTCGACCATGCTGGATGAAGTGGCCCATTACTATGAAGAGCAGGTCAACACGGCGGTTGACCGCTTAACCGCTATGCTGGAGCCGATCATGCTGATCGGCATGGGCTTAGTCATCGGAATCCTGGTTATTTCGATGTATATGCCTATCTTCCAGATATCTTCGACTGTTAAATGATACCAAACTCACATTAAAAAAAACGGGAAGAAAATACTGGCTTTATGTCTTATATTGAATAAGAGCCTATATGTTAGTCCAGGTGAGTTAAGGCTCTTTAGTGACCAATGAAAATGGAGGAGATAAAACAATGAGGCATGCAAAAATAAATGAACGGGGTTTCACTCTGTTGGAATTATTGATCGTGGTCATTATCGTGGGCATCTTGGCCGCGGTCGCCATACCCCAGTTCACCAATGCCACAGATAAGGCCCGCGAAGCGGAGGCCCGCGCGATTATAGACTCGGTTCTTACCGCGGAAACAGCCTATTACCAGGAAAGAGGCACCTTCACGACGGTCTTAAGCGAGCTGATCACAGGGACCCTGCCGACGATGAAGAACTGGACGAACACCGCCTTGCTCCAATCCGCTGGTACGCTGGTCACCGTCACGATGAACGGCGCCACGGCAACACACAACCACACCACCCACGTGATGCGGGGTGTTCTGACCGATGCCGGCGTGAGAGTGATCACAAACCAAGATGGCGCTTAATCCTATCCTCTGGCAGAATTGCTCGTTGAAGTTGCTGCGCTAACTAAATGGGGGGGGGGGGGTAAAACAATGAGGCATGCAAAAATAAATGAACGGGGTTTCACTCTGTTGGAATTATTGATCGTGGTCATTATCGTGGGCATCTTGGCCGCGGTCGCCATACCCCAGTTCACCAATGCCACAGATAAGGCCCGCGAAGCGGAGGCCCGCGCGATTATAGACTCGGTTCTTACCGCGGAAACAGCCTATTACCAGGAAAGAGGCACCTTCACGACGGTCTTAAGCGAGCTGATCACAGGGACCCTGCCGACGATGAAGAACTGGACGAACACCGCCTTGCTCCAATCCGCTGGTACGCTGGTCACCGTCACGATGAACGGCGCCACGGCAACACACAACCACACCACCCACGTGATGCGGGGTGTTCTGACCGATGCCGGCGTGAGAGTGATCAC
>CAYJVR010000001.1:0-225548 GCA_964373715.1 uncultured Planctomycetia bacterium | reverse complement strand
ACACCACCCACGTGATGCGGGGTGTTCTGACCGATGCCGGCGTGAGAGTGATCACGAACCAGAATGGCGCTTAAAATAGGCTGGCACAATGGCTGTTTGAGCAATCAGCCTAAATAAAGATCCTGGAAGAAAAACGTGGAAATAGGGCTTAACTTAAGTAAGAGGTTAAAAGAGGGCTTCACCCCCCTCTTATAATAAAAGGGAGGATTGGCCATGGAACGGAAGAATGATGGTTTTACACTGTTGGAATTGTTGATCGTAGTCATTATCGTGGGTATCCTAGCTGCGGTTGCCATACCCCAGTTCACCAACGCGACGGACAGATCCCGAGAGGCTGAAGGCCGCGCGGTGATCGACTCACTGATGACAGCGGAGACCGCTTATTATCAGGAGCGCGGAACATTTACGACTGTTACGTCCGACCTTCTCGCGACCGTCCCAACGATGAAGAACTGGGCGAACACCGCCTTGCTTCAATCCGCTGGTACGCTGGTCACCGTCACGATGAACGGCGCCACGGCAACACACAACCACACCACCCACGTTTTGCGGGGTGTTCTGACCGATGCCGGCGTGAGAGTGATTACCAACCAGGACGGCGCTTAAAAGGGATGATTTGCCAAGTGCAAGTGGCAACACGTGTTTTTTAGTTCCTCCGCCGATCCTCCGGGTAACCCATCGACCCCTACTGCAAGCTGGATCGCAGTAGGGGTCGGCTTTTTATCCCTCTGTACCTACCTTCTGACTTTGGCCCCTACCGTGGTGGGTGGCGACTCCGGTGAGCTCACGACCGCTGCTTTCCTTCTCGGGGTTCCGCATCCGCCCGGATACCCGCTCTACTGCCTCCTTGCTCATCTCTTCACTTATCTGCCGTTCGGTTCTGTCGCTTACCGGGTGAATCTTTTTTCGGCAACAACTGCCGCTGTAACGGCAGCGCTGCTGACTTATCTCACTGTTGTTTCGGCAAGCCGCTTGACACTATGCCGAAACAATCTTCTTCTCACGGCAACAGGAGGGACCGTCGGCTTGCTGTGGGCTTGGTCCCAGAAGTTCTGGAGTCAGTCCGTTATGGCCGAAGTTTATACCCTTCACACAGCGTTGTGCATGGTTTATTTGATATGTCTTTTTTACTGGTCGCTCGATTGCAATCCGAAATGGTTTTACCGGTCCGCGTTTGTTGTCGGGCTTGGATTGACGAACCATCACTTGACGCTGATGTTTCTACCCCCTCTGGCCTACCAGGGCTTATGGACAGCCCTCACGCAAAAAAAGACCCGTTTCGCACCATTATGCCTCAAAGGATTGCTGTCATTCGGGCTACCGCTTTTAATCTATCTTTATCTTCCCATTCGATCCTTCATGGATGTTTCTTTCGATTGGGGGAAAACTCAAACATGGGATACGTTCTTGGCCCACATAACTCGACGGCAGTATGGAGCGTATAAGGAGGAGATCGTCGGACTCAAATCACTGATAGATGCCCGGTTTTGGAACTGGAAAACTTGGGAATCTTATTTTCACCACCTCACGAAACAATACACCTGGCTGTGGCCGGCGGCACTGTTAGGCATAGCCGTCCTTTTCCGGAAGCAGAAACGGCTTTTCTTTCCAATCTCTTTTATTTTTTTCTTTGGGACCCTTTGGCTCTGGGCCAACATACGCGCGAATCCATATTCCCATTATCTGCACGACCTGTTTCTCCTCAGCGGGGAACTCCCGCTCATGCTCAGCTTAGGTTGGGGACTTCTCTGGATATTGAACCGGGTGGGCCGGACAAAAATCGGCATCGTGACGATGTCTGCGGCTGTCCTGTTCATCCCGATCGGAATGGCGCGCGCCAACTGGCCCATGGTCAGTCGGCACGGGGATTACATCGTCCATGATTTCCACACGAAGATCCTGCAGGCGCTGCCGAAAAATGCGATCTATTTCCTCTACGGCGATACGAACACCTCGGTGTCGCTTTATCTGAGACTCGTGGAGAACCAACGCCCCGATATCCTCTTTTTGGACTATAACGCCGGCCAAGCTTTTCGAGAAACCCCCTCCAACTGGGGACCTTCCAAAGATCCCGAAAATGAGGCAACAGGTCTCTACTCTATAGGCCACTTTATATGGCAAGTAAAAGACCCTGTTTTCATCTCTTATCTGCATCCAATCATCGGCGTGCTGAGCCCTTACATCGTTCCGTTTGGCCCGCTGGCTCATTTCGATTCGGGAAAAGATCGAAAAACATCCTGGCAGTCATTTCAACAAAGCGGTTTCCCATGGGCGGAGTTTCAACTTCGGGGTATTGAAAAACCGATCGCTTTTTCTGACTACTGGAATTGGGCGACGATTGCGGATTGCTTGCTCGGCCGCATTTTTGAAAAATTCGGGTATTCCGGCCTAGAAACAATCGACCCTTTTGCGCGGGTCCTTTTGCTGGATGCAGAAACATGGCGGGAAAGCGGTGGATTGAGCCTGCTCTACGTCTGCCAAAACCGGTTCGAAGACGCCCTCAACGAACAATACAGAATTACCGTCGCTCATCCGAAAGAGCCTGCGCACTTTTACAACCTGGGACTCCTCTATGTCGCCGCGGGCCAGAAAGAAAACGCGCTCCTCTTGTGGCGAAAAGCGTTGGAACTTCATCCCAACTGGCCAACGGCCAAAGAGGCCATATCCCGGCTCGAGGCGTCTCGATGAAGACCACTCTGAAATGAACGGATAACCCGTATGAACACCGCCGACACGTCTCCTCTGAGACTACCGATGTTCAGTATCATTGTGCCGGTTCCACCGCATATGGATGAACCCTCCGTTCTTTTTTCTCTGAGACAGCTCGATTACCCGCCAAAATATTTTGAGATATTGCTGACTAGGGGAACTTTGCCTCCACGTCAGCGAAACCTTGCAGCAAAACAGGCAAGTGGAGAATACCTTGTTTTTCTGGACGACGACGTCCAAATCCCCCCGACACACCTCTGGGAGATCCTGCAGTGCTACAAAACATGGGATTCCGATGGGGTGGGGGGGCCATGCCTGCCCGAACCAAACAACTCCATCATCGCACGCACCATAGCCTACAGCCTCTCTTCCTGGTGGGCCGTTGGCTCGTTGCGTGCCCGCTACCAAAAGGATTCTCCCCTTTTCCCTGCGGATGATAAGAAGTTTATCCTCTGCAATCAGAGCATCCGGCGGGACGTTTTTCTTGCTTCCGGCGGATTCAACGAACATCTTTTTCCAAATGAAGAAAACGAGCTTTTCGAAAGACTTCAGGAAAAAGGAGCCCGGTTCGGCTATAGCCCTTCTCTGGCTGCCAGAAGGCCCGTTGAGCATTCGGTGTTCTTCCACTTCAAAAAGATGTTTCGCTACGGAAAGGGGCGGGGCCGCCAAACTCGAATGAGATTTACGCACCGAAGTCTCGAGCACGGGGCTGTTGTCTTAGCCATGACAATCCTTTATGTGGGTATCTGCTGGCCTTCCTCTCAAGGGACAATACCCCGCTTTCTTTATCTCTTGTGGTTTTTCTGCGCTTTCTTAGATGGTTGGCGTGCAACCCGCTCGCTTGCTGTCGGTTTACTCACCCCCTTTGTCGTAGCCGGCATGCATACGGCTTACAGTCTCGGCTTTTGGGCTGGCTTGGTTTTGGGCTTACCCAAAACCTCCAACGCCAACAGCCGTGAAATCACTGTCCACCGTTATAATCTCAGCGGAGGGAGCATAAGATGAGGGTACTCGTCACGGGAGGGGCAGGGATGATTGGATCCCACGTTGCCGAGTGGTGGGCAAAAAAACAACGGGTTGACGTGGTGATCCTGGACAATCTGATCCGATCGAAACTCTTTGGGTACGATAAGGCCTCCGTAGAGTATAACTGGCGCTACCTGTCCCGATACCGACGCATTACTAGAATCAAGGGAGATGTTCGGGATAGCCGCGCTGTTCTTCGGGCTCTCGGACGCGGAGCGGATCTGGTCGTACACACAGCCGGCCAACCAGGGATCGGACTGTCGATCCGCGATCCTCGAGAGGATTTCTCCATCAACGCAGAGGGTACTTTGAATGTCCTCGAATGCCTTCGGAAGCGGTCGCCGAAAGCTTGCTTCATTTACTGCTCCACGAACAAAGTCTACGGAGAAAATGTGGCGAAGATACCGCTCAAAGAGACTCCCCGCCGTTATGTCTATAAAACGATGAAGGGCATTCCCGAACATTTCCCGTGCGATCTATCCGGACATACCCCCTATGGCGTGAGCAAATACGTCGGCGATCTCTATGCGCAGGATTATGCCCATACGTTCAAAATGCGTACAGCCGTTTTCAGAATGAGTTGCATCTACGGCACACGCCAATTCGGTTTTGAGGATCAGGGCTGGTTGGCCTGGTTTGCCATCGCAAACCTCATGAAGAAAAAAGCCACTCTTTACGGCGACGGCAAACAAGTCCGCGATGTTCTTTTTGTAACAGATCTTGTCGATGCATTTAATCGCTTTTTTCTCAGCGGAATCAAACACGACGTTTATAACATCGGCGGCGGCCCAAAAAACACTCTGTCGCTTTTAGAATGCCTTGAATTGATCGAACTTGAAACCGGCAGGAAAACAAAATTGGCTTATGCCGGATGGAGGCCTTCGGACCAAAAGGTCTATATCTCAGACATCAGCAAGGTGGGCAGGGATCTTGGTTGGAATCCTAAGATTAGCCCTACTAATGGGTTACGAGAGCTTATTCTCTGGGTAAAACAGCAGATTGGCGTTTGGAAGTAACTCGAAGCAACCGTCTTCTATTGAAGAAACGCGGCCGATAAAGTAAACTTATTACAGTAACCTCTGAAGGGGCACTGACTCAGATGAAAAAAACAAGAAAAGAGACGAGATCTGTTTTTAGAAAGGGTTTTTCCCTCATAGAGCTTCTCGTCGTCGTTATCGTTGTCGCCATCCTATCGGCAGTGTCTCTTCCCCAATACACGAAAATGGTTGAAAAATCACGGATGCGGGACGCCGAATCAAAACTGGCCATGATGTTCCAAGCCCAAAGAATATACCGTCTGGACTGGAACTCCTATGCCACCCTGGCTCAGCTTGTTCCAGCCTACATGCCTCAGCCGAACACAGCCCAGTATAGCTTCACCGTCCCGGCAGTTGCGGCGGCTACCTTCACCGCTAGAGCTACCCGCCTGGCCGCCTCCGGCGGGAAATACACCGGCGGAACGATTCAAGTCGACCAAACTTTTAACGGCAACAACTACACTTACGATGGCGTAATTTACCTGGCAAACGGAAACCCAAGCTAACCCAACCGTTTTTCAAGCCGCATCGTGTAGAGAACCCCTCTTCTTTTCTTACCCGTTTTTCCACAAGCAAGACCGAGAAACTATGCCTTGTGCTATACTGATCCAGTTTGTAACGACATTTTTAGGGGCCGGTAGCTCAGTTGGGAGAGCGCTGCATTCGCATTGCAGAGGCCAGGGGTTCAACTCCCCTCCGGTCCATAACACAAATCGAGTATGGTCAATGCTGGAGACGGATAACCCGATTATCCGGAAAACCAATCTCTAAGCGGCAAACCCAAGCGACAGGCATAACTCCAAAACCAACACAGAAAATCGTTTTGGTGTGCATGACCTATTCCAACAGTGCCACCCTCTTTGGCCGCGTTATCCCGATTGCCAAGGCATTGCAAAAATCCTCGATCGAACCTGTGATCTTCGCTCTTGACGAATCCTTCCAAAAATATCCCCGAGAAATTTCAATGGAAGAAACTCGGGTTATATTCATCGGACAGGCTCATTTTACTTACGGACAAAATGGGGAAAAGCGGCGTTTCGGCCCTTTCCGCTACGGTCTGGAAACATGTCGCACGTTCCGGCGGCTGCTTCGGCAACTTCGGCGCATTCAGCCGACGGCAGTGCATGTGTTTACCGCAGACCCTGGTGCGCTTTTGACGGCAGCAGGGCTGCAGATCTTAGGTTACCGGATCGTCCTAGACCTCGACGATTCGGTCTATGGGATGGCCGTGATGGCCCATTATCCGAAACCGGTTTGCTGGCTGCAACTTCTCCTCGAAGAGATTATCCCAAAAACTCTGCCCCGTGTAACCGTGGGAACCTCTCCGCTTGCGAAACACTACCCCCGGGCTGTTCACATTCCATACTCCGTTTCCATTTCACGCTTTATTCGATCTTCGCCTCCTTTTAGCTTCCCGAACATCACTGTCATCATGGTCGGAACCATGGGGGCCCAACACCTCCATATGGAAACCTTGGAAGCCATTAAGAAAATAGTCCCGCAGAATCCTAGGATTCGATTTCGCTTTGTTGGAGGAGGGGAGCGCTTCTGCTCTATCCAGTCGAGAATCCGAACGCTGGGACTTGAAACAGCCGTCGAACTGACCGGCCCCTTAAATCATGAGGACTCCATCCGACAGATGTGTCAAGCGGACATCGGACTGTGCCCTGTCAACGACAACCCTTTCGATAAGAACCGACTCCCCATCAAACTCTTGGAATATATGGCCGCAGAGCTGGCCATTGTAACGACGCCGGTCGGCGGAATCGAAGAGATTATACGCCATCTGGAAAATGGCTGGCTGTATCGCCCAGGTGATATGGAGGACCTCTGCCGTGGTATACTAAGTCTCGTCGCTCAGCAGGAATCTGCTCGACGGATGGCGGCACAGAGCAGAAAAGATGTAATCGCGTTCGATACCGATCTCATTGCACACCGGTGGTTAGCCTATTACGAGAAGAACGCTCGATGAACACTTTAGGGAAAGCTCTGGTCGTCATCCCCACATTCAACGAGCGCGAGTCGCTCACCGGGATTGTCCAGCGCCTGCTCAAATCGCAAGAGGACATTTCTGTTCTGATCATAGATGATAACTCACCTGACGGGACTGGGATAGCGGCCGAGCAGTTGGCTCGCGAATCGGCCAACCGAGTGTGGGTGATTCACCGGTCGGCGAAGCTCGGTTTGGGCTCCGCTTATATTAAAGGTTTCCAATGGGGACTTTCGAGAGAATTTGAGCTGTTCCTTGAAATGGACGCCGACGGCTCTCATGATCCAGCTTCGGTCTCCTCTCTTCTGGGGGCTGCGGTATCGGCCGATGTTGTCATCGGATCTCGCTATCTGAACGGAGTCCGAGTATTGGATTGGCCCATGCGCCGGCTGCTGCTCAGCTATCTTTCCAATATATTCACCCGCTGGAGCACAGGACTGCCTCTCACAGACTGCACCAGCGGGTTCAAATGCTTTCATAGGCGGGTGCTGGAACAAATCCGGTTGGATAAAATAGTGACCACGAGCTATGATTTCCAGGTTGAAATGAACACCCTCTCCATGTGGCATGGGTTCACCTTCAAGGAGGTGCCCATCACTTTTTCCAACAGAATTTATGGGATATCAAAACTCAGCAAAGCCGATGTGCTAAAAGCAATCATCGCCGTGATGCGCCTAGGTTGGCAACGCATCTGGATGCGATGCCGTAAGCGGAAATGAACTTGAATAAATCAACTTTTTTGGCCGACATCCAAGGGAGTATAAGCCACTTTCAACGCCGCATCGAACGGCTGAATAAGAACCCTTTCCGCGATATGCTTCGATTCCTGCCCCGGGACCAAGCCAAGGTGATTATTGACGGGGGCGCTTATCATGGCAAAGTTGCCGGAAAATTTCTTCGGACGTTCCGAAAAGCTTCGGTCTACGCATTCGAACCCCAGCGGGAATCCTTTCAGATCCTTCAGGAGAACGCAAAGAGAAACCCAAGGCTGCATCCGATTCATAGCGCCATCTCCTCTTCTACTGGAGAAAAAACATTCTTTGTCAGCCAGGCCCCGTACATGAGCGCGCTCTCTCCCGGAAGTACGCTGGGTCTTCGGTCTTACCCAAATCAAATGACGATGATCGATAAACGGCAGGTCTCTACCATCACGCTGGATGAATGGGCAGCCCGAGAAAATCTCACCGGTGTAGAAATCATAAAGCTCGACCTCCAAGGACACGAGACGGAGGCGCTCAAGGGCGCCCACGGGCTTTTAAAAACCAGCGTTCAGCTTATCTTCACCGAGGTGGAATTCGGACCGATCTACGATAAAAATTCGTTTTTTTCCGATGTGGAAAAGCTCCTCAAGGACTATGGGTTTAAACTGTTTCAGCTCTATGACCTCTATACAACCCTCGAAGGTCAACTTGTTGCCGGAGACGCTCTTTTCGTAAGGAGACCCGCATGACCTCCAATCTCGCGTCTTACCTAAAACGGTTCTATTCTGAGAGCCACCTGTACTACAAACGTCTCGCAGGCGCCGAATGGGAACGCTACCATTCCAGATACTGCCAAGCCCTCATTCAGCAGATACCCTCCAACTCCTCTGTATTCGATTTAGGGTGCGGGGTAGGGCAGGTCGTTCATGCGATTGCATTAAAAGGATTCAAAGCATGGGGGGGAGATATCTCTGTCATCGCGCTTCAACAGGCAAAAGAGGGGGGTACCGGCCGTTTTGTGCTGCTGGACAGCGGCACTCTGCCGTTTAAAGAAGGAACTTTCGATTGCGTCGGTTGCTGCGGAATTCTCGAACATCTGCCCGATCCAAAACGCGCTTTAAGCGAGCTGGTCCGAATTCTTAAACCGAAAGGCCGAATCGTTGTTGCAAGTCCAAACTTCCTCACCGTGGTGGGCCTGGAATCACCCCACCCCTGTGCCAAAGGCTTGTTCCGACGATCGAGAAACCTGCTCAAGCTAACCGGGAAAACACTCTCGCCATCCCTTTGGAAACAACCTTTCGATGCCCTGACGCCGGTCAACCAACTCAATCCAAATGAATTTGAACATTTTGATGATGATGCTGTTTGGGCGATCGAGCCGATCCTGTTAAAACGTTTTCTCAGCAGTTGCGCGGTAGATATCCGATCGCATTCCTGCCTCATCCGGGAGCACAAGCCGTGGCTTGACCGGATGAGCCGATGGCCGCTTTTAAGAACGTTAGGTGGAGGAATTCTGGTAGTCGGGCAAAAAAGAGGGTAGAAGCGCTATTTCGTTGCCGTCGCGGTACGGATTAACTTAAGCGGGTGATATTGCTCTTTTGTTTTGCGCAACCCCGGCAACCCGCAGTCACCCATCGCATTAATCAACCGGTAAGAAGACATTTCCTTACAGAACTCCTGAAACAGTATCTGGGGAATCCCGGGGAAAGCCTGGTCGGCGATTTCCAGAAAAACGCAGAACATCTCCTTCGACACCGGCGCCCCAAAAGTATAGCCTCGAACCTTGCCGTCCGATTCTAAAACCCGCCCGGTCAAAACAAATATTTTCCAGTCCATCATTAACCGTCGATGGAAGAAAAGCCCGTCCCGAATAAGCGCGCGAGGCATGAAATCACCCGTCTCCTGCTGCCGAGAAATCCCCCAAGAGGTATACAACTGCAAGCAGGGAAGGAGGTCCCCCTCCTTAAACGGCCGCCACCTATAAGCCCCAACCTTGAGTCCCCGGTTAACCGCCCCTCTCTGCGACCGGTAAGAATCCCCCTTTAAACCGGCGAGGGCAAATCTATCGTAAAGGTACTCCTGCTCCCCTTCGGCCAGATGGAAACCGGCTTCGGTCCAGACCTTCACCTCCGCCTCCTCAATCCCCTCGACCCGCGAAACCGATGGTGCCCCTTGATTCGCCTCGGTGAGAATCCCCCATACCCTCTCGATCAACCGGCGGTCTGTTTTCCTGCCCAGAGGAGGCAACGGCATCGAGAAACCGCCCGCCTGTTCGGCAAACAGGCAAAAAGCCCCCGCTTGGGAGGACCACCAATACCGGATGAGATCGGACCATCCCAGCAGTCCTGCAAGCGTATAGCTGGAATGGGAATGTTTCCCGGCTAAAAGGGCCTCCTCGAGCAAGGGAATGTCTGCAGGGGAAAACAGCCGCAGGGCCGGATACACCGCGCCGGCCTCTTTCTTTAATGCCGCCGCCATCTCCGGCATCGGGGCAACGACAACAAACTCCGGCCACATGGGACCAACAATCTCCGGATTCATCTTCACATAGGCTGACGCCTCGGGCCTCTGTAAATAGCGGGACAACTCGGCTGAGTAAGCAAGCGTCTCAGGGTCAGAACCGCGTTCCTGGAGGTATGGGCACTTCATATCCATCGCGAGAACCACCCTCGTGCCGGCCGGATCTTTCACCAAAACAAAGGGATAAATCCTGCAATCGAGGGGACGGACCGCATAGATCCTGCATTCGCTTGTTTCCGGATTGAAGGCGGGACACAGATAGCCGTGGCCGCAGGGCTTCAGGACGGGGCGCAGCGACGGGACATCCGGAGACCCCTTAAACCACGACTCCCTCCCCCCTGACTTTTTCGCCCAAACTGCCTCCAGAGGGGACCACGCTGGCGTCTGCACCCCTTCGGTATCCGGAAAACGGCAGCAGACTTTGCATTTCAAGCACCAGGTTTCGGGAACCAGTTGGGGAACCCCGTGTATAAACGAGGCTATATCCTCTTTGTTCATCTGGCTTTCCATTTATTTACTCGCTGAGAATTCCATGTTATAGTGTAACACAAGCAAAAGGAGGGTCATCACAGTGCCTGTTCCTCGTTCACTACGCGCAAGACGTCGCCGGAAACGGCGATCTGGTAAAGCTCACAGAGCAAAGAAGAAATGACGACGCTGCTCTTCTCCGGTCCAGACCGACGCCACAGGACGCGTTACCGGGTGCGTATTTCGTTTGTCCTGAAAAGCGGGGAGAAAGAGGTGCGTGGAATAACGCGCAATGTTTCCTTGCTTGGTATTTCCGCCTACTCGGATAGTCCGATAGACGCTGCCCTCCCCGTTCAATGCACGCTAAATCTCTCCGAGAGCTACGGACCCCTCGTTGTCCATGGAACAATCATCCGGTGCGAGCCCCTGTCTCAACCGATCCCTGATGGAAATTGTGAGGTCGGTGTTTTCTTCAAGGATTTCCAGGGACGAGGGGAAACGATCCTTGATGAATACCTCCAGAAGGTTGGCCATCAGGAGGAGGACGCCATCAAAGCAGGGTATCTCCTTCTGAAACAGCGGCAGATTGCGCGCCGCAAGAAAAAACGTATCGAGACAATCAAGAAGAAGAGACGCCAGCAAGCCCGCCTTCGGAAGAAAAAACTTGCCCAGAAAAAGAAAACTGCGGCAAAAAAGAAAAATGCAAAGAAGGGGACAAAAAGCTCCGCTCTCTCGGCAGGCAAAAAGCCCTAAACGCTCCTCGTCCGTTCTAGATTGCTATGGGCAAACACTATTCTTTAAGCCAGCCGCCGCCACAGGTCGCTCACATAGCTTATGAAAAAGAGCTTAATCCCGAACAGCTCCAAGTCGTCACGGCCGGGGAAGGGCCGATTCTTGTTCTTGCCGGTCCAGGCAGCGGGAAAACAAGGACCCTGACCTATCGGGTCGCCTATCTCATTGAACACGGTTTTGACCCCCGGAGCGTTCTTTTAGTCACATTTACCGTCAAGGCCGCCAGGGAAATGATGGACCGGGTCGAGAGGCTGCTCAAATACAGGCCGGAAGGCTTGCGGGGCGGGACTTTCCACCACATCGGAAATCTCATCCTCCGGCAACATGCCGAGGCAATCGGCAGAACCCCCGCGTTCGGCATCCTCGATGAAGAAGACGCTAAAGACCTGATCTCATCCTGCGTAATCGACCTGAAGATTCCTGCCACCAAAACGCGCCTGCCGCAGGCAGATGTCCTCGAATCCATTTTCAGCCTTGCGGTCAACACCTGCCGCCCGGCGGAAGAGATCGTCAGTGAGGCCTATTCCCAGTTCACCGAACTGGTCCCCCTGATCGAACGGATCCAAACCTCTTACGTGGAACGCAAAAAAAAGGCAAACGTCATGGATTATGACGACCTCCTGAGCGAACTCTTAAGACTTTTGAGGGACAACAAACAGGTTGGCCGCCACTACGCCGACATGCTGCGCTACGTGCTCGTGGATGAATACCAGGACACAAACCGGCTCCAGTTTGAACTCGTCCGGGAACTCAGTAGCGGCCACAAGAACGTGCTGGCGGTCGGAGATGACGCCCAGTCCATCTACGCGTTCCGTGGGGCCGAGATCAAGAACCTCCTGGAATTTCCAAACATCTTTCCGGGCACGACAATCTACCGTCTGGAAACCAACTACCGATCAACACCCGAGATACTGAGGCTTGCCAACACCTCCATCCAATTCAACACCAAACAGTTTCCAAAAGAGCTCAGAAGCGTCAAAGATCCGGGGGAATTGCCGGCCCTCGTGCCCCTCATGAATGTCAAACAACAAGCCTCTTTCGTGGCGCAAAGGGTCCTTGAGCTCCGGGAAGAGGGGGTTCCTTTAAGAGAGATTGCCGTTCTTTTTCGCGCCCGCTTCCAGTCCGCGGAGCTTGAACTCGAATTGGCTAAACGGAACATCCCTTACCTTGTCCGCGGAGGCGTCCGGTTCTTCGAGCAGGCGCACATCAAAGATGTTATGGGGCACCTGCGCATTCTGGTGAACCCGCACGACGAGCTGGCATGGCAAAGGGTGCTACAGCTCCAGGAGGGGATCGGCTCCAGCTATGCCCGAAAGATATGGGAAACCCTTTCTTCGGCATCCAACCCAATGTCCGAAGCGGCGCGGGGCAAGGAGATTGATTCTCTGCCGGCAAGAGCAAAATCCGCGTGGAAACGACTCTGTTTGATATTCCGGGAATTATCCAATCCGGCCGTTTCCAACCATCCGGTCGAACTCATCCTGGCCGTCCTGCGCTCCGGCTACGAAGATTACCTGAAAAACCATTTCAAAGATGCGCAGAACCGGAAAGAAGACATCGAGCAGCTCATCAACCTCGCGGCAAACTACGATAATGTCGGCCGTTTTGTCGAGGATCTGACCCTCAGAGAACCGTTTAAAGGGGAAACCCTCTTGGGCTGGGAGCAACCGGACGAGTTCCTCGTGCTCTCCACCATCCATCAGGCTAAAGGCCTCGAATGGAACTCTGTCTTTATCATAGGGCTTGTGGAGGGGCTGTTCCCTCACGCAAAATCTGCCGAAGATCCTGAGGCCCTCGAAGAGGAACGCCGTCTTTTCTATGTCGCTACCACAAGAACAAAAAACCACCTTTATTTGACCTATCCGCTGACACGCTACACCTACCAGCGCGGCGAAGTACTGATGCGGCCTTCCACCTTTCTCCAGGAGCTGCCGGAAAATCTCTGCGAGCTCTGGCGCGTTTCGGATGACACCCCAACCTATCTCTGATCAGCCCGATCCTTCAACGCTTCACACAACCTTAGAACAGCCGGATAGTTCCCAATTAACCCGCATCATTAAAGAGGAAGCTCTGCGCCTGGGTTTTCTCTCAGCCGGTGTCGCCGCCCCGGAAGCACTCCGAAAACGCCACGTGAACCTCAGCGGGTGGCTGTCGGCCGGCTTCAGCGGCGATCTCGGCTACATGGAGGACTTCTTCAACCGGCAGCAGAAACTGCGCGAAAAGATCCCCAATCTCAAAAGCATCCTCATTCTGACCGCTCCTTACGAGAACGGCAGGGAAGCCGCACCCGCCCCGGACGCCGGCCGAATCGCCCGGTACGCGCACGGAAAAGACTACCACCGTGTCTTGGAAAAAAGGGTCAAGAAGCTGGAGGGCTTCATCCTCAGCCAGGTGCCGGTCGCCCAGCTGGTGAAGTCAATCGACACAGCTCCGGTCCAGGAGCGGGCTTTGGCAGAGGCGGCAGGGCTCGGCTTCATCGGGAAAAATACCATGCTGATCCTTCCCAAGGGAGGTTCTTTCGTCTTCCTGACGGCCCTGCTGACCAACCTGGAGTTGGTGTTTGACCAGCCGATTTCCTGGGACTGCGGCAACTGCACGATCTGCCTGGAGGCCTGTCCCACCGAAGCCCTCAGCGTAAGCAGGCCGTACCAATTGGACGCCCACAAGTGTATCGCCAATTTGACCATAGAAAACAGGGAAGAAATTTCCCCGCCGTTAAGGGAAAAAACAGGCCCCTGGCTCTTTGGTTGCGACATCTGCCAGGAGGTCTGCCCCTATAACCGGAAAGCCTCCCATAATACCCCCTGGCCTGAATTTCAGGCCCAAAATGGGGCAGGGGCGGCCCTTCCTCTGGCCGAAATCCTGGCCTGCCGGACCGAGGAAACCTTTTTAGCTCGGTTTGCCGGGACACCTCTTATGAGAGCCAAACGGGAGGGATTACTGAGAAATGCCGCTGTCACGGCGGCAAATTTAAAAAACACCGGCCTGATCCCGCTACTTCAAGAAACCGCAGAGAAAGACTCCTCCAAATTGGTCCGGGAGCACGCAACCTGGGCCCTGAATAAGCTACAAACACCTTAAAACCGCCTCTTCCATACTCCAAACCGGGCTAAATCCCACTTCCCCATAACGTCTGATAATGATTCTTATGTTAATATATAGACTAGCGTGAATTCTGTTTAATCTATTAAAAATAAATGAGTTATAACCATCTATAGAAATCCTGTGGATAACTCTTGGATCCCTGCGGGAGAAAATCTCTGGAGAATTTAAGACGGAGACAGACTGGAGGGCTAAACGGACTACTGGGAGAAAACCTCTAGGGCCAACAACCCGGCAGATCTATTGACCCGGAGGGATTACCAATTTACAAAAGCCCCAAGAAAGAAGCTAGCGAAAACAGTGCGCACGGTTGAGGGTCATCAGCTGCGGAGCAATATCGTTCGCAGGAAAGCACCAACGACCAGGCCGATCACTATCCCCCGGATCATAGTCGGTGTTGGCCGAAAATCAAACAATCGGAACTTCATTCGGATTAAACTGCCTTTCGAAAGCACTTCTTTTCAGATGGTACAGTTTAACCTTGAGGAGAAAGAAGGTCAAGAAAAAACACAGCCCTCCACCGCTCCGTGCGGTGGAGGGCTGCTCTTTTGCCCGCTTAAGCGAGCTTAGCGCTTTAGCGGAGTAGGCCCAAAAACTTCAGGCCGAATACGATCCCTAGCGTCCCTACCAGAATCGGGAGAACTACCCCTAGGTGGACAGAGTACATTCCACCGATAACGATCCCAATCAGGACACCAGTAAGCAAATCAACATGTTCACCTTTCATGGTCACTCCCTCCTTTTAACCTAGGGGAGCTTCCCCTTCTCAGGGGCCCTCCCCTCTACACTCGAAACCCCCATTCCACAAAATTTGCATTGTAGAATGAGGGCTTTCTGTTCCATTTCTAAGTATATGGACCCATCCAGTGAATACAAGGCCTAAAAATGTAACTATATTAAAATAAATACTTTATATATATGATTTTTCAACAATTTAGGCCCTATACCCCCTTGACACCAAACATGGAGACTTAAACCATTATTTATCAATTGGTTACATCTATATTCGTAACCCTTTTGTTTTAAATTACTTATAATGCCTTACTGAAGAGGAGCCGGGGGGGTCTCCAAGCGAAGCTTTCCAACCTGGCGCAAGGGACACTGGTGGCACTGGGGACAGGTGCGGCGGCATAAATCCTTTCCAAGCGCTACAATTAAAGCATGGTATTCGTTGAAAAGAATGGTTTTATGAGGCATATGCCTCATAAAAAGGGCCTTAATTTCATCGTAGGGGGCTTCCCAGCGGATAAAACCGTGCCGGGCAAGGATTCGCCGGGTATAGGCATCCACGACAAAAACCGGCTTCCCAGCGGCATAGAGCAGGATGCTGTCTGCCGTCTCAGGACCAATACCGGAGAGAGCCAGCAGCTCTTCCCGGAGCTTTCCCGGAGGCATACGCCGGAAACGGCCGATATCGCCGGAATAAGAGGCAACGTAATACCGGACAAAAATTTTCAGCCGCTTTGCCTTCTGGTTGAAGTAACCGGAAGGGCGAATCAAGGAGGCTAAACGCGCCAGGGGAACCTGATCAAGCCGAAACGGGTCGAGGAGACCGGCCCGCCGGAGATTCTCAATCGCTTTCGACACATTCGTCCAGGCGGTGTTCTGCGTGAGTATGGCGCCGACCATTACCTCGAAAGGGGTTTCGCCGGGCCACCAACGCTGCCGCCCGAAACGGGAAAAAAGCCTGCGGTAGATGCCGGATAAACTTCTTTTCAGGTCTTGAGGCACCGGCCGGATTTCCTCACCACCGACTCCATCTTAGCCGACAGGCGCCCCTTCCCTTTTTTCTTATCCTTGCGGTCATCAATCTTGATCGTCATCCAGACCCGGTCGCTTTCCGAGAGAAGGAGCTGGTGGCACTCCTTGATTAATCCCATGACCTCATCCCATCCGCCCTCAACCGATGTCCCCATCGGGCCAAGCCGGTAATCAAGGCCGCTGGAATCCACCAGCCGAAACACTTTAGCCAGCCGGCCGCTGAAACGGCTCCCTCTTCCTATCGGGATAATACAGAACTCGGCGATCATACTTTACCCTCCTCCCGTTTTTCCGCAACCCAGGACTGAAGGTGCTCTAAATCCATTGTGTTGATGACGTCCTCAGGCCCGCTCCAGGCCCTGCGCGCCATGGCCAAACCTAAATCCATCGAATCCAACTGATCAAGCGAATGGGTATCCGTGGAGACAACCAGGGAGGCCCCCGCCTCCCGGGCCATCCTCGCATGCGTATCATTCAGATCAAGCCTTTTGGTATAACAGTTGATCTCCAAAGCCGTCTTCGTCCGGGCGGCAACGCGGCAAATCTCCTCCATGTCAATCTCATAGGCTTCCCTTTCCCCCAAAAGGCGCCCCGTGGGGTGGGCGAGAATGGAGACATACCGGTTCCTGATCGCTTTCGTCACCCGGGCCGTCATGACCTCTTTAGGCTGTTTGAACGACGAATGCACCGCGGCGATAACCATGTCCAGCCTCCGCAACACGGCGTCGGAATAATCGAGCCTGCCGTCCGGGAGGATATCCACCTCGGAACCCATAAGGATCCTAAACGGCTTCATTCTCTTGTTCAGCAAACGGACCTGTTCCATCTGCTTGAGCAGGTCTGCCTCACTCAATCCCCTCGCCACCCGGAGAGATTTGGAATGGTCTGACAAAAGCATGTACCGGTACCCTTTGGCCTTCACCGCCTCGGCCACCTGTTCAATCGGATGATGCCCGTCAGACCAGGTGGAGTGGTTATGGAACGACCCGAGGACGTCTTTCCACTCAACAAGATGAGGCAGCAATCCCTGCGCGGCCGCCTCAACCTCCCCCCGGTCTTCCCTCAATTCCGGCGGGACCCAGGCCAGCCCCAACACCTTATAAACATCCTCCTCTTCGCTGCCCGCCACCCGCTTCCCGCTCTTCTCCCTAAAAACACCATACTCATTGACCGTGAGCCCCATCCGGTTGGCGAGAGAGCGGATTTTGATGTTGTGCTCCTTCGACCCGGTGAAATAAACGAGAGCCGCCCCGAAAGAGTCCGGCTCAACCACGCGGAGGTCCACCTGGATCCCTTGGCGCGTCCGTATGCTCGACTTGGTCTTCCCATGCGCCTGAACCTGGCCCGCCAGAGGCAGCCGAACAAAGTGGTCCATGACCCGCGCGGGGGTCGTGGAGGTGATCAGGATATCTATGTCCCGGACCGTCTCCTTCCGACGGCGGAGGCTTCCGGCCATGCTAATCCTCTTAATCCCCTTCACTTTCTTCAGGTAGCCCAGGATCTCTTCGGATAACCGGACCGCCGCCCCGAGCGTCATCCTCTCCTGACCGGCCTTGACCAGCTGGATGCCCCGCAGGATGTTCTCCTCTTTTTTCTGCTGGAACCCGGGCAAAAGGCGCAGTTTCCCCGACTTGACCAGCCGCCCAAGCTCTTCGGGGGACTTCACCTTGAAACGGTCGTAAACCAGCTTCGCTGTCTTTGGGCCGATCCCGGGGATAGTCATGAGGGTCGCCAGGGCTTCGGGCACCTCTTTTTTCAGCTTTTCGAGGAACTCCAGCCGGCCGGAAGAGATCATCTCCTGTATCTTCGCCGCCAGCTCTTTGCCTATACCCGGAATCTGCTCCAGCGTGACTGCCTTCGCGGCGGCCTCCAGATCCTTCGTCAAACCCCTCAGGTTGAGAGCAGCCCGGCGGTAGGCACGGATTCGGAACGGATTCTCCCCTTTGAGCTCAAGCAGATCGGCGATCTGGTCGAACGCATCGGCGATTTCAATCTGCCTCACGGAGCATCCTTTTCGCTTTCCGGATCAGAAGACGCTCGCTCGGGTAGAAATCCCGTTTGAGGGACTCCGCGAGAGGAAACCAGCGGGCCTCATCCACCTCAAAATCGTGGTCGCTCATGTCGCCGCCGGTGTGCTTCATGAGGAAAAAGGAGACCTTCTTGAAGATTTTTTTGGCGCCCGGCGCCGGAGCAAACCAGTAGTGGATATCCCCCACCTTGCAGATGATCCGGGTCGTCAAACCGGTTTCTTCCCGCACTTCACGCAGTGCGGCCTGCTCGGGGGTCTCACCCGGGTCAATGTGGCCCTTAGGAAGGCTCCAGATTTCGCCTCCCTGCCGGGAGATCAGCGCGATCCGAATCACACCTTTCAGCTTGCGGTAGACAACCCCTCCGGAAGAAAACTGGCGGAAAGAGGTCATGGGGTTGCCATCACAGGAAGTCCCCCTAGGAGAGAACGCGTCTGAGGGGCGTATACGTGAGATTCAAATCCTGCGCCAAAGACCGGTAGGTCACCTTTCCCCGCGCAACATTCAGACCACGCGCGAGAGCCGGGTTATCCTTCATGGCGCGCGAAAGTCCCTTGTTGGCGATCTGCAGCGCGAAAGGCAGCGTGGCATTCGTCAGGCCGTAAGTGGAGGTGATCGGGACAGCGCCGGGGATATTCGTCACACAGTAATGGACGATCGATTCCTCCAAGTAGACGGGCGCCGCATGCGTGGTGGGGCGGGAGGTTTCCGCGCACCCCCCTTGGTCAATCGCTACATCCACGATGACAGATCCGGGCTTCATCTTCTTGAGCATCCAGCGCTTGATCAGGATCGGGGCGCGTCCGCCGCGAATCAGCGCACAACAAAAAACCAGATCGGCCACTCCGAGTTTCCGCGCAATGTTATGCTCGTTGGACATTAAAAAGGAGACGTTCTTCGGCATAATATCTTCCAGATACCGAAGGCGGTTCAAATCCACATCCATCACCGTCACTTCGCCCCCGAAACCGGCCGCCACCTTGGCCGCGTTCGCCCCCACAACGCCTCCGCCGAGAATCACGATAGCAGCCGGAGCCACGCCGGGTATACCGCCCAGAAGGATCCCCTTCCCTTTCGTCGGCTTTTCGAGATACTTCGCCCCTTCCTGTACCGCCATGCGCCCGGCCACTTCGCTCATCGGGATGAGAATCGGCAGCTGCCCGTGGGAATCCTCTACCGTCTCATAGGCAATACAGACCGTTTTCTGCTTGATCATCGCCAGCGTAAGTTCCCTGTTGGCTGCAAAATGAAAGAAAGTGAAGATCACCTGACCAATCCGAAGCTTCCCGTATTCGACCGGCTGGGGCTCTTTGACCTTCATGATCAGCTGGGCTTTCTTGAAGATATAATCAGCCGACTCGACAACTTCAGCCCCGGCTTCGGTGTATTCCCTGTCTGCGATGTTCGACCCGGCGCCAGCGCCTGACTGGATTAAAACGGAATGGCCCGCCTGCCGGAGCGCCGCGACACCGGCCGGAACAAGCGCAACCCGATATTCGTCCTTCTTGATTTCCTTAGGAACACCGACAATCATGTTTTTATGGTACTCCGCAACGATGCGATTGACAAGACAAGTGAAGTCAAAAAAGTGAAAACTAGGGGGATGTTTTAGTGAAAGAAACCGGCTTTTGAGCCATGTGATTTTAACAGCAGCAACCGTATCGTTTCCAACAACTCTTCCGGCCAAAAGGGCTTTCGGATGTAGGCGTCGGCCCCGCACTCTTTCCCAAGTTCCTCATCGTACTCTCCTCTTCTGGCTGTAAAGATGGCGATAGGGATTGGCGCAGTGCGAGTGTCGTTTTTAAGGAGGCGACAGACCTGGTAGCCATCCATTTTCGGAAGCATCAGGTCTAGGAGGATCAAATCAGGCCTTTCAACCCGAGCCTTCGCCAAAGCCGCCTCCCCATCCATGGCCACCAAAACCTCGTAGCCTGACGCCTCCAGGCGCAAGCAGACCAGCCTGACAAGATCAGGTTCGTCATCCACGATCAGAATGCGGCATTTCTCAGGCATCGGTCGGTCCTGCCAAGGCCTCCAAGACAGACAAGAGAATCCGCCTTTTCGCCATCGGTTACACCTTCTTCAGCAACCGTTTGATCTCTGCGAGAAGTTCCGAAGCCACATAGGGTTTCCTCAAACAGAGAGAAGCCCCCGACTCTAGACACCGGCGCTCGACATCTTCCACAGGATAGGCGGTGAGCATGACAACGGGAATCTGCCGGGTTTCGGGAGCCTCTTTCAGCCGCTGACAAACCTCAAAACCGTTCATATCGGGAAGCAGAAGATCCACGATCACCAAGTCTGGCCTGCCGCTTTCAGCCTCCTTCAAAGCTTCCTGGCCGTTTTTGGCAATAATCGTCCCGAAGCCGTTTGCCTCCAGCCGGATCTGGAGAAGTTTGCTCTGCTCCGATTCATCCTCTACGATGAGAACAACCTTCACAACAATCTCCTTAATAGATTTTCCTCTGTCTCACCATCCTCGGGAAAAGTGGCCAACCGATAAACTATCTCAGCAGGGGGTGGATTGCCTTCCAGTAAAGCCCCTTGGTTTCCTACTACCTGTAAAATCCGTTCCGCAACCTTCAAACCGTCTTGGCGCTGAGTCTCCGGCAGGATCACCAGAAGGGTGTAGTTCTCCCCAAGGACTAGATCTGCGTTCTTGCGAAGGAGTTTCTTGACTTGCTCTTCCAAACCTTTCATCCGGCCCGCCGCCTCGTCCCTGCCCAGCTTCCCCCATCGGGTATCAAACCCTTTAAAATCGAACAAAAGGCAAGACAAAGGAGCCCTGGACCCTTGCGCTCTTTTCAGAGGCTCTGAGATTCGCTCCCGAAACAGTTCTTCCGCCGTAAATCTGGGCAAGGTAAACGTAAAGGTGGTTCCTGTGCCTAACATGCTTTCGACCCGGATCTTTCCCTTGTGAAGCTCCACCATCTGTTTGACGATAACAAGGCCCAGACCCGTCCCTTTTGCGCCACTGCCGGCGACACGGCCGAACTGCTGGAACTTGGAGAAAACCTTGGGGAGATCCTCTTTGGAAATTCCGATTCCGGTATCGGCCACCACACACTCCACACCATCCGGACTCTCCCGAGCGAAGACCCGGATGGTACCGCTGGGAGTAAACTTGAGAGCGTTCCCCACCAAGTTGACGAAAATCTGAATTAAATGATCCCTATCAGCATAAAGCTCCACCCCCCCTGAGGGAAAGTCGATCTGAAGTTCTAATCCCTTCTTTTTCACCTGAGGGGCAAACTGCGCAGCCACCTCTCGAACGGGATCCTCCAGGTTCATTCGCTTCCTTTTGAGCTCAACCTTGCCAGCCTCCAGCTTGGAAACATCCAGAAGATCGTTGATGAGGCGCGCTAATCTATTAATGTTGTTCTGGGCTGCGGAAAGAACCTCGTTTTGTTCCGTGTTTAAAGCGCCCAGAACCCCGTCCAACACAAGAGCAATCCCCTCCTTGGTGATCGACAAGGGGGTACGCAGTTCGTGTGAAACGATGGAAACAAATTCGGTTTTCATCTGGTCAATTTCCTTCTGCAGGGTCACATCGGTCAAAACCAGAGCAAGCCCGAGGAGGTTACCCGCCGCGTCCTTCACCAAGTTCGCCTGACAGCGGGCGAGACACTTGGATCCCATCGCCTCGGAAAGGTCGAATTCCTTCGTCACAATATGCTGTTCCTGTTCGCATTCCCTCACGCAAAGATCTAGTCCCAGCGTCTTGAGCCTGTCTTTGACGCGTCTCGAGGAGGGGACTTCTTCAGTCCCGAAGCCCAGCATTTTCCTTGCCCGGGGGTTGATGACGACAACTTCTCTTTTCTGGTCGATCATGATTACCCCTTCTACCATGTTTTCCACCATGATCTCCATCTTGCTCTTCTCAGACTGAATGATCTGGCGAATCCGCTCAATGGCTCCGGCCATCTGGTTAGCTGCCGTCGATACAAACCGCACATCGGACTCTTCAAACCGCTGGCCATGGATGGAGCTTATGGCAATCATACCAATCAGGCGATCTCCCACCAAAAGAGGACAATTGTAAAAGGTCTGCTCGGAATGACCGACCGTATCGCTGGCTTCTGAGGAGGGACCCGGAGGAATCTGCGTCACGTTCGATTTGCAGCCCTCATCTCCCTGCCAGACACCCCCCACAAGACTAAACGCTTCAACCACCTGTTTTCTGCACCGCTCTATACAGCGATCTGGAATCCCTTCTCTGAGGTAGACGCTCATCGTTCTCTCCGGAACAATGAGAAGGAAAGCGGCTAAATCAAATGGAACCGCTTGGGTTAAAGAACCCATAACCAGGCGCATCAGAACCTCGTAATCGAGGGTGTAACCGATAGCATTAGAAACCTTGTAGAGCATCTCCAGCTCGATGTTCCTGTGTTTGACCTCTTCGGTCATATGCCGCAAGCTTTCGGACTGTGCCTGACGGTTCAAAGCACGCTGGATCACCTCGATGGCATACTGGTTGGAAGGAAAGGGGCAAATGAGAAAATCGCTTGCGCCACTCTCCAGGGCATCCACAGCAGCCCCCTGAGAGGGAAAGCTCGAGATGAGAATCACCTCCGTGGAGGGGGCTCTTTCTTTCACCCATTTGAGGAGATCCAGCCCATCCGGCTGACCGGCAGGAAACCGAAGATCGGTGACCACCAGTGGAAAGGTTTTCTTCTCAAGAACCTTCATCGCTTCAGAGACCGAAGCCGTTTTGATCCCCTCACAGCCGATTTGCTCAACCAATTCGCACATAAGCTGAAGCAGCGCGTCGTTGTCATCGACCAAAAGGATCTGCCGCGCTGACCGCAACTTCTTCTTCCCCTCCTGCTGGATCGCTCGGATGCTCTTCTCGCTTCTGTCCTCTGTTTTCTGTCCCCTGTTCTCTGTCATCTGTCCTCTACGTTAAGGGCTTTAAGCTCTCTCTTTTCTTCATCTTCTCCAGAATCATCATCAATTCTACGATGTTAAAAGGTTTGTACAGAAAGTCGAAAGCTCCCAGAACCATCGCTTCCCGTATCCCTTCCTCCACGGCAAACCCGGTCATGATCACCACCACCGCATGGGGATCCCTTGACCGAATCTGCTTGAAGGCCTCAAACCCATCCAGTTCCGGCATCACCGCATCCAGGAAGATCGCGTCGAAGGAATCGGAGGCCGCCTGCGCCACCGCCTCCTTTCCGTTGGTGGCAAGTATAATCTCGTGCCCCTTCATCCGCAGCACCTGGAAGATTAGATCCCGTATCACTTGTTCATCGTCCGCCACCAAAATCCTCATTCGGCACCTCTTGGCTTCTGCTGCTCCACTTGCTCCGCTTCGTTATCCACCTCCAGTATCCTGAGCTGTTTCATGCTGTCGCCCTCAACTTCTGTTTCGTGTTCTGCCTCTTTTGTTGCTTCACCACGGGAATCTTAACAACAAACGTCGCCCCTTCGCCCGAAACGGATTCCACCACAATCGTCCCTTGGTGATTGGCCATGATCCCGGACACGATGGCAAGCCCCAGGCCGGTCCCTTTCCCCGGCGGCTTAGTCGTAAAAAAGGGGTCAAATATCCTCTCTCGAATCTCCTCGCGAATACCCGTCCCTGTATCGCTGACTTTAGCCACCACCCAATCGCTTCCATCGGAGAAAGTAGATATCTGAATCTTTCCTCCCGGCCCCTTCTCCATCACCGCATCCCGCGCGTTGGTCAACAGGTTCAGGAACACCTGCTGGAGCTCGTTGCTATCGGCAACTATCAGCGGAAGATTCGAATCCAGCCGGGTCTCCACCACGATCCCCCTGCCTTTCAGTTGCACCGTCATCAGCATGAGCGCGTCCACAATCGGCTGATTGAGAGAAATCGCCTCGTGACTCTCGTGAGAATCCCGGACAAACGATCGGATGTTGTCCACGATCTTGGCCATCCGTTTGCTCTGCTCTTCAATGAGCTTTAAATGAGGGGCCAAGAGATGATCGGAGGGAATTTGGGTTAAGGAAAGTTGCGAGAACCCCAGAATGGCGGCAATCGGCTGATTCAGCTCATGGGCAACCCCGGCCCCCAGTTGGCCAAGCGCTGTCAGCTTCCCTGCCTGGACCAACATCGCCTGGGTCTCCTTGAGTTGTTTCTCTCGGCGCTCCACCTCTTTCCGAGCGGCGTTTGCATCTTCCAGAAGGGCGGTTAAGATGCTGCGTCTTTCCTCCAGCTCCCGACTCTTCAGCTCCAACTCTAGGTTCTTTTCCTGGTCCTTAATCTGCAGTTTGGAAAGCTGCGCAACCGTTTTGGATTGACGCATATCTTGCGCCATCATCACAATTCCGGCCTTGCGTTTCTTCTCACCCAACAGCACGCTCCCCGTTACCAAAACAGGGATCCGCTCTCCCGACTTGGCCGTGAACGTCATCTCCACTTCTTTTAAAACACCTTTCCGGGTGAGTTTCTCCAATCCTGTGCCTTTAAAGATGCGCTCTTTTACAGCAATGAAACTTACGGCTTTCCCCAGAAGCTCTTCCTTCTCGTAACCCAAAAGCTGGCAAGCTGCTTGGTTGATGGTCTGAATCTGGGCATCAAGATCGATCACAATCAGCGCATCGGCCATCGAGTTGACCACGTTTTCCACATATGCCTTGGCGAAAAGCATCTCTCCTCTGGATCTTTCCAGCTCCTCAGCCATCCGGTTAAAACTCTTCGCCAGCTCCCCGATCTCATCCCTTGTGCTCACCTCAGCCCGAGCCGAAAAATTATCCTGCTCAATCTCCTTCGCGGCATTCGCCAGATTTCCGAGCGGCACCGTGATCAAACGGGTTAACCCCAAGCTGATCCAAATTGCCAGGATAAAGCTGCCTATCGCCAGCACCATTCCCCGCGCAGTGACTTGTCTTGACTGGGAATTTCGCTGTTCTACCCTTTCTTGAATGACCGCTTGCATCTTGTTATTGATCACGTCACCGGTTTTTTCTGCGGCCTGGTACAGCAGGCTAAACTCTGCTTGAATTCTATCCTGCAACTCGACCAATTGTCTTCCCTTTGGGACAGCCGCTTGCCAATGCATCTCAAATTCCTTAATCGCTTCTCGCTCAGCCGGGGAGGTAGCATAGGTCTTATACTTAGCCCAAAAGGTCTCCACATCCTTAAACTTTCTCTCCATGAACTCCTGGTAGGTCTTCGGGGGGGATCCAGACCCCGGAATCTCTGGGGTCAAACTGGTATACTGCATGGCCGCATGGATTGCCTCCCAGATGCTGACCTCCACTTCCCGGAGGGTCTGTTCCTTGGCTAAAAGCTGTGGGTCTTCTAGAGAGAATTTGGCCTGGATCTTGGAGTCGATCACCTCATCGGAAAAATTAATCTCCGCATAAAAAGTCTCTTCGGCTTTCCGCTGTTGTCGGATGAACTTAAGTATCTTTTCGCCGGCTGCTTTGCCTTCTGCCCAGAAGCGGTTGAATTCCTCCGCGTACTGCTTCTCCTCTGAGGTACTGATCAAGTCCAGATATTTCAGATAAAACCCATCCACGTCACCCAACTGCTTGAAGTAGAGCTCCTCATAGGCAGGATCTGCCGTGAACCTAAAGGAGTCGGCCGCATGGATTGCTTCCCAGATACTGACCTCTACCCTACGGAGGTTCTGCTCCATGGGAAGCTCGACACCCCTGAGCCTGTTGACCTGGTGGGCAACATAGAAATTGAGTGCGGCAACTACGGCGACGATGCACGCCATGATCCCGAATCCCGCTAATAACTTCGCCTTCACCTTCACGATCGTTTCCTCTTCCCCGGCATGTTCCTCAGAAACTTTCCGGTGGATTCGCTGAAAACAAAAAGGCCGTTCACGCGGATCTCCTCCTCGTTTCTTCCACCTGGAGGCGCTTGATGGTTACCTGGTCGGCCATCCACTCCTCGAGCATCTTCTCGCTGAAACGCCATTGTCCCCCTACCTTGAAGGCAGGAATTCTGCCGGCTTGAGCCAACCGGTAAGCGGTTCGGCTCGAAACACCCAACCACCGGGCTGCTTCTTCTATCGACAGTTTGGTTTTATCAGCCATCTATTCTCCAAAATCTGACAAATAAAAAACCCATCCTGCAATAACAGGATGGGCGCGAAACCTTTCTTTTGCTGGCAGCCGAGCTATCCTTCCACCATTAGACTTTAGCGGGGAGGACCTCTAGCATTGCGCCCGATCCTTTCGAATCGTTTGCCCTTTTCAGCACTAACACATTAAAAAACAAGCTCTTATCTCTCTACTACAAGTGTTGCCGACAAAAGCCTGTTTTGTCAAGGGATGTCTAAAATGTTCTATCTCTGGCCAAACCTGGGGAAAGAATACGTGGAGTTGGTGAAACGATGCGGCGCAAAAAAATTAGCGTACTACCTCCAAGGGCAGTACGCTGGTGTTACTCATTACAGCTACTCGCTTTAGGTGCGCCGACGGTCGTGGGAGAGCATGCTCTGCAGGACAAATTCAGCGATGAGCCGCCGGTCCTCCTGTTTCAGTTCGGAAAAGTAGATAGCGGTCGTGAAACGCACGGAGGCATCGCCGGCCGAGAGAACCTTTTCCTTTTCTTGGCGAACTACAACCCCCACACACCGTATCATCCGGCCGGAAACACCGGGTATAGTCCCGGGAAGCTGGAAAGAGATCTCCATCTGAGTCATCGGGGCGACGACGCTGGAGAGCCTGCATAGGGCACCGCCGCAGCTGATATTCCGTGTCTCAGCGACAAGGGTGTATCCCCCCACCGTCAGCTGGCACGGGACAGCCTCGCTAACGCGGGGATATTTACGCCGTTCCGCGAAACCCATCTCTAAAGAACTCCGATACCATACGCGTGTACTCCACTCTATCTTTGTAGAAACAGGCAACATGCTCCGCGCCGGGAATCATCCACTGTTTTTTTGGATTTCCAGCAACCTTAAAAAGGATCTCCCCATCCTGATGGGGTACAGTCCTATCGTTTGTCCCGTGAATAATCATCACGCTGCGAGGAGCAATCCGGGGAACTGCCAGCATCGGGCTGACGACAGCCATCTTGCACCCTAAACGGACCTCGGTGCTCCAAATCACGATCTGCCCGAGAATCAACAGGGGAACATGATAAGTGATACTCAGGGCCCTCGCAATGGCTTTGCCAAAATCGGCATAAGCAGAATCGCTGACGACGGCCCGTATCTGGGGATAACGGGACGCCGCAAGGATACCGATGGCCCCTCCCATGGATACCCCGAGGCATCCGACCGGCAGCTCCCGAAAATCCGGCATCGAAGCCAGGGTCGTTAAAACCGCCTTCACGTCCAAAACCTCTTTGCGGCCGAACGAAAAGGATCTGCCGCCGGAATGCCCGTGCCCGCGGAAATCAATCAAAACAAGGTGGTGCTTTCCAAAATCATAAAGAGACCTGGCGACATCCAAAAGATCGGCTTTTGAAGTGCCGAATCCATGCAGGAGAAGTAGAACTCCCTCGGCGAAAGGGTTTCTGATCAGCCAACCGGAGATCGAGACCTTATCTTCCGTAATAAGAGACAGCGGCTCCCAGGACGAGATCCCCACATCGGAAGGTGTTGTCGACGCCCTGTAACGGGGCTGAGAGACGACTATGGAAGACCCCGCAACACCCCAAAGAAAAAGAATGAGAAAAACAACAACTAGAGGAATCAAGAAAGGATACGCACTCTTGGATTAGACAAGAAAACCGCTGGAAATCCGGCTGGTTCCTTTAAAGCTTTTCTCTGATCCCGCCAAGCCAACGGGAATAAACAAAATCGAGCAAACGGGCCAAATCAAGAGGCTTAATAGAAAGAATCTTAAGCCCTGCGCCCACCCCCTGCTTATCCAATTCGGACCAGGTCACTTCCGCGGTAGCGAATATCGGAATATTGTCTCCGGGAACGCGCAACGTTAAATCCACATGCTCCCCTTTCGCCACCGGGTCCTGCAGCACTACGCCAAAACCCTCCCGGGAACAATCCTTCACCAAGGCATTGCCCTTCAGCATAGAAGGTCCCTTAGCCCAATATTCGGCTTTTAAATCCGTGGAGATCCTCATGTATTTCCGTCGTTCTTTGAGTGTCATTCCTCTTCCTCCTGGATAGGGAAAAATGCTCAGCTGCCAACTATCTTAACATATCGGTCGCTTCAACAGGCCTCATCGTGATGAGGCCCTTCTTATGAGCTCTCAAAAAAGCCTGAACCACCACAGGATCAAACTGCGTTCCGGCCCCGGCCTCCACTTCTTTCACGGCAACCGCATCTGAAAGCCTCTTCCGGTAAGGCCTGTCGGTTGTTATCGCGTCAAAAGTATCGGCAACAGAGATCACTCGGGTCAAAAGCGGAATCTCCGTCCCCCTCAAACCGTCCGGATAACCTCTGCCGTCATAACGTTCGTGATGCGCCTTTACCGCTTTGGCCACATCCTCCATTCCCTTAATCGGCTGGAGAATAATAGCGCCTATGATGGAGTGCTCTTCCATCTTTTTGAACTCTTTCGGCGTGAGCTTCCCCTTCTTTCGGAGGATGTCGTCCGGTATGCCGATTTTGCCTATGTCGTGAAGTAGCCCTGAAACCTTCAGCATCTCTTTAAACCGAAGAAACCCTGCCATCTCCGGATGGGTGGTCCCCAACTCCTCGGCAACTGTCAGCGCGTAAGCGGTGCACCGCTCCGTATGACCGTGGGTATAGGGATCCCGTGCATCCACAGCAGCCGCCAACGCAATGGCTGTATGGATGAAGAGCCTGTGTTCACGCTGGTAAAGATCCTCAATCTCATGCATCCGCTGGTACAGCTGTTCGTAAAGCTGCGCGTTCTCAAGCGCGATAGCCCCCTCATTGGCAAGCGTCAAAAGGAGATCCATATCCTCCCTCGAGTAAGGGTCGCCTGAAAGCTTCTCCCCCAAGATTAAGAAGCCGAGCATCTGCGACCTGCTGAAAGCAGGCACGCACAGTTTAGCCCCCAGTAAACCCATCTCCCCTTTAATCTCGGAAAGGGTGCGCCTGAGCACCGTCCTGTGAGGGAAAAGCTTTTCGTTCCGGAGCCAATACTCGACCTCATCATCGGACAAGACCTCCTTTTTCTCCTCCAGCCATAAAACAAGGGGGTTGTCCCTATCCACCGTCAGCCCCATGGGCCGCTTCTCTTTCCCCCGGCTGACCTTCATCGTGTAATAGCCGCTGTCCCGACGAAGAAAACCGACGTGGGAAACGCGGATTCTCATCCCGATGAAATGAGCCATGAGCCTCAGCAGCCTCTCAACGGAGGTGACTTTCGCCATCCCTCGGGAAGCTTCCTTAAGGGTTTTCTGCCATTCATATTTCCGCTGGAACAGCATTTTGTCGGTCAGCTTCGTCAGCCATGTATCGAGCGGCCGCACCAAGGCGGTGACAATGCTCAGCGCTACGACGCACATCCACAAAACCCTCTTATCCAAAGCTTGCGGACCGTAGAAAAAAAGCTGCCCGAAGAAAACCACGACCACGACAAAAAGCCCCACCAAAATTGAATAAAGGCTGGCGTAGATAAGCGTGTTTTTAACGACGATCGAGATATCCATCAAGCGCCAGCGAATGACCGAATAGGTGATCAACGCGTAAAAAACAAGCAGGAGCGGGCCCAAAGGCGGTATGGAAATGGCAAACGTCATTGGAATAAATGAGAAGAAAGCCGTCAAACCGAAAAGAGAAGCCGTGATGACATAGATAAGTTGGTTCCTCTTGTAGCCGGCGTGAAGACGGTAGGCATTGAGCAGGATACTCAGCGAAACAAGCATGAGAATAACAAACCATACGGCAAAAACACCGTAAAACGGCCCCGCCATCGGATAAAACCTAAAGAGGGTATCGGTCTGCAAGCGGCTAAAAATCAGCGGGGTCACACCAAGCAGAAAGAATACGCCTGCCGCTATCCTGCTGTAACGCAGTAAACTCCCCTGAACCCGCGCCGACCCATTGAGCAGTGCGAGGCTGAACTGGAGAAAGAAGACCGGAATCAGACTAAAAACCGCCTGGGCTAACCGAGCCAAGACGAGGGCCCAGCCGTAAGAGGGCGCGTTCACCAAACAAAAGGTGCTCAGCGCCCATACCGCTGTGGCCATAGAAAGCCGGAACCAAGTCGCTGTGAGAGGGTTCTTCCTGTTCTTCGAGTAGACGAAGAAACCAGCCGCCAGGCTCGCTAGGCCAACAGCTAACAAGCCCTTCGCCAAGACCCCCATCAAGAAGAAACCTCCACCAACCCGTGAGCAATCGCCGTTTTCCGGATCACTTCCGCTAAGCGGATCAACCCCGCCCTGGTAAAGCTCTCGTTGTAAACGACCTTAACTCCCTGCCGCGTAAGATCCTCGACGTGCGCGTTCTTGGAAGAGGGCAACACCGTGCCTGAGCCGTGAATAACAAGCTCTTTCGGCTTGGCTTCGGAGGCCATTGCCTTGAGCGCCAGCTTTCCCCCGGTACCAAGCATGGTCAAATCCACAAGTAAAATATCAGGCCTGAAGGATTCGAGTTTTTTCAGCGCCTCAGACACATCATAAGCGCAGTCAACCTTGTAAATCCCCCCGCACTTTTCCGAATCGAGGAAGAAGACCTCTTTGACTTGGTAGGTGTACTCTGCTGGCTCCACAAACAGAAGCTTTGCCCGCGCTTTCGGGCCGCGGGGAATGGCAGAAACATCATCGGAGACAGGGGCTGTCTCGCTATGTCTGCCCGTTAAAACCCTTTCCACGGTGGAAGTCAGCGCCTCGATACCAAACGGCTTGATGAGAAAACCGTCAATTCCCAGCTTCTCCACCATCTCTTGAAATTGATCGTCATAAGCGGTGACAACAATAACCTTGGTCTGCGGGCTATGGGAGTGAATGAACTTTAGGACCTCGATTCCATTAACCCCGGGCATCTTCATATCGAGAAGGACAAGATCCACGGGGTGTTGCCTTAAAAGCCGCATCGCTTGCATGCCGTCCAGCGCAGTCAGCATCTCATACCCCTTGCCTAAAAAATAGGCGTGCAGGGCAAAGGTCACCTCCTGCTCGTCATCTACGACAAGAACCCTTTTGGTCCTGGAGTCGAGATCGTCAGGTGGCGGCATAGGCGTAAACCAGGCCGAAAAAAGAAAAACGTCCACGGAAAGACCGTAGACGTTTTTCCCCCTCGCTTACCCGTAAGAGGGTGAAGCGACACTCTTCTTTTTTAATGGTGCCTCCCCTCGATCCGACCTTCCTTTCCATCGGACCCTCCTTGTTGGACATGAACTATATGGATGAGTGCAAACCCACCATCTGCTCCATGAGGAGGAGACACAAGCGGTCAGTATACTGATGTCCGACGCCAAGTGCAACTTCTTTTTACGCATCCTGATAAACAGTAGGCACTTAAATACGCCAAAACCAACGGCATAAACAGCAGGCTAAAAGGGTTGTCTTGGCGGCTGGAATAAGAGGCGATTTCTGTCGTTTTTATAAAAAACAGATAATTATTAATATAAAAATATTTATTTATATCAGATTAATTAACATTTTTAGAAAAATAACCGTTGGTTAACGCATCGAGCTGAGCCTCAACCTCCTCTATCCGCAATCGGCGTTCGGCCGAAAGCACGGAATCACCTGTCGGATGGCCTGAAAATTCCGCCATCAAGCGTTTTCTCTCATAATAGAGGCGAGTGACCTCCTCTAAAATATCCTGGCGAAGCTGAACCATAAGCCTGGACCGGGTGTCTATCGAGACCTGATCCGGATTCCAGATCAGGTCGCCCAATTCCCATGCAAAATCAACCCCCACCCCAAGAGATTCATCTTCGGGACCGACAAAAAATGAGGTCTTCCCCGCCGAAGAAGCGGAGGCTATCGTTCTGTTTCTGTCCTTATCCACGCTGAAAGAAACTTTCGGGAGCCAGCCGCTCAAAAGGGCGCGCGTCCGCCACCCTCGTATCTTTTCGGGACCCACTTCCGCATAGCAAATAGCCGCCTGCTGAACCTGTTGGATTGCCGGGGCTTTATCCGGTCCGTTGAATTCATCTGGAACAACCGCGTTCTCGGCGACAGAGTCCCCTCTCGGGACAGAAACCTTGAACAGCCCGCCGCTCGTCCCGACCCAGAGAAACCCTCCGGCAGGTTCGAGTGAAACGGAGAGAATCTCCTGGGGAGAAAGGACATCCTGCAAGTGAACCCATACAGACCTTTCCGGCACCCAGACAAACAATCCTTGCGAAGTGAGAACATAAACTCTCGCCAGCGGCCCCGGATCGAGAACTATCTGGCGAATTTCAGGGGTTGCCAAACCGTTCGTGGGGATTCTTTCCCATAGCTGGCCGTCTTTTGTGCGAACAAAAAGCCCCTCAGGAGTCCCCACGTAAAGTTTTCCGCTCAGCGGCTCCGCAACCAGAGAACTCGGATTGATCTGCTCAACAACCTTATTCTCCTCAGTATCTTCTCCCGAAAGACCTTCCGGTTCCCTCCGGAAGAAAACCCGGAGCCGGCGCCAAACCTTTCTTTCGAAATCCAGTTCGAATAAACCGGCATCCGTTTGGACATAAAATAAACCCTGCGGCAATTGACAAACTGCCGAACGGACCGGACCCGCCGGCAATCCGAGAGAAAGCCCCCTCCAGGTAAACGCACCATCCTCACTGAAGTAAACCCCCTTCTCCGAACCGACTAGAATCCGCGCAGGAACCTGGGAATCCACCGCGAGGCAAAGAATCCGGCCTGTCGCCGAAAGAACCTTTCTGAAGCGCCGCCCACCATTGCTGGAAGCAAACAGTTCATCCGCCGTCGCGATCCAAAGAAACCGCTCCTCGGAGGGATGGACGGCGACAACCCGAACCGCGCGCCCAAACACTCCTCCTCGAAATAGCCGACGCCAGCTGTGGCCGCCATCCGGAGACTGATAGAGGGCCCTCTCCGTCCCAACCCAAATCCCTCGGCCATTCGACGCCGGCACAACCGCCAGGGTCGCCCCCCGTATAAACGGCACTTTCCAAACACCGGCCTTCTCCTCCGCAACCGGCAACCCACTCACGCTGAGGTTACCCGTAAACAGGTAAATCCAAACAGCGCCAACCACAACCGCGGCAAACCAGACAACCCTCTTTTTCATCTTAAAGCACCTCCCTTAAATTAGTATTAATATATAATAATTTGCATATTTTTCAAGTAAAAAAAACCGGGAAAACCCGCCTCTTTTTTTTAGCTTGACGCTTTTTCGCGCCGCTGGTATCGTCTCTCTTGTGAAGAACCTCGGTAGGAAAATCAAGGAAACCAGGCTGCTGAAAGACCTGACTCTGGCCGGCCTGGCGAAGAAATCGGGCGTCGCACTCTCAACACTGAGCAGGATTGAAACCGGCAGAATGACCGGGACCCTTGAATCCCACCTGCGGATCGCCCACGCGCTGGGAGTGCGCCTGCCGGAGCTTTATGCCGAGCTCGATCCTTTGGCCTCTTCAGTCGAACTCAAAAAAGCTTCGGACCCATCGGACAGGTACCAAACAAGCCGGGGAGCCTCCGTATCCATCCTGACCTCAAATGCGCTCCACAAGAAAATGCTTCCGGGACTTATCCATCTGCCTGGGGGGAAATCTACCAAGGAAGAACAGTCTCCGGCCGGCACGGAAAAACTCCTTTTTCTGCTCAAAGGGAAAACGGACGTGACGGTCGGAAAAGAAAAAATAAGAATGGACCCGGGAGACAGTCTCTATTTCCAAGCCTCCCTGCCCCACACCATAAAAAATAGCGGGCCGGGACAATCCCTGATCCTGAGCTGCTGCTGCCCCCCTTCGCTCTAGCTAACGGGCCTGCTCAATAACCAGCGGGTACCGCACCTTCAAATCTTCATTCAAGAGTATTTCGATGGCGTATTCGCCGGGCTGAGGAAATTCGAGGTTTCCAAAACGGGCAATGACGGAGTGCCTGCTCTT
Organism: uncultured Planctomycetia bacterium; assembly: GCA_964373715.1. Classification (GTDB taxonomy): domain Bacteria; phylum Omnitrophota; class Gorgyraeia; order 1-14-0-20-64-10; family 1-14-0-20-64-10; genus CAMTXI01. The sequence continues at coordinate 191,541 of CAYJVR010000001.1, read as the reverse complement.
CAGATTGGACAACTGGAAAACGGTCTCCTGATCCCGTGCGATCTCCTGCCCGCCCGGATCAAGAATGCGGCTGTACTGACGAAACGTCCCGACCCCCCCTATCCAGCCGTTGACGACAAAAAGAACCGGATGGACCGCCGGGAATTCCCTCGCCCCGATCGTCTCGAACATGCCCAAGAGGATGAATTTTCCGTTCTCTTCACGGCGAACATCATCGCAGAGAACCGAGTAAAGCAAGGAAGGTTCTATCGTGGTGCTCAACGGCCGGGACGAGATTCGGTTTTATCGAGCAAGGCTTCGAGACGGGCCCTGTCATCGGCCAATAACCCGGAAAACTCGATTCCCGTATCGAAGCTGGGCTTCTTCTTGTTGTCCCTTCGCAAGACGACCCAAACGATCGTCCCTTGGGTTTTCAAAACCGGCTTGCCGGCCTCGAGATGGAGTTCCAAATCAACCGGCGAAAAGATGTCCATGCCCCGATCCAAAAGCACGCAGATTCCGCCCAAACCGATGTTCTCAGTGGTCGTCGAAATAGTAGTATCCGCCACACCTTCCTGGTGAAGTTTGACGACACAAGGAGATTTAAGCCTTGGAAACCGCCGCTGGTTCATTCCTTGCCACACAAGAGTAAGCCCTCCCTTCTCTCTATATAGTGCATATCTAATGAAATTGCAAGGGATTCTCAGACATGATACCCTATAAAAGGTATCCACGATGTACGAATCATTCTATGGTTTTCGCGAAAAGCCTTTTCATGTGACGGCCGATCCTTCCTTTCTTTACCCGTCGCAGGAGCACCAAGAGGCTATGGCTCACCTGACCTACGGTATCCAACAGAGGGTCGGCTTCCTCATGATCACCGGAGAGGTCGGCACAGGGAAGACAACCCTCTGCAAAGCGCTCCTGGACAAACTCCCCGGAGAAACAAAAACCGCGCTGGTCTTAAACCCTGCTCTAAACCCCACAGAGTTGCTGCAAACAATCGCCAGAGACTTCGGAATCCTCCGGGGAAAAACGGGGGTGGCAAGCGGACGCGGCAGGGTCTCGCGCGGAAAGCTTATCACCCTGATCGAGCAGTTTCTGCTGAAACAAGCTGCAACAGGGAAATCAGCCGTGGTGATCATTGATGAAGCCCAGGCTCTCAGTCCAAGCGCGCTAGAACAGGTGCGTCTTTTATCTACGGTGGAAACGGTGAAATCAAAACTCCTGCAGATCGTTTTAATCGGGCAGCCGGAACTCGCCGAAAAACTGGATAGAGACCGCCACCTCAGAGCGCTGAATGACCGGATATCGGTCCGCTATAACATCCAGCCCTTAAGCGCCGAAGAGGAGGTGGGCGCCTACATCCGGCACCGCCTTCGCGCCGCCAGAGGGAAAAGGCCTCCGACCTTTACGCCGGAGGCGATCTCTGCAATCGCCCGGCTCAGCGGCGGCGTGCCGCGCCGCATCAACCGGCTGTGCGATCAAGTGCTGCTGGCGGGATTTATACAGGAATCCCTCATTATTGATGAGAAATTAGTGGAGAAGGCCCGCAACGAACCTTCGATAAACACAAGGGTCTTTGAAGAAAACAGCATCGAAAACAGCTTACAAGGAGAATGGTCATGAGTTTAATCGCAGATGCGCTCAAGAAAGTGGGCTCGAATCCATCCCGGCGGCCCTCACCCACCCCACGGTGGGCTTACGGACTTTTGTTTTTAGGTTTCGTCGTGTTAACGTTCATCCTCTCAACAAACCCGCAACAGCAAAAAATCCAACCCAACAAAAAATCGCCCGGGAGCTATGCAAAAAAACAGAGAACGGCTGTCTCTTCAGCGTCGGATTTCAAACAACAGCAATCTGGAGGGATTAACCTACTGCGCGCGGCTAATGCACAATGGCGCTTAAACGGCATCGTACACGGCGGATCAGGGAAACCGGTCGCTTTGATAAACAACTCTCTCGTTGAAGCGGGAGACACGTTCCGGGGAGCCCGGATTGTTAGGGTGACCGAGGATCAGGTTGAGTTCGAAACCGGGGGCAAGATAAAAACAATCCGGATGGAGTAAGCGGCTTTCTTTAAGCGGATTATCGGAATCTGACGAAAGCGTCCGAGAAATTAGGGTCTGCCGCCAGCTTCGCTTTTTCCAAGCCGGCCTCTTCTTTTGTCACAAATTGGCCGACATAAAGCCTGTAGCGCGCCCGTCCGTCCCGGCGCGGGGTTTCCACCATGAAAGCGGAATAGCCCAGTTCCTGAAGGTACGAAAGCGCCTGGTCGGCAATCGGCTTGACGTCGTAAACAGCCACCTGGATGGTGTAGGGACTCGGCTCCATCATCATGGTTGGAGAGGCCTGGAGAAGCTGTACGCCAAGCGGGTACGCAACTCCAGCAACCATAGCAAGAACCGCGACAAATTTACCTAAGAACCCCCACAGGCGGCCAGGCCGCTGGGCGGCCCCACGGAAAGAGGTTGCCTCCCCTCGGGTGAGAGAAACTTGCCCGCCTCGCTTCAACTGCTGTTCAAGCTGTTCCCTCTCCTGCCGCAAGAGGATCAGTTCATCACGCAGCCGCTTCAATTCACCTGAGAGAATTTCTATCCCATCCCACTCCTTCTGGGACACGGCCTCTGAGGAAACCTGCGGCGACACAGCCTGATAAGACTGAGCCGACACCTGAGGGTATTCCTCCTCCCGTTGTTCCTTCAAATAGCGCCCGTATAACCGGCTTTGGATATCGGATTCTGTCAAGACCTTGACACCCGTGGACATGGAACCCTTCGTAGTTTCCTTCATTAGAGCCTCAAGAGATAAACAATTAAGGTGACCTGCCCCATCGGCCAGCGGCCATTTTCTTTAAAACCGGCAGACTCACACAGACGGATGGCCTGCTCCATTCGTGTTGATGTGCGGATGATAACCTCTTGAAATCCTCTTTCCTTGCAGAACCGGAGGGCTTCTTTAAGAAGGCTGGAACCGACTCCCTTACCTCGGAACTTGTGGTCCACGAAGAGCCGGCGAAGAATCGCTGTTTCAGGACCATCAGCCTTTACGCCGCAAGTCCCAACGATGCGATGATCTTCTTCAGCCACAAAGAAAACGCTGCCAGGGCCCTTATAAGCCTCGGACAGCTGATGCAGGTCATCGGCGGCATACGCAGATTGATCGTCAGGAAATTCCCCCGACAGTATTGAAGACACCAGACTCAATACCTGCGAGGCGTCGCCGTTTGCCGACTTCCTGATAATCAATTTTTTTACGAAGAGATCTTGTAAACCCGGTCGTTTTTCCGGACGCGCGCTGAAAACCTAATCCCCACCTCTTGCCCTGCGGCTGCCTCTGAAACAGGCCGGTGATCAACTTCCATCGTCTCGACCCGCTGCTTCAAATCGGTCGTATGGCCGCGGACCCAGAGAAGGTCTCCTTGTTTCAAGGGACCCCTGAAAACTTTCACAATACCGACACTGGGCGCCGCAAAAAAAGCGACTATTTGACCACTTGCCTCTTCAGTAGTATCCAGCATACAACACGCGAGAATATGTTACAGAACTTATGGGGTGATTGTCAATCCCGCGGATTTACGGGATGGGCGCCAGCAAATGTTCGAGCGCAGCCTTGGCGGCTTCCTGGCTGGCCAATTTCTTGCTCGGGCCGCCCCCCTGGCCGAAAACCTTCCCTTTCCAGCCGACGGAAACACGAAACGTCCTCTTATGACCCGGACCCGTTTCATCAACAACTTTGTATTCGGGGGTCGCTTTGAAGTATCGCAGCGCATATTCCTGAAGCAGGGATTTGTAATCGACCGCGGATTCCCCTGACTCCACGGCGCCGATCTCCAGGTGGAAGAGGCGTTTGATCAAACGGACTGCCGCCAGTAGTCCCCTGTCGAGGAAAATCGCGGCGATGACCGCTTCAAAAGCCGAACCGATGACGGAGGGGCGCCTCGCCTCACCGCGGACGGCCTCTCCAGGCCCCATCAGTATCCAGCGGTCCAAATCAAGAGCGGAAGCCACCTCTCCGAGAGTGGCGCGGCTCACGATCTGCGCCTTAATTTTGGCCAGATCTCCCACTTCGGAATGCGGATAGCGGCGAAACAGCTCTTCGGAGATCACCAAGCCGATAACAGCGTCCCCAAGAAACTCCAGAGTCTCGTTATCCCCTTTCACAGACCCCGGTTTCGCCGTCTGGGCATACGAGCGGTGCACGAGGGCCTGATTCAGCAGCTGAAGTTTCCGGAAGCGGACCCCCAAGACCCTCTCAAGCTGGCGAAGCTCTTTTGAACGCTGATGTTCTACCCCTGACCGGAAAAGGATGGCCTAACCCTCCCTAAGGCTTTTAACCACATCTCTCAGAATGGTTCCGGGAACGCCTTTAACAACAACGGCCCGGCCGATGTCGGTCGGTAAAACCAAACGGTTCTTCCCCATCATCCATTTCTTGTCGTACGACATCGCCTGAAATATCTTCTTCATGGATATCTTCTCCATTGCGGTCGGAAGACCTAAATGCCGAATCAAATGGCGTATCCGCCCGGCGGATTGAGGCGATATTCTCTTCAGACGCAAAGAAACATCCGTAGCAGCGCACATCCCTATGGCGACCGCCTCTCCATGGGTATAGCCCTTGTTGTAATTTGTCGCAGCCTCAAGAGCGTGGCCCACGGTATGACCAAAGTTCAACAGTGTCCGGATTCCCCTGAGCTCCTTCTCGTCCCGCTCCACGGCCAACACCTTCACCTGAATAGCGCGGGCAATCACCCAACCGAGCTTATCCTCGGAAAGCCGAAGGACCGATAACGGACAATTCTCCAGAAAACGAAAGAGCACGGCATCGGAAATCACCCCGCACTTAGCCACTTCTGCCATCCCGGAACGGAACTGCCGGTCAGGCAGACTGCGAAGAAACGCCAAATCAATGAAAACCAAGCGAGGCTGGTTAAAAAGCCCGACCAGGTTCTTCCCCTGAGGCAGATCAACAGCGGTCTTCCCCCCTATGGAGGAATCCACCTGGGCAAGCAAAGTGGTCGGGACCTGGACAAACGGCACACCCCTCTTGTAAAGACCGGCGGCCACCCCTCCGAGATCTCCCACCACCCCGCCGCCGACTAGAACAAGGAAAAACTTCCTACCTGGACGGTCAAGACCAGCCAGCGCTTCCAACAGCCGGCTGAGCCCTTTCATACTCTTGCTTTTCTCCGTGTCCGGCACCGTAACGATATGAACGGTAAACCCGCCCTTGGCCAAAGCGTCGCGCACAGACCGGGCGTGGCCGTGCGATTTCAAAACGGTCGGGTTGGTTACAACAACCGCATCGGTGCCCAAACGCAGGCGGTGGATTTCGGCAGCCAGCTTGTCCAACTGGCTGCACACTACCAAAATATCGTAAGACCGGTCCTTCAAACGGACACGGATTCTCGCAGAAGGTTTCATCCAACCCCCAAGAACCGGGCAAGCTGTTCCACAACAGGCATTAAAACCCGGTTGATAACCCCAAGATAAAGCAGAACCATGACCAAAACAATCCCCCATTTCTCCGTCTGAAGAAAAACCCTCGCGAGACCTCTCGGCAAAATACCGGTAAGAATACGCGACCCGTCCAGAGGAGGAATCGGCAGGAGGTTAAAAGTCCCAAGCAGCAAATTCACAAGGATCAGATACCGCACCAGTGCCGCGGCAAGTTCAGGAATCCACAGCTTGGAATACTTCAGCGCAACCGCCGCCAACACAGCCAGAAAAAAATTAGCCGCCGGACCGGCCAGACCGACCCAGAGCATATCCCTCTTCGGATGCCTCATAAAAAGAGGATTCACCGGAACCGGCTTCGCCCACCCAAAAACAATCGGCGCCCTCAGCGCCATGAGCAAAACCGGCAGAATAACCGTTCCGACCGGATCAATATGCCTGAAAGGATTGAGGGTCAGGCGGCCTGCCTTGAGCGCCGTCGTATCCCCGAAATAAAGGGCCACCCAGCCGTGGCTGACCTCATGGACGACAACAGCCACGATAAAAAAAAGGAACATCAGGAGAAAACCGGTCAGGAATTCCACGTGACTGGCCTCCCGTTGCGGAGTTTTCTCGGAAGTGAAATATCAGCGACGGTAAGCCGTCCGGTGTAGCGGCGGCCCACAGCATTAAGCAACCCCGTTTTAGGCAGCCCGCAGGTCACGGTAACATCGGCTTTAACAGCCACAGGAGAAGGCTTCCCCGTATCCGCCGACAGGCCGGAGGGAATGTCGACCGAAATAACCTTGGCACACAGGGCATTGATCCACTCGATCGCAGAACGGATCGGCTCCCTGACCTCGCCCGAAAAACCGGTCCCCAAAAGAGCGTCAATCACAAGCCCCGGTTCGGCGTGACGACGCGGCCACGCTGCCCAAGCAAAACCGGAAGGGATCAACACCACTGGAACCCCGAGCTTCTTGAGAATATCGAAATTCACCCGCGCCGCGCCGCTGATCCGGGCCGGATCGGCAAAAAGCACGACCTGGACAGGAATGCCGGCATTATCCAGAAGCCGCGCCGCGACAAAACCGTCCCCGCCGTTGGCGCCGCCCCCGCAGAAAACAGCCACCTTACTTCCAGATCTCCCAGCAAAGCGCAGCGCCTGCGCGGCCACTCCGATACCGGCATGCTCCATAAGAATCAGCTCAGGGATCCCAAAACACTTTTGAGCGAGCATATCCAACTCCTTCATCTGAGAGGAGGAGACGGCTTTCATTCTCTTTCAGCCAACCGAGGCCCCGGGGACGACAAACCGTTCAGGCTGAACCAGGCTCAAATTCTCCCCGTCTTTCGCGGCAAGCAGCATCCCGTTCGACACCACCCCTCGAATCGTGGCGGGTTCCAGGTTATCCACTACGACGATCAGTTTCCCGACAAGCTCCGCGGGCGTGTAATACCGAGCAATACCTGCCACAATCTCTTTCTGGGAATCCCCCGTGTCTATTTTCAAAACGAGAAGTTTGTCAGCGTTGGGATGTTCCTTCGCTTCCACTATCCTTGCTACTTTCAGTTGGATTTGATGGAATTGTTCGATCGTCGCCATTCGCGGTCTCCTTCGTGCTGCTCAAATAGGTCACGTAAGAACGGTTGATCCAGCCGCGGCATGTTTCGGGCGCCTGAATTTCAGCCCAATCACCCATGGTCCGCCGTACGAAGACAGCCTGGCGGTCCGGGAGGAATCCCAGACTGGCGTAGGAGAGCCCCGCACCGGCCCTAGCATGAACCCGGTTTCCGCGCACCCGTGCTCTGCCCTGTGAATTGCGCTCAAGAAACGACTGGGCGACGTAGGCAGAGGCTTCACAGGGAGGCTGAACAGCATACCAGTCCCCTGTAACGGCCACCACGCACACCTGATCCCCCTTAAACAGCTGATGGAAAACTTCATGCGCAGAGGAGGGACCAGACCGCAGGTTCACCCGATTTCCGTTAATTAATCCAATGAACGGAAAACGATCGGCCTCCCCCGGAGAGGAGGCCGATCGGCCAGGCTTAACATCAAGGATCGCTTCAGAAGAACCTCTATCCCGGATCTCTTCCCCGGCATAAACAGGGAAACAGAGACAAACCAGGCCAAGAAGGAGGAGAACCGCTGCCTTCAGGTTCACCCCTTCTTCTTTGCGGCAGGAGCAGCGGCCTCCGGCTTGGCGGCGCCAGCCGCGGGCTTCCCGGCAGGTTTCGCTCCAGCGGCGGCAGCGGGAGCAGCGGCACCACCAGCACCAGCCGTAGCAGCAGGTGCGGCACCGGGTTCTGCCGCAGTCTTCTCTTTCTTCACGCGAAGCTTGTGGTGTTTGACCTTCGGCATACCAAAAACAGAACCGTTCTCGATATCGAGTAAACCGCGTTCCTGAAGCAGCCGAATACGCTCCAACCGGGAAAGGACAGAACGGTGGCGCTTCATCGTATCTGAAGACTTGAAACTCGAATGGATAGACATCTTTTTATTTCTCTCGTCCTCTTTCCTTACGGGACTATCCCGAAGAAAGCCGTTTGATAAAACTATCGTGGTACGTTTTCCTCAACATCGCCAAGGATCCTGACGCATCCGCCTTGGACCGGTATCCGACAACACGAAGCTCAAAATACTTTCCCTGTTTGATCACCCGGGCCGTAAATCCGAGACGGCGCAGCCGATCCGCTTCCGCCTGGGCCGCCAAAGGGGTCACATAACTAGCCAACTGGATCGCATACGGCCCTTCCGGCCCGGGGACGCTCACTGCCGGCACCCGGACAGGAGCTTCCGACGAAGAAGGGGCTGCCTCTTTAACGGGAACCTCTGCAACCGTCCTCGTTTGAACCGGCAACACCACCTGTCTTTGCGCCGCCGGACGCTCCTTGGCAGCAACATCTGGAACCGTCAGCCTCTTGCCTCTTTCAACACCCAAGCAAAAACCGGCCAACAATATAAGCACCAAACTGAGAACCGAGAAGATCATATCTTCATAAGCCACCCTGACCCGGATAAACCGGTGAGGGAATAACGGCGGCATAAACCGCCTTCCTGGCGATTCCGGTTGAAAATCCTGGAAGAGCTCGGGCTGCATGGAGTCTGATTATAGCAAAAAAAGAGTCGTTCGAAAAGGGGGGTTAATGTTAGGCCATGCTTGCGGGACAAAGATTCCTAAAGTCACATCTCTTGCATTTGCCAGGAGATGGATCCGGCGAAAAATCGGATGTGCGCACATCCGCGACAAGCCCGCTCAGCTTCGTTTTGGTCGCTTCGAAAACCTCCGGCTTCTGGGAGAAGGACAGTTTTCCGTTCGTTTGCATGTAGTAAAAGCTGATTCGTTCCGGCTTCAGACCGAGTATCTCCTGCGCCGCGACCGCATAAAGACGCAGCTGCATCTGCTCCCCTTCATCGGCATCCGTTTTCGGCTTGCCCGTTTTGTAGTCGATGATTTCGACCCCTCCGCTCGGCAGAGCGTCGATCCGGTCGACCACCCCCTTGATGAAGGCGTCGCCGAGAGGCAACAGGAACGGTTTCTCGATAAAAATCGGGGACGGAAACTTCCCCTTGTGCTGCTCATAAAATACCGTCAGCATCTCGACCCCGCGCCGGCGGTACTCCTCATCCTGGAGCAGGTCCCCGTAGCGGCCCGGAACATAACAGCGTTCGAACAGGCCCAACAGCTCCTGAAGCGGGGGAACATGGCCGTTCATCACCTGCTTGAAGAAGCCTTCGAGACAGGCGTGGATGTCGACGCCGAACGTCATGTGGGGGGAGGGCTGTATCGGTATCTGGTAAACGTAAGCAAATTTGTATTTCAGCGGACAATATTTGAAGGTTTCCAGCTGTGTAAAGCTGAACTTCTCCTGCAGAGGAAGCTTCAGGCTCCGGCCCAGCAGGTGTTTTCTGCTGCCATCCCCCCAGACACCCGCGGCGACGCTGGACATCCGGCACGTCAGCTGCTCGAAAGCTCCCTTGTCCTCTTTGTCCAACCGGCGGATCTGCTGAACAATCTCCAAAAGCTCCCGCTCGGCCGCTAAAGAGGCCGGCTGGCCGCTGCGGAGGATCTCCCCCTGCCCGGCGCCTTCGGTCGGGGCCTGACCGGCTGAAGAAATATCCCTCCGGAGAATGTCCGCTTTCTTGCCCGGATCTTCGAGCATTTCCTTCACGAAAACAGAGGGCCTCTGATAGGACCGGTCGCGGGTCACCGCGGTAAACTTTTCCTTCGCCCTCGTGCAGGCCACGTAACAGAGACGGCGCTCCTCCTGAAGGTGATAATCCCCGCGCGGAAGCTTTTCTTTCATCAGCTCGGTGGGAAAAGGGATCGTTTCCGAACGAGCGCGCGTCGGGAATCGTCCCTGGACCATCGCGATGAGAAAAACGTGGTCGAATTCCAGTCCCTTGGCCTGGTGGATCGACATGAGCCGGACCCCGTCGTGCCGCCCGACCTCATCCTCCTCCGAAAACCCGACCCCGCCCGCCTCACGGTACGATTCCAGGTACCAAAGGAATGAGCCGAGATCCCGGCGTTTCGGATGGGTTTGCGCGTAGCGGTACGTCAGCTTCAGGAACCGGCCGAGCGCGGTGAGCGGATCATCGGAAGGCTGCTCCAGCGGAAGCCTGAAAAGAACCTTCAGAGGGGACTCCCCCGCCACATGAGGAATAAAGCCGTCTACCGGCTGGCGGATCGCCCGCTTCCTCAGGATGCTCAATTCCTGCACGAAGCGGACGACCGCCCCCCGGGTCGCTTCTGAAACAGCGATGCCGTCGAGGCGGCCGAGCACATCGTAAAGTCCCGTCCGTTGTTCCCTGGCCGCCCGGTTCAGCGCGACCAGCTCATCCAGCGGAATATCCCACAGCGGGTGGCTCAGCACCCTGAACAGTTCGACCGAATTGGACGGATCCTGCACGACCTTCAGCAATGAAAACAGCTCCTCGATTTCAGGGCTGTCAAAAAGGGAGACCCCCCCATGGATGGAGAACGGGACCCCTGCGGCGGTGAGCGCGTCGGCCAACCGCGCCCGGTGGGCATGCGCCCTGTAAAAAACAGCGAACCGATCGTAGCGCCGCTGCGGATCCGGGAAATCGGTGTAGGTCCGGCGGATCGAGTCGACGACGATCTGCGCCTCGTGCAGGTCGTCATGCGCGACAAGGATCTCCACCGGCGCCCCGGCGGGGTTTTCGGTCGACAGCACTTTGTCGGGATCGTACCGGTCTGCGCCGTTGCGCCCGATCAGCCTGCCGGAAACAGACAGGATGTTTTTCGTCGTCCTATAGTTCCTCAGAAGCCGGACCGTCCGTACCCCGGGAAACGCCTCCTTCATCAGCAGAAAACTGGCGAACGAGGCGCCCCGGAACCGGTAGATGGCCTGATCGTCGTCCCCAACCACGCAGAGGTTGCCCTCCGTCCCCGTGAGGAGCTTCAGCAGCGCGATCTGCGCGACGTTCGTATCCTGGAACTCATCCACAAGGATGTAACGGTACTGGGAGCGGACTTTCTGGAGAAGCGCGGCATTCTTTTGAAGGGCCCGGTAGCACGAAACGATCAGGTCGCCGAAATCGAGACAGTCGGCGACCGTCAGCTCCTCCTGATACACACGGTAGGCCCTCTCAGCCTCGGCCGCCTTCGACTGCTCCTCCGGATCTTCGATCGCCTTCACGTATGCGGCATAATCATCGGGGGAAACCAGTTCGTCCTTGGCCCTGCTGATGAAGCTCAAAAACCCGGCAATGCAGTCGGTCGGGCTGGTCAGGTTCCAGAAATGGGACAGCTTCATCTTCTGAAGGCGCTCCCGGAAGAAAATCCAGCTCTCCACTTTATCGAGAAGCTCGAAGCGGTCCGGCAGACCTGCCTCAGCCGCGTGGTCCTGGAGGAAACGGTGGCAGAAGCCGTGGAAAGTCGCCATCTCCAACTCCGAGGCAGAAGTCCCCACCAGGCGTTCCACCCGGTCCTGCATTTCCGCGGCAGATTTCCTGGAGAAAGCGAGCGCGAGGATATTTCCCGGTTTGAGATCGGGCTTGGACTCAAGCAGATAGGCAATCCGGTGGACGACGACCCGTGTTTTCCCGGTCCCGGCGCCCGCGATGATCAACACAGGGCCGTCGGTGGCGAGAACAGCTTCCCGCTGTTCGGGATTCAGTCCCTTTAACAGAAGAGGATCCGCAGGATCACTTAGTGACGGTTTTAATGGTGAGAGGGAACTCAAAGTCTAACGACGTGGTCGGCTCATCCGCCGGATTGAAATCGGTTTTAATGTTCCCGATGGTCAGCCTGAACGACGTCGCGTTCGGATGCGGTCGGGGGAACGCCACATACCCGTCATAAGCAATATCGGGGTGCACGTATCCAACTCCCAAACGAACCTGCTTGATCAGATAGTGCTTTTTCCGGCCGCCGTCGCCGCCGCCTAACGCGCCGGCCACTTTCAAAGGCATCCCGTAAGGGCCGGGGGCCAAATCGCCGGTTGTTTTGGCGAAAGCCCACAGGCTGGCTCTGTCTTCATAAAGCGCGGAGATATTGTCCGGAGAAAGCTCCGAATACTGTATGTTGATGTTGTCTATCAGCACAAAATCATCCGGATTGACCCGAATCTTCTTGGGGCTGTGGTTGGCGAGTTTCACGTAGAAAACCAGCGTTTCTGCCGGATAGGGGTTCTTCCCCGCAAGCTTGCCGAAAACCTCCTCATTGCCGAAAAACTTGTCCAACTCTTCGGGATTGGCGTAGCGGACAGTGACGTCAACCCCCGATTTGGAAAGGGCTGACGTGACAGGGTCCACCACGATGGACGCCGTCAACCCTTCAGGCCTGCGCATTTCGATCTGGCCTTTCGGCCGCTCAATCGCTGTCGAGAATCCCCCTCTGCAGCCGGAGCCAACTAAAACAATTGCGCTGAGAAACCCGATGAATATAACCCGGTGTTTTTGGCTCATATCCGTTGTTCTCCATGGACATCGTTTAACGAGAGCGTAAAGAAATTAGAAGAGAAAGAAACAACCGGCCGAGAAAGCGTCCCGTCAACACGCAGATAAAAAGGCTCCCACAACGGCGACGAGGGCTGCTCCTCGGACTTCATTAAGTTCATCTCCACAAGTATCTGCCGAGAAAATTCCCCTTCCATTGACAAATGGGTCTGGCGAGATCCGCTCAACCACCCTTCAGCATCTAAATTCACAAAAGAACCCCGAACAGCAAAGGGGCGAAGAGTCATGAGCCCCGGCTTTATCTCAATAACCGCGTAGCCATTTCTGGCCACCGCACCGGCAGAGAGAGTCTTTTGCGCCGCCGGGATACGGATACCCCAAGAACCGGGTTCCATCCGTATATCCTCAAATTCAAGCCGAGCCTGCAGCATCCCTTTGAAAAGGGAAATAGCCTTTGGTGAAACGGCCAGACGCACAAGCTGAAGCCTGCCCCCGACAGGAGACTGAACTTTTAGATTCCGAAGGTTTAGCTCATGCCACGGAACCCACCTGGCATCCTGAGCTGAAAGCTTCCAGCCGGTCTGCTTTTCTAACCTACCGCAAACGAAACGGAACGGCCCGTTAAATGGCCAGGAAATATATCCTAAACCAACGATCGCCAACAATACAAGTAGAGAGATCAGGACAAAACGCCGTTTCATGCCAAACCCTGCCCTCGCATATGGTTTAAAATCTTCTCATCCGTTGTCAGCGCATAACCCACAATAGCATCCGTTTTGTGGGTCAGCAGCCACCCGCGATCGACAAGCCCTTCCATCGCTTCCTGCGCAAACTTCGGCTCAACCCCTAACCAAAGGGCTATGCCTCGCGCCGTCTCAACCGCGTGAGAGTTCTGCTGGAAAAACTTAAGTATCTGCTGCTGGATTGCAGTGGTCGGTAAATTCGGTTGCATCGTCATGTCCGCCCCTTCCCCCGGTCCTGCCCGGCATCAGCCAGCACATTCCGGCGTACAATCTCCTCCAGCTTCTTTTCTTTGGCAAGAAACATAAAAACCCTCACCACCTTAGGATCAAATTGAGTGCCGGCGTGGGAAGAAATCTCGCGCGCCGCCTCCGCGACCGACAACGACCGCCGGTAAGACCTTTCGGAAACCATCGCTTCAAAAGCGTTGGCAACAGCCAAAATCCGCGCACCAAGAGGAATGGCATCCCCCTTCAACCCCTTCGGATAACCGGTGCCGTCGTACCGCTCGTGGTGGTGAAGGATAATCGGTACCGCCGGCTCCAGGATTTCCAACGGCTCCAAAAGCCTGGCCCCTTTGACCGTATGTTCTTTCACCATGGCAAATTCCTTGGGATTGAGCTTGCTCGGCTTCCGGATAATATCCTCAGGGATACCCACACGGCCGGCATCATGGAGAAAAGCGGCGTACTGAAGGGGGCGCTGAAGGTCGGAATCCAGACCCATTTTCTCGGCAATCGCCATGGCAACATCGGCCATCAGCTGGCGGCGGCTGGAGCCCCCCTTGGGAGAATGGACATCCATGCCGTCCAAAATCGCGCTTAAGCTGCGTATCGTTCCCCAGGTGACCCGCTCCTGAGTTTCATACATCTGCGCGTTCCGAATCGCCACGACGGCCTGTTCGGCCAAAGTCGTCAAAATCTCCTGGTCGAGGTTGACGAACGGCTGGGCTTGGCGGGACCGCCGCACCATGATCACCCCCATGCATTCCTCTTCAACAAGAGGAACGATCATGCTCTTCTCCATCAATCTAAATTGGCACTTCTGGGCCGCCTGACCGATGAGACCGGAGCCGAGCCGGGTGGCACGAACAGACCCATTCTGGTTCTTATTGCGGATATTGACAAAAGCCCTCGGGATCAGCCTCTTCTTGTCCCGGTCCACAAGCCATATCGCGCAAGACTCCCCGCGCAGAACCTGGCAACACAAGCGGGCTACTCTCGGCAAAAGCTCTTTAAGATCCAACGTGGAACTGATAAGACGGTGGATCGTGTGGATCGTGGAAAGGGCCACGCAGCGGGGCTGAATTGCTTCGGAAAGATTCTTCAATTCGATCGCCCGGCCCATTTCCTGCAGGGACGATTCCGCCGCGAGCGCGGCGAGATTTTGAACTTCCGGGCTAAGGGGCCGTTCGCCGTGGCAGAGGGCCAAATAACCCTGTGTTTGATCCCCTTGCCTCAGGGGAAAGCAAACGGCATGGAGCCGGATCGGACACAGAAATCGGTGCGGTTCTTTCGTTCGGCGGGAAACCTCAAGAGCTTTCAGGAACCGCGCCTGGCAAACTTGCTTACCCTTCGAAGAACGGACAAAATCGCAAGTACGGCAAGCTTTCGAATAATCGAGGGACTTCGGAACATCCCCCGCAATGGTCCACCAAATCGGCTTGGCGATAGCGGAGGTCAAAACATCTCGAAGCCGTCGAACGTTCGGCTGCCCAAAAAAAGAGTCAATCCACACAGAAGTCATTTCGCGCGGCTACCCCTCTCCCTTAATCATACTAATTATACCTGGCTTCGGAAGGAGTTGCAGGTTATAACCTATAACCGCTCAAAAGGATGAAACAACCTCCGATATTCATCCATCGCGTACCTGTCGGTCATCCCGGCAATGTAATCGCAGATGGCACGGTGCGGACCGTCCAGCTTAACCCGGTGGCGGGTTGTGCTGGGAAGCTGTTCGGGATTACGCAGGTAGGCTCCAAAAAGGGCTGTTACAAAGCGCTTCGCCTTATCAGCCATCCGGACCACCTTGTAGTGATGATAAAGTTCCCTGTTAAGAAACTTCTTCAGTGGGGCGCGCAAACGGCTCATTGTCTCGCTGAAAGCAATCAAGCGCCCGGGAACAGCCTGGACGTCGGATGCCCGCTTCACCCCGCTTAAGCGGATACGCTTAACAGACTCCCCGATCAGATCGGTGACCTGCAGGTCTATAAGGCGCCGGATGACCTGATACTTGAGTAATTCGGCCGACATCTTCGGGTACCGGCGCGAAACCTCCGAGCGAACTTTCTTCCACAAAAGAACAATCTTAAGGTCATTCTCCTTCAATAAACCAGAAGTAATCCCGTCATCCAAATCATGGTGGTCATACGCAATCTCATCAGCGATATCCACCACTTGGGCTTCGAGGCTTAAATAAGGCAGTTTATGCTTCGGCGCGCTCGGCAAAGACATCCTGTGTTTGTTCAAGCCAGACCGGACCTCCCACGTCAAATTCAGGCCCGGGAAACCAGGGTAACGCTGTTCAAGTTCAGAAACAATCCGCAAGGCCTGAAGATTGTGGTTAAATCCCCCCTGACCCTGCATCAACTCCTGGAGAGCGTCTTCTCCGGAATGGCCGAAAGGGCCGTGGCCAAGGTCATGCGCCAGCGCAATGGCCTCCACGAGTTCCGCATTCAGCCGCAAAATCCTGGCAATCGTCCTGGCAATCTGGGCAACTTCAAGGCTGTGGGTAAGACGGGTCCTGTAATAGTCCCCTTCGTGAATAACGAAAACCTGGGTCTTATACTCCAGGCGGCGGAAAGCGGTGGAATGAACAATCCTGTCATGGTCCCGCTGGAAACAGGTGCGGTAAGGATGTTCGGGCTCTTTGTGAACGCGCCCGAGGGAGTCCGCGGAGAAGATCGCGTATGGAGCGATCGTCTTGCGCTCAAGCTCTTCAAGCAGACTTCTTGTGAGAGGCCCTTCGGCTCTTCTTTTTGGCATCCATTCCGCCCCGGTTCCCAGCTTTTTTAAGAAGGTGATGGGCGGCCTCCAGTGACTGGGAAATGACCTTAGTGCCGGCTACCGTCGACATGAAATTGGTGTCCCCCACCCAGCGCGGGACGATGTGCAGGTGCAGATGGCCCGGGATTCCAGCTCCCGCAGATCTGCCGAGATTTATCCCAACGTTGTATCCGTGAGGAGAAAACACCTTGTCCAAACGGTGGATCGCGTCGTTTGTCAGGTCAAGAAGCTCCGCCCACTCCTGCTTTGTCAGCAGAGAAAGCCGCCCCACATGCTTGTAAGGGGCTACCATCAGATGACCATTGTTGTAAGGATACCGGTTGAGCAGGGAAAAACCCGAATTTTTCCTGGTGACCACATGATTCTCGGAATCCAACTTCCCTCGGCCTATCCGGCAGAAAATACACGCGGACGATGAGGACCGTCTAGCTTTTGAAATGTATCCGACGCGCCAGGGGGCCCATAGCTTGGTTTTGTTCATGTCGCCCGATGAATCCGCGGCTGGGCGGGCTCCGCCCCTTCCTGAGAGGGAACCGACACGGTAGAAGCTACAGGGGGACGAACGCCGGAAGGCAGAGGAATACGGGCAAGGCCATACAGGTCCAGCAGATTATTGAAAACACCGAGATCCCAAAGACGGATCCTCGCTTCCTGAAGCACAAGCCTCCCGTTGATCTCCACGGGGTAGGCGCCGACAAGCACCTTCCGGTAATCCTTAAAAGGAAGCCTCGAAAGATCTTGAGTCAGCTGTCTGGCCTGCGCCTCTTCCAAAGAACCGGCCCATGGGACCAGCAGCCAGCTCTTCCCCGCCTGTTCTTTTTGGTGCGCGACAACCGCCGCGCCGTTGGCCACAGCGGATACCACTTCAATCCGGCTGCACTTAGGCAGCAAAATCCTTTTGCCCTCTATCTCAACTAACTCCCCCGCCCACTGCCTCACCAATTCAATAACCTGTTCCTCAAAAGGGCGGTGCACCGCATCGCGTACCTTGGACATCCAGCTCCAGGACTGGTCCCGGAAACGGGCTCGCATGTGGGTGATATCGGAAAGGATCGTCCCTTGAAGGATCGGATAGGCCGTCACCATCCAGAACCGGAACAACCGGTCGGGGATACGATAGAAGATCCCCTGCTTGACAACAAGGCCTGCTTGTTCAAGAATCTTCAGCGCACGGGTGACATGTGAACTCGATCTCTCCATCGCACCGGCAATCTGAGGAACGCGATGGTATCCCATAGACACCGCGGAAAGGACCTGCAAACAGGTACGACGGCTCCGGTTTGCCGGCAGCACCCTCAGACTCGACTCGAAACGATGCCTTAACCCCCCCTGAGGATCAAGCAGCTGAGTTTCCAACAAATTTAAAATGACGCGTTCCTGCTCCTCCACCAGCCGGGGAAGAGGCCGACCGACCAGCCCCTGCAAAAGAAGATCCAGATAAGCGGAATACCCCTGCGCCAACTCAACCAAAAGATGCTCAAGAAAAGGATCCGTTTTCTCTTCTGTCCAAACCGACCGGACGGCTTTCAAGCTGGAGGCCTGGTCAAGAGGCCCCATCTCAATAATTTCAAACTGGCCAAAGAGGAGGCTTAACCCTTCGCGAAGGATCTGACGCGCCACGTGGGGCTGCGAAGAAGCCGCCAGATACATCGTCGTGCTTTGGACCATGATTTTACGGCCCAGCTTTTTAAACGGCTCTTTCACGCGGAACTGCTGGAACCTGTGAAATTCATCCAAAACCAGGAGACACGGCAACCCGGTCTCCTGGGTCACGAGCTGGGGCAAATCCCAGAGATTATCGAAAACCTCCTCCGAGAACTTTTTTTCACCCGACAAAGAAAGGATTTTCTGGGCCGAAGCAACCGTCTGGGGAAGTGAGTGGGCGCAGAATTTTAACAGGCTCGGCAGACCGTGCGCGGAAGAATCCATCCTTTGAATCCGCACGACGGCGTTCAACAGCGTCTCAATAAACCGAGCTCCCCATTCGGCCAAACTCTCTTCTTCGGAAAGTGCAAGATAAACGGTCACCGGGGAAGTGGACTGAACACACTTTTCCTGGAGAAGGCGCTTCAGAAGGCTCGTTTTACCAACCGCTTCAGGACCCAATAAAGCGATATTTTGCCGATATCCTGCGAGGAAACCCTCCAGCCGTTTTGAAAGCGCGGCCGTTATCTCCTGCCGGTCAAACAATGGGGCCACGGTAACGCTCCTTATTCCTGTTAAGGCAGATAATAAAAAGGATTCTGGGGCTTCTGCCGGCGCCGGACTTCAAAATGGACCGAGGACCACTCCCGGCGGCCTGCGTCGCCGATGCGCGCGATCACTTGGCGCTGAGACACCGTCTGGCCTGTCCTGACCAGTATATCCCCCAAGCAGGCATAAACGGTGGCGAACCCGTCCGAATGATCCACGATAATTGTCTTGCCGAAACCGGGCAAGTTCTCATGGATGAAGCTCACCTTTCCGGTGCGCGCGGCAAAAACATCCGCCCCATCACGGCCAACGATATCAATCCCCTTGTTGACCATACCCCCCTGCTTAGAACCGAAGGAGGAAACAACCTTTCCCTTTAAGGGCCACACGAAACCCTCAGAATCATCCGTCGAGGGAGATTCCGAAAAACCGCTTCGAGCCGCTGTTGCAACCTCTTCGGAGACGTTTGCCCGCAGGGAGACGCTCCGTTCAGGGATCACGATCTGCTGGCCAACCTCAATCTGGGTCGCATCAGACAAACGGTTTGCCCGTACCACCTCTTCTAGTTCAACGCCGTAACGCCGGGCAATCGCCCACAAAGTCTCCCCCTGGGAGGCCCTATGGATGATTTCGGCCCCGCCTAGTGAAGAAGAATAGGTCCGCGGGGCCTCCATGTACGGCGTGCAGCCGGCTAAAAAAGAAACCAAAAAAACTCCCCCGTAAAGAAATCGAGCGGGTGGGGGGAATCGAACCCCCATTAGAAGCTTGGGAAGCTTCAGTTCTACCACTGAACTACACCCGCGAAAGAGTCGCCAAACGCCCTCATAAAAACGGTGCTGTGCAACAACTTCACAATAAAGCGGCCTTAGCAAGCGGCTGAAAAGCCTTCACCCGCTGAATAACATCGCGACTGCTTGCTTTGATCAAGCTGTCCGGACCAAAAGCTTCTATCGTCATGGAGGCCACTACGGAGGCATACTGAACCGATCTGCAGAGCGCGTCCCAGGAAATCTTCTTCTGTGTCGTCAAATAACCCAGGCACGCCCCCGCGAACGCGTCCCCCGCTCCGGTCGGATCAACCACTTTCAGAACCGGAAAAGCGGGAAGGGAAAAGAAGGCCTCTTTGGACGCGGCCAACACACCGTGCTCCCCTTTCTTAACAATGGCGACCTTCGGGCCGAGCCTGGCCAACACCCGGGTCGCTTGGACTAAAGAATGGAGCCCCGTCAAGAGCCTGGCTTCACTGTCGTTCAAAAAGATGATGTCCACCTGTTTGAGAAGTTTTAAGAAACCCCGGCGCTGGGTCCGGATCCAGTCATCCCGGGAATCACAGGCGGTAATCCGAGGCGACTCCAGCTGCCGCAGAACCCGCCACTGAAGGGTCGGATGGATGTTCCCTAAGAAAGCATATTTGGCCTTTTTCAAGGAGGGGGAAAGGATCGGCTGGAATCCGGCAAAGACTCCCAAATCGAGGGAAAGGGTCGTCGGCTGTAAATCTTTGTTGTAGCGCCCCTTCCAGCGGAAAGTCCGTCCAGGAATCTGCTGGAAACCGGCCCCGTTAATCCCTTCTCTTTCAAAGAGCTTGATGTACCGGGACGGGAAATCGCTCCCCACAACCCCTACAACCCCTACAGGAGACCACATGCGGGCCGCCAAAGCAGCGTAAGTCGCCGATCCGCCGAGAACAGAGTTCGCCGCTCCCCAGGGGGTTTGGATGGAGTCTATGGCGATGGAACCAACAATAAGGAGGCTCATTTCAGTGGTTTGTAATCCTTTAAGCGCTTGATTCCTAGGATATTATATTTGAAGGCGCAAGCCGCACTCTCCGGATCGGAGGCTCCAGCCACCGCCCGGACAACCGCAACACGAACCGCACCCGCCGATAATACCAAAGGCAGAGTCTGAAGGTCAATCCCTCCTATGGCCACCCAAGGGATCCGGATGCTGGATTTTACCTGCCGGATGAGCTCGGTACCCACAACCCGGTAACCGGGTTTGGTCGGAGTCTTAAAAACAGGCCCAACACCGATGTAATCGGCCCCGGCGGCCTGCGCTTGCCTGGCCTCTCCCAGCGAATGGGTGGACCTGCCGATCAGCATCGAACCCTTTACCAAAACCCGGGCCTCCTTCACAGAGATATCTTCGTGCCCCAGGTGAACCCCATCCGCGTTGGCAAGAAGGGCTGCCTCAACCCGGTCATTGACGATAAACAAGGCTCCCATTCTCCGCGTCACCGCCCTTAAAGCCCTTGCCGTCTCTAAGAAAGCGCCGTCGGCAGACCGCTTGTCCCTCCACTGAATAACATCCGCCCCTCCGCGGATTGCCGCTTCAGCCACCCAAACGGGATCCCGATCGCCAACCGCCGACCGGTCAACGATGACGTAAAGCCGACAATTTTGAAATAAGGTCTTTTTCAAGTCGGTAAACCCGGAAACGCAGCGACCCCCAAGAAACGGCCTGTCGGGCCGAAAGAATACGGGAGAATTCCTCTAAAACACGCAGGGCCTCCTGAACCCTTTTGGAATTGGCCAAAACGAGGTCTGCAACCACCCGGTGGGAGGATGGGCGCCCCCTTAAAAGAGGTCGTCCCACATCCCTCGCCGAATCCCTCGATCGGAGAAGCTCCGCTTTAGGAAAAGTGACGGCTGTTTTCCGAAGCTCATAGCGAATCCTCTGGCAGCGGCGGGTCAGGGACGGGTCTTTGAGCAAAAATCTGGCCGTCTCTTCGCACACGCGCAACCCCTCTCTCGCCCGGTTGAGGTTGGCATCGAGGAGCTGAAAAATATCGCGGGAGGATGGGAATTTCTGGAGGGTCTTCCCGTCCGGCATGAAAGGCACCTTAATGTTTGTTATATCGTTCCGGAAACCCGGATATTCTTAATCAAGCGGGTCGTGGAATGTCCCGGCATATAGGGCACAGAAATGACCCGGCCGCCGGAAGCCTTAACAATGTCCGAACCGACGATCTGCTCGGGTCTCCAATCCCCTCCCTTGGCCAAAACATCGGGACGGATCGCCCAAATCACCTTCAAGGGGGTGTCTTCGGAAAAAATCGTGACGAAATCCACCGGTTCCAGCGCCGCAAGGAGCCTCGCCCGTTCTTTCGCCCGAACGAGGGGACGGCCCACCCCTTTCAATCGGCGGACAGAGGCATCGCTATTGAGGGCGACGATAAGAACGTCGGCTTTCTTCTTGATCCTCTCCAAAGAATCGAGATGCCCGACATGCAAGATATCAAAACAGCCGTTGGTAAAAGCAACGGTCCGCCCCTGCCGGCGCAGACCGCGCACAACAGAGACGAGTTTCTTCAGGGGAAGGACGGCCCCCTTAGCCCCTCGCAAAGTGAGCTTCAATGAGTTCGCACAGGATATGCCCGATCGTGATGTGGGATTCCTGAATCCGCTGCGTTGAATCGGAAGGAACCGTGATGCTGTGATCCACCGCTTTAGACAGGGGCCCCCCATCACGGCCGGTGAGCGCCACGGTCTTCATCCCTATGTCACGGGCAGTCTGGACGGCCAACAAAACATTCGGCGAATGGCCGCTGGTCGAGATGCCGACCGCGACATCCCCCTTCTGCCCCAGCGCCTCGACCTGCCTTTGAAAAACGCTCTCATACCCAAAATCGTTCGCCAGCGCCGTCAGAGCCGACGTGTCGGTCGTCAGAGCAATGGCCGGCAAAGCACGCCGCTTAACAAGCAGCTTGCCCACCAGCTCTGCCGCGATATGCTGGCTGTCGGCAGCCGAGCCTCCGTTGCCGAAAATCAGGATTTTTCCGCCCGACTCAAGCGCCTCGATGAGGAGGTGGGCTACCTCGTTAATCACGGGGACCAGAGTCTCGAGCACCAGCTGTTTGGTCTGGATGCTTTCCGTGAGCCGCTGCTCGATTTCTGAATCGAATTTATGGATATCAACCAAAGAAGATTTTGGCAATGTCGTAAAGCCCCATATCGATGGTTTTCAGCTCCTTCACGGCCTCTTCAATCGGGACGGAAACAATCTTGTTGCCCTGAAGGCTCACCATCTTCCCGAACTCGCCTTTCACCACCAACTCAACCGCCTTCACCCCGAACCGGGTGCCTAAAACACGGTCAAAAGCGGTGGGCGATCCCCCGCGCTGGATGTGCCCCAAAACGGTCACGCGCGTTTCGAAACCGGTCTTCTTCTCAATTATATCGGCCAAAGACTCACCGATGCCTCCGAGGCGGACATGCCCAAAAGCATCAAGTTTCTTAGCCTGGGTGATAGTCTCCCCGGCCTTAAACTCCGCACCTTCTGCAATCACAATGATGGAAAATGTTTTCCCGCGGGCGTGCCGTTTCTTGATCGCCTTACACACCTCATCTAAATCAATCGGGATCTCCGGCACCAGGATAAAATCGGCGCCGCCGGCGATTCCAGCGTGAACGGCAATCCAGCCCGCGTGACGGCCCATAACCTCCACCACCATGATCCGGTGATGGCTCTCCGCAGTGGTGTGGAGCCTGTCGATGCATTCCATCGCGATGTTCACGGCCGTATCGAACCCAAAGGTGTAGTCGGTTTGACTCAAGTCGTTATCGATCGTCTTCGGGACGCCGACGACAGGAACCCCCTCTTTCGCCAGCTTGGAAGCGACACCTAGGGTATCTTCCCCGCCTACGGCGACCAACCCATCGAGTTTAAGCCCCTTGACGTTGGCCTTAACCGCCCCAACATGCGCTGGATTCTTGTACGGGTTTGTCCGGGAGGTATTGAGGATTGTGCCGCCCCGGTGAAGGATGCCGGAAACCGACTGAAGATCAAGCGGGATAGTCTGCTTCTCGATAAGTCCCTTCCATCCGTCTTTGATCCCAATCACCTCGATCCCGAAGGTCAAGGCTTTCCGCACAACCGCCCGGATCACGGGGTTCAAACCAGGACAGTCGCCACCGCCGGTAAGGATCCCTATCCTCTTAATGGCCACCTTTTGGCCGTCAACCGATTTCTGCTTGGTGGTGCTCTGCACAGCCACTCCTAAAACCCTCCTCTGAAGTGGGTCGGAAGCTCATCCCGCCGGTTGTGATGCGTTTTATCCGCTTCATCCCGGTGGGAAATTTTGGACACGTGGACCCGCACGAAAACAGGCTCTTCAATGCCGGCAAGCATCTCCTGTATCCTGGATTTGACGATAGCCTGAATCCGTTCAGTCACCTCCGGAATATGCGCCTCCGACCAAAGAGCGACCCTCGCCCGGACCACTATTCTGCCCTTCCTGGCCACCACGTCGGCCCTTAAGTCTTTCACTTCCGGCAACTCGCGCGCCGAACGCCGAAGAAAATCTTCGACCGCAGACAACGACACCGTGACCTGGCCATCCGGATTTTCAAAAGCAATCGTCTTTTGGCGCTGAAACTTGGCCAGCGTCAGCTGGACAATCATCCAGTTCAACACGATCAACCCCGCCCCTGTAACAACAAGGGCCGCACGAAGATTATCCTGCAGATAAGCCGTCTCCAACCACTGCAGCGCCCCTTCCACGGGAACCCAATGAAACGAAAAACTGATCAATCCGACCCCCAATAAGCTAAAGAGAGTCATGTAACAACCCATGATGATCCAGATAAAGAGCTTCATGTCGTCTCGCTCCGCTTTGCTTTCACATGATGAATACTGACATTGACCTCTGAAACTGATAAGTTCGTTGACCGCTCCACCATCTCCCTCACACGATCCTGGACCTGGAGGGCAACTTCCGGCAGATTCACGCCATACTCGACCACAAGGCTCAGCCACAAGCGGATATCCTGGTCCTGTGTCTCGACACGAACCGGGCTTGCGCCCATGACCCTTTTCCAGGGAACAATGCCGTCCCAAACGCCGATGACCCCCATCACCTCCTGGGCGGCTAAAGAAGCGATCGTGCCTATGACATCGTTGCGGATCATAACGGACCCAAGGTCAGTTTTGCGGGACATTTATTATGAGCCCACCAATTCACCTGCAGGTTTCTGAGCGCCGTACATCTTCTCCACAAAATCGGTCGAGTATTTCCCTGAAATAAAGCTGGGATCCTTCATCACCCTCCTATGAAACGGCAACGTAGTCTTGATAGGGTCAACCGCCATCTCATCCAACGCTCTCGACATCACCTGGATTGCTTCCTGCCGGGTTTTCCCATGGACAATCACCTTCGCCAGCAAGGAATCGTAATGGGGAGGAACCCAGTAGCCGGTATAAAGATGGCTGTCCACCCGGACGCCAGGACCTCCAGGCGCCTGGTAGACCATCACCTGCCCCGGACAAGGCATAAAATCCTGATCCGGGTCCTCCGCGTTGATCCGGCACTCGATGGCGTGCCCCGACCAACGAACATCATCCTGAGAGAATGAGAGCTTCTGGCCGGCGGAAATCCGGATCTGCTCCTTGACAAGGTCAATCCCGGTTACCAGCTCCGTCACCGGATGCTCCACCTGGATACGGGTGTTCATCTCCATGAAGTAGAAACTGCCGTGCGCGTCCACAAGGCATTCGACCGTTCCGACGGTCGTGTAATTGACCGCTTTGGCGCCTCGCACCGCCATCTCCCCCATCTTCTTCCTGAGTTTAGCATCCACCACAGGCGAAGGAGATTCCTCAATCAGCTTCTGATGACGTCTCTGGACGGAGCAGTCCCTTTCCCCAAGGCTCACAACATGCCCGTAGTTGTCGCCGATCACCTGAATCTCCACGTGACGGGGACTCTCAATGTATTTCTCAATGTAAACATCCGGAATGCCGAAGGCCGCTTCGGCCTCAGCCTGAGCGGTCATGAACGCGCTAATCAAACGAACATCGTTATGAGCCACGCGCATCCCTTTCCCTCCGCCGCCGGCAGCCGCCTTAATGATGATCGGATATCCGATCTGCTTGGCGATCTTTAAGGCCTCCTCTTTCAGCTTCACGCCGCCCTGAGAACCGGGGATCAACGGGACTCCGGCCTTGCCCATGATTTTCTTGGCTTCAATCTTGTCGCCCATGGCCCGGATCGCTTCAGGGCTCGGCCCGATGAACTTGATCTTGCAGGACTCGCAGATTTCGGCAAAGTGGGCGTTTTCCGCGAGGAAACCGTACCCGGGATGGATCGCCTCTACGTCCGTGATCTCCGCAGCGCTGATGAGCGCCGGTATATTCCGGTAGCTGGCGGCGGAAGGGGCGGGCCCAATGCAGACAGCCTCATCGGCCAATTTCACATGGAGGGACTCCATATCCGGTTCGGAATAGACAGCGACGGTACGGACGCCGAGCTCCTTGCAAGCCCGTATGATCCGGACCGCAATCTCTCCTCGGTTGGCAATAAGAATTTTTGAGAACATTCGAAAAACCTTTACGCTGGTTCGACGATAAAAAGGGTTTGACCAAATTCTATCGGCTGGGCGTTCTCCACGGTAATCTTGACGATCCGCCCTTTTACCTCAGATTTAATCTCGTTCATCAGCTTCATCGCTTCAAGGATGCACAAAACCTGTCCCGGTTTGATCTCCTGCCCAACCTCAACGAAGGGAGGAGCCTCCGGAGCCGGCGCTCTATAGAATGTGCCGACCATGGGGGATTTAATTTCAATCCCGGAGATCTTCGGGGCCGCTTCAGGAACCAGCACAGGAGCCGCGGCGGGACTGGGCGCATGCGCCTGAACCGTTCGTTCTACCACAACACCGTCGCCGGCCACGCTTGCCCCGGCTTTTCTGAGCCGGATTTTTATCCCCTCGCGCTCCAGCTCGATCTCGACAAGCTGGTGTTCGTTCATGAGGGCAATCAACTCTTTCAGCTCCTTCAAATTCATCTGGGCCTCTTGATGTTTTAGCCTCCCCTTCGCCGCCCAACGGAAAACGGAGATTC
The DNA here is from genome assembly GCA_964373715.1 of uncultured Planctomycetia bacterium. Lineage (GTDB taxonomy): Bacteria > Omnitrophota > Gorgyraeia > 1-14-0-20-64-10 > 1-14-0-20-64-10 > CAMTXI01. Next base: position 165,421 of record CAYJVR010000001.1, on the reverse strand, counting down.
AGGCGGGTTCAGGGAGGTCAGCGAATTAAGCCCGTCCGGAGTACTCTCCGGTCCGGGTATCCACTTTGATTGATTCTCCTGGACTGATGAACAACGGCACCTGAATCTTCAGGCCGGTTTCCAAGGTGGCGAACTTCAAAGCGGATTTAGAGGTGTCCCCGCGCAAGCCGGGATCGGAATCCACCACCTTTAAGGTGACGGTAGTCGGCAATTCGAAACCGACGAGCGCCTCTTTATAAAGCTCCGCCCTGACCTCCATGTTCTCCAGCAGGTAGTTAGCGGCGTCCCCCAGTTCTTCTCTGGTGAAGGACTTCCCCTCGTAGTTCTCGAGATCCATAAAATGGAATGTGTCCCCCGCTTTATACTGGTACTGGAGGGGTTTCTTATCGATAAAAGCGTCTTCGAATTTCTCGCCGGAGTCAAAAGTCCGGTCCAGGATTTTCCCTGTTTTCACCGCCCGCAGTTTGGTCCGGACGAACGCCGCCCCCTTGCCGGGCTTGACGTGCTGGAATTCTATGATGATGTAGAGCTCGCCATTGTAGAGGATGGCCATGCCGGTTTTGAACTGACTGGTTGATATCGACATAGCTTTATATTCTAACGTTTTGAGCGTTGGCTCGTCAACAAACCTGTCAGCGCAATCAGCCCCAGCGTGTAGCTGTTCGGACCGAAACCGCTGATTTGACCCGTCACCACCGGACTCATGAGGGATTTCTGCCGGAACGTCTCCCGCGCGTGAATATTGCTCAAATGGACCTCCACCGCCGGCAACCCCGCAGCTTCTAAAGCATCCCGGATGGCCACCGACGTATGGGTGTAGGCCGCCGGGTTGATCAGTATCCCGTCATAACGCCCGCGCGCCTTGCCGATGGTATCCACAATCTCCCCTTCGTGGTTCGACTGAAAAACCGTTAAGCGGGTCTTTAACCGTTCTGCCTGTTTCTGAAGTACCTTGTTGATACCCGTTAACGTGGTCCGACCATAAACAGCCGGATTCCTTTGGCCCAGCAGCTGCAGATTGGGCCCATGGATAACCAGAATACGCTTCATGCCTTCTTATCGGCCCCCGCCCTGGAAGAATCCCCCTGCGGCTTATGCGCCTCTTCAACAAGCAGGATCGGTATGCCGTCACGGACCGGATACCTCAGGCCGCACGACCGGTTCGCGCAGAGAAGAGATTCTCCCTCCTCCCTGAGGGGCTCCTTGCAGGAGGGACACGCGAGTATCTCCAACAATAACGGATCTATCATCCTCAAACCTCCTTTAATGACTCCTGCGCGGGAACCGATAGCTCCCCGGCTTCTTCTTTCTTCGAAGATTCAATCATTTTCAACCTGTCTTCAAAATGGGACAGATGCTTCTCCGCTTTCGTGAAATTTTGCGAGGCGTTATTGATCTGCCTTCCGACCAGATCGAAAGCGTCCCTCAGACCGGAAATATCCTTGTGAAGGCTGCTTAAGCCGGCCAAAATCTCTTTGGCCCGTTCCTCCACGGCAAATCCTCTGAGCCCCTGAAGAATAACGAGCAGATAGGCGTAAAAACTGTTCGGCGAAACAGGGATCACCTTGCGATGGATCGCGTGCTGAAAAAAACCTTTCTCATCCGAGATCTCGTCGTCTTTTACCATGACTTCGTAATAAACGTTTTCGGCCGGAATATACATCAAGGCAAAATCAAAAGTCCCCTCCGAAGGCCGGATGTACTTGTCGGCAATCGCGTCAACGTGGCCTTTAACGTTTCGGATCAGCGCCTTGCGCGAATCGGCCCGCTCCTGATCGGTGGCGGCCTCCGCCAACCGCCGGAAATTCTCCAGAGGGAACTTCGCGTCGACCGGCACCAGCCGGCCGCCCATGCGAATCACCGCATCCACCCTTTCTCCATCCGAGAAACCGTACTGGAGAGAATAAAAATCCGCCGGCATAATCTGGGCAAGAAGGTCGGCCAGAAAAAACTCCCCGATGCCGCCGCGGATTTTCGGCGCTCTTAAGAGGTCCTGCAGGGAAGCGACGTTGCGGCCGACCTGCTCTACATTCTCTATCGCCGCATGGAGCCTTCCAAGCTCTTTTGTCGCGTTCGACACCGTGTCGTTGACCTGCTGGAGCTTCTGGCTGACCGTCTGCTCGGTGGTCTGCACCTGGCCCTGCATCTGGTTCCACACCTTCTGAATCTCTTCCGAAAGCCGTTTGGACCACTCGTCCCTGAGAATGTCCAGCTTCGCCTGCTCCTTCTTCTCCAACGCCTGCTGCATCTCCAACGGCAATGGAGAACGAACCATCCGCCAGACGGAAAGAAGGATCATACCGAGCAGAATAAGGGCGATAATCCCGATCCAGGAGACAATCGTCATGGCGTCCCCCCGGGTTCGCCTTCCATCTTGGCGACATACCGCATTCTTAATTCATACAAGAGGTTTTCCAAGAGGGACGCCTCTTCACCCGTCAGATTTCCCTTCGTCTTCTCCTGCAGCATTCCCACCGTATCAATGAGGTATTTTGCCTGCTCCATATCCTCATGCGGTTGATTTGTAGAAGGGTGAGGCAAATCTCCCAGGGCGATCATCGCCTGCATCGAAAGAGAGGAGAGGAAGAAGGTGAATTCGGTTTGAGGCACCTCCTGGGAAACGCCCTGCGGCCGCGGCTTCTGGTCCTGCCGCGCCTGACGGCGCGGTTCCTCCGGAGCTTTTCCCGTCTTGGGAGCTTCAGCCGCCGGATGAATCACGGATTCGGAGGGAGCGATCTTCTCCTTTTCCACACGTTCTTTCCATGCCTCGTCCACCTTTTTAGTCACTTCTTTCTGAGATTCATCCATATTCATGAAATCGTTATCCCCGCATAGCCGACAACCGACTCATATTCTCCAGTCGCGTCGCCGCTCGTTTTATAAGATACCAACCGCGCCGCGGAAGCGCCCAGCGCTTTGGCCGCCGCAAGCACCGTCGCCACCGAATAGGCGCCGCACATCGAAACTGAATGGTGCCCGGCGGTTTCTACCAATCCAGAATCGTTTAGCCCAAGGATGCTTTGAATGACCAACCGATCCTTCCGGCACGCGATTTCCTGCGGTTCATAGCGAGTCAAATCGCACGTCGCCACCAAAAGGACTTTCCCTTTCTCCCGCCCCCGCTTCAGGGCCCTCGCAATGGCCTGCCCAATCTCCCGGTAAGAGGGGTTCTCTTCCTCCGATAAAAGAACCGGGACAAACCGGCGTATCTTCACCATGCGCTGCAGAAACGGCAGCTGCAATTCAATCGAATGATCCTCTCTATGCGCCGCGGCGTCTTTTTCCAAGAAACCGTCCGCCTCCTCCAAAAGAACCTCGGCTAATTCCTGGTGAACCCGGAGCTGTCCAAAAGGGGTCTTCCATACCCCTTCGGTGACAAGCGCGAACGGACTTCCCACCTTCGTGTGCTTCGGGCCGACAATAACGGCCGCCGAACAGGGCCCCGAGCAGGAATAAGCAGCCCCTGCCACGGCCGCTGAAGACAAGTACCCGCCATGCGGCGCGACAACAGCAAGAAGATCTTCTTTTACCGCGGGCTTCCGGCAGGAACGGTCCACAATATCCGCGAGAAGCCCCTTCTGAGCCGGGTAAAAAACTCCGGCAACTACCGGATCCCGAAGGGTGCCGGACCGTTTTTTAGCTGGCACAGCCGCCGTCAGCGTTTCCCGTCCGGCCCGACGTCTACAATTTCAGCCAGCCCATCAGGCACCCCGGAAAAGGCTGTCCCTTCTTCCGGCTGACCGATGATCACTACGCAACGCCGGCTGTCCAGCACCCTCTTGGAGAAATCCTGGATCATCTGGGCTGTAACACCCTTCACATCCGATTCATATCGCTGTGAATAATCGTACCCCAGGCCGTACAACTCGTCTAGCCCGATCTGCGCCGCTACCGCCCCCTGGGTCTGCCGCGCAATACGGCGGCCGCCCAAAAGCCCCTGTTTGGCCTGCTGGAGCTCCTCCTCAGGCACCGGAACCGTCTTGAGCCGCTCCACCTCTTCCAACAGAACCTTTTTTGCCTCCTGGATTTGGGCAGGTTCGGTAACGGCATACAAAATAAACGCGCCCGGATCCACACCGTGAACGCCGAAAGAACCGACCGTGTAGGCCAATCCCCTTTTCTCCCGGACTTCATCAAAAAGCCTGCCGGCGCCGCCGGCCAAAATAGCGTCAATAAGGTCCAGCGTAGCGGCATCAGGATCGCTGACTTGAATCCCGCGAAAACCGATCATAATGAGCCCCTCACGCCTGGGGGCTGCTTCCACACGCTCCCGAATGCTTGTCAACGGGGGCTCTTGAGGCACCGAGATGCCTTCCGAAGACGGCGCGGGCAGCTTGCCGAAGGTTCCTTCCAGAACAGACAGAAGGTCCTCTCGGCGGAAGTCGCCCACAGCACTGATGACCATAGCCCGGGGATCAAGCAGCCTCTTATAGAACCCGGAGAGGTTCTCCCGTTTAAGCTTCGACACCGACTCTTCATAACCCATCGGATCCAAACGATAGGGATGAACGGTGAATAACGTCGCCATCAACCGGCGCATCCCCCAAGAGAATGGATCTTCCTCTTTCGTTTTCAGACCCGCCAAAAGAAGGCGTTTCTCCTTCTCCAACTCCTGTTCCGGAAAATCGGGGTTCAAAAAAAGGTCGGCCATCACAGACAGAGCATGAGGCAAAGCGCTGCTAATCACCTCCAGGGTCAAGCCGATGCTGTTGCGGCCCGAAAAGGGGGCGATCACGGCTCCCATCTGATTAATTTCTCGGGTAATCCCCTGCGCGTCCCGCTCGCGGGTTCCACGCAAAAACATGCGGGAGACAAGCGCGGAAACGCCGTTATTCTTTTCGGACTCATGGCGGACGCCCCCGAAGAGGGACACCTGCACGGTCGCCAAAGGGATCCTTGAATCCTTCCTTAAGAGAACCTTCACCCCGTTGGCGAAAACCACCTTCTCGATGGAAGGCTCAACCGCCGGCTCGGCCGCCGGCTTGCCCACGGATTGCAGCGTCCCTCTAGGCAAAATCTTCACGATCGTCGCCCGTTCCGATTTGAGATACACGGCCGCCACACGCTTAAGATCCTCAGCCGTTACCCGCTGAATCCCCTCCAAATAGCGGTACCCGAAGAGAGGATCTCCCAACAGAATTTCATTACCCGCGAGATCGCCGGCCTGCCCGGCCACCGTTTGACGGTCCTCAAGATAATTCCTCAACAACCCTTTTTTCGCCGACTCTATTTCTAAGGGATCAAAAAACTCTTTTTGCACGCGGGCCACCTGCTCAAAAGCTTTTTCAACGGCCTTCCCCTCAGAACCGGCATCCATCCGGGCGGAAATGACAAACAATCCCCGATCCCGGGGCGTATAATTCCAACAGGTCACCGCGTGGACGATCCCCGTCTCCTTCAGAGCGTGATCCAGCCACGATCCCCGGTAGCCTCCCAAAAGCCGGGCTAGCAGATCGAGCGCGAAGAGGTCAGCGTCCGCCAAAGCCACGCTGGGGAATCCGATAGCGGTCATCGCCACAGCCACATCCGCTTCCTGAGTCACCTCCCGGGGGGAAAACTGCAAAGGTTCGGCAGGAAGGGCCTGAGCCGACGGCCTGCCGGCCGGAAGCGCAGCAGTCAGCTCCTCGATCCGGCGGACCACCGATTCGGCATCCACATCCCCAACAACGGCAATCACGATGTTATTCGGGACATACCATTGTTTGTGGTACGAAACGATATCTTCCCGGGTAAGAGCACTCACCACAGGCTCATACCCTATGATCGGAACCCGGTAGGGATGGACCCTGTAGGCGTTTTCAAACAGAAGCTCCCACTGGATGTGATCCGGGTCGTCCTTGCCGAGTTTCAGCTCCCTCAAAATAACCCCCCTTTCTTTGATGAATTCCTGCGGATCAAAACTGGAAAAAAAGACGGCGTCAATGAGCAGATCGGCGGCCTGAAACCAGGATTCCTTGTTCACGACAAACTGATAACTCGTGGTGTCGTAGGTCGTAAAACCCTGCGAGGTTCCGCCGTAAGATCTGGCCTCCCGCTCAACCGCGCCGACCGGCCGGCGGGCTGTCCCTTTAAAAAGCATATGCTCCACCACATGGGAGATTCCGGCCCCCAAATAAGATCCTTCCGTGGCGGACCCGGTGCGGATGGTGGCCTGAAAAGCCACCAGAGGATTACTCTTATCTTCTTGGACCAGAATGGTCAGGCCATTGGGCAGAACACGGCGGACATAAGGAGGCGGCTCAACTTTTCGGACAGAGGAGAGAGGAGGAAAAAGATTCTTTCCCGGAACAGTCATTGGCTGACACCCGGCGATAAGGAGAACAAGAAATACGAGGGGGGTTGTTAACTTCGTCTGCGGCCTTCTCGAAGCTTGCGTCGCCGGACCACCGACGGCTTCTCATAATGCTTCCGAGCCCGGACTACCTTGAGAATTCCTTCCCGCTCCACCTTCTTCTTTAAACGGCGCAAAGCCTTTTCGAGAGGCTCATTTTCACGAACTTCTACAACTGGCATATGATCATAACTCTCCTATTTTTTATATGATACAGCAGAGCTCAGAGGGAGTCAAGCTCGTCGAGGCCGAGGCAGTACTGGACGAGAAAATCAAAATCTTGCGAGTCTGCCTGCATCTCTTTTGGAAAACGGGGATATGGAGCGGCCGAGCGGATCCCGTCCAAAGCGGCCTCGGCAAGCCGGCGATCGGAATACTCCATGATCTCCACCTGCTTAAGGAGCCCATCCGGGTTCACCACAAGGTGCACCTTGACCGTTCCCTCTATCCCGATTAAGGGATACGCAAGACGGTTCTTTAACTGCTGGCGCACCAGCTTCTTGTATTCGACCGCGGCAAAGGCCGATTCGGCCAGGCCGGCCGCCATCCCTTTCGGGACAGAAACGGAAGAGTTTTGAGACTCTTCCTCCGCGCCGATTTTCACCTCAGGCCTTGGCGCCTGCGCCGAGGGGCTCGGCCGAGTCTGGTTTCGCGGCAGACTCTTCGGTTCACCAGTCGGTTTTAAAGGCTGAACCGGTTCGCGAGAGGAGGCCAAGGATGGCGGGGGCTTCGCCGGCTCCTTCCGGGGGTTTTCCCGTGAAACAACGGCGTTTTCCCTGCCGCGGTTCCTCTGCACCCTCTCTTCCGCGGATTGATAAGTGACCTCGATTGAGTTCAGCGTTTCACGCGGCGGGACAATACCGGCAGGAGGCCGAATCCCCAAGAAACCGAGATGAATCATGAGTGACAAGAGAACCGCGGATTTTAAATTCACCCGGAAAACTCCTGAGGACGAAAGATCAAACGGATAGTGAAAGAGGTGTTTCTCTTCGGCCAAGCTTCCGGCAGCGGCGGGAAAGGAGCGGCCGACTTCACACCGAGGAGAGCCTTCTGCTGGAGGGAAACGTCCGACATGTTTTTGTCCGGTATAAGTCCGACAGATTCCAAATTCCCGCTCTTATCGAGCACAAAATGGAGGAGAACATCGCCGCCGAAACCATTTCCTGATGAACGGACCGCCAGGGCGATCTTTCCGCGCAGCTGGTCCAGATAGGGCTGCAGAGCGCTGTCTTGGGAACCATCGAACGCGAATGCTCCGTTTTTTAAGGAAACCGCCGATTCTTCTTTCAGCACAGAACGCTGCTCATCTTCCGCGCTTGCGGCAGGAGGGCTGCTTCCTGCCTTTCTGGAAAGCTGGAGAGTATCCCCCGTTGTCTCCACATAAACAAACGTGGTCAAAGAACCTGCCTCTTTCGCCGCCGTAAACAAAGAAGAAAGATCCTCCTGGTCCCGCGAAGGGCTGCCGGATATCCATCCCGTCCCGGCCGCACCCACGACTCCGTGAAAAAGGAGGGACAGAATCAGGGCTGCTTGGAAACGGCGATTTCGACCGTTGATGCCCGGGAGGACCATCGGAACAGGAACTCGTAGCTGCCGAATAAGATACCGGCGTAAAGAAGATCACCGGCAATGCCGTTTCTATAGAAGGGAATCCCGGCGGCATAGCACGCGGCAAGACCTTCCCATGTGGGAGGGTAAAAACCTCTGCCGCACCCAACCGCCCAGACACCGAAATTCGACAACAGGAAGAAAATGGTGGACCCGAAAAAGGAAGCCCCGGCAACACGCAGAGGAGTCCGCTTGTGTCTCAAGGCAAAACCTATAAAAGCACTCAACAAAACGGCGACCCAGCCGAAAAGATGTTCCGGGATCCACCCAAGCAGGAGATCCCCCGCCGCCATCGCCAAGACAGGAACAACGAGAGCCCACCGGCGAGGGAGATAGGCCCCGCAGAAAAGCCCCACGCCGATCACCGGCGCCACATTCCAGGCATGAGGCAACAACCGGAGAATCACCGAAAGAACCACAAAGAAAACGGGCAGTGCAATTTGTTGCATAGGATCTCCTCTTGAAAATCGCTTCTTTACTATACCAAAAGAAACAGGACGAGACGACCTTTTACCATTCCCACGACACACCCGCCACCCAGGTTCGCGGCAGCGCCGGATTGACGCCCGTTGTGATGTTTGTGCCGTTTGAAGCCGGAGAGGCTTCATACTCTTGATCAAGCATATTCAGCACCTTGAAGTAAGGCTTCACCTTCGGGAATTTGTATTCAAGCGTTCCGTCCAGAACACTATAACCGTTGGCCTGGAACAGGTTGTTGAAATCATTGACACGGAACTGCTTACCGACCAGCAGGAGATCAACGGAGGCCGATAAATTTCTCGCGACAGGCACGCGTACTCCCGCCGTTCCCCGGTGGCGAGGAATCAGCGGAACCTCATAGCCTGTAAAAGCGCCTTTATGGAACAGCGCTTTCATCAACGTGTACGTGGCGTAATAGGAAATCCCCTTGATCTCCCCGTCCATGTTGAGTTCCAGACCCGCGCGGCGCGTCGTAAAATTCGCATTGAAGAATGTGTACGGGTTAAAAAGGATCTCGTCCTTCGTGTGGATAATGAATCCGGCAATGCCGGTCCGGAGCCATGTGGCCGGGTTCCAGCGAGCGCCGGCTTCAAAATGGTCCGCCTGCTGGGGCTTCAGGCCGACCGAGTCGTTGTACGGAGGCAGTACAGCGTCGAGGTCATCAATATTAGGCGCCTTGAATGCTCGGGCAGCGCTTGTATAGAAGTTCAGCTGATCATTCACCTCGTAGTTGATGCCGATTTTCGGAGATCTCCCCTCGAAATGGAGAGAACCGACAAATGTCGGGAAGGTCAGGTCTTCTTCGTAATGGCTCCTGTCGTAGCGAAACCCAAGCGTCACCGTCAAGCGCTCGTAAAGCTCCAGTGCCTCCTCAATAAAGAGACCGTAGGCCCAGCGGTTCGACTCGGATTTGAGACCGCCCCGGTCGCCGGTCACCGCTTTGTCTCTAGACAAATCGGTCCCGGCGATGCTGGTCAGCTGCCATATACCTTCCCCTATCTCGTTGCTGGCCCTGAGTCCCGTCCCTGCTGTGTGAGTATCCGAACCGAACCGGGAGGTTGTCACAGAATCGGAATCCCTGTCCGTGACAAAAAGATTGCCGCTCACCGTCCAAGAGGTCCCGATCTCCTGGGTCAGCTGGCCCGATATTTCGTTGATATTATCCTCGAAGAAACCGGCGAATGTTCCGGCATGGCGGCGGTCCGCCTCCGCCGTCTGCGGGGTGATGCCGCCGGCGAAACCGCTTGTGTCCGCGTGATGACGGACATGGAACTTCAGTTGGGTATCTGCGGTCGGGTCCCAACCGGTGAAAAAATTAACCGTCGTCCCCCGGGAAACAACACGGTCCCGGTAACCCCCATCCTCTTCGCGCGTCACTCCCAAGCTGTAGGAAAACTTGTCCTTCGCACCGCGCACGATCGATGTGACCCTCCGGTGAAGATAGCTGCCCGCTTCCGCGGAGCCTTCCGCCTGGATCGGGCGAGTGCCCCCCTCTTTGGTGATGATGTTGATGACGCCGCCCAAAGCCCCCTCCCCGTAAATCGTGCCCGCGCCGCCCCGGATGACCTCTATCCGCGCAATCTGCTCGGCCGGTATGGAGAGCCAGTGGATGTCGTCCGACGTGATCCTGTTCTGCCTAACGCCGTTGACCAAAACCAAGGCGTTGGTGCGGGAACCGTTGGCAAACCCCCTGAGGCCTACCCCCGAGTCGGCGCCGAGCCCGCTCCCCCTGGAATCAAGGAGACTGATGCCCGATTGATGGGCCAAAAGCTCGATAATCCCGGAAGCGCCCGAGCGCCTGATTTCCTCTTCTGTGATCACGGTGGCACTTCCGGCAAACTTAGACTCCTCGATCCCTATTCCTGGAATCCGGCGCGGGGAGATGAGAAGGTCCCCCAGCGAAATAGGTTTTCCCTCAGAGGTTTGCTCTTCGGCATAAACGGCAGAAACGGACAGGAGAGAAACAGCGGCGACGACAGAAACAGCGCGGAGATAATTCATCCTTATTAACCCCCTCGAGTAAGGCAATCCGACGAGAACCCGAGGGAAAAGAAGGCGGGAATGCTGAATTAGCCTTGTTCCTCCCCCTCGAAGGAACTCGATGCGACTGCAGGTTATACTGACACCGCGAGGTCTCCTGGCTTTCCCGCTTTCAGCACGCCTTCCCATCCAAGTTTTCGGCCGGACAGTGGCTTGTTTGCGCTGAAAACATCTCCGCCGGAAATCTTTGGCGGAGGCGGGACTACAGTGGCGGGGCCGCGCCTGTTTTTGACAGGCTTCCCTCACACGGTATCTGTTGTCTTAGAAGGTTTGTATCACGCGGGAAGAACGGAGGTCAAGCAAAATCTTGAAAAATGACGCGGAGATGAGGAGATCTTCACCGTCATTCATATCAAACGTCGTGTAGATGCTCATGCGTGGAAGGCTCTTCCCGCCAGGCATGCTTACCAATCAACGGGACAAAGAGGCACTTACAGAGGTCGTGAGCCATAAATTTTCCCTCTTTACGGATGACCATCGTAAGGGTTTGGGAATCGGCCGAGCCGATCGGAATAACCAAACGCCCTCCCTCAATCAGCTGGTTCAAAAGAGGTTCCGGCAGCATCGGAGCGGATGCCGCAACGAGGATGCCGTCAAAAGGGGCCTTCTCCGGCCATCCACCCGTACCATCCCCCACTCGCACCTCAATATTTTTGTACCCCTGATCTTTCAGAAGCCGGCACGCGGACTCCGCCAGAAAAGGTATCCTTTCGATCGAATAGACCTCAGAGACCAGTTCAGCCAAAAGAGCCGTTTCATACCCGGATCCGGTTCCTACCTCCAACACGCGCGCGTGAGACGGCAAGGAAAGAAGTTCGATCATCTGAGCGACCAGCGAGGGCTGGGAGATTGTCTGGTCAGCGCCAATCGGAAAAGGCTTGTCCTCATAGCTGCGGAACCGCACATTCTCCGGGAGAAACAGATGGCGCGGAACTTTCCGGAAGGCTTCAAGAATCCTTTTGTCTTTGACGCTCTTGGAAGAAATCTGTTCTGCCATCCGATCGCGCTCCTCGTCAAAATTCATACGGAGGGCCGTTTGATAGTGGCCAGGAACCGGAAAAAACGGACCGTATCTTGAAGGGGCCGGATGAAACTTAACTCCCGCCTATAGACGGAGCTGATTGGAATTGATTTTATGGCAAAACCGGCCCACGCGGCTTTAACAACAAATTCGGAATCGATCTCGTAATGGTCAGCCGTCAGGCAGATATTCTCCAGCACGCGGCGGGAAACAATTCGGTAACCGCACTGGGTGTCCGGCACGCGCTGTTTTGTGATGCGGAAAAGGAGGCGGGACATAAACCAATTGGTAAAGCACCTTTCAAACGGCATTTCTCTGGGGTTCCACATCCGGTTGCCGACAATAAGGTCGTAGGCACCGCCGTCAGCCTCCGCAAGAAAGAGAGCAAGCTCCTCGGGAAGATGCTGCCCATCCGCGTCTATCGTGAGAAACCACTGAAACTTCCCATTTAAAGCCTCACTCAGCCCCTGGCGAAGAGCTGCTCCCTTGCCGCCGTTGACAGGCCGCCGGATCACTACCGCGCCGGCCTCCTCCGCTTTCCGGGCGGTAGCATCGATCGAAGCGTCATCCACCACAATAACGGTTAGCCCCTGAGAACAGATTGACTTGACGAGCGGCGCAACCATCTCTTCAGCTTGATAAGCCGGTATAACAACGCAGGTCTGCGCCGCCAGATGAGAAATTCTTTCGGACATAAAAGAGTTAAATGATGACGGCAGGGATTTGCCTCCAGAATTCCCGGAACCCATACCACTGAGTGGGATACCTGCGTATGTACTGCGCCATCACGTTCAGGCAGGCTTGCGTCATCTGTTTTTCAGCCTCTTCTCTTGGTATCCCTCGGGGGATGGCAATCGGCTTCTCAAAGAAAAGACTATACGACCCATCCTTTTCCCTGACGAGAAAACCCGGAACAATCGGAGCACCAGTCTTCAGGCTGAAATTTGCTGGCCCCGTCGGAACCTTAATCGTTTTCCCGAACAACGGCAGCTCCAAACCATGGCTGAAGAAGTCCCTGTCCCCCACGAGAGCAAGGATCTCCCCGCCGCGCAAAGCAGAAACGCATTTGACGTAAAACTCCCTGGGGGTTTGTTTTTGGATCGGGATTATTTTGACACCGACCCGGTTTCTTTGCCGCGTAAAGAACGCGTCCACCCGGGAATTTTGATGGGTCAAAACAACAGCGTTGACCGACATGCCCATCAGGGAAAGGACGGCTCCGGCAAGCTCGAAATTCCCCAGGTGCGCGGTCAGCCCGATCGCTCCCCGCCCTTGCGATAAGGCAGCCTTCATATTTTCCAAACCCTCTATCCGAACGAGGCTCCGCAATCTTTGAGGGGTCAGACTGCTGAAACGAAAAAAATCAACGAGGTACTTGGCGAAGTTTCGGAAAACTTCGTTGACCATCTCGGGAGAAATTTGATCGGTGTTCAGTACGGCGCAGAGATTCAACCGGACCGCTTCCCGGTCCACAAGGGACCTTCTGCTCCAAAAATCGGCGGTTCGGCTGGCAATCCAATAAGAGACCTTTAAGGGCAACAGCAGAGCGGCCCTTGAACCAAGCCAATAGAAAAGGTAGAAAAACACGCCTCCCTCAAACGATCTCAGTTTTCCAACGCGAGCCGAGCCGTATCCAACGCCGACTTCGGCTTACCAATCTTCCTCGCATTCGCGGCAAGGGACTGAAGTTCGTGCGGATTGTCTATCAGCTGTTGGACGACTCGGGGCAATTCCTCAAGATTAGGCGCTTTCCGAGCAACTTTTGCCTCAACCAAGAAATCACAGTTCTTGACCTCCTGACCGGGGAGAGGATTTAAAACGACAATCGGCAGCCCTTTAGCAAGGGCTTCTGATGTCGTTAATCCTCCCGGTTTCGTGATGATCAAGGAAGAAACGCTCATCAGATCGGCGATGAACTCAACGTGGCCGAAAACCTGGACCGAGTGCTTGAGTTTCGGAACCATTTTGATCAGACGGTGGTAAAGCTTTTCGTTGGAACCCGTCACCACAAGCAGCTGCATCGGCCGGGTAATCGAATCAAGTGCTTCAACCGCTTCAAGCATGGGACCAAGCCCCTGCCCGCCTCCCATAAGAAGTATGGTCGGCAGATTGCCGGAAAGCTGAAGCCTCTTGCGGATTTGCTCGACGTTGGGGAATTCCGAGAATCGGGGATCGATTGGAATACCCAGCACATGAACGTTTTTAGGGGAAATCCGGTGGTTGGCGAGCCACTCACGGCTTTCTTCAACCGGCACGATGTATCCATCCACCGTGTCATGAACCCAGTAAGCGTGAGGAGAAAAATCGGTGATCACACCATAAAGCGGCATATTGACCCGGTGCTCTCTTTTGTAGTCCGCCACAAGCCCGCAAGGAAATGCCTGGGTGCAAACCACGGAGTCTGGGTTAAAATCCTGCATCAGTGTTTTAAGCCGGGGAGAATCGTACCGGTGCAGCAGTTGCATCAGCCAATCCGACCGTTTGATGACCTTGGGGTTGTCATACAGGTAATCCCACAACTCCGGGAGTTTTTGCACAACGGAGAGGTAAAGTCTGTCAATGATCCGAGCGAGAATTGGATTCAGGTACTGGAAGGTGTCAACAGTGATGATCTCTGCATCGGGTTGATAGAAACGGATCCCTTTCTCAATAGCCTGGGCAGCGTGGTAATGCCCTGACCGGACCGTAATGTACATGATCATGATCTTCTTATGCATAGAATCCTCTGGCTTTAGGACATTAAGAAGATATCGCCAAAACCCTCTTGATTCTCTCGAGAGCGATTTTAAGCCTTTCCTCAGACTGAACGAGCGCGAACCGGACGTACCCTTCCCCGTACTCCCCGAAACCGGTTCCGGGCGCCACCACAACACCCGCCTCATCCACCAGCAGCTGGACAAATTCCAACGAAGTGATCCCGCTGAATTTTGCCGGCAGATGGGTCCAAATATAGAAGGTGGCTTTCGGCTTCTCCACTTTCCAGCCGATGTTGTTCAAGCCATCCACGAAGAACTCCACCCGCTTCCGATAGGTTTCGACCAAATTCTTAACGTAATCCTGAGGACCGGTCAAAGCCGCAATCGCCGCCTCCTGCACGGCCCGGAAAAGGCCGAAATCAATGTAAGACTTTGTCTTTTCGAGGGAACGAAGAATCTGCGAGTTTCCTACCGCCCATCCGATCCTCCAACCCGCCATGTTGTAGCTCTTGGAAACAGTGTGGAACTCGATGCAGTTGCCTTCCTTTGCTCCCTTGACCTGGAAGATGCTCGGGGCTTTATAGCCGTCGAAAACAATGTCGGAATACGCCAAATCAGAGCATAAGATCAAGTTTTTCTCTTTGCCCCATTCAACAAGCTCTTTATAGAAATCAAGATCAACGCAGGCCGCTGTTGGGTTATGCGGATAGCTCACATGAAAGATCTTCGACATCTTGACCACGTCGCGGCTGAGGGCTTTGAAGTTCGGCTTGTAACCGTTTTCGGGGCCGATCGGCATATTGTAAAGAATGCCGCCGGCCATAATAATGCTGTTGGCATGAGGAGGGTATGTCGGATTAGGGACCAGGCCAAAATCATCGCTGTTGAGAAAAGCCAGCGCCAGATGGGCAATACCCTCTTTAGAACCTATGAGCGGCAAAACCTCCGTTGCCGGATTCAGTTCAACGTTGAAGCGCTGCATATACCAGTCGGCAATCGCTTTTCTCAGCCGTTTTTCCACATCCCCATGGGGACGGGAATAACCGTGGTTCTCCGGCTTGCGCGCCGCTTGGCAGAGCGCTTCCACGACGTGAGGCGGGCTGGGTAAATCAGGGTTGCCCATTCCCAAGTCAATGACATCCACCCCCTTGGCAATCGCCCGTGCCTTAAATTCATCCATGATGGTGAACAGGTACAGAGGCAACCGCTTCATCCGGTTGGCTTCTAACATGCCGTTTAAGAGACCTCCTTCAAATGAATTCCCTCCTGACCGGAAAACGCTTCGTACGCATTGTACGAAGACCGGATATAAGGGCCGCTTGCCACAAACGAGAAACCAAGCTCCTTACCCCAAGAGCGGTATTCTTCAAATTGTTCCAACGTCACAAACTCAGTAATCTTTCTGTGCGCCGACGTCGGCTGAAGATACTGGCCGATCGTCAAGATGTCGCAATCCGCGGAGCGAAGATCCACCATTGCCTGCCGAATCTCTTGCGGTTTCTCCCCGAGTCCCACCATCAGGCCGCTTTTTGTTTTCATATCCGGACCGCCCAATTCCCTGGCAACCCGCAACACGTCGAGGGACCGGCCATAATCGGCCTGAGGACGGATCTCCCGTGAAAACCGAAAAACCGTTTCCACATTGTGATTGTAAACATCCGGGCCGGAATCCACCACCGTTTTAATGAGCTCTCTACGGCCATGGAAGTCGGGCACTAAAACTTCCACTTTCACTAAAGGGGTTCGTTTTTTGATCTCGCGAACGCAATCGGCAAAAATGCCGCTGCCCTCATCGGCCAAATCATCTCTGGCAACCGACGTGACAACAGCATACTGAAGGCCCAGGCGGTTTATTGCCTCCGCGAGCCTCTGAGGTTCCAGCACATCCACAGGAGACGGCTTCGCGGTCGCCACCGAACAAAACGAGCAACGCCGGGTGCATTTGTCCCCGAGAATCATGAAGCTGACGTTCCCGTGGGACCAACACTCTCCGAGGTTTGGACAGCGGGCCTCTTCGCAGACGGTGTGAAGACCCAGCTCCTTAACGAGGACTTTGGCCTGGGTCCACTGGCCGTGAACACTCAGGGAGCGCCGCAGCCACTTCGGAAAGGTGCCCGATGTCATGACGGGTATAGGATACGGCGACGCCTGAAGAAGGCGCTCAAGATCATCCTGACTTCAAGCGGCGGATGATGGCATCCGCCATCTCTTTAGTGCCCACGGTGGTCGGATCGTCTTTGGTCAGCTTTAAATCGTAAGTCACATCACACCCTTCTTTGAGCACGCCGGCAACCGCCTCCTCCAGACGGTCAGCGGCTTTCAGTTCGCCGAGGTGCCTGAGCATCAAAACACCGGAAAGGATCGTAGCCGTCGGATTGACCTTATTAAAACCCTGGTACTTTGGAGCAGATCCGTGAACCGGCTCGAAAACAGCCGCATCATCGCCGATATTGGCTCCCGGAGCCATCCCCAACCCACCGACCAAACCGGCGCACAAGTCGGACAGAATGTCTCCATACAAATTAGGAAGCACGAGCACATCGAAACCTTCAGGATGCTGGACCAACTGCATGCACATGTTGTCCACCAACCGATCATCAAAAGACACCTTGCCGGCATACCTTTCAGCAACACTGCGGGCGGTTTCAAGGAAAAGACCATCGGAGAATTTCATGATGTTCGCTTTGTGGACGGCGGTCACCTTTTTTCTGCCGTTTTTTAC
Source organism: uncultured Planctomycetia bacterium (assembly GCA_964373715.1). Classification (GTDB taxonomy): domain Bacteria; phylum Omnitrophota; class Gorgyraeia; order 1-14-0-20-64-10; family 1-14-0-20-64-10; genus CAMTXI01. The sequence continues at coordinate 148,523 of CAYJVR010000001.1, read as the reverse complement.
GGCATAGTCGAAGGCGTAGCGGACTACCCTTTCGGTGGCGCTCGCCGAGATCGGCTTCAGCGAAACAGCCGCGTCGGACCGGATCGTCTTACCTCCGTGGCTTTTCACCCAACCGATCAATTCTTTGACCTCGCTTGTTCCGTCCTCATACTCGATGCCCGCGTAAAGATCTTCGGAGTTCTCCCGAACGATGACCAAATCCACCTTCTTATAGCAGGAAAGAACCCCGGCATAAAGCCGGCAGGGCCTGACGCAGGCATACAAATCCAACGCGTGCCTCAAGGCGACGTTCACGGAACGGAATCCTGTTCCGATCGGCGTCGTAATCGGGCCCTTCAGCGCCACTTTGTTCCGCCGGATAGATTCCAGCAGCGGCTCCGGCAAAGGGGTGCCAAATTCGGCAATGGCCCCCTCCCCCGCCTTGTGGATCTCCCAATCAATCTTCACACCGGTCGCATCCAAACACGCCTTGGCCGCATAAGCCACTTCCGGCCCAATCCCGTCCCCTGGAATCAACGTTACTCGATAGGCCATATTAATGAAGGCTCCCAATAAACCGTTCTAATCTATCCAAACCTTCCTGAATATCCTGCATGCCGGTAGCGAAGCTGATCCGGATGTAATTGTCCCAGCCGAAACCCGCCCCCGGAATGGTCGCTACCTGATGCTCGTGAAGCAGTTTCTCCACGAACAGGTTTGAATTCAACCGCGTTTCAGAAATATCCACGAAACAGTAAAAGGCTCCCTCCGGCTTCACGAAGGAGACCTTCTGGATTTTCGGCAGCCGCTGCACGAGATAATCCCTCCGGCGGCCAAACTCTTTTGCCATTTCAAGAACGGGAGACTGGTCCCCGGTCAGCGCGACCAACGAGGCCCGTTGGCTGATCGAGGTTGGATTCGATGTGGAGTGGTCCTGAAGCCGTGACGTCGCCTCCACCACCTCGGTCGGACCGGCCAGATAACCGATTCTCCAACCGGTCATCGCATAAGCTTTCGACATGCCGTCCACAACGATGGTCCGGTCGAAAACTTCCGGAGCGACTGAAGCAATCGACTTATGCTCGACGCCGTAGACCAACTGGCTGTAGATCTCATCGCTGATCACCCAAAGATTCCTCGCCTTGGCGACACGGGCGATCTCCTTAAGCCGTTTCTCATCGAAAACAGCTCCGGTAGGATTGGAGGGGCTGTTTAGCACAAGGCATCTTGTTTTTGGAGTGCAGGCTTTTTCCACCGCGGCCGCGTCCAGACGGAATCCCTGGGAGGGGTCCATCCGAATCTCCACTGGCGAGGCCCCGGCCAAGCGAACCATCTCCGGCGTACTGACCCAATAGGGAGAGGGCACTAAAACCTCGTCCCCGGCTTGAACAAGAACCTGAAGGAGGTTGTAAAGGGCTTGTTTGGCTCCGCAGGTGACTGCCACCTGCTCCGGCCGGTAGGTCAGTTTCCGCGTACGAGAAAGGGCTGTGATAATTGCCGCTTTAAGCTCCGGGATTCCAGTCGTCGGCGTATACTTGGTAAACCCTTCCTGGATCGCCTGAATAGCGGCCTCTTTAACCGCCTTTGGCGTGTCAAAATCGGGTTCACCCGCGGCAAGATTGATCACTTTCTTGCCCTGCGCCTTCAGTTCACGGGCAAGAGCCGTAATCTTGAGAGTGGAAGAGGGCTGTACGGCCTGAATCCGCTGTGTCAGCATGATTTGGTCGGTGCCCCTTAGTCTTTAGTGCGGTCCTTAAAAAATCTCCGAAGACCGCCGATAAAACCTTTCTTTTCCTCTTTCTTCTCTTTGCCCTTGTCCGAAGAAGGCTCCGTCTCTTTTTCCTTCACCTGGGGCTTCTTTTCGGGCCCTTCCTCAGCCACCTTTTCCGCCTCGAAAACCGGAGAACCTTTCGGCGCCGGGAGCCGATCCACAACATGAGAACCGGCCTTCCGGGAAGACTCCTCTACCGTCGGCTTCCCGGCCTTAGGGGGCCGCTTGGCTTGCTGCTCTTTCTTCTTGCTCTTCTCCTCTTTCAATTCAGGAGCTAACTCAACAAGCTCCAGAACCGCGAGAGAGGCTCCATCCCCAGGCCTGACACCGGAATGCATAATCCGGGTATAGCCGCCCGTTCTGGCGGAGAACCGGGGCGCAACCGTGGTAAACAGCCGGTGCACCATTTTCGAGTCGTTGAGCCTGCTGATCGCCTGGCGCCGAGCCGCTAAAGACCCGGTCTTACCCAAGGTGATGAGCCTCTCGACCAACCTCTGCGCCTCTTTCGCCTTGGCCAAGGTGGTCTCAATACGCTCGTATTTTAAAAGAGCCTGGGCAAGGCTGCGAACCGTTGCTTCTCGAAAACTCCGTGAGCGGCCCAGATCTCGGGTATAAACAGCGTGCGCCATGGCGTATCCTCCCTACACGATTCTTGTCTAGACAGAACTGCCGATCTGTTCTAAAGTTTTCCGGTCCAGCTTCAGGCCGAGGTCTAATCCCATCTTCTTGAGTATTTCTTGAATCTCGGACAAAGACTTCTTGCCGAAGTTCCGGAACTTCAGCATTTCCGGCTCGCTCCTTACCACCAAATCCGCGATGGTTTTAATTTTAGCTTCGCGGAGGCAGTTGGCGGCCCGGACCGATAGTTCCAGTTCGGTCACCGGCAACCGGAGCTTCTCCACCATATCCGGCGGAAGGGATTCCTCCTCTTCGGCAGTTTCCTCAGACGGAAGCTCGCCGAACGATGTGAACACCTCCATATGCTTCTGGAAAATATGCGCGCTCATCAAGAGAGCTTCCTTGGGGTTCAGCGCGCCGCTGGTGGTAATGTCGAGTATAAGCCGCTCGTAATCGGTCATCTGCCCGACGCGGGTGTTCTCCACGAGGAAGTTCACCTTTCGAACCGGGCTGAAGATAGAATCCACAGCAATCACACCTATAGGCTGTGACTCTTTCCTGTTTCTTTCCGCCGGAACATAGCCCCTTCCGATTCCCACCTCCATTTCCAAAAAAAACTTTCCTGCTTTGGAAAGGGTCGCGATATGGAGATCGGGATTAAGAATCTCAACCGTTTCATCAGTGACGATATTCGCCGCCGTGATCTCCCCCTTTTTCTCAGCCGAAATCGTCAAAGTCTTCGGAGACCGGGTGTGCGACTTGATCACCAGATGCTTGATATTCATGATGATTTGCGGGACATCCTCCACCACGCCTGGAACAGCGGAAAACTCATGCATCACTCCGTCAAACTTGACAGAAGTCACCGCGGCCCCCTCTAACGAAGAGAGCAACACCCGCCTGATAGAGTTGCCGACCGTTGTTCCATAACCCCGCTCGAAGGGCTCCGCCACAAACTTCCCAAAAGTGGGAGTATACGACGCGTCATCGCACTCCACTTTCGACGGCATTTCAAAGTCTCTCCATGCAATGCCCATTCCAAACCTCCTTATCTGCGCAATAGATCCTTGAAAGGCGAAGAGCTAAACCGAACCCGGCCGACCTTGCCTCTTACTTAGAATACAACTCGACGATCAGCTGTTCCTGAATTGGGAACTGCACGTCCCCTCTGGCAGGAACACCAACCACCGTGCCGGCTGGATCTTCCGGATGCCGGTCCAACCAGGGAGGCAAAGGTCTTTCCTTCGTCAGCTCCCGTATCTCTTTTACCGCTTTAAGGAACTCCTCCGAACCGGCCAATCGTACTGCCTGCCCGGATTTTACCGAGAAAGAGGGGATATTGACCCGACGGTCGCCTAAACGCACATGCCCGTGAAGAACATACTGCCTGGCCTGCGGCCTGGAGGTGGCAAAACCCAGCCGGAAGACAACGTTATCCAACCGGCGCTCCAGCAACTCCAACAGCTTTTCACCTGTAATCCCCTTGGCGCGGGAGGCCCTATTAAAGGTCCCGCGGAACTGCTTCTCAGCGAGTCCATACATCTTCTTGACCTTCTGCTTCTCTCTCAGCTGGACACCGTAGTCGGTCATTTTCTTGACACGGTTCTGCCCGTGCTGGCCGGGCGGAAAACCACGCCGGTTAAAGGGGCATTTATCGGTCATACACTTTGTCCCCTTCAGGAAAAGCTTCATTCCCTGACGGCGACAGATACGACAAGCTGGTCCGGTATAGCGTGCCATTTACACCCGCCTTCTCTTGGGAGGACGGCACCCGTTATGCGGAACCGGGGTGACGTCCCGAATCATCGTAATTGTCAACCCTGCAGCCTGAAGCGCGCGGACAGCAGACTCACGGCCGGATCCCGGACCTTTCACATAGACCTCAACTTCCCGGATACCGAGATTCATCGCTTTCCTCGCGCAATCTTCAGCAGCCACCTGAGCCGCGAAAGGAGTCGCCTTTTTTGACCCGGTGAATTTGACAACACCGGTCGAGGACCAGCAGAGGGTATTCCCCTGCTTATCTGTAATTGTCACAATCGTATTGTTGAACGTCGCCTGAATGTGCACAATCCCACTCGAGACGCTGACCTTCTGCTTTTTTCGCGGTTTTACTTCCGCCATGTTACTCCTCCGTGTAACCTTTATCTTGGGTTCTAAGAGCGATCCTCTTAGTTATTAAGAATAAAACCACTTACTTGGGTTTCGGACTCGGACCCGCTGAAACAGCCGGCTTCTTGCGCATCCCAACACCACGCCGCGGCCCTTTCCGGGTCCGCGCGTTGGTGTGAGACCTCTGCCCGCGGACGGGCAACCCGCGGCGATGGCGCAATCCCCTGTAGGAACCGATATCAATGTACCGCTTAATATGCTGAGAGATCTCCCTCTTGAGGTCTCCTTCCACCTTGTATCCCTGCTGGATCACCGATGTGATGCGGTTAATCTGGTCTTCGTTTAAATCCTTTGCCCGAACCTCCGGTTTTATATTCGCCTTGGCGAGGATCTCTGTCGCCACCACGCGCCCAACGCCGTAAAGATAAGTGAGCGCGATGTCAATCCTCTTTTCTTTAGGCAAATCAACTCCAACAATACGTGGCATTTTTTAACCCTGCCTTTGCTTGTGACGGGGATTCGAGCAAATCACCCGGATGATCCGATTCCGTTTGACGATCCGGCATTGCTCACAAATTCTGCGTACCGACGGTTTTACTTTCATCTTAACGTTCTCAACCTCTTATGCGAAACGTGATCCGGCCTCTTGTTAAATCGTAAGGAGACAATTCCACCGTAACCTTGTCTCCGGGCAAAATCCGTATAAAATGCATGCGCATTTTACCCGCCACATGAGCCAACACCTTGTGGCCGTTCTCCAGCTCAACACGGAACATGGCATTGGGCAGAGCCTCGACCACCTTTCCTTCTACTTGGATGGCTTCTTCTTTGGCCATAAAGTTAAGATTTCCGGCTCCGCCTCCGTTACCGCCACAGTATGCTCGAAATGGGCGGCCAATTTCCTGTCCTTTGTCACCGCAGTCCATCCGTCATCCAAGATCGCCACTTCAGGCCCACCCTGATTCACCATCGGCTCAATCGCCAGCACCATCCCCGGCTTCAGCCGCGGACCGAACCCCGGCTTCCCATAATTCGGGATTTGGGGCAACTCATGCAGCTGGGTGCCTATTCCATGCCCCACAAACTCACGGACAACCGAGTATCCGCGCGATTCAACCGCTTTCTGCACAGCATGCGAGATGTCGGACAATCGGTGCTCCGGCGTCGCCATCGCAATCCCTTCCATAAGGGCATTCTCGGTCACCTCCATGAGGCGAACCGCCTCGGCGCTCGCCTTACCCACCGAAACTGTGATCGCCCCATCACCGTAATACCCTTCAACGATCACTCCCACATCGAGCCCCACGATATCCCCCTCCTGCAAACTGCGCTTAGCGGAAGGTATACCGTGAACCACCTCTTCATTGACCGATGCGCAAATATGCGCCGGGAACCCCCGGTAACCCTTAAAAGCTGGTGTGCTCTTGCGCTTGAGCATAATCTCCAACGCCAACTGATCCAAATCAAGGGTCGTCACGCTAGGCCGAACCGCTTCGCGCAACGATTCCAATATCTCCCCCACAATCCTTCCTGCCTGCCTCATGAGATCCAGTTGACTGGGGGACTTTAGCTCGATCATCACACGTTCAACAAACGGTCCCGTTCAAGCACATGGATCAACTCTTGGTACTGATCCTCGATGTTCTGATCACCCGAAACAAGCCTCAGCTTGCCCGATCTCCGGTAAAAATCAAGCAGAGGGGCCGTCTGGTCCTCATACACGGCCAATCTCTTTCTCACCGTTTCCGGCTGATCATCCACCCGAGCCTTCAGTTCGGATCCGCACCGGTCGCATATGCCCGGTTTTCGCGGAGGTATTCTCTCTACGTGGTAGTTGAGTCGGCACTTCTCACAAACCCGCCGACCTATCAAACGCTTAACAACCGTTTCAGGAGAAACCTGAAAATCTATCGCCAAATCAATCGGAGCGTTCTTTTTGCCCGCAAGATCCCGGTCCAAGTCCTGCGCCTGCTCCACCGTCCTCGGAAAACCGTCGAGAACAAAATCACCCGAAACTCCAAACTGGTCCAGATGGCTAAGCATAAGACCGGTAATCAACTTGTCAGGCACTAAAGCACCCGACTTCATATAGCGGCCTATCTCCCCTCCCGTCGAATCACCGTTCTTAACCGAATCCCGGAGAAGATCTCCGCTGGACAAATGGGCCACGCGGAGGCGCTCTTTCAAAAGAGTCGCTACCGTCCCCTTCCCAGCGCCAGGAGTCCCAAGAAAAATGAGCCGCATCGCTCCCCCTTAACGGCGAGAACGAAGCTTCCCATGACTTAAAAATCCCTCGTAGTTGCGCATCAAGAGAAACGATTCAACCTGACGCATCGTATCCAGCAAAACACCCACGATGATCAGCAAGCTCGTTCCGCCGAAAAAACTCGCAACGATGTACGGGATTCCTAGCCACTTCCCGATAAGATCCGGGAAAACCGCGATCCCCGCCAAGAAAATCGCGCCGGGCAAAGTGATCCTGGTCAACAACCTGTCAAAGAACTCCGCCGTGGGACGCCCGGGACGTATCCCCGGGACAAAGCCACCGAACTTCTTCATATTGTCCGCAACATCCACAGGATTGAAAGCAATCGCCGTGTAAAAATAGGCGAAGAAAACAATCAATGCCATATAAAGGACCGTGTACAGAAGGTGTCCGTGCGTTAACCACCGAGAAATATCATGAAGCACCTGGACTCCGGTAAACCCGGCCAACGTCGCCGGAAACAACAAGATGGACTGCGCGAAAATGATCGGCATCACACCCGCGTGGTTAACCCGGATCGGAATATAGCTCGTCTGCCCGCCATAAACCTTGCGGCCCACAACACGCCGGGCGTACTGGACAGGCACGCGCCGCTGACCCTGAGTGATCGCCACGACCAAAAGAACGACTCCGACCAACATAGCCGCCATGACCAGCAAAGTGAACGGCTGAACCTGCCTCTGTGCCGGCGCCCAAGGGCTCACTAAAACAAACAGCTGATGAACAGCCGTTGGCAGACTGGAAAGGATTCCGGCCGTAATCAAAATAGACATCCCGTTACCGATGCCAAAAGCGGTGATCTGCTCGCCCAACCACATGATAAACGCCGTACCGCTCGCAAGCGTCATGATTGTGAGAAACCGGAAACCCCATCCGGGATCTTGAACCATCTGGATCCCCTCAAAATTACGGGCATTCTCCAGCCAAAGGCTGATGAATAGCGCCTGCATGACTCCCAATACGACGGTCAAATAGCGGGAATACTGGTTGATTTTCCGGCGACCTGTCTCTCCCCCTTCTTTGGCCATCTGCTCTAAATTCGGCAGAACCACGATCAACAGCTGCATGATGATGGATGCCGAAATGGCCGGCATGATACCTAGGGCAAAGATCGTCATGTGGGACAACCCACCGCCGCTGAAGAGATCCATCACGGTAAAGAGGGTTCCCCCCAACTGCTGGCTTAACCTTTCAAAGAACTCTCTTAAAGCTTGGCCGTTGATGCCGGGCAATGGGATAAAATTCCCGATCCGGTAAACAACTATCAACCCCAGCGTCAGGAAAATCCTGTTTCTGAGTTCCTGAATCTTAAAACTGTTCGCAAATGCCTTGAGCATCAGCAGATCGGCTCGACCTTACCGCCAGCGCTTGTAATCTTCTCCACAGCAGATTTCGAAAACCGATGCGCTTTGATCGTTACAGGGTGCTTCAGCTCCCCATCGCCAAGGATCTTCACCTGGGACTCGGACGAATGAATGAGCCGTATCTCCCTGAGAGCCGCCGGGTCCACAACCGCATTGACCGGAAACCGATTCAGCGATTCCAAATTCACAATCTCGACATGAATCCGGGGAGTATGGTGGAAACCTCTTTTCGGAATACGCCGGATCAGCGGCATCTGACCGCCTTCGAATCCCGGACGGGTTCCACGACCGGAGCGAGAATTCTGTCCCTTGGTCCCCCTGCCAGAGGTTTTTCCATGGCCGGAAGACTCGCCCAAGCCCCTCCGTTTCGAGCGGTGGGTGGCTCCCTTCGCAGGCCTTAAAGCGCCTAGTTTTGCGGATTCCTTCACAGGCGTCACAGCGGTACCCCGTCTTCCTTCCTTCGGGCAATCGCGTCTTTCGGAAACTGGAGCCCTTGGAGACCGGACACCGTGGCATGGACCAGGTTAATCTGGTTGTTCGAACCAATCGATTTCGTCAAGATATCCTTGATGCCGGCAGCCTCACACACGGCCCGGACGGTGCCACCAGCAATGATTCCGGTCCCTTGGCCTGCAGGCTTTAAAAGCACTCGCGAAGAAGAGAATTCGCCGATGGTCTCGTGCGGGATCGTAAAACCTTTCATCGGCACCTTAAACATGCCTCTGCGGGCCATCGTCAACCCCTTGCGGATCGCGTCGGCAACCTCATTCGCTTTTCCCAACGCCCAACCCACCTGCCCCTGGGCGTCGCCGACGATTACCAAAGCGCTGAAAGAGAGCCTCTTGCCCCCCTTGGTGACTTTGGCAACGCGGTTGATAGCGACCACTTTCTCAACAGCATTCAACTGCTGGGGGGGCCCTCCTCCCTGGCCTCCCTGCCTCTGCGGTCCGCCGCCACGGCCTCCGCCGCCGAATCCGCCACGGCCCCCGCCTCCGCCAAAACCACCACGGCCTCCGCCAAAACCACCCCGGCCTCCGCCGGGACCGCCACGGCCTCCGCCGGAACCAGGGCGCTTACCGCCCCCCGGACCCGCAGGAGGAGCCGCGGGAGCCGCCACTACGGGCGCTTCAGCCGGTTTTTCCACATTATTCTCAACATTCTCTGTATTTTCTGTCATGACGGATTAAAACTCCAAACCGTGTGCCCGGGCCGAATCGGCTAAAGCCTTTACGCGCCCGTGATACAGATAACCTCCCCGATCAAACACCACCTTCTTCACACCTGCCGCCTTGGCCGCCTGCGCCGCCACTTCACCGAGACGTTTGGCCGCCTCAACATTGCCGCCCTTGGAAGAACCCTGGCGGAATTTCGGCTCGAGAGTCGAGCATGCCAGCAAGGTCTTACCCGCAAAATCATCAACGAATTGCGCGTACATGTGGAGAGAACTGCGGCGCACCACCAAACGGGGCCGCTCCAGGGTACCCATCACCTTCTTGCGCACGCGACGATGCCTGCGTTTTCTCTTTTCTTCTCTGCTTCGTGTAATCGGCATCTGTTTAAGAACCCGTATTTTCGCCCGTTAAGCGACCGCCTTACCAGCCTTGCGGCGGACAACCTCGCCAACGTAACGTATCCCTTTCCCCTTATAAGGCTCAGGAGGCGCGTAATCGCGTATCCTAGCCGCGACCAAACCGACAAGCGCCTTGTCCGTGCCCTTTATGACCAGTTGGGTCGGTTTCGGCGCTTCGATTGTAATTCCCTGAGGGATCGGATAAATGACCGCATGAGTGAACCCAACATAAAGCTCGAGCTTTCCGGCATTGACCTGAGCCCGGTAACCAACCCCCTGGATTTCGAGTTCCTTCACGTAACCGTCCGTAACCCCCTTGATCATGTTATAAACAAGGGTGCGGGTTAAACCGTGAAGGCTTTTGAGCGTCTTGGTGTCGGACTCCCGCTTAACCAGCAGTTTTCCCTCCGCATTCTCAACGCAAAGCCCCTGAGGAACCTGATGAGAAAGCTTCCCCTTAGGCCCCTCGACAGAAACCAGGGCACCTTGCAGATCCACCTTTACTTTCGGCGGAATAACGATCGGAACTTTTCCAACGCGTGACATCGTCTTTTTACCTTATTACCAAACGTAGCAGAGAATCTCACCGCCGACACCGGCCTCTCTGGCCTGCCGGTCAGTAAGAACTCCCTGGGGGGTGGAGAGGATAGCCACTCCAATCCCGGACAATATCCGAGGAACCTTCGCTTTCGGAACGTAGACGCGCAATCCGGGTTTTGATATCCGGCGTACGCGCCGTAAAATCGGCTTCCGGTCCTTGGTATATTTCAAGTAAACCCTCAATACACCCTGCGGGTCGCTTTCTTTAAGCAAACGCCAGTTCTGGATGAACCCCTCCCCCTTCAGAGAATCCAAAATCGCGGAGGAGAACTTCGAGGCTTTGACATCCACTTGAGCCTTACCCGCCTTGCTCGCGTTCTGCACGGCAACCAACATATCGCTAACAGGATCTGACAGACTCATCTCAACCGTCTCATTGTTAAATTACCAGCTTGCTTTCAGAATACCGGGGATTTCCGCCCGGTGGGCCAACTCTCGAAAACAAATCCTGCACAACTGAAATTTCCGATAAACCGCAGCCGCCCGGCCGCATCGTCCGCACCGGCTGTAACGCCGGGTCTGAAATTTCGGCGCCCGCTTCCACCGTTCAATCTGAGATTTCTTCGCCATCGGCGCCCCTTAAGATTTTTCCTTGTGCTTGAAAGGCAATCCCATCAGCTTCAACAGTTCGTACGCCTCATCCCGGTTTTTCGCCGTCGTGCAGATGATGACGTCCATCCCCTGCACCCGGTTCACCTTATCGAACTCGATCTCCGGAAAAATTAACTGCTCCGTCAAACCAAAAGCAAAATTACCTCCCTGATCAAAACCCTTCGGATCAACCCCGCGAAAGTCACGGATGCGGGGCATCGCTACGCTCGTCAGACGATCGAAGAATTCATACATGTGCGCACGCCTGAGCGTCACCTTCACCCCGATCGGCTGGCCCTCTTTAATCTTGAAGTTAGAGATCGCCAACTTAGCGCGGGTGATCACCGGCTTCTGCCCGGTGATGAGCCCCATCTCAAGAGCGGCCTGCTCAATAACCTTCACATCCTGCGCACCCTGCCCCACACCCATGTTAAGAACGATCTTCGTGAAATGAGGCACCTGAAATATGTTTTTGTAGCCGAATTGCTTCATCAATGAGGGCGCGATCTCTTTGCGATATTTTTCCAACAACCGCGGTACGGCGCGGGTTTCCGTCGTCTGCGCCATCAGAAATTCTCCTCACAACTTCTACAAATACGGGTTTTGGAGCCGTCCGACTCCTTCTTAAATCCAACTTTGACTCCGCGATTACATTTCGGACATACCGGAAGAAGCCTATCCAACGGGATCGGATTCTCGCGGCTTACAATCGAACCTTGCGGGGCGTTCTGGGACTTCCGCATATGCCTTTTAACAAGGTTCAAACCCTCAACAACCGCCCGCTGGCGCTCCGTTTGGATAGTGAGGACCTTTCCCTTCTTTCCGCGGTCTTTTCCGGCGATCACCACAACCTGGTCGTTACGTTTAACACGAAACATTGCTTAGATAGCCTCTGGAGCAAGAGAAACAATCTTCGTGAACTGCTTGTCCCTCAATTCGCGGGCGACAGGTCCGAAGATTCTCGTTCCCCTGGGGTTCTTCTTCTCATCAATAATGACAATCGCATTGCTGTCGAACCGGATGTAAGAGCCGTCCGGCCGGTGGATCTGCCGGCGCGTCCTCACCACGACAGCCTCGACAAGTTCCCCTTTTTTGATCATGGCATCCGGAGTCGTTTCCTTCACGTTCGCCTTGATGACGTCCCCCACCTCCGCCCACATCTTCCCGTGAGCGTGCAGCACACCAATCATTGAAGCGCGCTTAACACCCGTGTTATCCGCAATCTCGAGAATCGAGCGCATCCGAATCATGACAGGGCCTCCGCTTCCTTCGCCTCGCGGGTCTTTCGAACCGCCTCCTCGCCCACACCGCGCGCGACGACTTCCGCCAAACGCCAGTGTTTGTCCTTCGAAATCGGCCGCGTTTCTTCAATCCGAACCTGATCTCCCACATGAGCCTGAGAGTTCGGGTCGTGGACCTTATATTTACGAAAACGACGCATGACTTTTCTGTAAACCGGATGGCTCACAACGCGCGTCACTTGAACCACGATGGTCTTGGCCATCCGGTCCGACACTACAATTCCGAGCAGCTGCTTGCGTGGCATGGTTCGACTCAGCCTTTCTTTTGACCTGCAGGAGAACCCTTTTTGCTCTCCTCCCGATCCAACTCTTTCAGCAGGGTCAGTGCCTTGGCAACATCTCTTTTGGCAAACATAATCTGGTGAGATTTACCCAGCTTGCCGGCAGCCCCCTGCAGGCGGAGATCCAACAACCCTTTTTTCCACCCGGTAACCTTTTGGGCGATCTCCTCTTTGGTGAGCAACCTTAATTCTGCAGTCTTCATAAGAGAAGTCCTTTCTAAAAACCCGACATCTTTGCCCGAGAAACAAAACGGGTGCGCAAAGGAAATTTAGCGGCGGCCAAACGAAGGGCCGCTCTCGCTAACTCCTCGGGAATACCCTCCATCTCCACCATAATTTTGCCCCGGTGGATAACGGCCACCCAGAATTCGGGCATTCCTTTTCCCTTACCCATGCGGGTTTCAGCCGGCTTCTTCGTCACGGGTTTATCCGGAAATACCCTTAAATAGACGCGGCCGCCACGCCGGATATGCCGGGTCAAAGCGACACGTGCCGCCTCAATTTGGGTATTCGTAATCCAGCCGTTCTCCAGCGACTGTAAACCGTACTCGCCAAAATTCATCCTGAATCCACGGGTAGCGGGACCTTTTCTAGATCGCCTTTGAGACTTACGATACTTAACCCGCTTGGGCATCAATGCCATGGTCTTAATCCGCCTTTACGCTGTCGCCGGCTTATCCGCCGGAATTCCCTGTCCCGCGGAAGATACGGCCTCAGCCCGTTCCGTTCCCGAAGACTGCTTGGACTGACTAACCTCTTCCTTATAAATCCAGCACTTGACCCCAATGATGCCGTAAGTTGTCCTGGCTTCCGAGAAACCATACTCAATGTCCGCACGGAACGTTCCGAGCGGGATCTTTCCATCGCGGTAAGATTCAACGCGGGACATTTCAGCACCACCCAATCGGCCGGCACAGCGAACCTTAACACCCTTAGCACCCGAATTCATCGCCATCTGGACCGCCCGCTTCATGGCTCGGCGGAAGCTGACCTGCCGCATCAACTGGAAAGCAACGTTCTCTGAGATGAGCTGCGAATCGATCGCGGGGTTCTTCACCTCTTTAATGTCAATGGCCAATTCTCTCTTCGTTAAGGAGTGAAGCTCTTCCCGAAGGCGGTCAATGTCCGCTCCTCTGCGGCCGATGATAATCCCCGGGCGGGCGGAGTGAATGATCACGCGGGTTTTGCTCGGGGTCCTCTCAATCTCCACCTTTGAGATCGCCGCGTTAGCCAGGCTCTTCTTAATGTGCAACCGGACCTTTTCATCCTCCAGCAACAGCCGGCCAAAATCACGTTTCTTGGAAAACCAGCGGGAGTTCCAGGTTTTGATAATGCCGAGGCGATTGGCAAGCGGCGGTACTTTATGCCCCATCAGATTCTTCCTTTCTTAGCATCCAACTCAATCGTCAAATGGGAAAAACGCTTCTGAATCATCATCGCTCTTCCCATCGCGGCCGCGCGATGGCGTTTCATCGAGGGACCTCCATCAGCCAGCACCTTCGAAACCATCAGCTGATCTTCTGTCCATGTGCCGTTTTTTGTTGCGTTGGCGACGGCGCTTTTAAACACCTTGGCAATCGGCTTGGCGGCACCCTTCGGGATGTGTTCAAGAATAGCCTGCGCCCGGGGGACATCGAGTCCCCTGATCAAGCGGGCTACCAGTCGGATCTTCCGGGGAGCCACCGGGAGAAATCGTCCTTGCGCTTTTGAAACCATGTGAAATTAAATCCCCAGTTCTGATAAGAAACGGTTTGGGTCAAATTTACCGGAAGTTTACGTCGGCGAAGGCGGCTTCGTCACACCCTTGACGCCGTGCTTCTTAAAAGTTCGCGTTATGGAAAACTCTCCCAGTTTATGCCCGACCATGTTCTCCGTGACAAAAACGGGGAGAAACTTATTCCCGTTGTGCACCAAAAAGGTATAACCGACAAACTCCGGCGGAATCGTCGAACGCCGGGACCAGGTCTTCACCGGCTTGCGATCGCCGCCCTTGCCCTGCTTCACAATCTTTTCCATCAGTTTCTGGTCCACAAAGGGACCCTTTTTTGCAGATCGTCCCATAGTCTTATGGCCGCCGTTTCACAATGTACCGGTCAGAAATTTTACGCTTATGCCTCGTCTTGAGTCCCTTTGTCTGCCATCCCCATGGAGATACCGGATGCGGGTTGCCCTGCCCAGATTTTCCTTCACCGCCGCCATGCGGGTGGTCGTGCGGGTTCATGGCAACACCACGGACCGAAGGACGGCGGCCAAGCCACCGGTTTCGCCCCGCCTTCCCCATCGAAAGAGAGCTGTGCTCCTCATTCCCGAGTTGGCCCACCGTGGCGTAACACTCCTGCAGCACCATGCGCATTTCACCGGAAGGCAACCGCAGCGTCGCCAATTTTCCTTCCTTCGCCAAAACCTGAGCCACACCGCCCGCAGAGCGAACCATCTGCGCACCCCTGCCCGGCTGCAACTCGACGTTGTGCACCATCGTGCCCAAGGGGATCACGCTTAAAGGAAGCGCATTGCCGGGTAATATCTCCGCACCCGGACCCGCCATCACCTGCGCACCGACCGCCAACTCCTTCGGCGCCAAGATGTACCGCCGCTCCTTATCCGGATACTCCAGAAGGGCTAAGCGGGCCGAACGGTTCGGGTCGTACTCGATCGCAATGACACGGGCCGGAACATCGCGCTTCGCCCTCTTGAAATCCACAAGCCGGATCATCCGCTTGTGCCCGCCGCCGCGATGGCGGACGGTTATGCGCCCATAGGAGTTTCGGCCGCCGGTTCTCTTGCGAGGAACCACTAGGTTCTTCTCCGGCGTATCCTTGGTAATTTCATCGAAAGTCGGCGAAGTCATATGACGCCTGGACGGCGTATAGGGTTTATAGCTCTTAACGCCCATTAGTTGGCCACCTCAATCTTTGAACCTTCGCCCAAGGTCACGACCGCCCTCTTCCAATTCGGCTGATATCCCCAGCGGTACCGAACGCGGCGCGGCTTGCCCGCCACAACCGCGGTGTTCACCTGAGCCACTTTAACTTTGAAAAGTTCCTCGACAGCCCTTTTTATCTGGGGCTTCGTGGACTTTACATCCACCGCGAAGAAATATTTCCTTTGGGCTACAAGCCCCGAGCCCTTTTCGGTCCTCATGAGCTTTTTAATGACGTCTGCAGGATGCCGGTTCATTTCACAGCCCCTTCCAGCTTCTTCAAACCGTCGGCCGTGACAACAAGCCGCGCGTGAGACAGCACATCATAACAGTTCAGATCAGACGCCGGCTTGACGGCAACGCGGGGAATGTTCCTCGAAATGCGGGCCAAGACCGAACTCGGCTGATCAACAACCACCAGTGCTCCCTCTTGCGCCTTCATCTTTATCAATAGATCGGACAAAACCTTCGTCTTCGGGGTAATCCCGTTGAGCGACTCCACGGCCACTACCGCGTTATCGGCCACCTTAGCGCGAAGACTGCTCAAAAGAGCCTTGCGGCGGACCTGAGCGGGAAGATCGTACCGGTACTCTCTCGGATGAGGGCCAAAAGTAACTCCTCCCTTCCTCCAAATCGGAGAACGGGTCGTGCCGTGGCGCGCGCGCCCGGTATGTTTCTGCGCCCACGGCTTCTTGCCGCCTCCGCTGACCTGTCCCCTCGTCTTCGTCTCGGCGGTTCCCTGCCTCTGGTTCGCCAGATGCATGTTCACCACCTGCCACAGAAGCTCTCGGCTTACAGGACCTTCAAAAACGGCCGGCACTTCTAGATCGCCGACAACTTTCCCTTCAAGATTATGAAGCTGAATAGACGCCATTATTTCTTACCTCCAGCCTTCGCCGCAGGCGGCGCTTTAGACTGCGCCCCGCTCTTCGGAGCGGCAGCAGCCGATTTTTTCTTGGCCGGCTGAACAGCCAAATAAAGCTTTGGCGGCTTTCGGGATTTCCGGATTAAAACAACCGCGCTGTCATATCCGGGAACAGAGCCCCTGACCAGCAAAATATTTTTCTCCGCATCCACGCGGACAACTTCCAGTGCCTGCACGGTAATCCGGCGTCCGCCCATGCGGCCCGGCAAATGATGCCCCTTATAAACACGGCCAGGCGTCGTGCTTGATCCGATCGAACCAGGCCTCCTGTGGGTCATCGAACCGTGGGTCTCCTTACCCCCCTGCCAATGCCACCGTTTCATACCACCCTGGAATCCCTTTCCGATCGAGATTCCGGTGACATCCACACGGTCACCCGCTTTGAAGAGTCCCACCGAGACGGTCGCCCCAACCTCAAAATTCTGGTCCAGCGGAATCCGAAATTCCCTCAAGACCTGCTGAGGAGCAACGTTCGCCTTCGTGAACCTTCCCTGCAAAGCCTTTGTCAGCTTCTTGGGATCGGCTTCCCCGAATCCAAGCTGGACGGCCCGGTAGCCGTCCTTTTCGGCGGTCTTCGCCTGCACAACGGTGCAGGGCCCCGCCTCGAGGACACTGACCGGCACCGAATGCCCGTTCTCTCGAAAAACCTGGGTCGTGCCCAGTTTCCTACCTATCAAACCAATTCCCGGTTTCATGGCCTTATTGCCTTATTGGATTTCGACGTCTACTCCCGCGGGAAGATCAAGCTTCCGCAGGGCATCAATTGTTTTAGAAGTTGGATTTAAAATATCCATCAACCGCTTATGGGTCTTTAACTGGAACTGCTCCCGCGATTTCTTATCAACATGAGGCGAGCGCAATACCGTGTAGACCTCCCTCTTCGTCGGCAGGGGAACCGGACCCGCCACTTCAGCACCGGTCCGGCGCGCTGATTCAACGATCTCCGCGGTTGACTGATCCAGCAACCGGTGATCGTACGCTTTTAATTTAATCCGAATTTTTCTTTGCTCTGACATAGTTGCCTCATTTAGTGGCTCTTTGAGCAGTCGCTTCTCTGCCCTTCATGACCTTTTCCGCAATCTGAGCCGAGATTTCTTGATAAGCAAACGGCTCCATCGTGAAAGAACCGCGCCCCTGCGTCAAACTGCGAACAACTGTTGCATACCCGAACATCTCCGCCAGAGGAACCTCTCCGTGGATCACGCGAACATTCGCCCTTTGTCCCATTTCACTGATCCGGCACCGGCGTTTGTTGAGATCGCCAACAACCTCCCCCAGATAGTCGTCGGGGGTGATCACTTCCAGCTTCATGACCGGCTCCAGCAAAATAGGCGAACCGCCGCGGATACCCGCCTGGAAACAAATCGAACCGGCCATCTTGAACGCCATCTCGGACGAATCCACATCATGGTATGAACCATCGATCAGCGTGATGATCACGTCAATCACAGGGTAGCCGGCAATAACACCGTTGCGGGCCGCCTCCAGCGCACCATCCCTCGCGGGATTAATAAACTCCTTCGGGATGGAGCCGCCAACGACCTTGCTCACAAACTGGACCCCCGAACCTCTCTCTCCGGGTTCCATCATGAAAACGACATGGCCGTACTGGCCTCGGCCGCCGGACTGGTGGATAAACTTGCCCACCGCCTCGTTTTTCTTCCGGATCGTCTCCTTGTAAGCCACCTGCGGCGGACCGACCTTGGTGTTGACCTTGAACTCCCGCTTCATCCGGTCCAGAAGCACGTCCAAGTGGAGCTCCCCCATGCCGGCGATGATCGTCTGTGCGGTCTCCGAGTTATACGAAACGCGGAACGAGGGGTCCTCATCCTGAAGCCGGTTTAAAGCCTGGCTGAGTTTCTCCTGGTCCATCTTGCTTTCCACCTCGATGGCCAGCGATACCACGGGCTCGGGAAACGCCATGGCCTCCAGCCGGATCGGCTTGTTCGGGTCGCAGATCGTTTCTCCGGTCTTGGTTTCTTTCAAACCGACGGCGGCCGCGATGTCGCCCGCGGAAACCTCATCAACGATTTCCTGCTTGTTGGCGTGCATCCGGACAATCTTTCCGACCCGCTCATTCTTGTCCTTATTGATGTTGTAAACGTAAGAACCGGCCTTCAAGGTGCCAGAGTAAACGCGGAAGAAGGTCAACTTTCCGACAAACGGGTCGCTCATGTTCTTAAACGCCAGCGCGCAGAACGGCGCGGTCGGCGAAGTCTCGCGGGCCTCTTCCTGCTCGGTCTTCGGATTGACCCCTTTTATCGGCGGAATATCCAGCGGCGAAGGAAGATAATCCACAATGGCATCGAGCAGCGGCTGCACACCCTTATTGCGGAACGACGAACCGCAGAGAATGGGGACGATCTTGCCCGCGACGGTGCCCCGGCGGATCGCCGCTTTCAGCTCCTCAACGGTCACCTTGTCCATTGTTTCATGAATAAAATGCTCCATGAGCTTTTCATCCGCTTCAGCGATCCGCTCGAGCATTTTGGCGCGCCACTCCTTCGCGTCCGCCTCAAGCCCCGCAGGAATCGGCTGCTCCTCAAACTGCATCCCCTCGGCATCGAGATAGACGATCGCCTTCATTTTCAAGAGATCAATCGGCCCTTTAAAATCGGCTTCCTTGCCGTTTGGAAGCTGTAGAGTAACCGGCACGGCTCCGAGCCTGTCCTTGATCTGGCGCAATGTCTCGTAGAAATCGGCGCCGGTGCGGTCCATCTTGTTGATGTAACACATCCGCGGAACGCCGTAACGGTCGGCCTGGCGCCACACCGTTTCGGACTGCGGCTCGACACCCGCCACAGAATCAAAAACAACAACACAGCCGTCCAGAACCTTGAGGCTGCGCTCCACCTCGATCGTGAAATCAACGTGGCCAGGAGTGTCAATCAGGTTCATCCGGTGATCGCGCCAGAAAGCAGTGGTGCAGGCGGAGGTGATCGTGATCCCGCGCTCCTGCTCTTGGACCATCCAGTCCATCGCCGTGTTCCCATCGTCCACGTTGCCGATTTTATGAAGCCGGCCCGTGTAAAAGAGGATCCGCTCGCTGGTCGTCGTTTTACCAGCGTCAATATGGGCGATGATCCCGAAGTTCCTTGTTTTTTCTAACGGATACGATGTCATTGAAATCCTAAATAATATGAATCAGTCGCTCTTAAACAAACCATGGTTACCAGCGATAGTGGCTGAAGGCCTTGTTGGCTTCGGCACTGCGGTGCATCTCTTCTTTCCTCTTCACAGCTGATCCCTGCCCTTGGTAAGCGGCGACAATTTCCTCCGCCAGCCGGTCCTTCATTGGTTTGCCGGTCCGGGAGCGCGCGAAATCACGAAGCCAACGCATCGCCAAAAACGCCCCTCTGTCCTGGCGAACCTCGACCGGGACCTGATAGGTGGCGCCGCCGACGCGCCGGGACTTGACCTCCACATGAGGACGGGCATTCTCTATCGCTTTAACAAAAATATCCAAACCATTAGCGATGTTCAGCTTCGTGCTTGCAATGGTGATCGCTTCGTAAACGATCTTCTCGGCAAGAGACTTCTTGCCGGCCACCATGGTCATGTTGATGAACTTCTGAAGTGGTCTGGACCCGAACTTCGCGTCCGAAGCACCTTGCCTTTTATCAATACGTCGCCTTCTCATTCCTTTGGCCTCTTCGCTCCATATTTAGACCGGGACTTGCGGCGATTGTTCACACCCGCCGCGTCTAAGGTCCCGCGGACGATGTGATAACGCACACCGGGCAAATCCTTCACACGCCCTCCGCGCACCAAAACAATCGAGTGCTCCTGAAGATTATGGCCTTCCCCCGGGATGTAAGCGGTGACCTCTGTCTTGTTTGTCAACCGAACACGCGCGATCTTCCGCAACGCTGAATTCGGTTTTTTCGGTGTCATGGTCCTGACCTGAACGCATACTCCGCGCACCTGGGGGCGAGATTCCAGTGCGGGCGATTTAGACCTCTTTGTTCTGTCCTTCCGCCCTTTCCGGATAAGCTGAGCAATCGTCGGGCACATAATCCTTTACTCTGACTCCTTCTTCTCTTCTTTTTCTTCTTCGGAAGTTTCGGCAAACACCTTGGACAAATCCGGCGCCACCTTGACAATATCAATTTCCCGATGGACTAAAGAACCTGTCCCGACAGGGACCAGGTGTCCCATGATTACGTTCTCTTTCAAACCAACCAGGTTATCCGTTTTGCCCGCGGCGGCCGCCTCGGTCAACACGCGCGTCGTTTCCTGGAAACTGGCCGCAGAAATGAAACTCTCGGTGGATAGGGAGGCCTTAGTGATTCCTAAAAGCAACTGGGTCGCGGAGGCAGGCTTGCTGCCCCTCTTAGCCACTCTCTCGTTCTCCTGCTGGAAACGCCACTTGTCCACCTGGCTGCCCACAAGGAATTCCGTATCGCCCGCGTCATCAATGCGGACCTTGCGCAGCATCTGGCGAACAATCACCTCAATATGCTTATCGTTGATCCGGACTCCCTGGAGCCTGTAAACCTCCTGGATTTCGTTGACAAGATACTCCTGCAGCCGCTTGTCCCCTCCAATACGGAGGATATCCTGCGGAACGACAGGCCCGTCAATCAACGGCTGGCCGGCGATAATCCAATCCCCCTTGTAGATGTTCAAGTGCTTGCCGTGCGGGATGAGATACTCCTTTTTCATCCCGGTCGGGCTCTTGATGATGACCCGGCGCTGGCCCTTCTTCGCCTCGCCGAACTCGACAACACCGTCAATTTCGCTGATGATTGCAGGATCCTTTGGCCGCCTCGCCTCAAACAGCTCAGCCACGCGCGGCAAACCACCGGTAATGTCTTTTGTTTTAGTCATAACACGCGGCGTCTTAGCCAGGAGGTCGCCCGCTTCCACGCGCTGGCCGTCTTTAACAACAACGTGTGCACCTGCCGGAATCGGATACATCGCCAGCACCTCGCCGTGGGAATCCTCCAACACCAGCTGGGGATGAAAATCTCCCCGGTGATCCATGACGATCCGGTCCGGCAAGCCGGTGGTTGGGTCGATATCGGTGCGGACGGTGACACCTTCCTTGAGGTCCTCGAAACGGACCTTCCCTGCGCCTTCCGTGAGAATCGGAACCGTGTACGGGTCCCACCGGACGAAGATCTCGTCCTTGGACACCTTCTCTCCTTCAGCATGCTTGAAGATGGAGCCGGAAGGAACGACATATCGCTCCAGCTCGCGCCCGCCCTCATCGTTGATCGAAATCTGCCCGTTCCGGTTCAAAACAACGTAATCTTTGCCCTTCTGGACAACGCGGACGTTGTGGAACTTCAAAATACCCTTGGTCTTTGCCTTAATCTGAGACGTTTCAACAACCCGGAAAGCGGTGCCTCCGATATGGAACGTTCTCATCGTCAGCTGGGTGCCCGGCTCGCCAATGGACTGGGCAGCAATGATGCCCACCGCCTCGCCCATATCGACCAACCGGCCGGTGGCGAGATTACGCCCGTAACAACGGGCGCACACACCCCGCTCCGACTCACAGGTCAGAACCGACCGGATCCGGATTTTCTCGATCCCGGCCTGCTCGATCCGGTCCGCGACTTCCTCATTGATCTCGTTGCCGGCCTCGACGATGATCGTGTCGGTAATGATGTCGGCGATGTTATCTAAAGCCACGCGCCCGACGATTCTTTCCTTCAGAGGAACCACAACCTCGTCCCCCTCCACAATCGCGTCGATCAAGATGCCGTTCAAAGTACCGCAGTCATCCCCGGAAATCGAAACGTCCTGGGCCACATCCACCAAGCGGCGCGTCAGGTAGCCGGAATCGGCTGTTTTCAGGGCGGTATCGGCCAGACCTTTGCGGGCGCCGTGGGTCGATATAAAATATTCCAGCACCGTGAGCCCTTCGCGGAAGTTCGCGGTAATCGGCCTTTCAATGATCTCGCCCGAAGGCTTGGCCATGAGGCCGCGCATACCGGCCAATTGGCGGATCTGCTGTTTTGAACCTCTCGCGCCGGAGTCAGCCATCAGGTAGACGGGATTGAATGGATCCATCTCCTTGAAGATCAACTCTGTGACCTTGTCAGTCGCGTGGGTCCAAATATCAATGACTTTGTTGTAGCGCTCGCCGTCTGTAATCAACCCTTTGCGGTACTGATCTTCGACAGTGGTCACTTCCATCCTTGCCTCCTGGATGATTCGGCCCTTTTCGCGCGGGATCTGGAGGTTATCCAAACTGATGGATAAACCACCCCGCGTGGCCATCTCAAATCCGAGCCGCTTAAAATCGTCCAAGAGCGCGATCGTCTGGGTAGGACCAAACATCTTGTAGACCTTGATGATCACGTCGCTCAAGGAATTCTTGTCCATCGTCTCGTTGACAAACGCCATGCTGGGAGGCAAAAACTCATTCAGGCGGATACGCCCAACCGTGGTTTCGATCCACTTGCCGCTTTCCCACAGTTTAATCTTCGCATGGAGGGACACCTCGTCCTCTTCGCAGGCAAGCAGCGCCTCGTCACGGGAACCGAAAGAGAGACCGGTTCCTTTCGCCTTCGGCTGTTCGCGCGTCAGATAAGAACAACCGAGAACGATATCCTGCGTCGGGGTGACAATCGGCTGGCCGTTAGCCGGAGAAAAGATATTGTTCGTAGCCATCATGAGCAAGCGGGATTCCATCTGCGCCTCAATGGATAGAGGAATATGGACCGCCATCTGGTCTCCGTCAAAATCCGCATTGAACGCGGTGCAAACCAACGGGTGGATCTTAATGGCCTTACCCTCGATAAGGATCGGCTCAAAAGCCTGGATACCAAGCCGGTGCAGCGTTGGGGCACGGTTTAAAAGAACCGGATGATCCCGGATAACCTCTTCCAGGATATCCCACACCTCCAACCGGGCCCGTTCAACCATCCTCTTGGCGGACTTGATCGTGTGGACAAACCCGCGCTCGCGAAGCTTCTTAATGATAAACGGCTCAAAGAGCTCCAGCGCCATCTTCTTCGGAAGGCCGCACTGATGCAGCTTGAGTTCCGGACCGATGACAATGACGGAACGCCCGGAATAATCGACGCGCTTGCCGAGCAGATTCTGCCGGAACCGCCCCTGTTTTCCCTTGAGCATATCGGCTAATGATTTCAGCGGCCGGTTGCCGGCCCCAAGAACGGGCCTTCCGTGCCGGCCGTTGTCAAACAGGGCGTCCACCGCCTCCTGAAGCATTCTCTTCTCGTTACGAACGATAACATCAGGCGCTTTAAGCTCAATCAGTTTCTTCAAACGGTTGTTCCGATTGATCACCCTGCGATAAAGGTCGTTCAAATCGGAAGTCGCAAAACGGCCGCCATCCAGGGGGACCAACGGCCTCAAATCGGGCGGGATAACCGGAACAACGTTAAGAACCATCCACTCGGCCTTGTTGCCCGACTTCCGGTAGCTGTCCACCACCTTGAGAATCTTGACCAGCTTCTTCTGCGCCTGCTCTCCCTTGGCCGTCTTCATATCCCGCTTGGCCTTCTCGACAATCTTGTCCAGATCGAGATCCTTTAAGAGAACCCGCACCGCGTCGGCACCCATCATCGCTTTGAAACCGTGCCCGAATTTCTTCAACGCCTCTTGGTACCGTTCCTCGGAAAGCAACTCCTTCTTGCGCAAAGAGGTGTCTCCGGGATCAACAACGACATATTCCTCGTAATAGATCACCCTCTCCAGATCCCGGAGATTCATGTCAATCATCGTCCCCAAACGGCTCGGGATTGCCTTAAAGAACCAGATATGAGTAACAGGCGCGGCCAACTCAATATGGCCCATCCGCTCGCGGCGGACGCTGGAACGGGTCACCTCAACACCGCAGCGATCGCAAACGATCCCCTTGTGCTTGATCCGCTTGTATTTGCCGCAGTTGCATTCCCAATCCTTTGTGGGTCCGAAGATCCTCTCGCAGAAGAGCCCGTCTTTTTCCGGCTTGAGGGTACGGTAGTTGATCGTTTCAGGCTTCTTCACCTCTCCCTTAGACCAACTATGGATTACCTCCGGAGAAGCGATGCGGATCGAGATGGCATCGAAAACCGTCACCTCCGGCACCGCCGGCTCAGAAGACATAATACCCAGCCCGCGGGCTGCCCGCTCTATCTGCTCTTTACTGGCTTCCGGATGACTAAGATCAAGTTCTCTCGTTTTTTCACTCATGGCTCACCTTTGCTCCCCGCGCCGTTCGGTCCGGATATCCAGACATAAACTTTGGAGTTCCTTCACCAAGACATTAAAAGATTCCGGCGTGCCCGGTTGAAGCGCATGCTCACCTTTCACGATAGATTCGTAAATCCGGGTCCGGCCAACCACATCATCCGACTTAACGGTCAAAAGCTCCTGCAACGTGTAAGCCGCCCCGTAAGCCTCCAATGCCCATACTTCCATTTCGCCAAACCGCTGACCGCCAAACTGCGCTTTCCCTCCCAGCGGCTGCTGAGTGACGAGGGAATAAGGGCCAATGGAGCGGGCATGAATCTTATCGTCCACCAAGTGGGCCAACTTCATCATATAGATATAACCGACCGTCACCCTTTGGTCGAACATATTGCCGCGTAAACCATCACGCAAAACGGTCTGGCCATCCTCCGGAAGCCCGGCATCTTTCAGCAAAGCCTTGACTTCCGATTCGCGAGCGCCGTCGAACACGGGCGAAGCGATCTGCAGGCCGAGGATTTTCGCGGCCCACCCCAAGTGGGTCTCCAGTATCTGTCCCACATTCATACGCGACGGAACACCCAGCGGGTTCAATACGATCTCCACCGGAGTCCCATCAGGGAGAAACGGCATATCCTCTTCGGGAAGGATCTTGGCGATAACACCTTTATTTCCGTGGCGGCCCGCGATCTTGTCGCCCACCTGAACCTTCCGCTTGGTGGCGACATAAACAACCACTTTCTTCAAGACGCCTGGAGGAAGCTCGTCTCCGCGCTTGAGCTGTTCGACTTCACGCGACTGCTCATAAGCCAATTCATCCATTTGATCCCTGAGAACGCGCAATGATTTGCGGGCATCTTCCTCTTTTTCTTTATCCACAAGCTTAATCTCATCAAGATCCGCCTTCTCGAGCTTACCGAGATCAGACTCCTTGATCGTGTGGCCCTGAGCAATCAAAACGGCTCCCGACTCCTCATCCAATACGGCGGCCTCTAATTTCTGACCGACAATCAAGCGGCCCAAAGCCTTCAGGCGCTCCCGCTTGACGCTCTTGAGCTGGGTTTGGTAGGACTTGTGGATCGCCTCCACCTTCGCTTGCTCCACCACCACTTCTTCCTTCGACTTCGGTTTCGGCTTCTTGCGGGTAAAGACCCGGACCTCCACGATGATCCCCTCGACCCCAGGCGGGACCACGAGAGAGGCATCGCGCACATCGCCAGCCTTCTCGCCAAAAATCGCCCTCAAGAGCCTTTCCTCTGGCGACTGCTCCGTTTCGGACTTCGGCACCACCTTGCCGACGAGAATATCCCCGGGATGGACCTCCGCCCCGATACGGACGATACCGTGCTCATCCAAGTCCTTCAGCGCGTCCTCACCAACGTTCGGGATATCACGGGTGATCTCCTCGTTCCCAAGGCGGGTGTCCCGCGCTTCAATATCAAATTCTTCCACGTGGACGGAGGTGAAGAGATCCTCTTTCACCATCCGCTCGCTGATGAGAATAGCGTCTTCAAAGTTGTACCCGCGCCACGGCATAAAAGCCACCAGCAGGTTCCGGCCCAAGGCCAAGAAACCGTTTTCGGTGGCCGACCCATCCGCGATCACTTGCCCCTTTTTGACCTTATCGCCGACTTCCACCAAAGGACGCTGGTTGATGCTTGTGTTGGCATTGGACCTGTGGAATTTCTTCAGGTTATAGACGGTTCTGTCCACGACAATCCGGTCGGACTGCACCTCCTTGACCACACCTTCATCCCGGGACACAACTACCGCTCCCGAATCCTTGGCCGTCCGGCCCTCCATTCCGGTACCAATGAACGGCACCTCAGGAAAGAGCAACGGCACCGCCTGCCTCTGCATGTTTGAACCCATCAGCGCGCGGTTCGCGTCATCATGCTCCAAGAATGGAATCAACGACGCGGCCACCGACACCAGTTGTTTTGGAGACACATCCTTGAAATTCACTTCATCCGGCGGGATAACTGGGAAGTTGCCGCGGTGGCGGCACAGAACCAGCTTGTCCGTGAAGCGGCCAAGCCCCTGCTTTCCGGAAGATTCCACCGGCGCGTTGGCCTGCGCGATCCGGTAGCGGTCCTCTTCATCGGCCGGCATATACTTGGCGTCATCGGTCACCTTCCCCTTCTCGACTGTCCAGTAAGGGGTCTCGATAAATCCGAACTCATTAACACGCGCGTAGGTCGAAAGGCTTGCTATCAAACCAATGTTCGGGCCTTCCGGCGTCTCGATCGGACAGATACGGCCGTAATGAGAATAATGGACATCGCGCACCTCGAAACCAGCCCGCTTGCGGGACAACCCGCCGGGACCAAGAGCCGAGAGCCGGCGCTTATGGGTCAATTCCGCCAACGGGTTCGTCTGATCCAAAAACTGGGACAGCTGCGAGCGCCCGAAGAAATCGCGTATCAAGGAGGAAACCAGCTTAGCGTTGACCAGCTGATGGGGCATAATCGCTTCAAGATCGTAAATCCCCATTCTCTCGCGCACCGACCGCTCAACCCGCGCCAACGCCATGCGGAACTGATTCTGAAGCAGTTCGGCAATCGAACGGATGCGGCGGGAACCAAGATGGTCAATATCATCCACCTCGCCCTGGCCACTTTTCAGGTTTAAGAGGTACTTCAGCGCCGCCAAAACAGTCTCGGGATCAAGAACGCGGTCGTTCAAATCTCTTTTCATCCCCAGCTTGCGGCTGAGAATGTAGCGCCCTACGCGCCCGAGGTCATAGCGTTTGGGATCCAGGTAAAGCCGCTCGAGCAACGTTCTGGCCGAAGAGAGCGTGGCCGGGTCACCCGGCCGAAGCTTGCGAAAAATATCAAGAACCGAATCGTCCGCAGTCCGGAGCCGGTCCTTCTCAAATGTCCGGACCACTTCCGGGACAATCTTCTTCAAGAGCTTGATCTCCCGGATCTCAGAGTTCCAAATCATGGGCAGATGCTCTTTCTCAAGCTTCTCGAACCGCGCGATCAGTACGCCGTGCGTCTGCGGATCAACGATATCGGCGGCCAGGGACCGCCCAATCGTATCCTTCAGGTCGCTCAATTCCTGCGCCTTCACCGTTTCAACGCCGCAGAAAGCATTAAGGATCTCTTCGTCCGTTCCGGCCCCGATCGCCCTGAGGAACGTCGTCGCAAGGACTTTGCGGCGCCGGTCAATCAACGCGTGCAGCGTGTCGGTGAGGTCAAATTCAAACTCCAGCCACGCGCCTCGGTACGGAATGATCCGGGCGGTATACATGCGCTTGCCGTTCGGGTGGATCTCCTCTTCGAAGAAAACCCCGGGCGACCGGTGAAGCTGGCTGACGACAACCCGCTCGTCCCCGTTGATGATGAAGGTGCCTGTCGGCGTCATCAGCGGGATATCCCCGAGATACACCTCCTGCTCCCTCATCTCCTTTGGAGTCCGGAGCCGAAGCTTGACGCCCAGGGGGGCCGCGTACGTCAACCCGCGCCTCTGCGCCTCCGACAAATCATATTTGGGCTTCCCGATGTTGTAATAAAGAAACTCCAAGCGATAATTCCCATCCGCGTTCTCAATGGGAAAAATCTCCAGAAAAACTTCCTGAAGCCCCTTGTTTTCCCGCCGCGTTCTGGGAATATCCAATTGAAGGAACTCTTCAAACGGCTTCGTCTGGATCTCAAGAAGATCCGGCAACTCAAACCGCTCTGGAATACGCCCAAAATGTTTTTGTTTTAGCACCGTCGGTCGCCCTCGAATCGAATGGAATCCGTGCTTACTTTAACTCGACCTTCGCCCCAGCAGCCTCTAACTTCTGCTTGATCGTAGCGGCCTCTTCCTTAGTGGCACCCATCTTGACCGGCTTCGGAGCGGTGTCAACGAGATCCTTGGCCTCTTTCAAACCCAGGCTCGTGACGGCACGAAGCTCTTTGATCACATTGATCTTATTGGCACCGACTTCGGCAAGGATCACATCGAACGAATCCTTTTCCTCAGCAACAGCACCGCCCGCAGCGGGGGCGGACGCGGCCGCGGGGGCCATAACAGCCGCCGAGACGCCGAATTTTTCCTCGATACCCTTGACCAGGCTGTTCAGATCGAGAACCGACCAGCTCTCGATCGATTCCAACACATCATCAACTGTTACCTTAGCCATCTTCTTGCTCTCCCTCTTTTATCTGACCATGACACAAACAAGCTGAAATGATGATTCCTTAAGCCTTCTGACCCTCTTTTTCCCTCTTCTGCTTCACTGCGGCCAGAATCAATGCCAACTGGCGGATCGGCGCCTGAAGCACTATGGCCAAATTCCGCACCGGCGACTGCAGGACGCCGGCTAACTGAGACAAGAGGACCTGCCTGGACGGCAGCTTAGCCAACACATCCAGATCCTGTTTCCTCAAATACTTGCCCTGAAGAACACCCGCCTGAACCAGGAATCCTTCATGGTCCTTCTGGAAGGTGACCAGCAGCTTGCAGGCGGAAGCCATATCGCCGCGTACCGGGGCAATCCCGCAGGTTCCTTCAAAAGCCTTATCCAGATCGGTCCAACCGTTCTCGCGGAAAACAATCTTCGTTAAACTGTTCTTGACGACCAGGAAATTAGAGTCAATCCCTCTGAGGGAATAACGCAGTTCGTTCAAGGCGCGGGTCGGAACTTTGTCGCACTTGGTGACGACGACAGCCTGGACCCCGTCCACCGCCTTCTGGATATCCCTGTACAACGCCGAGCGCACCCGGCTGCCGAGTCGAATCTTCTTTTCGCCTAAGGATGTCTGAGCGCTCATAGATCGGGTTTCCCTTCGGCAGAATCGATTTTCAAGCCCGGCCCCATGGTGGAAGAGATCGAAACCCCCTTGATGTAACGGCCTTTCGCGGAGGCCGGCCTCGATTTCCAAATGGCCTCCAGCACGATCCTCCCGTTCTCTTCCAAAGCTTCAGAGGGAAAAGACAGTTTGCCGATCCCTAGATGGATATCCCCCTGTTTGTCCATCTTGTACTCGACCTTTCCCTTCTTCACATCCTTGATCGCCCGGGCAACATCCATCGTCACGGTCCCCACCTTCGGGCTGGGCATCAGGCCGCGCGGGCCTAAAAACTTTCCCAGCTTACCGACTTCCTTCATCATGTCGGGCGTCGAGATGGCCACATCAAATCCCGTCCATCCGCCCTGCACCTTCTCCAGCAAGTCCTCAGCTCCGACGAAATCGGCGCCGGCATCCTTGGCCTGCCGTTCGGCGTCCCCTTTGGCAAAAACTGCGACCTTGACCGCCTTGCCTGTTCCATGAGGCAAAACCACCGTACCGCGGACCATCTGGTCGCTCGCTTTGGTGTCTACTTCCAGATCAACGGAGACTTCCACCGTCTGATCGAATTTCGTCACCGGGGCCTTCTTCAAGACCTCGATCGCCTCTTTCAGCGTGTAATGCTTGCTTGAATCCACAAGCGTCTGAACCGCAGTCATCCGTTTGCTCATGCGATCACCTCAATACCCATCGAACGGGCCGTTCCTTCTATCATTTTGATCGCGTCATTCAAAGAGGGGGTGTTCAAATCCTTTAATTTCGCCTGAGCGATCTCCTTCACCTTTGCCTGGGTGACCTGGCCAACCTTCTCTTTGTTCGGAGCGCCAGAGGCCTTCGCCACTCCCGCGGCCTGCTTGAGAAGAACCGAGGCCGGTGGGCTCTTGATGATGAATGTAAATGATCTGTCCTCGTAAGCCGTAATGATAGCGGGCAGGACCAAACCTTCCTGACCCTTGGACTGGGTGTTAAACTGCTTGCAGAACTCCATGATGTTCAGCCCGTGCGAACCAAGCGCCGGGCCTACAGGCGGAGCTGGGTTGGCCGCGCCGGCTGGGCAATATAATTTGATGATTGCTTTGATTTTTTTTGCCATTTTTACACCTTCTCGATCTGCCAATATTCCAGTTCGACAGGGGTGGCGCGCCCAAAAATAGTCACCATCACCTTCAATTTCCCCTTCTCGGGACTGATCTCTTCAACAACACCGTTAAAGTTATTGAAGGGCCCTTCTGTAATTCGAACTGATTCTCCCCGGTCAAAGATAACTTTCGGGGTCGGCTTCTCCATCTTCTCCTGCGCTGACTGGAGGATCTGGGCAACTTCCTCCTCCCTGAGAGGAACCGGCTTGATACCGGAACCGACAAAACCGGCCACCCCCGGGATGGCCTTGATCATTCCCCATGCCTCATCGTTCATCTGCATCTGAATAAGCACGTAACCGGGGAAAACCCTTCTCTCAGAGATCTTCTTCTTACCGG
Organism: uncultured Planctomycetia bacterium; assembly: GCA_964373715.1. Classification (GTDB taxonomy): domain Bacteria; phylum Omnitrophota; class Gorgyraeia; order 1-14-0-20-64-10; family 1-14-0-20-64-10; genus CAMTXI01. Next base: position 117,818 of record CAYJVR010000001.1, on the reverse strand, counting down.
CCTTGACTTCGGACACCTTCTCCATCGGCACAAGAACCTGGCTCACATTACCCTGAAACTGCCCCAGCTCAATAGCCTTCTGGAGGGACACCCGAACTTTATCCTCCTGGCCGGTGAGGGTATGTATGACGTACCACAGGGATTCCATTAATGAAGTATCCATTGTATAAACACGCTGCATATCGCATCGAATAAAGCGACGATGACCGATAACAGGAGCATTGTCACGATCACCACTTTGGTTGAGTCGAACAACTCTCTGGTCGGTGACCATGACACCTGCGCCATTTCGTTACGAACATCCTTCAGGAAGGCTACAGCCTTCTGAATCACGCTCGTCACCTCAATGTATAAAGGAAGGGACATTGAATCCCTTCCGAAAAAGAAGCAAGCCGCGGAGAGAAAACTCCTTCGAGGCTTGTTTCACCGATTATTACCCGGCACCATCCTGGGCAGCGTCCCTCTTAATCAGGCTTACAGGCCTGGAGGGATTCGAACCCCCAACCATCGGATTTGGAGTCCGTCGCTCTACCAGTTGGAGCTACAGGCCTATTTTGTTTCTTTATGGAGGGTCTGTGCTCGACAAAACCGGCAAAACTTTTTCAACTCCAACCGATCCGGGTGCAGCTTCTTGTTCTTCTTGTTGGAGTAATTGCGCCGGTTACACGCCGTGCAAGCCATTGTAATAATTTCGCGCACAACAAGACCCTCTCAAAAACAAACGTGACCGATCCTCTTATTAATCGAGGATATCGGTCACGACGCCGGCGCCCACGGTCCTGCCGCCCTCACGAATAGCAAACCGCAAACCCTTCTCCATAGCAATCGGCGTGATCAAATCCACATCCACATTGGCATTATCACCCGGCATAACCATTTCGACACCCTTCTGGAGAGTGGCAATGCCGGTCACGTCGGTCGTCCTAAAATAAAACTGGGGCCGATACCCCGTAAAGAACGGCGTGTGGCGGCCTCCCTCCTCTTTCGTAAGGGCGTACACCTCAGCCTTAAACTTCTTATGCGGCGTGATAGAACCGGGTTTCGCCAAAACCATTCCGCGCTCAAGATCTTTCTTATCAATACCGCGCAGCAAAACACCAACGTTGTCGCCGGCCTGCCCCTCATCCAACAGCTTGCGGAACATTTCAATGCCGGTCACAACCGTCTTGGTTGGTTTCTCGCGCAAACCCACAACCTCGACTTCATCGTTAATTTTGATCACGCCGCGCTCGATACGGCCCGTTCCTACCGTGCCCCGCCCCGTAATTGAGAACACGTCCTCAATCGCCATCAAGAGCGGTTTATCAATCTCGCGCTTCGGAGTCGGGATGAACTCATCCACAGCCTTGATCAACTCGTGAATGGCCTTCTCCCCCTCCGGATCGCCGGCCGCCGCCTTTGAGGCGCTTCCGCGAATGATCGGAGTCTTGTCGCCCGGAAACTGGTACTTCGTCAGAAGATCCCGGATTTCCATCTCGACAAGATCGAGAAGCTCTTTATCATCCACCAAATCCACTTTGTTCATAAACACCACGATCGCCGGAACACCCACCTGGCGAGCCAAAAGAATGTGCTCGCGGGTCTGGGGCATCGGCCCATCAGGAGCACTGACAACAAGAATGGCGCCGTCCATCTGAGCGGCGCCGGTAATCATGTTCTTGATATAGTCAGCGTGACCAGGACAGTCTACGTGGGCGTAATGACGGTTCGCCGATTCATACTCAACGTGGGCAATACTGACGGTAAGGATCTTGCTCGCATCACGAACAACACCGCCTTTGGCGATATCCGAATACTCTCTTATTGTCGCCTGACCGCTTTTCGAAAGAACCTTGGTGATAGCGCTGGTCAGCGTCGTCTTTCCATGGTCAACGTGACCGATGGTTCCGACGTTGACGTGTGTTTTCTTCCTCTCAAACTTTTCCTTTGCCATAGTGACTTCTCCTCCGACGAGTAGTTCGGGTTCTTATGACAAGACACTATCAAAAAATCAAAAAGACAAACACCCCTCCACTCCACTCAGAGCTGGAGACGGGAATTGAACCCGTGACCCCGTCCTTACCAAGGACGTGCTCTACCAACTGAGCTACTCCAGCACATCCACGCTGGTCTCAGTGGAAGAATATTCTTCCTTCTTCTTAAGGGTGCAAAAGGCTCTATTCTAATGAGATATAAAAAAATGTCAAGAAAAATCATCTCCGTACGGAAAAACGACAGAGCTAACCTCTGCGCACCCTTAAAACAAAAAGCTGAGCAACCGGGAAAAACGCGAAAACCGCCAACAAGAGACAGCTTTGCTCAAAAATGTATGCTTATTAGCGCTGCTGAGAAACCACTTCAGAAGCGGCCTTTTCCAACTCTTTCCGAGATTCATCGGCCGTGGAACCAGCCTCTTTAGCCACCCGCTCAACAGTCTGATCCATCTGCTGCTTGGCCACCTTTGCCTGCTGCTCGGCGGCCTCCTGGAGCTGTTTCGCCGTCTCGGTCGTCTCCTGCGAAGCGTTGTCGGCCAACTGCTGGGCCTGCTTCAGAAGATCCGCAGATTGCGTCTGAGACGCCTGCTGTAATGAAGCGGTTATTTCCGTCTGCTTCGGCTGATTCGACATCACCACAATTGCGCCGATGACAACCAACGCTGCCGCACCTGCGATAACCCCCTTATCCATCTTCTTACCCTTCTCCTCTCTTTTCTCTAAACATCACCTTATATGACACACGCAAAAAAACTAAACCTTGCTTAACACCCTCAGTTCGGAAGTGCAATTCGGGCAGCGAACCGCCTTGAGCGGAATGTTTGAACAGCAATACTCGCAGTTTTTTGTCGTCGGAACTGACGGAGCCGTGGCCGACTGCTGTTTTTTCAAGCGGTTGATCTGCTTGACCACCAGAAAAATCACGAACGCCACAACAAGAAAATCCAAAACCGTGTTCAGGAACACCCCGTAATTGAGCGTCGGCGCACCGGCTGCTTTCGCCACGGCCAAAGAAGGATAGCTTTGCCCGTTCAGGCTGATAAAGAGGCTTGAGAAATCCACGTTCCCCATCAGCAGGCCGATCGGCGGCATAAGCACATCGCTCAAAATAGAGGAGACGATTTTCCCGAAAGCGCCGCCGATGATCACGCCGATCGCCATATCCAGGACATTGCCCTTGACCGCAAACTCCTTGAACTCCTTGAACATACCCCCCCCGAATTAACCCGGCAACGAAATAGAAACGGGTTTAGGCCAGAAAGCCTTTACCCGTTTTTAAACAGACAAATACCCCTTATTGTTTTTAAGTTTTCATGACGACTTAAAGAAGAATGACAGAATGGAGCTTTATAATACGGCAGAAAAGGGGCGGATTTCAAGAAAAAAAGCGGACGGGCGGAATCGAACCGCCGTGAGGAGTTTGGAAAACTCCCGTTCTACCATTGAACTACGCCCGCAATGAATTTGTCAAACTATTAAGCTTAACGAATCCAGAAACCTATAACAAACAAAAACCTTACTGCATACGGGGGGTGAGGGAACGGATGACCTGGTGGGCAATGGCCCAGCCCCCCTGCCCTTTGGCCAAAACAAGCACGTAATTGGTCACCTCTTTGCCGAAAGTGACTCCTACATAAAGAAGGGCCTTCGTTTTATTTTTGTCCAAACCGACCCGGGAAAGCTCGATGAGGCCGTTGGCCTCCGGATATGTCGTGCTGAACTCCCCCCAGCTAATCTCGGCCTCTTGGCCTGAAACAACCGGGATTTTGAAGATGGCCGCCTGGATGCCGCTGAACTTATTTTCGAAGGAAAACGGTTTCCCGTTTTTTCGGATGAAATCATCAGCCAGCACCGGCTCGGGAGGTATCCCTAACTGGTTCTGGAACAACGCCGACCACTTCTCCCTGTCCATACGGGTATAAAAGGAGGGTTTTGTCGTCTCGTTGATGACGAAAAGCTTTGAGCCGATCTTCCCCTGGGAACTTAACTGGGACAGCGCCGCCGAATAGACCTCGTACTCCTCATCAGGGATGGGACCAGCCCAGGCCGAAAGCGGTGCAACCAGGGAGAAAACGGAAAAAAACAACGCGAGGAAAGAGAAACTGGTGGGCAGGAGAGGGTTCGAACCTCTGTAGGCTGACGCCAGCAGATTTACAGTCTGCCCTCGTTGACCGCTTGAGTACCTGCCCACGAAAAAATGCCCGTTTATTTCTTCTTGTCGTCGTTAATCGTTCGCCACCGAGAGGCTTCCATGATCGGAAGATTCGCTTCGGTTGGGACGTAGACCACCTGCATCTGGTTCGTCTGGAGCCCTTCGATCCAACGATAGCGAAGGTAGGCCTCGGTGATACTTCCCGCGATGATCTCGTTCGATTTCGCCACGCCCATCGCGCGGGCCACCTCGATTTCGGCGTCCTTCTTCGCCTTCTGGAGTTCAAACTCCTTCTGCAGTGCCTCCTGCTCGGTCTTCAGCTTCATCGAGATGCTCTGCGCGAAGGCCGGCGGCAGCTGGACATCCCTTAACAAAACGTCCTGAACGATGATCCCGCGAGGCTCCAGTTTGTTCTGCAGGAATTCCAGGATCTTCTGCCCGATCTCATGGCGGCCCTTATCGCTAAAGAGGGCCTTCACCTCGTAACCGCTGGCGACGTTCCGGATCGATTCACGGATGTACGGCTCCACCACAGTACCGATATAATCAGGGCCGATCATCGTGCGGACCATGACCACCTTGTCTTTCGGCACGTTGTACAAGACCGACAAATCCAGCGTAGAAATCAACCCCTCAGAAGAAGGAACGGCTGCGCTCTCTTTAATCTCCAGAGTTTTGACGTCCCATATCTCAATGGTGGTGATCCCGGGCACAAAGAAATGCCATCCGACCCCAAGAGGTTCCTGGGCGATCTTCCCGAAATCAAACCGGACCCCGGCCTGGCCGGACTCAACGACCCGGGCGCAACCGGAAGCCGACAAAACAAGCGCCGCACCAAAAACTGCGGTAACCCACAAACGACCGATAGAATCTTTCAGCTTACGAGCCACAGCGATTCCCTCCATATCCGATGGTCCGGAATGTCTATCCCCAAAACAATGCTGGTATTGTACGAAGAGACGCACAGGAAAACAAGCTGGCGAGAGGAATCGAACCTCCAACCCGCTGTTTACAAAACAGCAGCTCTACCATTGAGCTACGCCAGCAAGAAATTCGACGCACCCTACAAGCTTACAACAAATACTCGCCCAAGTTGCCCTACGACGAGATTGCTTTGTCGTCCTGCGGACTCCTCGCAATGACGGTATGAACGGTTTTGTGTCCGAATTGAGAAACTACCAGCATTTCTTCTCAGGGGAAAACCCAGGTTTCCCCCGTAGTATTCCTCTTTCCTATAAACCCACTTTGGACTTGTTGGGGGAATTGATCCATTTCCCCCAACACGCCCCCTTTCACCAGAGGAATTATTTGTCACCAGCTTTTTTGAAGGCTTCCGTCAGCGACTCCAACAGATCGGAGGCGATCAAACTCGTCTGCCCTACACGGCGAGCGGCGATATCACCGGCAAGGCCATGCAGATAAACTGCCGCTTTCGCCGCGCTGAAAGGATCGCATCCCTGCCCGATGAAAGAGGCGATCATGCCGGTCAAGAGATCCCCCATCCCGGCGGTCGCCATGCCGGGGTTGCCGGTCATATTGATGTAAATCCTTCCGGACGGGGCGGCTACCACCGTTTTGTGGCCCTTGAGAACCACCACCACCCTCTGCTCTTTCGCGGTCTTGACAGCAACCTGCACCCTGCGGCGCTGGATCGAGTCCACGGACACCCCCAAAAGAAGGGCCATTTCTCCAGGATGCGGGGTGATAACAACCGGGCCCCGGCTTTTCCGCAAAGAGGACCGGTGACGGCCGGCTATCGCGGCGATACCGTCGGCGTCCAGAACCATCGGAAGATCCACCGAGGTAAGAATTTTTCTCGCCGCCGCCAAAGCGGCCGGCTGGCGGGAGAGCCCCGGACCGACGGCAAGGCAGTCGGCTTTCAATAGGAGCGACCGAAGAGAGTTCAGCGACGCCACGCTGATCGCCCCCTTCGGCGTCTCCGCAAGAGGATAGACCATCACCTCGGTCAGTTTGGAAGCGGCAATGAAATAAATCGTCTCCGGCACGGCCAAACTGACCAGGCCGGCGCCAGAGCGCAAAGCAGCCAAAGAAGCAAGTACCGGCGCGCCGGAAAAACCGACCGAACCGCCGACGATCAGAACATGCCCGTAATCCCCTTTGTGGGTGTCGGGCCGGCGGACCAAGAGAGAACGGGGAACAACCCTGTCCTGAGTTCGTCGAAGGATCATCGGGAACAGGCGAAAGCGGTCGCCACGGCATAGTCGCGTGTATGGGTCAGTGAGATATGGATCTGAAGCTTGATCCACCGGCGCATCGAACCGCGCAGAAGCACTTTCGGCTGGCCGCTGGAAGCATGCGCAATCTCCACATCGGTCCATTCGAGCCCCAAACCTTTCGGAGCTCCCAACGCTTTGACGATCGCCTCCTTGGCGGCGAAACGGACCGCCAAATGCTGGATCATCTGTTTGCGGGATTTGGCGTAGGCCAACTCCTTCGGAGTAAAAAGTCTCTTCAAGAAACGGTCGCCCCGTCGGTTAATTGCCTGTTTAAACCGGGAAAGCTCCACCAAATCAACCCCTGTCCCGACAACTTTCAACCCGCCACCGAGCCATTTCTCCCACCGCGTGGTGGGATCACCTGCCGCCTCCATGAACCAAACCGGCCATCTCCTGGACCGCCTGATGAAACCCGGCCTCCACCGCCCGCGCGACGATGGAAAAACCTATGTTCAGCTCCTCGATCTCAGGGATCGAAACAACCTCCACCACGTTATCATAGTCTAAACCATGTCCGGCCGCCACAATAAGGCCGAGCGCCCGGGCCTTTCCAACCGCTTCCTCCATCTGTCTGAGCAAGATCTCGCGCCGTTTCCGGGTCGGCGCGCCGGCGTAACGGCCGGTGTGCAATTCGATCATCGGGACTTCCAAATCACGGGCCAGCCGAATCTGGACCGGATCCGGATCAATAAAGAGGCTGACCCGAATTCCTGCTTTCTTAAGCTGAGAAACCGCCTGCTTTAAACGTTTCTGCCCCTTGCGCAGATCGAGTCCCCCTTCGGTCGTCAGTTCCTGGCGCTTCTCAGGGACAAGGGTTGCCTGATCCGGCTTGACCCTCGCCGCGACCCGGACAATCTGCGGGCTGGCGCTCATCTCCATATTAAGCGGAACCCGCAGGGCCTTTTTTAAATCCCACAAATCCTGCTCCTGAATATGCCTTCGGTCCTCCCGTAAATGGGCCACAATCCCGTCGCAGCCGGCCCTCTCGGAGACAAGCGCCGCCTCAACGGGGTTCGGGTTTTTCCCCCTTCTCGCCTGACGGAGGGTTGCCACATGGTCAATGTTAACACCAAGCCGTGTCATGACCGCCGAGGGGCCGTAAGGCCCGAGGAAATGGTTGAGCGTTCCAAACGCTCAGACCCTGACCGCCGAGGGGCCGCGGACCATGACGATGCGCGGATTGCGTCCACGACAGACACCACCTGTTTCATCGCAGCCACATCGTGAACGCGAACAATATCAGCCCCGTTGGCCGCCGCAAAAGCCACGGCCGCCGCTGTGCCGAAAAGCCGGCCGTCCACACCCTCCCCCAGCACATGCCGGAGAAAGGACTTGCGCGAAGGACCGACCACCACAGGAAACCCCAGCGCGCGAAACGCGGGCAGCTTCTCGATAAGAACCAGGTTATGCTCCGGCCCCTTGCTGAAACCAATCCCAGGGTCCAAAAGAATTTTATCGCGGGAGATCCCCGAGGCAACAGCCTTCCGGACGGAACCTCTCAGCTCCTGAAGGACCTCCGGGATAAGCCGGCGGTAGATCGGGCTGCGCTGCATTGTTTTGGGCGTCCCGCGCATATGCATCAGAATCACCGGAACACCGAAAGCGGCAATGACCCGGGCCATCCGGGGATCCCTTAAAGCGGTCACATCGTTCACAAGAGAAGCTCCTGCTTTGAGAGCGGCCTTGGCAACCGAAGCCTTTGAGGTGTCCACCGAAATCGGAATGGAGAGCCTGCTCTGGAGGCTTTCGATGACGGGAAGGATCCTCCGTATCTCCTCACGCGAGGAAACCGGCTTTGATCCCGGGCGGGTGGATTCCCCGCCGATATCCAGGATATCGGCACCTTCCCGCTGAAGTTTCAAAGCATGAGCTACCGCACGCCGTGAAGAAAGGTATTTCCCGCCGTCGCTGAAGGAATCGGGGGTGACGTTGAGTATCCCCATCACCAGCGTGCGCCGGCCGATCGGCAGGGAGTACCTCCCACAGATAAGGGATTTTGAGGAGTGCAACGGGGATCTAGCCCGAAACGTTTTTGGATTCGCCGGAGGAACCGGCCGCTTCATCCGAGGGAGGAGCGCCGGCCATCACGATCCTTTTTGCTTCATCACCGTCAATCACCTCTTTTTCAAGCAGAGTATCCGCTAATTGCTTCAAGCGGTCCTTGTGCTGGGCGACGATCGAGGCAGCCTGCTGATGCGCCTCTTCGACGATCCTACGGACCTCCTGGTCAATCATGACGGCCGTCTGGTCGGAATAGTTTTGTTCATCCATGATATCGCGGCCCAAAAAGACCATTCCCTCGCGGCGCCCGTAGGTCAAGGGGCCGAGACGATCGCTCATACCATACTTGCAAACCATCTGGCGGGCCGTCTCAGTAGCGATCTCTAAATCATTCTGGGCGCCTGTGGTCACCTCGCTGAACGTCAACTCTTCGGCGGCGCGGCCGCCGAGCAAGACTGCCAGCTTGCCCAAAAGTTCTTTTCGGGTGGTGATGTACCTGTCCTCAATCGGCAGCTGCATCGTATAACCCAAAGCCGCATGGCCGCGCGGGATGATTGAAATCTTATGGACCGGATCGGTCCCCGGCAGCATGATCGACACCAGCGCGTGGCCGGCCTCATGGCAAGCCACAATGGACCGTTCGTAGGGGGATATCACACGAGACTTTCTCTCCGGGCCGGCCATGACCCGCTCAATCGCCTCCTCCATCTCAGAGGTACCGACTGCCTCCTTGTCCCGGCGGGCGGCCAAAAGAGCCGCCTCATTCGCCAAGTTGGCCAGATCGGCGCCGGAGAAACCGGGCGTCTGGCGGGCGATGGATTTCAACTCCACATCCTTGCCCAACTTGATCTTCCGGATATGGACCTTGAGGATCTCTTCCCTTCCGACAAGGTCGGGCCGGTCCACCACAATCTGGCGGTCAAAACGCCCGGGCCTCAACAAGGCAGGGTCGAGCACATCGGGCCGGTTAGTGGCGGCGATCAGGATCACTCCCTCCTGCGTATTGAAACCGTCCATCTCCACAAGAAGCGCGTTCAAGGTTTGTTCCCGTTCGTCGTGTCCGCCACCGATGCCGGCAAAACGCTGGCGGCCAACCGCATCAATCTCATCAATGAAGATGATGCAGCCCCGGCCGGAAACCTTGGCCGATTTCTTCGCCTGATCGAAAAGGTCACGCACGCGGGAGGCGCCGACGCCGACAAACATCTCGACGAAATCGGAACCACTGATCGAGAAGAACGGAACCCCCGCCTCGCCGGCTACAGCCTTGGCAAGGAGGGTCTTCCCGCAGCCCGGAGGGCCCAACAGAAGAACCCCTTTAGGGATCTTACCGCCCAACCGCTGGAATTTTTTCGGGTCCTTGAGGAACTCGATGACCTCCTGGAGCTCCTCTTTCGCTTCCTGGACGCCGGCCACGTCATCGAAGGTCACCCTCTTGCTCGCCTCCCCGGGAGAAACCTCCTTGGCCCGGCTTTTGCCAAACGAAAGAAGCCGTCCGCCGCCCCCCTGGGCGCCGCGGTACAGCAGAAACCAGAAAGCGCCGAGAAACAGGAACGGCCCCACGAGGTTAAAAAAGAAGTTCAGCCAGAAGGAGTTGCGCGGCGATTCAACCCGGAAATCGGCGACATGTTCGCGCATCATACGGATCATGTCCGGATCCTGATTCGGGATAATCACCCCGAAGCGGCGGCGGTCCACGGTCTCCCCCCGCACGATATTCTCCACCATGACGAGGGTCCGTATCCTGGGATTGGCTTCGTTATTGATAACCCACTGATAAAACTCGCTGTACGAAATCTCCTGCGGCATCCCTTTCATGGAAACGGAACCGTACCAATAAAGATAAAAAAGGACGAAGAACATCCCCCCGAAAACCATCCACCGAAACCACCGGGGATTCGGCTTCGGCGCAGGAGCCCCAGACGGCACAGGGGCCTTTCCACCTTCAAGAGTCGGCATTCTAAATTCCCTTTTCTTTAGCGCGTTTAATAAACTGCTTTTTAGTGTACCAGATAGAAGGCGTTCTTCATAGTTTTTTCCGACGGAGCAGAAGCCGTCCCCCGTCGGAGAACTCGGCCCGGAAACCGTGGGGCAAGTCCACCGCTTTGCCGCGGCCGTTAAGCAGCATCTGATCAAGCAGTTCCCAGTGCCGGAAAGCAAATCCATGGCAGTTCCCTTGCATCTTCCCGACCGCCTGCCGCAGCACACAGCGGCGCAGGCTCGTTGGCTCACCCTTCAGTCTTTCCCGGTCCACACGAGCCCCCACAGGGGTTATCCGGACAGTTTTCTTAACCAGCTGCGCGGCCTGGCCTTCCATCCACTCGACATCAAAGCGGAGGATCTCCGCCAGCTGAGCCAGGTGGCGCCGCGCCGCCGGGCTGTACCTTTTCTCTAAAAGGGGTAAGAGTTCCCGCCGAATCCTGTTTCTTAAAAAATGGTCCGACCGGTTGGAGTGGTCCAGGAGAGGCTTCATCTTATGGGCGCGCAAAAAATCGGTAATCTCCTTCCTGGAAATCTGAATGAAGGGCCTGATAATTTTCAAATCCCGACTCTTCCCCTTTTCATCTGATGGAAAAGAAACACGCCGGACGGGCGGAATGCCGGCCAAACCGGTCGTGCCGGCCCCCCTGAGCAGCCACATCAGGACCGTTTCCGCCTGGTCATCCTGGCTGTGTCCCAAGGCAAGAAGATTCGCCCCTTTTTTTACAGCCAGGCCGAGCAAAGCCCGGTACCTGGCGTCACGGGCCACACTTTCAAGAGACTCGCCCCCCGTGCGGCGCACGGGAGCTTTAAGGACAACCACCGGGATGCCGAACCGTTTGCCTGTTTCGCGCACCAATGCGGCCTCCCGGCGGGCGGCGGCCGGACGCAAGCCATGATCCACATAAGCCGCTAACACAATGATGCCGAAATCCTTCTGAAGGGAAACCAGCGCCGTTAACAACGCGAGAGAATCCGGCCCACCGGAGATTCCCGCCAAAACCCTGTCTCCGCTCTTTAAGAGTCGGTATTTCTCAACTGTGGATCGGACCTTGTCGAGGAACATGGGGTTATCTTAGGACAAACAATTGGGGATTGATATATAGACAAATGTCTGCTAACCTATGGCCATGACAGAAAACACCTTTAGACGGGTATGGAATCCCCCGAACCCTTACCTGACTGAAGACCGGGAATTGCTTGGAGAGCCCTCACCCGCCGAATTGGAGGTATACGAAGATGATTCAAACTCAATCCTCTCGCACAACAACAGTCCGGACATTGGCTTCAGGTGGAGCGTCAACCCTTACCGAGGGTGCTTCCACGCCTGCGCCTATTGTTACGCTCGGCCGACACACGAGTATCTGGGCCTTGGCGCGGGAACGGATTTTGAGAGGAAGATTTTCGTCAAGAAAGAGGCCCCCCGTCTTCTCGAACAGGCCTTCTACAAACCAGGCTGGAAAGGAGAGCTGGTCGTCTTCTCCGGCGTTACTGACTGCTATCAGCCTCTGGAGGCATCCTGGCGCCTGACGCAGGGCTGTCTGGCAATCTGCCTGAAGTTTCGGAATCCGGCCGCCGTCATCACGAAATCCCTGCTCATCCGGCGGGATGCCCGCCTGCTGGCCGATCTGGAGAAGGAAGCGGGCGTCACCGTGTCGATCAGCATCCCCTTCCTGGATGAAGAGACCGCCCGGATCATCGAGCCCGGGGCGCCGGCCATACGCCGCCGGTTTGAAACGATGCGGATTCTCGCCGATGCCGGCGTTCCGGTCGGAATCGGAGTGGCGCCGATCATCCCCGGCTTAAACGACAACGACATCCCCTCTCTGCTGAAAGAGGCAAAAAGGTGCGGAGCCCGGTTCGCGTTCAAAACTCTGCTCCGCCTGCCCGGGAGCGTCAAGCAGGTTTTTTTTCACCGGATCAAAACAGAGCTGCCGGACAGGGCGGAACGGATCGAATACCGGATCCGGGAAACACGGCAGGGACAGCTTTCGGACAGCCGGTTCGGGCACCGGCATCACGGTGAAGGAACTTACTGGCAAGCGGTCGACAAACTCTGGGACCTGTGGACCGAACGTCTCGGCTTCAACCGTGACGAGGAGGACTATCGGCCTTCCTCTTTCCGGCGGCCGGACCCGCACGGCCAGCTGGAGTTTTTCTAAGGGAGGGATTCTATTCGCAAATAGATTACAAGCAACATTCAACTATGTGTCATAGAATAGCCCTATGAACCAGAAAAACCTGTTTCAAAAGATCACCACGGCCATTCCACAGAGGCTAAAATCCGGCCGGATCACGAACGGACTACTCCGGTTCACAAGCACGGCGCTCATCCGGATGGGGTTCAGCCGTATCCGATACAACGATGCCGATCAAATTGTTAAAACCCTCCTGAAATCAAAATCGATCACCGCACCGCTGGATGACATCAGAAAGCTTCAAGAAGAATGCCGGACCCTTTTTGAACCCGAACAAAGGCTGCAGGCAAGTCCGCGCGAGTCTATTCTCTACCCGTTCATTCGAATAACAAAACCTCACGTGGTGCTGGAAACAGGCTGCGCCTGGGGCGGCACCGCTGCGTTTATACTGGCTGCGCTCAAAAAAAACGATTCGGGGAAGCTCATATCGATCGATTTGCCGGCGGCAGAAACCGTTCAAATGAAGCATGCGGGCATTAAAAAATCGGCTATCGGAGCTTTAATCCCCGCAGCTTTGAAAGACCGGTGGGACTTAGCCGTCGGGGACTCTCGGCTTCTCCTGCCCAAGATCCTGGCGGAACAATCTGCCGATATCCTTATTCACGACAGCTTGCACACGACAACACATCAAACATTTGAATATGAGGTCGCGCGATCCCTCATGAAAGAAGGCACGATCATCGCTTCGGACGATATCCGATGGAACAACAGTTTTGCGTTCTTTCTCGGACTGCATAACCTTGTGGGCTACGCGCCTCTAGAGAACAAAAATTTCGGCGTCACGGTGAATGCGTTCGATCCTTACGAAAAAGAGATGGGACTGTTCCGGTAGGATAGTTTCCGGCGGGCCCTGCTTGCTCCGGCTCTTGTAAAAAAATAGCGGCGACTGGATTCGAACCAGTGACATAGCGGGTATGAGCCGCTTGCTCTAACCGGGCTGAGCTACGCCGCCAATGAGTTCCGTGCGTGGTAATTCTTTGCGCTGTTTCTCGAAAAAAGAGAGTATAGCACCGGTCAAGGCCGGGGAAAAAGCTCCGTGACGAGCCGTGAGAAGCCGAGGCCTTTTGCTTCGGCAACCAGCTTCTCGCGGAATTCCGGATCGGAGAAAACCCTGTCCTGCCCTTCCGGCGTCAGCTTGAGAATCAACATCTCGGCCTCCGCTTCCGCTTCGATAAACTCCGATTCGGTGAACCAGGCAGACAGAGAGACGGCCGGCTTCACGCGGCTCATGATATCTCCGGTTTGACGATCCAACCGCCGCCCAAAACAACATTCCCATCGTAGAAGACCGCGGCCTGGCCGGGACTGACGCCACCCGGCAGAGGGTCCTTGAATTCGACCCGGACACGGCTTCCCGCCGGGATAAACCGGGCCGGAAGCTTCTCCGCCCTGTAACGGACCTTGATGAAACCTTCCATCGGTTCCTCCAACCGAGAAATAGCCATCCAATGAAGCTCCTCGACCTCACAGAAGACGGTCGCAAGATCCTCCTCTTCCCCAACGATCACCCTGTTCGTCACCCGGTCTAGGCCCAATACATACAAAGGGGTCGGATGCGCCAACCCAAGCCCCTTGCGCTGGCCGACCGTATAAGCGGCAATCCCTTGATGGGTGCCCAGAACCTTTCCCCGCCTATCTACGATATCGCCGGGAATAAATGCTTCCGGAATCCTCGCCCGCAGAAAACCTTTTGTGTCGCCGTCGGGGATAAAACAAAGCTCCATCGATTCAGGTTTGTCGGCCACGCTTAAGCCGGCCTCCTTCGCCAGTTCACGGACCCTTCCCTTCGGCTTGTCTCCCAAAGGCAAAATCATATGGGACAGCTGTCCCTGGGTCAGCTGAAAGAGGACGTAAGACTGGTCTTTCTTTTCATCCACAGCCTGCCGGATGAGGTAGCGGCCCCTCCGCTGAGACCACTCAACGCCCGCGTAATGGCCGGTCGCCAGCCAGCGGGCCCCCAACGCCCTCGCCCGCTCGAGAAGAATGCCCGTCTTTATCTGCCGGTTGCAAACCACGCAGGGGTTCGGGGTAAGGCCCTCCGAATACCCTTTGACGAAATAATCCATCACCTCGGACTTGAACTCTTTGGCCGCCTCCACCACATAGAAAGGGATCCCCAGATGGGCGGCCACCTGCCGGGCATCGTCGATGTCCCGGGTGGAACAGCAGGTCTGCCCCTTCGGGACAGTATCGCACAGCTCCTTGGGCCAGGTTTTCAGCGCCATGCCGATGACCCGGTAGCCGGACTCCCGCAGGAGATAGGCGGCGACCGAGGAATCCACCCCGCCGCTCATCGCAACGACGACCGTCGAGGACTCGCGAGGCGAGTCGAGGAAGTGGTCGCGCGTTCCTTGAGCGCGGACCGCAACCGTCTCTTCCGGTGAGATCACCCGGAGAGCCTTCCGATTTTGACGATCTTCTTCGACCGGCGCCGTCCGGAGATCGCCTTGAATTTCCTGAGCTCTTCGGCAGACATCGGGTAGCTCTCCTCACGCGAAGGAAAATCTCCTTCCTTGACCGATCTTTTGAACTCGCCGAAGGCTTTCAGCACATCCTGGTCCAGACGGGCGAAACGGCGCACGAATTTCGGATGGAACCCGGACGAGAATCCCAGCAGGTCGTGCGTGACCAAAACCTGCCCGTCGCAGTGAGGACCGGCCCCGATGCCGATGGTGGGAATGGCCAGTGCCTTGGTGATCGCCGCGGCCACTTCGGCCGGCACGCACTCCAGCACCAGGCAGAAACAGCCGGACTCTTCCAAAGCTTTGGCCTCCTCCAAAAGATCGGCCGCCGCCTTCGCCGATTTCGCCTGCACCTTGAAACCGCCGACCATGCCGGCCGTCTGCGGGGTCAGACCCAAATGGCCCACCACCGGGATACCCGACTGGACAATCGTCTCAACCGCCTCAATGGAATCGGCCGAACCCTGCCCCGCCTCGACTTTCACCGCGTCACAGCCGGCCTCTTTCAGGAACCGGCCCGCATTGGCGATCGTTCTCTCCCTGGAAACGTTAAAAGACATGAAGGGCATGTCCCCCACAACCAGCGCCCGCTCCACCCCGCGCCGCACCGCCTTCGCGTGATGGATCATATCCCGCATGGTGACCGGCACGGTCGAAGGATAGCCCAGCGCCACCATTCCGAGCGAATCCCCGACGAGGACCATATCAATCCCCGCCTGGTCCATGAGGCGTGCCAGAGGCAGATCATAGGCGGTGAGCATCGTGATCTTCTCACCCCTCTTTTTCTTCTCTAAAATATCCGGTATCGTCACGCGCATCGGGAATCCTTACTTGAGCTGAAGTTTAAAAACTTCCAGTGTATTGCGCATCAGCGTGGCCACCACGACCGGCCCGACACCGCCGGGCACCGGCGTAATAAAGCTGGCCACCTTTGCAGCTTCGTCGAACTCGACGTCCCCCCTGACCTGGCCGTCCACGAGGTTGATCCCGACATCTACCACAATGGCGCCCGGTTTTATCCAAGCCCCCTTAATGAGGTGGGCCTTGCCAACGGCCACAACCAGAACCTCCGCGCGGCGAACATGCTCGCTTAAACGGCCACGGTCGGCGGTCGCCACGTGGCAAATCGTGGTGGTGCAGAAACGGTCCAGCAGCAGCAGGCTGACCGGCTTTCCGATCAGTTCGCTGTGGCCGACGATCACGGCCTCTTTGCCGTAAAGATCGGAACCGGTGGAGTTGATCAGCTCCATGACCGCGAGCGAGGTACAGGTCCCTATTCTCGACCACCCGAACACCGACTGGCCGAGATGCTGCGGATGTATTCCCTCCACGTCCTTGCGCGGATCCAGCTGCGCCGATATCTCCCGCGCGTCAATGTGGGCAGGCAGCGGGAACTGGATCGTGATACCCGTAATCTGAGGGTCTTTGTTCCATCCCTTGATCAATTCGTGAAGTTCCTGCTGGGTCACCTCCTGGGGAAGCCGTTCAAGACGGTAACCAATTCCGAGGGACTCGGCCGCACGCTTCTGAGAACGGACGAACAGGTCCGACGCGGACTGGGCCCCCATCTGCACGGTCAGCAAAAAAGGGACGCGGCCGTGCTGCCGGCGCAGCTTTTCCACCTCGAGCTTCAAGTCGGCAAGGATCTTCCCCGCAATAACCCGGCCGTCCAGGATCTGCGCTGTCGTCATCATAAAACCCTGACCTTCTTTTGGAGTGAGGCCAATTGTTTTCTTACCTCCCTGCCCTTGCCTTCGGGATCCGGCCCTTCGAGGTTGATCATCACCATCAGGGAGGCCGACTCAAAAGCTCCCTTTAAAAGAGCCCTCGCCGCTTTTAAATCAGAACCGAGATAAGGGCCGGCGAAACGGTGCAGCCCCTTGCAGAACTGCAACGCCAACGCTGAATTGGCGCAGATATCCATCGGGGTCTCCACCGCTTTCTTCCTGGCTTGGGCAACACCATTCTGACGCCGGTGGGCCTGCACAAGCTGGTAATAGACGTCCGCGTCCTCCTGAAGGAGAACGAGGAACCTGCGCGACAGCTGATCCGCGGCCCGAAGGTCCTGCCTGAGTTTTCCTTTCACAGCCGCGGCCATTTTCTGCCGGGACAGCAGGATGCGGGCAACCATGCTGATTAAGGCGCACCCCAACGCCCCTCCAAGAGCCGCGGCGGACCCTCCTCCCGGAGCAGGCTCTGAAGAGCCCAGCCGCCGGACAAATTTTTGGATCGTCCAAGAAGAAGAGACCGAAGGACGCTTCATCGAGTGGGATCCCTTCTTTAAAGTTTAGAATAAACCTGTAATCCGGCCATCGGGCGAGATGTCCAGCTTTTCGGCAATCGGAGATTTCGGAAGACCCGGCATAGTGAGTATCTTGCCGGTCATCGCCACCAGGAAACCGGCGCCGGCCGCCGCATGGATCTCGCGAACCTTGAGCTTCCACCCGGTCGGCACCCCTTTGGCCTTGGGATCGTCGCTCAGCGACAGCTGCGTCTTAGCGACGTTGATCGGAAGCCCGGCAAAACCATGCTTGTTCAAGCGTTCGATGTCGTCCCGAGCCGTTTCCACGTACTCCACCCCATCGGCCCCGTACACCTCCCGCGCAAGCGTCTCCAGCTTTTTCTCAATAGACCAATCGAGCGGATAGAGCGGCTGGAAATGGGCGCTTCGGTCCTGCTGGAGAGCGCCGAGCACCTCCTTGGCCAGATCTACTCCTCCCTCTCCCCCTTTTTCCGATACTTCGGAGACAGCGCACCGGACCTTCAATCCCATGCAGTGCTCTTTCAAAAGCCGGAGCTCGAGCTCTGTGTCAGAGGGGAAACGGTTGATCGCCACCACCGGGGTAAGCCCTAACCGCTGAATGATGGCCAGATGCCGTTCCATATTTCCATAACCCCGCTGAAGCGCCCGGGTATCCTCGCCCTCGAAGGTTTCCTTCAAAGAAAGCCCGCCATGCACTTTTAGCGCCCGGATGGTGACCACCAGTACGGCAATCTCCGGCGTAAACCCGCCGGACCGGGTAACGATGTCGCAGAATTTCTCAAGACCGAGATCGGTCCCAAAACCCCCTTCGGTCACGCAGTAGTCGGCCAACCGCAGTGCCATCTCGGTGGCGAGCACGGAGTTGGCCCCGTGCGCCATGTTGGCAAAAGGCCCGGTGTGAATAAAAACCGGCTGTCCTTCCAAAGTCTGAACCAGGTTCGGCTTAACCGCGTCCTTCAGCAGCAGCGCCATCGCTCCGACCGCCTTCACATCAGCGGCCGTCACCGGTGAGCCGTCCTTCCGGTAGGCCACCACCATCCGTCCGAGCCGATCCTTCAGATCCTGGAAACCGGTGGCAAGGGCAAGGATCGCCATAATTTCGCTGGCGACAGTGATATCGAATCCTGTTTCCCTTTTAAGGTAGCCGATCCCGCCTAATCCCACCTCCACATGGCGGAGGTTCCGGTCCGGAATTTCAGAAACCCGGCGCCAGACGATCCGGTTCGGATCAATCTCTAATTCGTTGTCATGAATCACCTGGTTCTCTACCATCGCGGCCAGCAGGTTGTGGGCCGTGCCGACCGCGTGGATATCCCCCGTGAAATGGAGATTGATATCGTCCATCGGCAAAATCTGGGCCCGGCCGGAACCGCACGCTCCCCCCTTAACGCCGAAAATCGGCCCAATGGAAGGCTCCCGGAGAGTGAGGATCGCTTTCTTCCGGAGGCGTCCTAAAGCCTGGGTCAATCCGATGGCGGTGGAGGTCTTCCCTTCCCCCGCTTCAGTCGGCGTAATCGCAGAGACCAGGATCAGCCGGCCGTACGGACGGTTGCGCACACGGTCCAGTATCTTCAAGGAAACCTTGGCCTTGTACTGGCCGTAGACCTCCAGCTCCTCAAGGCGAATGCCGGCCACCCGGGCGATTTCCATGATCTGGAGCGGACGCGCCGCCTGCGCAATCTCAATATTCGATGGGACTTTGCGTTCGGTTTGTGTAGACATAGACGCTTATTCTATCAGACTCTTTTTGATTCGAAAGCTCCTTTGATAAGGCGGGTCCGCGCGACAGAACCTTCCGGCCCGAAAAGAACCGAGACGACATCAAAACGGACGGGAGGATCTTCATAACGGCGGGATTTCAGGTACCACTGAGCCAAACGGGCCAAACGCCTCTGCTTGGCTTCGGTCACCGCCTCCTCAGGCCACCCCATACGGACAGTCCGGCGGGCCTTGACCTCGACAAAACAGAGGGTGGGACCTTCCTTGGCGACCAGGTCAATCTCTCCGAACCTTGACCGGACATTCCGGTCCAATATCCGGTATCCTCTTGATTGAAGCAGAGAAACGGCAACCTCTTCACCGCGGGGGCCCACCTTTGAGCCCGCTGTTTTCTTACCGATGAAACCGCCGAACCGGCGCAAAAATCGTCCCCACCGGGGAGCCGAATTATTCGGCACAGCCTGCCCTCTCAAAACGGACCGGCCGGAAACTGAACCTGTGAAATTCGGACGGGCCAATCTGCCGGAGGATCTTCATGTGAGCGGCGGTGCCGTACCCTTTATGACTGAGGAAACCGTATTCGGGGAAAAGCAGATCCAGTTTGCCCATCCACCGGTCGCGCGTCACCTTCGCCACAATTGAAGCGCAGGCGATCACCAGGGATTTGGCATCCCCCCGGATAATCGGAACCGCGGGAACGGTACAGCCGGTAAAGGACCGCGGACCGTCAATTAAAAGGAGCGCGGGTTGAACCGGCAAACGCTTAAACGCCCGGAGCATGGCGATAGACCAGGCCGCCTGGATGCCCAGGCGGTCGATCTCCTGAGGGCTGACAATCCCCAAACCAACATGGGCGTGCGGCAGAATCTGACGGTAGGCCCTCTCCCGGGCGAGCGGGGTCAATTTCTTGGAATCATCTATCGGAACACTGAAGAAGGCTTTCTTGAGGATAACGGCGCAAGCCAGGAGAGGCCCCGCCAAGGGACCCCTGCCGACTTCGTCAATCCCGGCAATCGGCGCATGCTTAAGCCTATAGGCAGAACAGATCTGCCGGTCGAACTTGAGGAGTTCCTGAACTTTGCGAGGTTTGTTCAAAGCGCTGCCCGGTTGAGACGAGCAGCTCCCCTACGAAGAGGACTGGGTAACCGTTGTGGGAGGAACGGGAGCCGTCGTTTCAGCTGTTTCTTCAAAACGTTGCTCAATCCGGGCCCCCTTACCGATCTTCTTGCGCAGGTAATAGAGTTTGGCCCGGCGGACATGTCCGCGTTTCACCACCAAGATTTTTTCAATAAAAGGAGAATGAAGCAGGAAGGTTCTTTCGACCCCCTCTCCATAACTGATCCGGCGAACGGTAAAGGTCTCACGCAGAGAACCCCCTTTGATAGAAATTACCACCCCTTCATACGGCTGGATACGGGTCTTGTCCTCTTCGGTAATTCGGACAAAAACACGCACCGTATCGCCGGCCCGGAAAACCGGCCGATCGGGCTTCAGTTGTGCTTGTTCAATCGCTTGAATTCGATGGTCCATGGATTAAATCGGGTCTTTTATCTGCTGTACGGCGCAAAGACTGTAATTTACGCCATTCTGTGATCCTGGGAAGATCCCCGGAAAGCAAAACCTCCGGTACCCGCATTCCTCTGTATTCTGAGGGACGCGTATACTGGGGATACTCCAATAAATTACCGCTGAACGACTCTTCCTCTGGCGACTGTTGATCCCCTAACGAACCGGGCAACAACCGTACCAAAGCATCCACCAAAACCATAGCAGGAAGTTCGCCGCAGGTCAAGATATAATCTCCGATCGAGATCTCCTCGGCAGCGAGGCCGGCCCGGACCCGGTCGTCCACCCCTTCATAATGGCCGCACAGCAAGATCAACCACGGGACCGCCGCCAGCCTCTGAACGGTTGCCTGCGTCAGTTTTTCTCCCTGAGGGGAAAGCAACACCACGCGCGCAGAGCCGTTCGACCGCTTCTTGATCTCCTCGACAGCCTCAAAAAAAGGCTCCGGCTTCATCACCATGCCGGGGCCGCCTCCGTAAGGACGGTCATCCACCTTCTTATGCTTGTCGTGCGACCAATCCCTGAGGTCGTGCACGTGGACCTCAACAACCCCTTTGGCAGCCGCCCTTTGGAGGATTGACGCCCCCAGAACGGGAGGAAACATCTCAGGGAATATCGTCAGAACATCAATCCTCATTGCGGAAAGATAAGTCAGGCCGCAGCGACGGACTGGTTCTTGAGAATCCGCTTCACCGTCGGAGAAGGAATGGCCCCTTTGCCGATCCAGTACTGCGCCCTTGCCGCATCCACCTTAATAAAAGGGGGCCGTTTGGAAGCGTCGTAATAACCGATCTCTTCGATCGGCTCACTGTCCCTTGCCCTAGTCTTCTGGATCACAACGATCCTGTGGTGGGGCTTTTTTGTCGTTCCGTGCCTTTTAAGCCGGATGGTGACCTCTGCCATCGAATCAACTCCTTCTGTTTACTTTTCGATTCCAAGCCAAAATATTTATTTTAATCTTTCTTCTGCTTTATAGCTACCTTTTTATTCACTCTTCTCCCGACGGATCTCCGCCCCAAGCTGCGTCAGTTTGATGTCAATCCGGTCATAGCCCCTGTCCAGATGGTAAATCCGGGAAACCTCGCTCATCCCTTTAGCGGCAAGACCGGCCAAAACAAGCGCGGCCGACGCGCGAAGGTCGGAAGCCATCACCGGCGCTCCACTCAACCGGGAGACCCCCTGAACAATCGCGCTGGCCCCCTCCAATTTGATCTGGGCGCCCATGCGACCGAGCTCGGCGACGTGCATGAAACGGTCCGGATAGATTTTTTCGGTGATCACCGATATCCCGGGAGACTGGCACATCAACGTCATCATCTGCGCCTGCAGATCGGTCGGGAACCCGGGATAAGGGAGGGTCGTCACGTCAACGGTGCGCAGCCTCCTCGGAGGCTTGACGTGGAGGCCCCCATCACGGGCGGCCACGGTAACTCCGGCCTCCTTCAATTTGTCTATGACGGCCCCGAGATGGTCCGCCCTGCCACCCTGGATGGTCAACTCGCTTCCGGTCACAGCGGCCGCTAAAACAAAAGTTCCCGCCTCGATCCTGTCGGGGATAACCCGGTGGGTAAAACCGTTGAGGCGCCTGACACCTTCAATCGTCACGACCGGCGTTCCCTGCCCCTGGATCTTCGCCCCCATCTTGATCAGTACCTCCGCCAGATCCACCACCTCAGGTTCGCAAGCGGCATTTTCGATCACCGTTCGGCCTCTGGCCAGGCAGGCGGCCATCATCACGTTGCCTGTTCCAAGGACAGAGGAACCGCACGCGCCGCCGAGGTACATCGTCGAACCCTTCAGTTCCCTTGCCTTCCCGTAAACATACCCCCCCTCCACCTTCAGGTGGGCACCGAGGGCCTTTAACCCCTTCAGGTGAAGATCCACCGGCCTGGGACCGATGACGCATCCCCCCGGCAACGACACCTTGGCCTGGTGGTGTTTGGCCAGCAAAGGACCCAAAACGCAGAAGGAGGCGCGCATCGTGGAAACAAGCTTATAGGGAGCTTCAGTCAGTTTGTAGCCGTTGGGATCCACCATGATCCGGGCCCCCTCCTGCACCACTTTGAGGCCGAAGTTCCGCATGATCCGGACCATAGTCGTCACATCCCTCAGGGGCGGAACGTTTTCCAGAACACACAATTCGTCGGTTAAAAGGGTCGCCGCAAGGATGGGAAGGCTCGCGTTTTTCGACCCGCCAACCTTGACTATTCCCTTTAAGGGACGCCCACCGCGCACGATGAGTTTTTCCATCTAGGATGATTTCTCCTTGAGTACAACAACCCTGTCCCGGCCCGCAAGATCGTGTACAATCCGCTCTACTTCAAAACCATGGGTTTGCGCGGCCTGCCGCACGAGTTCTGCATGATCCTCTCCGATTTCAAGAACGATTTTCCCTCCGGCACTTAAAACCGGCGGCGCCTGCCGAAGGAGCTCCCGTATCCAGAAAATCCCGCGGTCTCCTCCATCCAACGCCAACCAAGGTTCCCAATGGAGTTCCTTCGGCCAGCCGGCAGCCCCCTCTGGATTCAGATAAGGGAGGTTCGAAGCGATTAAATCCAGCGAAGTCCCGGAAAGGGGGGCCAAAAGAGAACCCTGCAGAAAGAAGACTTCCGCCTTATGCCTTTCCGCATTTCTCCGGGCGAACGACATGGCCGCCGTCGAACGTTCGACGGCGAAAACAGCCGTCCCCTGCCTTTCAAGAGCCACCGTCACCGCGATCGCCCCCGATCCAGCCCCTATATCGGCGACCTTGAGCCGGCTGCCCCCCCGGGCGACCTGCAGGTGGCCGCACAGATACAGCACCGTATCCACAAGAACTTCCGTTTCCGGCCGAGGAATAAAAACACCTGGACCGACGAAAAAATCTCGCCCGTAAAAACCGGCGATCCCCGTCAGGTACTGCAGAGGAACGCCGTTTACACGGGCCGCGAGATCCGCTTGGAACCGAGCCTTCTCCTTCTCGGAAATCGGGGGGGACTCAAGATAAAGCTCGATGGGCCGGCACTGAAGCCGGCCGCTCAAAAGCTGCTCCGCCGTCCAGCGAGGACTCTCCACCCGCGCCGCCTCCAGGAAACGCTCAGCCTCCGACAGGATAGCCTGGCAAGAACCTGAAGCGACGCCGAACGCCGCCGGAGTCCGCATCACGGCCTACCTCCCGATCCGCTGTTCCTCTTTAAGCGGGCCTGGCGATCAGCTTCCCTCAGAGGCCCAATCAGCTCATCCATCGCGCCGTTGAGTATATCCTCCAACCGGTGTGAGGTAAAACCTATCCGATGGTCGGTCACGCGACGATCAGGAAAATTATAAGTCCGGATCTTTTCAGAACGTTCGCCCGTGCCGATCTGCAACTTTCGCTCTGAAGCCCGCTTCGCCTGCTGTTCCTGCGTTTTGCGCTCAAAAAGACGGGCCCTTAAAACCTTCATCGCCTTCGCTTTATTCTTCAACTGAGATCGTTCGTCTTGGCAACTGACCACCAGACCGCTCGGAATATGGGTAATCCGGACGGCAGAATCAGTCGTGTTGACCCCCTGGCCGCCGGGACCGGAAGAGCGGTAGACGTCGATCCTCAGGTCCTTTGGATCTATCTCGACGTCGACCTCTTCCGCTTCGGGCAACACCGCCACGGTAACGGTCGATGTGTGGATGCGCCCGGAGGCTTCCGTGTCCGGGACCCGCTGGACCCGGTGGACGCCGCTTTCAAACTTCAAATTCCGGAAGACCCCCGCCCCTTCGACTGCAAACACCACCTCTTTAAAACCGCCAGCCTCGGTGGCGCTCATGGAGAGAGGCTCAACCTTCCACGCCTGCTGCGCCGAATACCGGGTGTACATCCGGTACAAATCGGCCGCGAAAAGCGCCGCTTCCGCCCCTCCGGTTCCGGCGCGGATCTCCATAATCGCGCTCTTTTCATCGACCGGATCCTCTTCAATGAGAAGCAGCTCCAGTTCTTTTTCCAGCAGTCCGCAGCGCTCCTTCAGCCCATTTAGCTCCTCTTCGGCCAGACCGATCATCTCGCCGTGCGCTTCGCCGGAATCAAGCATCTGTCGGGTGACACGGACATGTTCAAGCACGCGTTGGTATTCCATGTATTTCTCGATGAGAGGCTTCAAGCCGGCATGCTCTTTGGCGTACTCCCTGACCTGTTTCGGGTTCGAAACAACGGAGGCGTCGGACAAAAGCTGTTCGAGTTCCCGAAACCGCTTGAGTCGGCTTTCAATGGCTTGAAGGGCTGCAGTCATGGCTCGATCCAATCGAGGAAACGGCGGGTAAATGATTTTTACGGCACCGGGAAACACGCGGGGGCACCGTAAAAAATAAGCCGCAATGTTTCAGGTTCAAGCACCGGTTTTCTTTTCGAACTTCTTACGGAACCGGTCCACGCGGCCGGCCGTATCAATAAACTTCTGCGTGCCGGTAAAAAACGGATGGCACTTGGAGCAGATCTCCACTCGGATGTTCCCCCCCTTGGTGGAACGGGTGTGAATGACCTCCCCGCAAGCGCAGCTGATTATGATCGGTTTATAGCTCGGGTGAATATCGGACTTCATTCTCTTCCCCTTTCTTTTATCACTGATTCATATTCCCTAAGAAATCGGTGTTCGTCTTGCTTTTGCTGAGCCGGTCGATGAGAAGTTCCATCGCTTCATCCTGGCTCAACTCTTTCAGCACTTTCCGGAGGATCCAGATCTTCTTGATCTCATCCGGTTCCAGCAGCAACTCTTCCTTACGGGTGTTGCACCGGGAGATATCGAGGGCAGGGTAAATCCTCTTTTGGAAGAGGTTCCTGTCCAGAGTGATCTCCAGGTTGCCGGTTCCCTTGAACTCCTCGAAGATAACCTCATCCATACGGCTTCCGGTATCGATCAGAGCCGTCGCGATGATCGTGAGGCTGCCTCCCTCCTGAACGGCGCGCGCCGCCCCGAAGAATCTCTTCGGTTTGTGCAGGGCCGTCGCGTCCACACCACCGCTTAAAATGCGGCCGCTGTGCGGAGCCACCGTATTATAAGCCCTCGCGAGCCGCGTTATGGAGTCCAAGAGGACCACTACATCCTTTTTGTGCTCAACGAGCCTCTTGGCCTTCTCGAGGACGATCTCGGCCACCTGGATATGGCGCTCGGCCGGCTCATCAAAGGTGGAGGAAACAACCTCCCCCTTAACCGACTGCTGCATATCGGTAACCTCTTCAGGACGCTCGTCAATGAGCAGAACGATCAGCACCATATCGGGATAGTTCTTCGTAAGCGCGTTGGCGATCTTCTGAAGCAGCACAGTCTTACCGCTGTAGGGAGGCGCTACGATCAGGCCCCTCTGCCCCTTGCCGATCGGGGCCAACAGATCAAGAACCCGGGTCGAGACCTCTTTCGCATCGGTCTCGAGCCGGTACCGCTCATGGGCGTAGTGCGGAGTCAGGTTGTCAAACAATATCTTCTCCTTGGCATGTTCCGGGTTCTCCATATTAACCGCCTCCACCTTAAGAAGAGCGAAATACCGCTCTCCCTCTTTGGGCGGCCGAATCTGGCCGGAGACCGTGTCGCCGGTCCTCAAATCAAACCGGCGGATCTGGCTCGGAGAAACGTAAATATCATCCGGACTCGGAAGATAATTGTAGTTCGGAGACCTCAAGAAACCGAATCCGTCCGGAAGGATCTCCAAAACGCCGGCACCGAACATATTGCCTTCCCTTTCGGCTTGGCCCTGCAGGATCTTGAAGATCAAATCCTGCTTCTTCAGGCCGGATACCCCGTTGACGTTGAGCTCCTTCGCAAGCTTATTGAGCTCTTGGATCGTCATCTGTTTAAGCTTCGCAAGATCCAGGCTCGGCCCTTGCGCCGTGCCGGCTTGACTCTCTTTTTCTTCTGCCATTTAACTTTCTCCTCTACACACTTGATTCCATATTTGGACCACCTGGCGGCGCGTGGCCGCCTGAGATCCACCGTTTTTGACAATAAAATCCGCGACCCGTTCCTTTTGCCGGAGCGGTAACTGAAATGAAGACCTTTTCTTAAACTCCTTCCATGACCATCCGGATCGTGCCTTCAAGCGCTTCGCCGCCGTACGCATGGAGGCCGAGACGACAACGAGCGCATCCACTTTATAAGCCGGACCGGCCTCGACGAGAAGAGGCACATCCAGCACGACCACCGACCGGGGATCCTCGCGCCTGATCTGCGCCATCCTCTCCCGAAACCGCCGGCGCACCGCCGGATGCACGATCCGGCTGAGCTGTTCCAGTTTTTTCCTGTCTTTAAACACAATCCCACCCAGCCTGCGCCTGTCTATCTCGCCGGAAGAACTGAAAACCCCTTCTCCAAAAAGCGACCGGATCCTTTTCCACACAACCGTACCGGGCCTCATCAGCTCATGGGTCACCCGATCGGCGTCAAGAACTTTGGCGCCAAGCTGCCCGAACATTCTGGAGACGATTGATTTTCCGGTACCGATTCCGCCGGTGACGCCGATCACGATCACCGCAGCCCCTTGCACAACCTTTGATAAAGCCGCAGGTACTCCTTGCCCGACTGATCCCACGAAAAATCGGTGGACATCCCCCTCTGCTGGAGAACCGTCCAGAGCTTGGGCGTTTTGTAGGTCTTCATGGCCCTCTCGACCGCATCGGTCAACGCCCCGGCGGTAAACGGCTCAAAACAAAATCCTTTTCCCATCTTCTTATCGGAATCGGCGTCCGCCACCGTATCCCTTAAACCGCCGGTAGCCCGAACAATCGGGACTGTCCCATAACGCATGGCGATCATCTGGCCCAAACCGCACGGTTCGTAAAGCGACGGCATTAAGAAAGCGTCCGCACCGGCATATATCCGCCTAGAAAGCGCCTCATCAAAAGCAAACCGGACTCTCATCCAGTTCGACCGGCGAACCGCTTTTTTCAGAGCCTCCTCAATCCCCTTATCCCCCGAGCCTAAGATGACAAGCTGCAGACCAAGCGCCTTAAACCGGGGAAGAGCTTCGATGAGCAATTCAAAACCCTTCTGCGCCGCGAGACGGGTCACCATACCGATCAGGAATGCCTTTGAAGAAACAGGCAGTCCGAGCTCCTCCTGCAAAACCGCTTTGTTCTGCTTTTTTTTCGAGAGGCTCCTGTCATCGTACCCGCTGGCCAAAACCCGGTCGGCGGCGGGATCCCACGAAACATCGTCAATCCCGTTCAATATGCCGACAAGCCGGTTTGCCCTCGAACGCAGCACGCCATCAAGGCCGGCCCCCTGTTCTATCCCCTGGACCTCGTGCGCATAGCCGGGGCTGACTGTTGTAATCGCGTCGGCAAAAACAATGCCCCCCTTCAGGAGGTTCACCGCTCCGTAGAATTCCAGTCCCTCGATGGCGAACAGCTCCCAGGGAATCCCCAACTTAGGGTAGCTCTCTTTCGGAAAAATACCCTGATAGGCCAGGTTATGGATCGTCATAGCGGCCGCAGTTTTCGCGAAACAGGGTTCCGTCTTAAACAAGGTTTTGAGATAGACAACGCTCATCGCCGCCTGCCAGTCATGCGCATGCAGGATGTTCGGAGCTATCCCTTTCGCGCTGAGCGTTTCCAACACTCTTCGGCAGAAAAAACTGAACCGCTCCAAATTGTCGGGGTAATCCCCTCTTCGATCGCCATACAACCCTGAACGCTGAAAATAACCGGGGTGATCCACGAAATGAACCGTCACCCCCTCCCGAAACTGTGCCTGCGGGCGCCTTTCTTGAACGCAGGCGTAATGGGGCAAGAAAAGGTGGACCTTGACCCCCTGTTTCGCCAAAGCGGCAGGAAGAGAAGCCGCAACAACACCGAGCCCGCCGGTTTTTGCGTACGGGTCCATCTCGGAGACAACCATAGCCGCAACCATAACTTTACGCCTCGAACCAGCTGCGGCCGGTTTTCAGCTTTACCTCGATCGGAACCGAAAGCTTTACCGTCTTTCCGGAAAGGGTCGGGGACTCCATGGCCTCTCTGACAAGACCCTTCATCTTTTCCAGTTCCTCATTCGGCACGTCAAAAATAAGCTCATCGTGGACTTGAAGGATCATCACGGAGCGGAGACCCATCTTTCTCATGATCCGGTCCAAAACCACCATCGCGACCTTGATAAGATCGGCCGCCGACCCCTGGATCGGGGCGTTGATCGCCGTCCTTTCGGCAAACTGCCGTATCACCGGATCCTTCGAATGCAGTTCGGGAATGTAGCGGCGCCTGTTGAAAATGGTCGTGCAGTAGCCTTTCTGGCGGCTCTCTTCCAAGGATTTCTGCAGGTAAACTTTGACTTTCGGGTACCGCCCAAAATAGCTCTGGATGAATTCCTCCGCCTGGGGAGGAGAAATGCCGAGTTCTTTGGCCAGGCCGAACGGGGTCATCCCGTAGATGATCCCGAAATTGATCGTTTTTGCCGCGGCCCTCTGGTCAGCGGAGATCTCCTCGGGTTTAAGGTGAAACATTTCCGCCGCGGTCACCTTGTGGATGTCCTCCCCCTCCAGAAACGCCTTCACAAGGCGCTCATCCTCAGACAGATGCGCCATAATCCTCAGCTCGATCTGGGAATAATCGGCAGCCAGAAGCAGGTTTCCCTGTCCGGACGAAACAAAAGCGCGCCGGATCCGGCGCCCCGCTTCGGTCCGTATCGGGATGTTTTGGAGATTCGGATTAGAGGAGGACAACCGCCCTGTCGCCGTCACCGTTTGGTTTAAAGAGGTGTGAATCCGCCCCGTGAGGGGATCCACCAGCTTCGGGAGGGCCTCCACGTAGGTGGATCTGAGTTTATGCGTTTCCCTGTATTCCAAAATTTTTGCCGGCAGCGGGTGCATCAAGCTCAACCGCTTCAAGACCTCTTCGTCGGTCGAAGCGCCGGTTTTCGTCTTTTTAATGACCGGGAGCTTCAGCCGTTCAAAAAGGACCTGCGACAGCTGTTTCGGCGAATTGATATTGAAGGCCTCGCCCCCGGCAAGCGCGCGGATCTCCTCGATAAGCCCGTTTAATGTTCCCTCCATCTCTTTGGAGAGGAACTCCAGCTCTTTTAAGTCAACCGCGATCCCGGCTGTCTCGATCCGGGCCAAAATCTCGGCAAGAGGGATTTCGACCTCATTTAAGAGAACAACCATCTCCTTGTCGGCAATCTCCCGCTCAAGCGTCGGCGCAAGCCTCAGCGCGGCTTCAGCTTCCAAAGCCGCCGCTTGAAGAGGATCTTCCTCATCGATTGTCTCCTCAAGGAATTCCTGAGCCAAAGCCGGTATCTCATGGGAGGGCCGGGCCGGATCAAGCAAATAGGAAGAAAGCTGCGGATCATTCCAGGGCGCCGAGATCGACTCTCCCCGCCGAGACAGAAGCACCAGCGTCTCTTTCAAAGAAGGGCAAATCTTCAGGAGTTTCGGGTCGGACAACAAATCCCGCAACGCGCGGGGAGGGAAATCGGCGGGAAGGCTGCACGCGGCACCCTCCGCCCAGCTTAATCCAATGGCCGTGACCTCGGCCCGCATCGGATGACCCTCCCCCTTCGCGATGACCAACGCGAACCGGCCGGCGCGGAGGATCTCCGGGAAAAGAGTCCGGAACTCTTTCTCCGAAGAGACAGCCTTCACGGAAAGGGTTTTGCGCGCACTGCGCGGGGCAAACTCCTTCATCAAAGCCTTAAATTCGAGTGTCTGAAATAAACGGTACAGGGCCTCCCCATCAGGTTCCCTCCTGCGCAAAGATTGAAAATCCAGTTCGAGAGGAACCTCCGTATCCAAAGCGGCCAATTCGCGGCTCAAATTCATCTGATCCTTGTATTTTTCAATGGCGGAACGGCGGGCTTCGCCCGGAATCTCCTGAAAACGGTCCATCATCTCCCGGACCGATCCGAACTTCCGGATCAACTCCACCGCGGTTTTCTCGCCGATCCCGGGGACACCCGGGATCGCGTCCGTGTCATCCCCCATCAAAGCCATGACCTCCACCACCTGGCCGGGCTTAAGCCCCCATTTCTTGTTGAGCGTCTCCTCATCCACAACTTCATGCCCGTCCTGGGTGGGACGGTAAACTTTGATCTTCGGGCTCAACAATTGGAGAAGATCCTTGTCTCCTGTCACCAAAAAGACATCAATCCCCTCCGCAGAGGTCCGCCGGGCGAGGGTTCCGAGAACATCGTCCGCTTCGTAGCCTTCCAACTCGAAGACCGGAATCTTAAACACCTTGAAGAATTCCTTGATCAACGGCATCTGGCTCACCAGAGCTTCGGGCATCGGCCGGCGGTGTTCTTTGTACCCTTCATAGCGGATATGGCGAAAAGTCGGCTTCGGCAGGTCAAAAGCCACAGCCAGATATTCCGGCTGCTCTTCCATAATCAATTTTCTGAGCATCGAGATAACGCCGTAGACGGCATTCGTCGGCTGGCCTTTTGACGTGCTCAAATTCTTGATCGCATAAAAGGCCCTGTAGCAAAACGACGAA
This sequence comes from uncultured Planctomycetia bacterium, assembly GCA_964373715.1. Lineage (GTDB taxonomy): Bacteria > Omnitrophota > Gorgyraeia > 1-14-0-20-64-10 > 1-14-0-20-64-10 > CAMTXI01. Next base: position 86,847 of record CAYJVR010000001.1, on the reverse strand, counting down.
CCATCAATTAAAAAAAACCGTCCGCTCAGCTTCATTGTGGGATAGCGATGTATTGACGACACCAATGGCAAAGAGGGAATCATTCCGAAATTGGGATTGTTTACGTCCGAAGCGACTTCAGGAAATTCCTAAAAGGATCTTGTTTAAAACAGGCTACTTGGTCGACTTGGACAAAGCGACCTGGGCCCGCTTCAAACCCTGCTTGGCCTCCGGATGATTCGGATCCAGAGCCAATATCTGCTCAAAATTAGTCACCGCCTCATCATACTTACCCTGGCGCATAGCGGCAACCCCGCGCTGATAAAGCTCCCGAATTGTCTGCAGCCGCACTTTCGTTTTATCTTTGGCGATATCGTTCGCCACTGATTTTACGCCAACCGGAGCGGCAGAAACAACTTCCTTCTTCGGCGGCTGGGCAACCTCTTTCTTTGAAGCGGCTATTTGCGCGGCGGCTTCAAAAGCGGACTCTTTATCAGCCTTAGCCGGTTTCGCCTCTTTCACGGGTAAAACAGACTCTTTTTTCTGTCCCTTGACTATGACTGAACCTTCCGGCTGGCCGGCGGAGACCCCTAACTGCTTCTGGAGCATGTCGGCCTCTTTAATCGCTGCGTCGGAAACCTGTTTCGCTTCCGTCGCGCGGCGCGAAACTTCGTCCGCCTGACGCACTGCGCCTTCCCTGTTGGCCCCTTGAGCGGTTTTCTTGGCGACTTCCGCGGTCTTCTGTGCCTTCTCAGCCTGAGCGCCGGCCTCTTGGGCCTGTTTCTTCGCCGCTTCCACGTCACGCGCTACCTGAACCCTCTTCGCATCTTCCGCAGTCCGGCTGCCGGCCTGCTTCTTCGCTTCCTCGGCCTCCTTCAATAACCGGGCCCTCTTGGCCTCTTCAGTTTTCCATTTCTCAAATTCGGTCTGCCGCGTCTGCAGGAGACGGTCGGATTCATCCGCTGACTTCTTTGCAGCCTCAAGACGGCGCCGCGCGTCTTCCGCTTTGCGCGCCGCTTCTTCAGCCCAACGCTTTGCCTGGTCTACCTGGCCGGTTGCCCCTTCGCCCAAAAGAGCGGCATCCATGGCGGAAAGCCTGGCATCCTGCTGAGGCGACACTTTCCATTTCTCACGAGCCTGCTGCACATCAAGCAAACCCTTGGCGGCACCCTTATGATCCGGATTAAGTGCAAGAACTTTTTGGAACTCCGCCTCGGCTTGATCCAGCTTGCCCGCTTTCAGGTAAACAAGGCCGGCTTGATAAGCATTTTCAAGCATCTTCTGCGGATCCTGCTCACCAGAGGCCTCCGCTTGAAGACCAGCGACAGCCTCCTTCATCCCTTTCAAGGCTCCCTTATGGCTGGGTTCAAGCTCTAAAACCCTTTTAAACTCAGCCGCAGCCTGCTGCCATTGCTTGGCTTTCAGGTGCAGTTTCCCGGCTTCATAAGCCCGATGAATTTCGTCCGCCCGTTTTTTCTTCATAAACTCAGGCGATTCCGGCACCGGAAGGTTATATTTCCTGAGCTTCTCACGGGTCTTTTCCACCCACGGGTCAGCCTCTGGACCCAGCTTAACCCGCGTCTGCCACTGCTCTCCGGCCTCTTTGATCTTCCCCTGGCGCTCATAGAGAAGCCCCAAATTGGTATAAGCGGCAGCCAGCTTAGGGTTGATCATCAGCGCGGACTTGTAGGCTTCCTCAGCCGCATCGGCCTTGCCGCGGCTTTCAAGGATCACGCCAAGATCCACATAGGCTTCTGCGAAATACGGATTGTTAATGATCGCTTTTCTATAGGAAGCTTCCGCAGTATCCAAATCACCCGTCAGCTGAGCTTCCCGCCCCTCAGCCCTGTAAAAGTTGGACTGATCAAGCAAAAGCTCCCCCGGCCTGACAGAACCGGTCAAGAAGAGCGCTGCCATGAATAAGGAGCTGATTTGGAGAATAGGAGTGATACTCGGATACCGTTTCATGCGATCGAGAGAGAGGGTTTTCCCGAAGGAAACGACTTCTTCCGTTTGAGCAACATCATGGTCGCCGTTGTTGAAGTCTGCCTTCATCGTTATTGGTAAGTCTATACAACCGTAAGGGTCATGTCAAGACTAAAAGATTTTTAATGATACGCTCGGAATTCCCTGCCTAAAAGAACCTTCAACACACCGGCCCGACCGGTAAACCACCTGTGCCCAGCGGAGTATCCCACGTTAAGTAGCGTAAACGGGGGAGCCGCGCCCGGTTTTGCCAAAGCAGCGATAAGCGCCGAACCAGTTGGAGTGGTCCACTCAAAACGCTCTTTCAGAAACCGTGTCGGAAACCGTTTCAGCATTCTCACCGTCGCGGGACCCGGCTCGGCCTTCCACGCTCCGTAGTGATCCTGATGCCACTGCCCTACCGGAACCGGCGACACATGGATCCGATCAATCCCAAAATAATCTAAACCGGCGCAGAAACCGGCTACCGCGGCAAGCGTATCCACGCAACCAAGCTGTTGAAAAACCACCTCTCTCGAAGAAACACCGTGGACGACCCCCTCGGCCCCCGTCAGCACGGAAACAGTCCTGAATATCCTTTCCCTGAGAGCATGGGAAAACCCAACCGCCTCCCGCAAACGGCGGAAAAGGTCATCCGCATGCCTGAGAGAAGGATCTTCATGCCGGGTCTGGATAAAAACCCGGGTTGCCGAATACCCCGCCCAGTTGACCTTTTCCATTCTCATGGAAAGCGGGGGCAGCTTTAAAGCCCGGGCCGTTCCCCGGACCAGCGACATGGGCAGTCCCAAATCCAGCAGCGAGGCCAACAGCATATCGCCGCTTAAACCGGCGGAGGCGTCAATGTAAAGGAGGTTCACTTATTTCTAACGATCGCCGCGGCGAGGTAGCCGGCGCCGAATCCGTTGTCAATGTTGACCACCGCCACACCCGGCGAACAGCTGTTGAGCATCGTTAAGAGAGGGGCGACCCCTTTAAAGGAGGCGCCGTAACCAGCGCTGGTGGGGACAGCGATCACCGGAGAACCGACCAACCCGCTGATAACGCTCGGCAAAGCCCCGTCCATCCCGGCGACCACGACGATAACGCGGGCCGCCTGAAGCTGCTTGCGGTGCGCCAGAACCCGATGCAGTCCGGCCACTCCCACGTCGAAAATCTTCCGGGCCGGGATGCCGAACGACCTCAGCGTCACAAAACATTCTTCCGCCACCGGGATATCGCTCGTTCCAGCCGTCACAATAAGAACAGAACCGGCCATTTCAGGCTTCCGGCCGTTTCCGATCCGGCGCGGCGGAAACCCGCTTGCGGCAATCCGGGCCTCCGGGAAATAGGTCAGCCAGGGCAGTTCTTTCCGGACCGACTTCGACTTGGCGGAATCTAGCTTGGTCACCAGAACGGAATGGCCCGACTCGCGCAAAACCCGGGCGATTGCCACGATGTCGGCCGGCGTCTTTCCCTTGGCGTAAATCACCTCGGCGAAATCTCTCCGCAAACCCCGGTGGGTGTCCACCTTCGCGAACCGGAGATCCTTGTACGGAAAATCCTTCAGCGCCGCCACAAGTTCGGAACGCTTCATCGTGCCTTTTTTATATTTTAAAAGGAGCAATTCAAGTTGTTTTTTCAATGGAAGAGGAAAACCCCGCGGTCTTTTTTAGAGAGCGAAAATGATGGCCACCAACGTCAGGATAATGAGGAGACCAACGATGTAAAAATCGTTGTAATAGAGGAAATCGGCAAATCTGTCCACAGGGCCAGGCGGAGAAACAGGCTCGCGTGCCGCAGGCGCTGGAACCGACTTTGCGACCGCCGTCTTAAAATCCGGTTTAGGCCACGCCAGCCCAGCCCTGACCGCCTCCACGTCTGAGGCCTTCAACCGGAGAATATCGCCCCCCAGCCGAAAAGAAGGCAGCTTGCCGGAACGGACCATGCTCTCCACAACATCCGTCGGCAGATCCAGCCGCTTCGCAGCCTCTTCAAGCGTCAGGAACTTTTCTGACTGGCTACCCAGTTGTCTACTCTCACCTTCTCGAACTGCCATTTCCCTTTCTCCTGCATCCCTGAGATCTTCCCTTCCCGGGCCCACTGCTCGATGGTGCGACTATCCACTTCGAGATACGTGGCAACCTCTTCCAGTGTCATCGTCTGGCCCTGCTGTCCCATGTGGATCTCCCCCTCAATCCGGCCGCCAGCCTCGACCTCAAGAGACGGAGTCCATATCTCCCCGGTCACCAAAGCCGGAGGGACAATCCTCAACGAATTCTTGGCGATAAGCTTGCCGGACACCCTGCCGGCAATCGTGATCGTCTCCCCGGTAATATCCGCCTCAACAACCGCCTGTTCGGCAATGGTAAGCTCCCCCTTAGTTTGAAGGGATCCCTCGAACCGGCCACTGATCCTCAGGGAAACCGGCTCCTGAAAAATCAGGGAGCCCTGCATGCTAGCCGCCACATCCAAAACGCGGGATTGAGATTCCTCAGGTTTGCCTTTTGACCTTCCCATGATTGCCATATCGCCATCCTCCTTATCGGATTACTCGCCGCCGATCCATCTTATTCAGGCTCCGGCATATTCGACCGCTTTGAGCCGACCACATGCCGTTCAAGCCTGGATAAAAAGAACAGCACAATCAACACCAGAGCCGTGGTCCCCAGAGCCCCCACGTAAAAACCGGTCCCGACAGCCAGCCCGATGCCGGCCGCCACCCACAGGCTGGCGGCAGTCGTCAACCCCCTGACCGAATCCTTAATCTGAATGATCGTTCCGGCGCCGAGAAAACCAATCCCGCTGACCACCTGCGCGGCCACCCTGCCGGGATCAACTCCGCCGCCTAGCGTTTTATACTGCTCGTAAAGATATATGGAGGTGAGCATGATCAGCGTTGAACCGACACAAACGAGGATGTGCGTCCTGAAACCGGCCGCCCGGCCACTCACCTCCCGCTCCAACCCCACCAAAGCGCTCAACACAAAAGCCAGAACCAACCTTAAGATAACCTCTCTGTCCGACATGTCAGTTTAACCCCACAGGCAGGTCCGGAATGGCCGCCAGTTCTGAAAAACCGCTTGGTTGAAGATGAAACCCTAATCCCGCGATCATCGCTCCGTTATCGGTGCATAAATCCATCGGAGGGATCGCCGCCTCAATTTTGAGATCGGCGCACACCTCCTGAAGACGCTCACGTAACCTAGAATTGGCGATCACTCCCCCGCCGACAGCCAGGTGGCGAATCCTGCTTGCCCGGCAGGCCTTCACCGCCTTCATCACAACCTCCTCCACTATAGCGCTCTGAAAACTGGCCGCCAAATCGGCTACCTGCTGAGACTCCAGTTTCCCGGAATCTTCTGAGCCGGGTTTCCGGATCTTATACAAAACAGCGGTTTTAATGCCGCTGAAAGAGAAATCATAGGCCGACCCGGATTTTATTTTCGGAACGGTAAAGCGGTGAGCCCGGGCGTTCCCCGAGGAAGCGACCCTCTGGATCTCCGGCCCGCCGGGAAACCCTAACCCCAGCAGCTTCGCCACCTTGTCAAACGCCTCCCCCACAGCATCATCCCGGGTCTGGCCTAAAAGGGAAAATTTCCATATACCCTCCGTCCGCACCAGCGCCGTGTGGCCCCCGGAAATGACGAGACCGATCATCGGAGAGTCCAAAGACCAGCGGGGCAGTCCCATTAAAGCGGCATAAAGATGCGCGTGCAGATGATTCGCGCCCACCACCGGCTTGCCCCATGCAATACCCAAAGACTTGGCGGCAGCGATACCGATCACCAGAGAACCGGGCAACCCGGGCCCATACGTCACCGCAATCCGGTCAATCTGACCGGGAGAAATTTTCGCGGCGGATAGGAGCACTTCCAGCTCGTAGGTTAAAAGCTCGACATGGGCGCGGCTGGCAATCTCAGGAACCACCCCGCCGTACCGTTGATGCGCTTTAAGGCTGGACGCGACCTGGGTAGCGAGAATCTCCCGGCCGTCTTTGACCAAAGCAAACGCGGTCTCATCGCACGAGGTCTCAATTCCCAAAACAAGCATGACTTCAGGATACCACCCGTCCGAAAGAGGAACAAGCAGCAGATGTGGGGAACCCTTAAGGCGATTACTCTCCCTGGAGGTCGGTCAACTCAGAGGCGGCCACGACACTGTAACCTGCCTTCTCCAGGTCCGGTAAAACGGAACCGAGGACTTTCAGTGTGGCCGGCCGGTCGTGCCCGATAGCAATCGCTTTGCCGCTCTTGGAGGCCTCGGCCGCCGCGCGCAGAAGCTGCGCGCGGATCGCCGCCGGATCCCCTTCGTTATCGAGAAAAACAGCCCTTTTAGCAAACTTAATCTTCATTCCTTTTGCGACTTCTGCGCATATGGTCCGATCGGTCACAACGCTGTCCACGAAAAAGAGACCCCGCTTTTTAACTTCGCCCAAAACAACCCGCATCAGTTCCCTGTCGGAAGTCGCCTTTGATCCCTGGTGATTATTGATCCCGGAAACATAGGGAACGCTGGCGAGAGAGCTTTCTATCACTCGGAGTATATCCTTCTTCGGCATCCCGGAAGAAATCATCCGGGACTCCCTCGGAGCGTTGGAATTCAGCGGTTCCATCGGCAGATGGAGCATCACCTGATGTCCCGCCCCCCTGGCCGCCTTCGCCACATCGGCTGAGTGGGGCAATCCCGGTAAAACCGAGACGGTCAAGGGCTGCCGGATGGCATCGAGAGCCGGAATCTGCCGCATGCTGTAGCCCCAATCATCCAGGATGATCGCAATCTTTCCTTTGCCTCTCGGTATCTCCGGAGAGGCGAGGGGGAAAACAGGGACGGGCGCCTGAACAGGAACCTGCACGGAGGATGCCGGAGGCGCGGAGGCAGGCGGTTCCGCCAACACCACCCTGTAGAACAGGGTATCCGGACGGCCGACCTCCGCTTTGAAAACCCACCCATTCCCTTTTCTCACACGCTCCGATTTAAGAACCTCCAAATGGCGGGGTTTGAGACTTTTCCCCAGCGCGTCGCGGAAATTTTCCATCCGGAAACCGGATCCGACTTTGTAGCGCTGCTCAAGAAAACTCCACTGGGCTTTCCCTCGCCTGAGTTGAACGGTCTCCTCGGCAATAAGATCTCTCTTCAGCCCGATCCCGTGGGCCTTTAAAACAGCCGCAGTAATCTTCTGCGCGCTGCGAGCGTCGGCATTCATATCAGCGGAACGACCCACGATGAAGAAGATCGCCAGCAGGATCAGGCCGGAGATCCCCGCAAGCATCTTCGCAGAAAAACCGAAGGTGGAAGTTGGACGAGGTGGCATGAGCTGTTCGAAAAGACCTAACTGTTAGTTCAGCTTGTAAACCTTAAGTCCCTTTAAAAGGTCCAACGCCCGCAACAGAACCGGATCTTTCATCTGCTTCGCATCGAGCCCCTCGGGCAATTTGGGCTGCTCTTTTTCCTCTTTTTCTTCTTTTTCTTCTTTCTCTTCTTTTTCCGAAGCGTCAGGTTCCGCATCCTCAACTAAAATATCAGGCTGTAATCCCTCCCCATGAATCGTCTTGCCGGAGGGAGTGTAATAGAGGCTGGTCGTCAAACGGATGGCGGACCCGTCCTTCAATGGGATCACGGTCTGAACGGAACCCTTCCCGAAACTTTTTGTGCCCATTAAAATCGCCCTTTCGTGATCCCTCAAAGCACCGGCAACAATCTCCGAAGCGGAAGCCGACCCTCCGTTAATCAAAACAACCATCGGGTAATCCAGCTGCGGAGACTCCTCCTTGCCGTAGAATTCCATATTCTGGCTCTTCACGCGCCCTTTGGTGGAGACAACCAGCCTGCCCTTGGGAAGGAAACTGCCGGCCACCTCGACCGCAACATCCAAAAGACCGCCCGGGTTGTTCCTTAAATCGAGTATCAAGCCGTCCAAGGATTTCGGAGCAAATTGGCTGAGTTTTTTCTTTAAATCTATCCCGGTATAATCCTGAAACTCGGCTAAACGAATGTAGGCGATGTTGCCGTCCATGATCTTGGCGTCCTTGACCGATTGTATCTTGACCACAGCACGCGTGAGAACCACCTTCAACATCTTGTTTTCGGATTCGCGGAAGATCGAGAGGTTTACTTTCGTCCCGGCCCGGCCGCGCAGCTTCTTGACCGCTTCATGGAGAGAAATCCCTCTCGTAGATTGGTCGTCGATCTTAACGATTTTATCGTTCGGCCGCAAACCGGAGGTAAATGCCGGGGTGTCGTCAATCGGGGCAACGACCGTTAAATAGCCGTCCTTGGAGATCGTGATCTCGAGGCCGACCCCGCCGAATTCCCCCTTGGTCTCCACTTGCATCTCCGTGAAAGCACCCGGGTCAAGGAACTGGCTGTGCCGGTCCAAAGACTCCACGAGCCCTTTAAGAGCTCCGTAAATCAGGCGCTTTGGGTCCACCTCATTGACATAATCGGACTGGATTATGGTGATCGTCTCGGCCAACAGCTCCACCTGATCGTAGAGTGCTTCCACTGTGGATTTTTTCGGAGCACTCCATCCGCCCGGCACAAAAAAGAAAACAGCCGTGAGGACCGCAACGGCAAACACCGCCCCCGCAACCAGCTTCCGAGAGGACCGTTTCATCCGGCTAACCCTCCGCAGTAAAAAGGATTCGATTAAGCATTTTTCTTTTCCAAAAGTTCGCGCAAAATCTCCTGCGAAAGCGCGGGGCTGGCGGCCCCTTTTGTTTTGCGCATCAGCTGCCCCACCATAAACATCAGCGCCTGCGCCTTGCCGCCGCGATAATCCTCAACGGCGCGAGGCTGCTCCTGAATCACGGATAAGGCCGCCTCCTGGATGGCGCCGCGATCGGTCACCTGGGCCAACCCTTTGGCTTTCACCACCTCAGAGGGAGACTGCCGCGACTCCACCGCCTCGATAAAAACCTCTTTCGCCATCTTTCCGCTGATCACACCCGATTGGATCAACCCGACCAGTTCAACGAGCCGTTCGGGCGGGAAACCCAGCGCGCCGATGTCGTCCAGGCCGCGCTCGTTCATCTCCCGCGCAACGTCGCTGAGGATCCAGTTGGCTAAGGTTTTGCCTTGGCTGCCTTCCGGAGCGCGCTTAACGCATTCTTCGTAGTAATCGGCACTCGCTTTTTCAGCCGTCAAACCGGCCGCGTCCGTCGCCGGAAGCCCGTATTCGCGGACAAACCGGTCTGCCTTTTGGGCCGGCAACTCCGGAAGAACGGCCCGGACAGCCCCAATCTCTTCCTTTGAAACGGAAAACGGAACCAGGTCCGGCTCAGGAAAATAGCGGTAGTCGTGGGCGAACTCCTTGCTGCGCATCCCTTGCGTCATCTCCTTCACATCGTCCCACAGGCGGGTCTCCTGCTGAACGCGGCCCCCTTCATCAAGAACAGCGGCCTGCCGCTGCACCTCGTAAGCCAGCGCGCGGGCAACCGCTTTGAACGAATTCAGGTTCTTGATCTCCACCTTTGAACCGAACACCTTGGTATCCGGGGTCAAGGAGACGTTCGCGTCGCAGCGTAGGGACCCTTTTTCCATATCGCAGTCGGAGACATCGAGGTATTCCAATATCCCCTTGAGCGTCTTCAGGTAGGCATGCGCCTCTTCCGGGAAGCGCATATCCGGCTCGCTGACGATCTCCAGCAAAGGAACGCCGCAGCGGTTGTAATCCACGAGGCTCGCGTTCTCCCCCTCCTTATGGATCAGCTTGCCGGCATCCTCCTCCATGTGGACCCTGTTGACCCGAACCTTCTGGCCGCCGACCTGGACAAAACCATTGGAACCGAGCGGCAAATCGTACTGGGAAATCTGATAAGCCTTAGGCAAATCCGGGTAGAAATAGTTTTTCCGGTGAAAAACGATCCTCGGCTGAACACCGCAGCTTAAGCCCAGCGCCACCCTGATCCCGGAAACCAAAACCTGCCGGTTCAGAACGGGAAGCGTGCCCGGAAACCCAAGGCAGACCGGGCACACCTGGCTGTTGGGCGCGGCGCCGAAACGGTTGGAGCAGCCGCAAAAGATCTTCGTGGCCGTCTTGAGCTGAAGATGCACCTCTAACCCGATGACCGTCGTGTAATTCATGATAGGGGAGGCCGCTTCGTGTGCCAGCCGGCCGCCCGCTCGTAAGCGTGGCAACCCCTGAAAAGGACCCCCTCCTCAAACGGACGGCCGATCCACTGCATCCCGATCGGCAGCCCTGCCTTGGTGAACCCGCACGGGATAGAAACACCGGGCAGTCCCGCCATGTTCACGGAGATCGTAAAAATGTCCGACAAATACATCGTCAGCGGATCCGCAAGCTTCTCGCCCAGTTTAAAAGCAGGCGTCGGGGAGGTGGGGGTGACAACACAATCCACCTCCCGAAAAACCCGGTCAAAATCCTCTTTGATCAATGTCCTGACCTTCAAGGCGTGCCCGTAGTAAGCGTCGTAATAGCCGGAAGAAAGCACAAACGTCCCGAGGATGATCCTCCGTTTCGCTTCAGGGCCGAATCCCTCTCCTCTTGTTTTGGCATACATATCCAGGATCGTCTGCCCGGAAGCGGACCGGTAGCCGTACTGGACCCCGTCGAAACGGGCCAGGTTGGAACTCGCTTCGGCCGTAGCCACAACGTAATAGGTAGGTATCGCGTATTCGGTCCTCGGAAGAGAGACCTCTTTAACCGTTATCCCGAGTTTTTTGCATTGCTCAAGAGCCTGTTGGAGAGCCTCATTCACCTCGGGGTCAATTCCCTTGCCGAAACATTCCTTCGGAACGCCGATCCTCAGCCCCTTGGCCCCCTGCTTGATCTCCTGAAGGTAATCCGGAACCGGAACATTGCCCGAGGTGGAATCCCTCGGGTCAAAACCGGCGATAGCGCCGAGCAGCAGCGCCGAATCGGCAACCGTACTCGAAAAAGGACCGATCTGGTCAAGAGAAGAGGCAAAGGCAATTAAACCGTACCGGGAAACACGGCCGTAAGTCGGCTTCATCCCGACCACGCCGCAGAAAGAAGCGGGCTGCCTTATCGAACCGCCGGTATCCGAGCCCAAAGCCAACGGAGTAAATGAAGCAGCCGTAGAGGCGGCCGAACCGCCGCTGGAACCGCCGGGGACGCGCCCGAGGTCCCACGGATTCCTCGTCGGACCATAACAGGAATGTTCACACGAGGACCCGAAAGCAAACTCATCCATGTTGGCCATCCCCATCAGAATGGCCCCAGCTGCCCGGAGCTTCTCAATCACGGTGGCGTTGTACGGAGGGTCAAATCCCGATAAAATCTTGGAGGCGCAGGTCGCCGGCGCCCCTTGGACGCAAATGTTGTCCTTCACCACGACCGGAATTCCCCACAGGGGACCTCTGCCGCCACCGCGGGCTTCCAAAACCTTTACCTGCTGCCGCACCCACTGAGGATCAAACCAAGCAAACGCATGGATCTTCGGATCCAGGGATTCAATACGCCGGATGGCCTGTTCGATAATCTCGGAGGGGGAGGTTTTCCCGCTCTGATACAGAGCGTGGATTTCGCTGACGGTCAAGGCAATGCTCCAGCAGGAAGGATATTCACCGAGTTACGAGGAGTCAATGACTTTCGGAACCTTGAAAAACAGCCCTTCGCGGGAGGAGGTGTTTGCCAGAACTTGTTCCGTGGGAAGCGACGGCTGGACTTTATCCTCCCGGAAAACATTGGCCAAATTCAGAACATGGGTTGTGGCGGCAACCCCTTCGGTCGGAGCTGTTTTTAGCTTTTCAACGTAAGCCAATATCTCCTCAAGCTGAGGAGCGAAACGCTGCAGCTCTTCAGGGGTAAGCTCTAATCTCGCCAGATGGGAGAGATATTCGACATCTTTTAAGGAGATGGCCATCGTTTTGCCTTCCAACCGGATACGCAAAATTAATCATAGCACAGCACGGGAAAAGAAATCAACGCGCCGGGGCGAGAGCCCGCTTCAAATGCAGAAGTTCAGCCAGACCGAGGGTTTCCGGTCTCCGGACCGGGTCTAACCCGGCCTTCTCAAGGATGAGACGAAACTCTGATTTCTCCCGTTCCGATTCCGACAGGCTGAGAACGTTTAAAAGGGTCTTCCGGCGGTGCATAAACAAACTCCTGGCCAGCTTCAAAACCGCCTCCTCTTCCTCCGGCGGAATCGGAGGGCTTTCGAGGGAGTCGAGCAGCAAAACCGCCGATGTGACCTTCGGCTGCGGATAAAAACAGTTGGGGGGGATCGTGAACGCCACCGACGGCTTAAACGCCGCTTTTGCCAGCACCGTAATGCTGGAGTAAGCCTTTGTGCCGGGTTCGGCCACGATCCTTAAAGCCACCTCTTTCTGCACCGTAAGAATGGCCCGCTTGACCCATCGGCGATGCCGCAGAAGGAATTCCAAAATCGGGCTGGTCAGAGAATACGGTATGTTTCCAGCAACAAGAAGGCTTTTGGGGAGATTTGCCGCGTACGAGCCCAGATCGAGCTTTAGGATGTCCGAATGGATAAACTGGAGGCGTTCGACCCCTTTCAACCGGTCGGACAAAGCCCTGAAGAAACCGGCATCCTTTTCAACCGCGAGAACGGAGGCTCCCGATTCAATCAGCCCTTCGGTCAAAGCTCCCAGCCCGGCCCCTATCTCGAGCACGGTATCCCCGGGAACCGGACCGAGAGCACCCACAATCCGGGCAAGAATTCGGGGATCCACGAGGAAATTCTGCCCCATCCGCCGGGGAGAAATGCCGAGGCGGTGGTGCCTGACCAGTTCTTTGATTTCGCGGCTGTTCATTGCCGCGTCGCCCGGCTTACGGACAACCTGTGCGCCAGATCAAGCGCGGACAACATCGAACCGGCATCCGCTTTCCCTTTTCCGGCAATGTCGAAAGCGGTCCCGTGGACCGGCGATGTCCTCATAAACGGAAGCCCGAGCGTCACGTTCACCGCCCGGTTCCACCCCTTCAGCTTCAGCGGAATCAACGCCTGATCGTGGTAAATGGCGACAACAGCGTCATATTGTCCTTCCATCGCATCTTTGATCAAGGAATCGGCCGGAAGAGGCCCTTTCAGGGAACCGCCGAAACTTCGGGCGGCAGGACGCAAAACACGGGCCTCTTCATCGCCGAAAATTCCTCCCTCCCCTCCGTGGGGGTTCAATGCGCATAAGCCGATTTTCGGGTTTCTCACGCCGAAATCACGGAGAAGAGCCTCCCGAGTCATCCGGATCACGAAGCGCGCCTTTTCTTTCGTCAACAGGCCGGACAACCGGCGCACCGGAACATGCGTCGTTACAAGGCTGACCCGGAACGAATCCGATATGAACATCATCACCGTCCGGACATGAAACGACTCGCCGAGGAATTCGGTGTGACCGATCCAGCGTATTCCGGCGCGGACAATTGCCTCTTTCGAAACAGGCGCGGTCACCAAACCGTCCACTTCGCCGCCGCGCAGCAATCGAACGGCCTCCTCCACGCAAGCATGCGCGGCCCGGCCCGCCGCCGGCTGGATCTTTCCAACAGAAAAACGGGCGGGCACATCCGCCGCGTTAATCCAGCGGTAGCGAGACCAAGGAATCCGAAGACGCAGCCGGCCGGCGCAAAATTTCAGCCATGACAAATCCGCAATGACAGAAAGGGAGACGTTAGAGTTTTGATGGGCGAGGACTTTGAGAAGAACTTCCGGCCCGATCCCGGCCGGATCTCCCATCGTCACGGCCAGGCGGATGATCCTACTTGATCGAGATGTAGGCATTCTCCTTCAGCTTATCTATCCACTCTTTGTAGACAACCGAACCTTTCTTCTGAAAAAGCTTATCCTGGACAAGGTCTTTGACTGAATCGAGCGTGGCCTGCTCGGCCGGCCGGAACTCCTCAACACGGAAAATATAAAAAGCGCCGCCCGCCTCGATCACCGGCGAGATGTCCCCTGCTTTGAGCTTGAACAGAACCACGTCAATCTCTTTCATCCCTCTGCCCTGATCCAGAAACCCGATGCGGCCGCCCATCTTGGGATTTGGGCCGTCGGTATAACGGGCCGCCAGATCATAAAAATCGCCGCCGCTTAAAATTTGTTGGTGGAGGTTATCCGCGAGGCTCTTCGCATGCAAGGCGTCAAGCCCTTTCTTAGTGCGGATGACGATAACCGCCACCTTGACCGCGGCGGGGAGCATGAATTCCCTCTGGTGCTCCTGGTAGTAGGAGGTCACCTCTGACGGAGCCACCACGATCCGGGAATAGACTTGCCTGCCGATCAGTTTTTTGATGGTGATCTGTTTCTTGAAGCGATCCCTCAAGTTTTCGATCGTCAATCCCTGTTCTTTGAGAGCCTGGTTAAACTCCTCGACCGTGGGGAATTTTGATGTCACCTGTTTGACCATCTTATCCACCTCGAACTCCGTCACCTCGATCGGGGAAGGCGTGCCGATCTTATTCTTCCCGAACTCCACCGGTTTCGGCTGATGAGCCTCCTGGAGAAGGAGGCTCTCTTCGATCAGCTGCTGAAGGACCTCTTCGCGCAATTCCTCCGCTTTTGAGGCCATCTCCTCCGGAGCGGTGCTGTTTTGCATCTGCAGGTAAACGGGGGCGAGGGCCATATCCAAATCCGACTGTGTAATGACGTCATCATTGACGACCGCCACGATGCCCATCTGTTCGGCATGCAGGCAAACCGCGGGGGAAAACGGGTCCAGAAGGAAAACGTGCAGGAAAAACAATCCGAGGGTTAACTTCAAAAAACAGCCGGTAAATCTTTTCTGTCTCATCAACTACCCCCGGAACCGCTCTCTAAAATAAAAACGCCGACGGCTAAGAACCGCCGGCAGGAAGATTCGCGTCAGGGGCAACCGGCTTGTTTGCCGGAGCGGTCTTCGAAACAGCATTGGCGGCGTCCCGGATCTGCACCTGCGCTTTCGCCCGCAGCTGCTGGATGAAGGTCTCCACCAGTTTCTGCTCCTGCTGGGACACTAATTGCTTCTTGATCTGATCGTTCACCTCTTCTAGAGGGAGCTGTCTGGACGCTTTCCGTTCGGTAAGGCGGATCACATGACAGCCCAACTGGGTTTTGATAACCCCGCTGATCTCCCCCGGCTGCAGTTTTTCACAGGCCTGCTCAAACTCAGGGATAAGCTGCCCTTTCGAGAAATAACCGATGTCGCCTCCGCGGGCTTTGGTCGGATCGGTGGAAAGCTCCTGTGCCACCTTGGCGAAATCCTCTCCGGCCTTCAACCGGTCGATTACCTGCTGCGCCTCCTGTTCAGTGGCAACCAGGACATGACTGGCCCGGAAGGTCTCCGGCTCGACATAAAACTTCTTATTTTCCTCATACGCCTTGGCCACATCGGCGGCGCCCAGCTCCGACGCCTTCCCTTCCCGGATCGTCTCCAAAAGACGTCCAAGAAGGATCTGCCTTCTGGCCTCTTTCACCAATTTATCCACTTCGACATCCCGCTCGAGACCCCGGCGGCGCGCCTCCTGAATAAGAATCGTCTCCATAATCATCTCTTCGAGAAGCCTCTTGCTGTCCCCGCCTAAAGCCTGGCGGTAGGCGGGATTCAGGCGAGCCATCCGCTGATCCACCTCTTTCTGAGTAATCACCTGTCCGTTAACGACGGCGGCAACCTTACCCCCGGAACCGCAACCGCCTGAGGTGAGGGCAACACCGATCAACACCAGGGACAAAAGAAGTCCTCTCACGCGGAAAAAAGGATGTCGAAACACGTTTATTTCTCCTAAGTTCGGGTTATGAAACAGTTCATTTGGCTTGGCAAACTACCAAAAACACTACGAGAGTCTACCACGAAGCGATCTTCCCATCAAGCCCGAAACCCCTATCCAGCCGCCAAACCAACGGCCGCCTGCTGCTCCTTCAGCTTTTGGACCTCTCCCTTCAAAAGCCGGCAGTACAGGTCAAAACCAACCGCGCTGATGTGGCCATGCTGCTCAACTCCGAGCATATTTCCTGCGCCCCGCAGTTGAAGGTCCTGGAGGGCAATCTGGAACCCAGCACCCAAGCTGGAGAACTCTTCGATGGCTTTCAGCCTTTTCCTCGCCTCCCCGGTTAAAGGCATCCCCTTGGGTGTTAAAAAATAGGCGTGGGCCTGCCGCGTAAAACGGCCTACCCTACCCCTGAGCTGATAAAGATCCGCCAGGCCGAACGATTCGGCCCGGAAGATGATGATCGTGTTAGCGTTCGGAATATCAATGCCGGACTCGATAATAGCCGTGGAAACCAGGATGTCTAATTCCCTTCGCATGAAGGAGAGCATCGCCTTCTCCAATGCGCGGGAAGGCATCTGCCCGTGGGCCAGCGCCATCCGGGCCGAGGGAACAAGGGCAGCAATCCTCTTGTAGACCTTGAATATCCCTTCAATCCACGGATAGACCACGAAGATCTGCCCGGAACGGGAGATTTCCCGTTCGATGGCATGCCGGATCAGTGAATTCTCCTCCTCAGCCACCACCGACTCCACCGGAAGCCTCTCGAACGGAGGGGTGTCAATGACCGACATCGCCTTAGCCCCCATGAGAGAAAGATACAGCGTCCGGGGAATGGGGGTGGCCGTCATCGCCAAAACGTCCACCTCCGTCTTCAACCGCTTCAAATGCTCTTTGTGGCGGACTCCGAACCGCTGTTCTTCATCGAGGATGAGAAGGCCCAAATCTTTAAACCGGACATCTTTGGAAAGAAGCCTGTGGGTCCCAATGAGGATGTCCACTTCACCTTGAGCGAGTCTCTTGACCACCTCGGCCTGCGCCACGGCGGTCTGAAATCTCGAGAGCATCGCCACCGACACCGGGAATTGTTTCATCCGGCCGGAAAATGTGGTGTAATGCTGCTCCGCCAAAATCGTGGTGGGGCATAAGAGTGCCGCCTGCTTGCCGTTCATGACCGCTTTGAAAGCGGCCCGCAGAGCCACCTCCGTTTTGCCGTACCCGACATCGCCGCACAAAAGGCGGTCCATCGGCCTGGCGGTCTCCATATCCTGCTTGACCTCTTTCATTGCCTTCAACTGGCCGCCTGTCTCTTTATAAGGAAAAGCCTCCTCCAACTCCTTCTGCCAATCGGTATCCGGGTTGAAGGCAAATCCGGAACGACTCAGCCTCTTGGCCTGAAGAGCCAGAAGCTCGAACGCGACCGAAGCCGCCCCTTTCCTCGCCCATTCCTTCGACCGCTCCCAGTATTTCGTGCCCAGGCGGGACAGCTGCGCGGGTCTACCCTCAAACCCGATGTATTTCTGGAGCAAATTCAATTCCGCCAGAGGCACATAAAGGCGGTCCCCGTTGGCATACTCAAGCGCGATGTGCTCCACAATCCCGCTTTTCCCTCTGACCTTCTTCAACCCCAAATACTTGCCGATCCCGTGCGACACATGGACGACCATGTCCCCCACCCGGATATCCACGAACGGGTCCAGCGGGGACTCCTCTCCCAGAAACAGATGTTTGACGGAGGCTTTCAAAGAGCGGCGATGGAGCGAAACCGTCGGGACAACGATCACCATCTCGTGGGAGAAAAACGGCTTGCCGGTCAGAGGATGAACTGACCGGATCCCCTCTACCGTTTGGTCATCCAACTCGATCCGGACCGGGGCATCAAAACCTTCAGGGAAAAGATCCAGTATCCCGCCGCGGACGGAACAATCCCCCGGGTCGGACACCTTGACGACGCGCTGATACCCTTGGGCGAGAAGCTGCTGGACCGTTTCGTGCAGGTCCAGTTCTTGTCCCCTGCAGATTTTTATAGAATCAAAACTAGACATAAAGAAGGCGCTCTGCAAGAACGGGCGGCTGGCGCAAACTTAGCTGCAACGTTCTTACATTTTTTCCGGAGCGGAAACCCCTAAAAGCCTTAAACCGGTCGCTAAAACGGTCCTGACACCCCTGATCAGATCCAGCCTAGCGGCCGAAAGGGCAGGGTCTTGGCCAAGCACCCGGTGAACATCGTAGAAACGGTGGAACGCCTCGGCAAGGCCCTGCAGGTAAGAGATGACCCCAAAGGGCTCCAAAGCCCGGGCGGCGGCCTCCACCGCGCCGGAAAATTCCCGCAGCAGCCTTAAGAGGGCCAACTCTTCGGGAGAGCTCATCTTCGAATAATCGGGCCGGGCACCCGAAATTTCCGACTCCTTCTTCTGGTTCTCAAGGATGTTGCATATCCTGGCGTGCGCGTACTGGATGTAGTAAACGGGGTTTTCCAATGAATGTTTCTTCGCCAACTCCAGGTCGAATTCCAGGTGGGCATCCGACTTCCGCAGAAGGAAAAAGAACCGGGCGGCATCCATGCCGACCTCATCCATCACTTGGGTCAAGGTGGTGAATTCCCCTTCCCGCGTGGACATCGGGATCGTTTCCTCCCCTCTCTTTAAGGTGCACAGCTGGATGATTTTCACCTCCAGCGCCTCAGAAGGGAAACCCAGCGCCTGAATCGCCGCCCTCATCCGGGCGATATAGCCGTGATGATCCGGCCCCCAAAGATTCACCAGCAGCTCAAACCCCCGCTGGAATTTTTTTCTGTGGTAAGCGATATCCGCGGCGATGTAGGTGAGGCGGCCGTCCGACCGGATCACCACCCGGTCTTTGTCATCCCCAAAAGCGGTGGACTTCAGCCACCAGGCCCCTTCCTGCTCATAAAGATATCCGCGCCTCTTGAGAATGCCGAGAGTGCGGGTAAGATAGCCGAACCTGTTCAGGGAACTCTGGGGAAACCAGGGCCCGAACTTCACGCCGAAACGGTCCAGTTCTCCTTGAATGACCCGCCCGAGTTCCCCGACGGCGAATTTCTTGGAAATCTCTTTAGCCTTGCCGCTTTCCAAAACGGCCCGACCGAATTTTTTGGCCAGGGACTCCCCCATCGAGCGGATGTAGTCTCCCTTATAGCCGTTTTCCGGAAACTGGGCGGAAATCCCAAGAGACTCCTTGGCCCGGACCAAAACCGATTCCCCGAGCAAGTCAATCTGAGTGCCCTCATCGTTGAGGTAATATTCCCGCATGGCCCGGTACCCGGTAAAAGCAAGTATATGTGCCAGCGCATCTCCCACGGCCGCCTGACGCCCGTGTGCCACCGAAAGAGGCCCGGTCGGGTTGGCGCTGACAAACTCCACCAGCGCCTTGCGCCCTTTTCCGAGGTCTGACCTGCCGTATTCCGGCCCCTGTTCGAGAACCTCCTGGAGCACCTGGTAGAGAAAATTCCGGCTGACGAAAAGGTTGATGAAACCCGGCGGTTTGGTCTCGAGCCGTTCCACCGATTCCTGAATCGGGGAATCTTTGAGCAACCCTCTCAGATGGTTGGAAACGGTCTCGGCAATCTCCAGCGGGGGTTTGCGGAGTTTGGAAGCCAGCTGCATCGCCACGGAGGTTGCCATATCCCCGTGCGAACGTATCCTCGGGATCTCCAAGCTGATCGGAAGAACCGACTCCCCGCTGGGCAGGAATCCAGCTTCTTCGACCGCTTTCTGGATCAAATCCCGCAATGTAAGCTCAAGCGATGTGGTAGGCATTATAGGCATCCCTGCAGGAACAGCTTATTTGGAACGCTTCTTTTTCGGAACGGACAGGCGCGGGGCATCGGCCCACAACCGTTCCAGCCTGTAGAATTCCCTGGTTTCAGGCAGGAAAACATGAGCCACAACCGGGCCGTAATCAAGCAACACCCACCCCCCTTCCGGGCGACCTTCCCGGTGGGTTGATCGGAATCCGTTGCCGGCAAACCGCTCACCTATCCCTTCGGCAACGGTCTGCAAATGCCGGTCGGAGGTGGCGCTACAGAGGACGAAATAGTCGAAACTGAACGAAAGTTTTCTCAGATCTAGGATCACCACCTCCTCGGCCTTGGAATCCAAGGCCGCCTCGGCCATGGCAACCGCGATCTGTCGTGTTGTGCGGGCAGTTATGGCTTAAGAATCCGGTAAAGGCCTGTTCCGCAATCAGGGCACTTCCCCTTCATCGCAGGACGCCCATTCTTCATAGAGACCTTCTGGGCTTCCTGCATCTCTTTCTTAGCTTTGCACTTTACACAGTAGGCTTCCATGATCCCCCCTTTAAAGTTTCATGAACAAGACAACGGAGCAAAACGAAAACAGGAATTGCCGCCTCAATAAGCACCGAACCGGAATCTATCATGCCCCCTCTGGTCTGTCAAGCCAGCCCTCTTTATGCTTCTCCGGAACCTCCCCCACAATCTCCTCAACAAGGTCTTCCAGCGTCACCAACCCGACCGCCTTCTTGTTTTGATCCACAACAATCGCAATCTGGATGCGATTCCTCTGGAATTCCTCCAACAGGTCCACGACGCGCGCATCGGCGGAAACCTCAAACGGGGGATGGATCAGGTCTTGCAGCACGATCAGCCACCCCTCCCTCCAGATGTGCAGAAGCTCCTGGGCGTAGATGATGCCCACGATATGGTCGGGCGAGTCCCGGTAAACCGGGACCCTCAAATGCCCCTCTTCGGTAAGGACCCGCAGAACCTCTTCATGGTCGGCCGAATCCTGGACTGTCACCATCTGGTCGCGGGGCACCATCACATCCTTCACCTTTAAATCGCCGAATTCGAAGATCCGGTGCAGGAGCTTCCTCTCATGCTCCCCGAGAAACCCCTCCTTCCTGCCCAGCTCGATCATCAGCTTCAGCTCTTCCTCGGTGACCAGCGGAGACCGGTCGGAAACCGGCACACCAACAAACTTCAGGATGGCATTGATCAGTTTGTTCATCGTTTCGCTGACAGGCCGGGAAAACCGGACGAAAACCCACATGGCCGGAGCCACCCCGAGCGCGACCCTCTCCGCAAACCGGGCCGCATACACTTTGGGAAGGATGTCCGTAAAAAGAAGAATGACGCTTCCGGAAAGAAGGGCCGCGATGAACACCCCCTTGTCTCCCTTAAACCAATAGATGCAAGCGGCGGTCAACAGGCTGGTTAACGCCGCATTGATGAAGTTGCTCCAGACCAGAATCGTGGTAATCACATGGTCCAGGCGGGACACCAGTCCCTGGACCATTTTTGCCCGGCGGACTCCCCTCGTGACCATGTGATGCAGCCGGATTTTGGAAATGCCGACGAGGGATATCTCCGCCAAAGACATGAAGGCGGAGGCAGCTATGAAAAGGATTAGCAGGGCTATTTCCAAGGAACTCATCGGTACAATCCCTTACGTGCTATGTAGGCGCGGACAGTATCCGGCACCAGGTACCGGATGGAACGGCCCTCTTTCACCCTCTTCCGGATGTCGGAGGCGGAGATGTCCAGCGTCTTCACGAGAATCGTCCTTACACCCTTCACGCGGCGCCAGAGTTTTTGTCCGGGACGGGGAACCGCGATAAAGGTAATCCTCTTTCTTAATTCCCCAATCTGCCGCCATGCGGATAACTGCCTGGCGGAATCGGCACCGACCAGAAAATACCACCGGGCAACCCGTCCTGGAAATTCCGCCTGAAGAAGTTTCACGGTATCAATCGTGTAGGAAGGGCCGGACCTTTGAAGCTCGACCCGGGAAACCCGGAAACGGGGATGGCTCCCGGCGGCCAGCCGGACCATCCTATACCTGTCTTCCCCTGAAACATCACCTTTCAACTTCTTGTGCGGGGGAATCCGGCAAGGGACCCACAGAACAAGATCCAACGGGATCTCATCCAACGCCCCCTGCGCAAGGAGCGTGTGGCCTATATGAACGGGATTAAAAGTGCCGCCGAAAATCCCGATCCGAAGGCCGGGTGTGGAACTTTTCTTTCGCCGGCGAATCACTTGCGTATCTGTCCCCGTCCCATCACCTGGTACTTGTAGGTGGTCAACTCTTCCAGACCCATGGGCCCCCGGGCATGAAGCTTATCTGTGGAAATGCCGATCTCCGCCCCCATGCCGAACTGGCCGCCGTCGGTAAAACGGGTCGACGCATTGGCGTAAACACAGGCGGAATCCACCTCGTTGAGAAACCTCTCGATATTTTCTTTCGACTTCGTCACGATCGCATCCGAATGGCCCGACCCATAGCGCTGGATATGGCCTATCGCCTCCCCCGGTGACCCAACCACCTTGATCGATAGGATAAGGGCCGAATATTCGGTAGACCAGTCTTTCTCGGTGGCCGGCCTGACCGGAAACCCTTTCAATATCCGGCGCGTTTCGGCGTCGCCGCGAAGCTGCACACCGGCCTCGACATACCTCCTGGCCATCGCGGGAAGAAATTTCGGCGCCGCCTTCCGGTGCACCAACAGGGTTTCCATCGCGTTGCAGACGCCGGGCCGCTGGACTTTGGCGTTATAGCAAATCTCCCTTGCCATTTTCAAATCGGCACCGGAATCCACAAAAGTATGGCAGACACCCTTGTACTGCTTAATCACCGGGACTCTCGCCTTTTCCACAACCTCCCGGATAAGCCCTTCCCCCCCGCGGGGGATAACAAGATCCACCAACCCGACCTGCGAGAGCAACAGCTCCACGGCCCGCCGGTCGGTCGTCGCCACAAAACTCAGAGCTCCCTTGGGAAGCTTTCGGGCCAGCGCCGCTTTTTCAAGACGGCGAAAGATCGCCGTGTTGGAACAAATCGCCTCAGACCCTCCCCTGAGGATAACGCTGTTGCCTGCTTTCAGGCACAGTCCGGCGCAATCAGCCGTAACGTTAGGCCTCGATTCATAGATGATCCCGATCACGCCGATCGGGACGCGCACTTTCCGGATCTTCAAACCATTGGGGCGAACCCACTCCTTGAGCACCTCCCCGACCGGGTCTTCCAAACAGGCCACTTCTCTTAATCCCTCTGCCATCTCTGCGATCCGCTTCGGGTTCAGCAGGAGCCTGTCGAGGAAAGCCCCTTTAACGCCTGCCGCTTCAGCGGCTTTCATATCCTTGGCGTTCGCGTTCAGAATCTCCCTCTGCTCGAATTCCAGACTGTCGGCCATCCCGATCAGGGCCCTATTTTTTATCTTGGCGGGAACGGTCCCCAAGATAAACGCCGCCTGTTTCGCCTTGCACGCTAAGTCACGAACGTACTGCTTGAGCGGTTTCATCATCCTCAATTCTTCAGGATAACCATAAAATCTCTGTGGATCGCCTCTTGGGCTTTCTGTCCCAACAAACTGCTGATCTCGTCGCTGCGCATCCCGCGTATCCTTGCCAAATCACCGCTCGGATAGTTGACCAAACCCCGGGCGAACTCTTCCCCCGATTCATCCCGGACGCTCACAAGGTCCCCTTTTTTGAAGCTGCCCTCTATCCTTCGAATTCCGGAAGCGAGCAAAGATTTCCCTTTCGAAAGCAACGCATCCCTCGCGCCGGCGTCCACCTGAACCATGCCCGCGGGCCTTCCGGTAAAAGCCAGCCAGCGTTTCCTGGATTCGATCCGGCGCTTCCCGGAGGGCAGGAAGAGCGTCCCTTTGAGCCTTCCCTCAATAAGCAGTGTCTCTAAAATCCCTTCTTTTGTTCCGTTGGCGAGGAGCATCGGAATACCGCAAGCCATTACCGTCTTAGCCGCTTTAATCTTGCTGACCATGCCTCCCGTCGAGGTCGGCTGGCCCGCTCCGCCGGCGGAGCGCTCCAACTCAGGGGTGATCTTCTCCACCAAAGGAATCAGCTCTCGGGGACCTGTCGCAGGACGGAGCTCAAAACCGTCCACATCGGTCAGGATCACCAAAAGCTGAGCATCCATCAGCTGCGCCACTTGAGCGGAAAGCTCGTCGTTGTCGCCGAAACGGATCTCATCGACCGAAACGGTGTCGTTCTCGTTAACAACCGGCAGGACATCTTCCTGCAGAAGAACCTTCATCGTTTGGCGCGCGTTCAGGTACCTGTTCCTTTGCGCCATATCATCCCGCGTTAAAAGGATCTGGGCCACCCGGACGCCGTAGCAGCCGAACTTCTCGGCGTAGACCTGCATCAGCCGGCCCTGTCCCACCGCCGCGGCGGCCTGAGACTTCGCCAACCCCTTAGGGCGCGCCGCCCAGCCAAGAAGGCCCAGCCCGGCCCCGATCGCCCCCGAGGAAACGAGGATCACCTGCCTGCCCTCCTTCCTCAAGCGGACAATATCTTCGGCAAGCTTTTCGATCCTGCGCTGGTCCAGCTCGTTCTTCTGGGTCGTTAGTATCCGGGTGCCTACCTTAATTACGACCCGGCTGGCCGACTGCACCATCTTCATAGGATTGGAGAGATCACTCATGTCCGTTCAGCCGTTTAAGTTTTGACGATATCTGTTTCAGCAACGCCGGCACCCCCTCACCCGTTCTGGCGGAAAT
Organism: uncultured Planctomycetia bacterium; assembly: GCA_964373715.1. Taxonomy (GTDB): domain Bacteria; phylum Omnitrophota; class Gorgyraeia; order 1-14-0-20-64-10; family 1-14-0-20-64-10; genus CAMTXI01. Next base: position 62,723 of record CAYJVR010000001.1, on the reverse strand, counting down.
CGGCAGCACAACCGCCTTTATCCGCCTCTTGAAGAGCGCGAGATTCTTCTTAGCCTCGGGAGAATCCATCTTGTTGGCGACAACGATGACCGGCTTGCGCGGAATTTCGGGGCTGTATGATTTCAGCTCCGCGTTGAGTGTTTTATAATCGGCCGCCGGATTCCTTCCGTCAGTGCCAGCCATATCAATCATATGGACAAGCAAACGCGTCCGCTCGATGTGCCTGAGAAAATCGACGCCGAGCCCTTTGCCCTCATGGGCCCCTTCAATGAGACCGGGGACATCCACCGCCACGATTTGAGGACCTGATGGAAGGGCCACAGCCCCGAGGACAGGGCTGAGGGTTGTAAAGGGGAAAGCGGCGACCTTCGGCTTCGCGCCGGAAATCTGGCCGATCAATGTGGACTTGCCGGCATTCGGCATCCCGATGATCCCGACATCCGCCACAAGTTTCAGCTCGAAACGGAGTTTGCGCCTTTCTCCCGCCGCGCCATGAAGAAACTCCTCCGAATGCCGGACATGAAGGTCTTTTGATCTGGAACGGGAGCCGTTGCCGATTCCGCCGGCGCCGCCGCGAGCCACGACGATTTCATCCGACGGCTGGAGAATTTCGCGTATCGGCTCCCCCGTATCGGCGTCATAGACAAGCGTGCCCAGAGGAACCTGGATAACGGCGTCCTTGCCCCTTGCCCCGTGCTTGCCTTTGCCGGAACCGTGCGCGCCTCCGCCGGCCCTGAAATGGCGCTGGGTCTGGAAATCAAGGAGGGTAGTTAACTGAGGGTTGGCCCGGACAATTACATGCCCGCCTCTGCCGCCATTTCCACCGTCAGGCAGAGGATGCCGGGTCCACATATCTCTATAGTAGGAATGAACCCCTTTGCCACCCTGGCCGGCTTGCACCCGTATGATGGCCTGGTCCACAAAGCGGGTCATGATTTGGGTTCCTCCGTCCGCTCATAAAAAGCTGAGCGGCCTCGAAGGGTCATGCGGCAAGAACAGCGATTACCCGGGGTTTGGGGAAAGCGACTTTCCCGTCGCGAAGGGCAAAGAGGGTGTCGTCCCGGCCCTTAGCCACGTTCAGGCCCGGCTTGAAGCGGGTTCCCCGCTGCCGGATAAGAATGGAACCGGCAGTGACAAACTCTCCGCCGTAGGCTTTGATCCCAAGGTGCTGCGCGTTGGAATCGCGACCGTTTCTTGTGGAACCCTGCCCTTTAGTGTGTGCCATTAGTGACGATCTCCAAAACTTTCAACCGGGTAAGCTCCTGTCTATGGCCCACTTTTCTATGGTACCCTTTTCGGCGTTTGTAGGTAAAATTAACTACTTTCGGGCCTCTTGGCTGAGCGACAATCTCAGCCAGAATAGCCGCCCCCTTAAGAGTGGGGCGCCCAACCTGAAGATTCTCCTCGGTCCGGACAGCAAGAACCTCTTCTAAACGGACCTGGGAGCCGATCTCCCCCTTCAACCGCTCGACATCCAGGAGCATCCCTGGATTCACTTTATACTGTTTTCCTCCGGTAGCAATGATGGCATACATAGCGAGAAGTAAGTTACCACGGATTCAGGGGGGAGGCAAGTATTTCCTATTCAATAGGGGGGCCTGAATTGTCCGTACCTACCCGGATCACGCCCGTTTCGTCCACATAAAACTCCCGCACACCCGTTAGATTTGGAATCTCCGGGGTTGCCACAATCTGAAACTGGTTCTCGCTGAGCTGTTCGTATTCGAACGTGTACCCCTGACGGCTGCCGCTGGTAAGACTTGAATCAATGTAAGCCGGCAAGGAGTCGGAAAGCTCCTCCAAACCCACAGGGTAGCTTGGAGGAGACTGGGCAGAGCGAAAACCCTCCAGACTGGTCGACAGGGTTCTGCAGGTGGAAATGGAGACCATCTCGTTGGCGCTGATCCTCGCTCTTAAAAATGCCGGAAAAGCGATCGAGGCGAGCAGCGCGATGATCCCGACGACAATCATGACTTCAACCAGCGTAAAACCACGAGCGTGACGATTGAATAAATGGACACGCATCGTACACCCCCACGTTCTCCTCAAAGAACCTCCCGCTCGGGAGTAGCTATTTTAAGATATCCGCCAGAAACTCACACTTCCCCTGTTCAAGTATACCCCGGCGCGGGAGAATCTTCCGCTTGTCGTCTCACATGTTGCGCTTCAGCCAAAGGAGCCATTCTTTTTCTAAAGCAGCCGACTCCGTTTTATACTCAGCTTTTATCGCATCTTCAATCGGGTACCCCTCGCCCAGCCTCTTCAGTAAGACCACCATCGTGCTCCACCCCCAACGTTTGACAAGATACCCCGCCATCATATAAGCCTGCTGATACTGAAGGGCCAATTGCTTGGGATCATAAGGCTGGTTCCAAAACTGTTCCCACCGGAATAAAACCCCCGAGTTCAAGGCCTCGCGGAAATCATCCAGATGGATATCGTAAACGCGGCTCTCCTGAAGGCTGGCTAACCCCTCATTAAGCCATATGGGGCACTGTCCCTTTGACAGGTCGTGGACAAGCGCATGGGTGTATTCATGCCAGAGAATCCGTTTAAGCTCTTGCGAGGCGGGTATCCTTGACCCGGCAAGATTGTGCGGAATAGGCAACCGGATCTTCCCATCGTAAAGGCCAACCGCCTGATGGATCAGCTGCTTGACTTGATTAAAACCCTCCTGAGGATACAGGATCACCGTGACCGTGTGGTCTGGAAAATATTGAAATTGCTGCCCCACAAGCCGGTATGTGTCCCGCAAGAGCAGGCGCAGTTCTCCCAGATCAACAGGCATTTGCCCCTCCGCGAACCGGACAACAAACGGATAGGTGTCGCTTCGGGCCATATTCTTCTCGACCGGGGCCTCTCTTTGAAGCTGGCCTAAGCGCTGCCGGACATCCTGCCGCGAAGGGGCCAGCCTCAACGCCTTTTCCCACGTCTCCTTCGCTTGAGAAAGATCTTGCTTCAGGTAATAGAGCTCTCCGAGAAGGGCAAGCGCGTCCACGTGCCGGGGGTTCTCCCGAACAGCTTTTTTGGCGCGGACAAGCGCATCATCGAGCCGGCGGTCGTTGTAGGCGACGACCGCAGCGGCAAAATCCCCTGAGTCCTCACAGAAAGAAACCGCCGCCGGGTAAGCGCACAACGAAACACACAGCAACCCGGCGGCGGTCAGACGGCGGAATCCACTCATTCCATAGTTAATCAAGCGGTTGAACTTTGACCATCTCCAAATGGATGGAAGGATCCGGCTTCACCAGCACGCGGCCGTGGTGCTGATTTTCAATCGCGGCGATCGAATCTCTGTCCTCGTTGAAGAGGCGGGAGGCGAGATCCGGATGGACCATCACTTCGACAACACGCTTCTTTGACGTCTGGAAAGCCCTCTTGATCTGACGAAGAGCGTTGATTGAAACCGTCAGAGAGGATCGGATCATCCCGCGCCCCTGGCAGGTGGGACACTCCTGAAAGGAAACCGATTCAAGCGACCTGCGCACCCGCTGGCGGGTCATCTCGACAAGGCCGAACTCCGAGAGGAAGCTTATGTTCGTCTTCGCCCTGTCTTTCCTTAAAGCGTTCTGGAGGGTATTAAAAACTTTCTGCTTGTGCGACTGGGAGTTCATGTCGATGAAGTCAAAAATTATGATCCCCCCTAAGTCCCTGAGCCGCAACTGCCTGGTAATCTCTTTAGCCGCTTCCATATTGGTGACGAAAGCGGTTTCTTCGAGGTTTTTCCTTCCCGTAAACTTGCCGCTGTTGACGTCGATGGAGACAAGCCCCTCGGTCTGCTCGATAACGACATAACCGCCGCTGGGCAATTCCACCTTGCGGTTATAGATCTTCTCGATCTCTTTCTCGAGGCCTTTCTTCTCAAAGAGGGGGATATCCTCCTGGTAGAGCTCCACTTTCGAGCGGAATTGGGGCTCGGTCTGCATGAGAAAACGCTGCAGCTGCTGGTACTCGCTCCTGGAATCGAGAATGATCTTGTTGACGTCTTCCGTCAGGTTGTCGCGCACAATCCGCAGAGGGAGATTGTACTCTTCATGGATCAACGCAGGGGCCGTAGCCCGGACCGACCGCACTTTGATTCTCTTCCATAAAGAGAGCAGGAATCGAAAATCTCTTCCTAATTGCTTCTTGTTCGCGCCGTCCGCCGCCGTCCGGACAATTACACCGATGTCTTTAGGAACATGCATCTCCTTCATAGTCGCCCGAAGCCTGTCCCGCTCCTTGGGATCATCAATCCTCTTCGAGATCCCAAAGGTGGCGTCTAAAGGCATCAAAACCAGGAACCGGCCGGGCAGCGTGAGGTGGGTGGTCAACCGGGGCCCTTTGGTCCCCATCGGCTCCTTGATCACCTGGACAAGAATTTCCTGGCCGATCCGAACAAGATCCTGGATGCGCGGCATATGGGCGCCGGCCAAAGATTCGGTCTTTTCAGGAGCCGACTCCAGAGAGACCGCATCCTCCACATCCGGCGTTGGACCCATGATGTCCGTCAGGTACAAGAAACCGTTCTTGCCGATCCCAAGGTCCACAAAAGCGGCCCGGATGCCCGGCACCACGGAGCTGACTTTTCCTTTGTAGACATTTCCCAATAGAGGGGTCGGTGAAGACCTCTCCACATAAAATTCTTCAAAAGACCCCTCTTGCAAAACAGCAACACGGGTCTCCATCGGCTCAATGTTAATAAAGAGATCTTTCATTCTAGTAGCCTTAATTGCTCCCTTCCCGTCTTTCGACAGCTGCTTTTAACTCCTTCAACTCCTTCAAGATTTTCATATTCTCCTCGTGGAGCGTCTTAAAACCGCTGGCGATCTGCTCCTGGGTATCCCACTCAGGGTTCCCTTTCCGGAACTGAGACGGATCAAACGACTGCTCAGAACCTCCCCCGTCATAATCCGACTTTTTCTCCCTGTAGGAAGACCGGTATTCAGCGGCATACAAAAAACCAACACAAATAAGAACCAATGCGGAACTCAAAAAAACAGCCCTTAACGCTGTCCTTTTCATTGCAAAATCTCCTTGATCATAGAGAAGGGTGCCCTCATAAAAGAATGGCCGTCGCCAGAGCCAAATAGGCCGAAGTTGCGATCAAGTCCGTCGTGGTGGTAATCAAGGGCCCCGTGGCCGTCGCAGGATCTATCCCGAGTCTCTCGAAAATAAACGGCTCGATCCCTCCTATCGTCGCGGCAACAACCATCGACGTCAACATCCCCAGAGAAACGACCAATGCAAAATACGCCCCAAGCTCCCTTCCGTACAAAGCGTAAGCAAACACTCCCACCAACACGCCGTAACTCAATCCCAGCAGTAACCCGACCGCGCATTCGTGCGCCATCGCTTTCCGCCAATCGCTTATCTTCAGGCGGCCCGTCGCTAAACTTCGAACAATGATCGTCGCCGACTGAGCGCCGACATTCCCTCCCATCGCCGCGATCAACGGCATGAAAGAGGCCAGCGCAATCAACTCGCGCAGGGTCCCTTCATAATGCTTCACGACAAAAGAGACAAAAAAACCGCCGATGATAGAAGCCACGAGCCACGGCAAACGCAGGCAAACAACATGAAAAATCGACTTTGGGCCGAACTCTTCAAGCCGGGTGCCGACCATTTTCGCGATGTCTTCGCTGGCCTCTTGGCTAAGGATGTCCAGCACATCATCCACCAAAAGGGCGCCGATCAGCCGCCCCTCATCATCCACCACCGGGGCCGAAAGCAGGTTGTATTTGGAAACGATCCGCGCCGCCTCCTCCTGGTCCGACGAAGCTTGAATCGCGACGGCCCGCACGGAAGACATCAGCTCTCCGACTTTGCTGTCGTGGGGCGCCGCCACGAGGGTTTGAAGCGGGACAAAACCGACCAGCCTGCCGTTTCCGTTGGTGACGTACAAAACCGAGAGTATCTTCTCTTCGTGGATATGGGTCCGGGTCACCGCCCGGATGAGATCCAGCGCCTGGGAAGCAGTCATCCCCTCCTTCAGGCGCATCACCTCGGTATGCATCAACGATCCGGCGGTGTTCGGCGGATAAGAGAATACCCGCTCGAACTTCTCCACCGCTTCCTGCTTTTTCACGAGGTTGCTTAAACGACGAGTTACCCGTCTCGGCAGCTTTCTGAAAAGGTGCGCGACTTCTCCGGGGGGCAGTTCGGAGAGCATCTCCCCCGTCGCCTGCTCTCCCATCGCCTGTAGCAGAGCCGACTGTTCGGGCACATCCAGCTCTTCGAACAAGACGACCGCCCGGCGGGTAGACAGAAGTTCAAAGAGAGCAAGCTGCTCCTCATGCGACAATTCCTTCCACCCCTCCGCCAAATCGACAGGATTGATTTCTTTTAAAAAACTCTTGAGGGTGGCTTTATCGTCCGCCTGTAGAAGCTGCTTAATCTCAGGAATAAAAAGGGCGTAAGCCTTGACCGTCTTTGTCATGGGAACAACCGGCTAGACAATCAGCCAGAGTTAGGGCTTCTGGTAAAGAACTCCCTTATTGCCCGACACAGGAGTGGCTGCCGACGAAGCAACGCCCGAGGCAACCGGCGCAGAACGGCGCCGTTTACCTTTCCTGCTCAACCGCTCATGTACAAACTCCTGGTACTGCTGCTGCAGCCTCACCATCTCTTCGGGAGAAAGCATTCCGGGCTCAATCACTCTGGCCGTTATGAAGATCAACAAATCTATTTTAGCGATATCCTCCGTGGTACGGGCAAACAAAGGCCCTATAAGAGGTAACTTGCCAAGAAAGGGCAACCCGATCCTTGACTTGGCCTTGAGATCCTTGAGCAACCCGCCGATCACGATCGTATCCCCCTTCTCGAGGACAACCTGGGTCTCAGCCTCACGGGTGTTGATGATGGGGTAAGCGTTCGTCCCGACCGTTCCGACCCGTGTGGAAATAATCGGATGGACCAGCATGCTCACATGTTCCTCACCGCCTATCGAAGGAACCACGAACAATTCAATACCGATGTTCTGGTAGTAATCCAGGCTTGTCGTGGTGGTCGTCGTCGAGGTTCCGGCGACTTCTGTCTTTAGGATCGGGTATTTCTCTCCGACCAAGATTCTCGCTTCCTGGCCCGAAAGAGTCAGGATATTCGGCGCGGAAAGCGTGTTTGTGCGCACATCCTCTTCTAAGAGCCGGAGCAAAGCGGAGAATTGCGTCCCGCGCAACTGCTGAAAGAAAACCTGCGCCCCGGCCGTCGCGGCGGTCAGCCCTGTCGTGGCGGGGTTAAAGGTCGACGGGGTGAAGGAACTCTGCAGAAGGGTCCCCGCAAATTCAGAGATTGAGGTGCCGCCCTGCTTAGCGGCGGGCTGGTTGCTCACGGTGAGCGTAGAACTTCCCGCGGTTGCTCCGGTCACAGCGCCCAAATCAATATCGCGCAGCAAATCCCGGCTGACCTCCATCACGCGCGTTTCGATGAGGATCTGTTTCGGAAGGACATCCACCTTCGCCAAAATCCTCTCCAAACGGTCAATGGTCGTCGGGGTGTCGGTAATCACAATCACCTTGGACCGGGCCGACTCCCTCTGTATCCGTTTACGCTGCTTGTCATCCGTGGTCTTACCCAGCTTGGCCGTCCCGAAAGCCCATCCCTTTTGCCCGGTTATTTCCAAGACGGAAATTCGCCCGCGGGCGGTCAGCTGAGGCTCAAGAAAATCCTGCGCGTCGGCGGCGTCAATGTACCTGAGCTCAATGATTTTGGTGACCACCGGCTCAATCTCCACCAGGTCCTTCATCGTTTCACGCCGCGCCTTTAACTCTTCCAAGGTGGAAACCAGCACCACGTTGCCGTCCTTCTCATAGCCGAAACCATAGGTCTTGGCGATCGTATCGAGCGCCTGTTCCAGCGTGACATCCTTCAGGTGAAGACTGACAGCCCCTGTGACATCGGACGCCGTGACGATATTTATACTCGCTTTTTTAGCCAAAGCTTGAAGGACTACCTGGACGTCCGCTTCCTTAAAATCAAGCGTTATCAGGTTATCCGGAACCGGAGTTCCATCAGAAGCCTGCAGGCTTAACGAGGCCACCTTGGATCTCTCATGCTGGTTCGTTTCAGAGTCGGCGTCCGCCATCCGGACAAACGGCTCGACCTGCACGAGAATCACCGCACCGCACACGAAAAACACTGTCGTTCTCCAACCAAGGTTTGACCTCATGGCTCTGTCTCATTCTCCTTTATTGGCTGGCTGAGGGTAAGCTGGTCTTCTTTGCCGTCCACCAGCACCGTCACCATGTCCGGGTCTATCTTCAAGATTATTATCCCATCCAGCTCGTCATCTTCATGGACAACCTCGCCGTTGATCACAGCAAAAGAATCTCCGTTCGGATCAAAAACAATCCCCTGAAGAGCGAAGCTGTCCACCCTGGCGGCCACTTCCTCATCCAAACCGGGGGGATAAACCTTCTGCCCATCCGGGGTAATCAAAAGGACAAACGGATCCCTTTTCCCTTTCGGGAGGTATTCTGCGAACGCCGGCTGAACAGACAGAAAACCTGCGCACGAGCAAAAAACTAGTGCCGCAGCAAGAACTCTCCTCACGATTTTGACTGGTCTCCTACTACAGGGAACAGATAGGTCCAGAGAACGAATGTTGCCTGATGATGCCATATATCTTCCGGGTTGGTCTGTATCTTTAACTCATGCACACGCACAAGCATCCTCGAACTCTCCAAAGAATCCAAGAAAAGACCCAATTGATGATACCCTCCGGAGGCATCCACTTGAACAGGAAGCTCCAAGAAACCGGATGAGCCGGGAGAAAGATCGCTGATCTCCATCCTCGGCTTCGCGCCCAGCAGGCGGACATCCGATGCTTTCGCGGCCTGAGCAATCACTTCGAGAATCTCAGGCAGCTGCTTCTCCGGAGGGGTCGTTACCATCCGGGGGTCGTACTGGCCCGCCAACTGGATCAACTGTTTCTCCATCTCCGGAAACTTGGCAATCTTCTCCTTAAGAAGGGCCATATCTTTCACAATCGTTTTATTTCGAGAACAGCTGTCCATTAAACTGCTGCGCTGCGGGATGATGAAGAGCTGCAACCAGACAAACAGCCCCACCACAATCCCCGCGCCGGCAACGATCGCTTTCCACTCTTTCCCCTCGAGCAAAGGAAGCTTCAGATTAAGCATCATTTGCCGCCTTTGAGATACAGCTCAAGAGTAAAATCGGAAACCTCCTCCTTTTGGATCTGCCGATGTTCGATTGTTTTCAATTTCAGTCCTTTAAAGAGGAGCTTAAAATCGGGGTGCTGCTCCAGATTCTGGATGTACCTGTTAACGGCCGCTCCATTTCCCTGCTCGGCCACAAAAGAGGCGCCCTTTAAGATAAGCGCGGGAGGCGGGACGCTGGCTACCGCCTGCCCTTGGCCCTGCCGGGACGAAGGTTTTTTTGACTTTCCCTCTTTGCCCGCGGATTCTTTACCCGATCTTTTGGAAGATTCTTTCTTCTTCTTTTTCTTTGACTCAGCCTTCTTACTGGCCTGGGGCGACTCCCCTGCTTTGTCCCCACTCTTGCGCTTAACCCGCTTCTTCTTCCCTCCCTCTGCATCTTCGTCAGAAGCCTCTTCAGGCTTATATTCCAGTGAAGTAAACCAAAGTTTTGCAACGATGGAATCCGCCAGGATATTCAGGCGAGGCGCCCACTGGGACTGAGGCGATTTAATCTCTTTAAGGATCGCTTCCCTGTTCTCAAAAGCACGCAGAGCCGCTTCCGTTGTTTCAACCTTCGTCCGTTCGGATTTCATCTTCTCCCATTGGTCCGTCAACCTCTTGAGTTTCCTTCCTTGAACCTGGGAAGAAACCAGAATCCATCCCGAATAAACAGCCGTAACCGCAACGATGAGGATAAGAATCTCCAACCAAGGAACGCTGACTCGAAGGGGGGATCTTGACTTGCGGACACCGGACGGCAGCAGATTGATCCGAATCATGCGCGGCCTCGAAAGAAACTCCTCATTTGGCAACTCCACGAATTGCTAAACCAACCGCCACCGCCAGCGAAGACCCGGCGGAAACCAGTTCCTGCTGATCTACATCGGATAAAAACCCGGCTGTAGGATTCCATTCATCGGTGGGTAAACCAACGGAATGGAGTATCTTGTCTTTAAAACCGATAAGCCGGGCAGACCCGCCGCTGAGCACAAGCCGCTCTACCTTGCGGCCAAACTGGTTCTCAAAGAAATCAAACGACACGCGGCATTGGGCAAGCCAATCTTCCCACAAAGATTCCAGCGCAGCGCGAACCTCCGGCGCCCGGTCTCCCTGCTGGCATTTTACCTTTTCCGCCTCAGCAGAATTTAGCCGAAGACTCTCGGCAATCGTCTTCGTGAAAGAATCCCCTCCGATCGGAATCTCACGGGTAAACTGCAGCTGAGACCCCTCAAAGAAATCCAGGATGGTCCCTCTGGCCCCCACGTGCAAAAGGGCCGTCACCATCGATTCCCCGACGGCTTCCGGGCGGCAAAACCCCCATGCGTTGCCCAACGTCAAAGACTCCAAATCCACAATATGAGGGGTAACCCCCGCGGCAGACAACAATTCCAAATGGGCGTTGACCAGCTCCTTCCTGGCCGCCGCTACCAATACCTCCATGCGCCCACCCGGCCGCTTCCCTAGAATGCACGAATCAAAGAAGGTCTCCTCCAGTTTGAACGGTATATATTTTTCCGCCTCAAAAGAGAAGGCCGCTTTCAGCTCCTTTTCGGACATTTCAGGGAGGGAAACAGACCTGAGTACCGTGCCGACTCCTCCGACACCGGTCACAAGTGAAACTTCCCGGCCGCCATCCAACGAATTCACAACCGACCGGATGATCTCGGCCTTTTGCCGCTGATCAGCGCCCGGCGGGAAACTTTTCAGCGCCATCCGCTTGAGCCGGGGAACCGCGGAAGAACCGGAAACAAGAAGGGCTTTGAGGGAAAAAGAACCGACATCCAAACCGATGCAGGCTGTTGAACGGTGAACCAACTTTCCTACGCCTGCCCAACGGGTCGGCAAGGCTTTTATCTGCGCTAGAAGTGGATTAGGCACCTTGGTCTGAATTCTACCGCAGAATAGGCCTAAGTCCAAACAGAAATAATCGGAATCCTTTAGACTTTATTCAGAGAATTTTCAGGGGAGTATTTTAGGAAAGATCCCGCCAGGAAAGGATATCGACTTCGGCACCATCGCTGGAAACGGCGTCCCGCAAAGCCGTGTCGTAATGGACCCCGCCATTGCCGTTGTTGGTCGCTGTCTTGCCCATCACGGCGCCGTAAAAAGCGCCGTTGCCGGAAATGTGCACGTTGGAGTCCGGGGCATAAATCCCGCCGTAAAAATTGCCGTTGCCCGAAACGCTGACGCTCTGGTTCCCAGCAACGAAAATCAGCAGGTTGGTCGGCAGGTTGCTTGAGGTGTTTATCCCGTTTCCGCTGATGCTCACATTGCCGGTGACGTAAACAACCGCGGGGCCGGTAAACTGCAGCCGACCGTTGCCGGAAACCGATATGCTCGACCACCAGTAGGTGCCAGCAGGATAGGTCTTGGTCTTGTTGCCCGACACGCTCAACGAACCGCCATTGGAAACCCCCTCAGGGATCGTCACCTCGGGGAAATCCTTCTCTTCATCCTCGGTTCCCTGAATCCCCGTGATCACGGAGTTGCCGGTCATCGTGATGCCGGTATCCGGATCCCCCTCAGACCCGATCAGCGCATCTCCCTTCACGCGGGCATTTCCGTTCAGCGTGATGCTTCCGGCAGCAATCCCGTTGGTGCCGACATCTCCTTCGGAACCGGCGGTCGCCGCATTGTACGAACCTTCGGAGGAATCATAGCTGTCGGTCATGGCGTTGCCGGTCAGCGTAACGCTGTCATCGCCGAAGAGGGCGAAATTGAACAGGCCGGCCGGAAACACCGCCACAACCGCTTCGATCGTTCTGACAACCGGCGCGGAAAGCAGCTCGCTGCTGCCCTCGGTCGTGAGCCGGAACCGGCCGCTGCCGAGATCCTCCACGGTCACCGTGTAGGTTCCCATCGAGTTCAGCGGCTCCTCAGAAAACCCACTCGTCCAGGCGGCATCCTCTTTGAGCTCCGCGATAGCCCGGTCAATCCCGGCCTCCGCCAGAAAAAAAGCCTCCGTGGCCGCCCAAACCCGTTGGGCGGAACGGATATCCTGGAGCACGAAAGCGACCAAGCTGGTCGACATAATGATCAGCAGCGGGACCAGCAGGTAGATCGTGACCAGAACAAACCCTTTTTGGGCTTTCCTCGTTGAGTACACCCGGATTCACCTCCGAAATAATCTATGTGGCGGGTTCTTTGAGCGCTACTCGTCCTCTTGGACCGATCCTCCATCCTGCCAGGAGATAACGGTGACATCCGGGTTGATGCCCAGCCCCTCTATCGCGTGCATGTAATCCCAGTTGTACGTCATTGTCACCTTGCCGTTTAAACGGGTTTCGTCTCCCGCCCATACGCTACCGTTGACGTTCAGGCCATTTCCACCGCCGGTGACCCGGAAGTCCCCCCTGGAATAGATCGCTCCCGCAACCTGTCCGTTGCCGTTGATCGTCGTATCCTCGACAGCGAAGGGATCGGTAATCACATCCCCGACGACAACGAAGAAACCGCCGATCGTTCCGATATTGCCGTTAAGCACCAAATCAGTCGTGATGTAGTTCACGTTCGGGACCCCGGTGGTCGGGTCGGTCGGATCGGTCGGCTGCTGGTACCAGAACGACGTCGGAAAAACATTGTGCCCATTGCCAATCCGGGCAGCATCGTAGACATTTCCCTGCGCCTGCGCAATCTCGTAGATCTGTTCGAAATCGAGCCGCGGCAACGGGTTGGTGTCCGGATCGTAGGTAACGGACCCATTGACGTTCCCGGTCGAAGAAGGCGTCGTATCCCCGTGGCGGACGGCCCCCGCAACAGAATACGCGTTCCCTTTGAAATCCAGGTTCTGCGAAGCCCAAACCGCGTTATCGTAGAAATTCGGCGGGATAGCCTGTTCCACGATGATTTCGACAGCATGGCTGACCGCCGCAGCGAGCAGTTTGTCAGCCATCCCGGTAGCCATTACCCGCAAACGGCTGCTGCCGAGATCCTCGACCGTGACCGAGTATTCTCCCCCAGCGCCGACTCCGGAGCCTCCGGTCCAGCTGTAACTGTCCCGCAGCTGCACCAACGCATCATCAATTCCGGCCTCAGCCATGTACAGCGCCTGCATGTCCGCCTGCGACCGCTGGGCGGCGTGCAGATCGGAAAACGCGTAGGCCACAATCGCCCCGACCATCACAAGCAGCAACGGAATCATCATGTAAATCGTGATCAGCATGAAACCGCTTTGTGATTTCAGGCGAATCCATACTCCAGCCATAGGTCTCCTTTCATTCGGGACTTAAGAACCTCCGGCCGCCTATTCCGCTTGATTCTCTCTTTCGCTCCAAGAAATCACCGTAACATCCGGCTCGAGATTCAGCCCTTGGATCGCGTGCATATAGTTCCAGTTGTAGGTCATCGTCACTTTCCCGTTCAGCCTGGCCTGCTGGCCCGCCCAGATCCCGCCATCCACATTCAGCCTGGCTCCTCCCCCATTGACGCGGAAGTCCCCCCTGGAATAGATGGCCCCTGCCACCCGGCCGTTTCCGTTGAGCGTCGTATCCTCGACGGATGACGGATTCGTAATCACGTCGCCGACCACAACGAAGAATCCCCCGATCGTCCCGATATTGCCGTTGAGCACCAAGTCGGTCGTGATGTAGTTTATGTTCGGGATCCCGGTGGTCGGGTCGTTCGGGTCGGTTGGCGCCTGGTACCAGAACGATGTCGGGAAAACGCCGTGCCCGTTGCCGATCCGGGCGGCATCGTAGACATTCCCCTGCCCCTGCGCCATTTCATAGAGCTTTTGATAGCTCAGCTTCGGCAGGGGGTTCGCTTTTGGGTCGTAGACGATCGGCCCGATCACATTCCCCGTGTTGTTCGTGGGCGACGTGTCGCCGTGCTTGACCTTGCCGGTCACACTGTAGGAGTTGCCCTTAAGGTCGAAATCCTGCGCCGCCCAGATGACGTATTCGTAGAAATCGGGAGGCGGGTACTGCTCCACAATCACCTCGACGGTCCGGCCCACGAGGGCGCCCAGATTATCGCTCGTTCCCTGGGAAAGGATTCTCCTCCGGCTGTTCGGCAGCGACTCCACAGTGACGCTGTATTCCCCCGCTCTCTCGAGATTCCCTTCGCCTCCGGCCCAGTCAAAATTATCGGTGAGCTCCAATATCGCCTGATCGACCCCCGCCTCCGCCAAATAAAGCGCCTGCATGGAGGCTTCGGATCTTTGCGAGGCCCTCGAATCGGTCCACACATACGCCATCACCCCTCCAGCCAAGATGAGAAAGGCAGGAAGCATCATGGAGAGGGTCAGCAGAATGAAGCCCCGTTCTTTCGTCCGCCTACCGCAAACGGTTTTCATCGCACACCCCCGCTTGTTATGAAAACTATACCCAAAATCAGTTATTCCTCAGCCGAACACGGGTTGACAAGGTCGCTGTATGAGGAAAGTCTTTCGTATGAACAACCTTTTCAACCGAGATGCGCACTTCGACCACAGTCGGAGTCGCCGCGTCTCTTTTAAACTCAAGTTCCGTCACGCCGTTGGCGATAACCCGGTCCAACTCCCCGTCCTGTTCCCGGAGCGCCTGTTCCTCAGTCTCCCCCCCTAACGAGTAGGTAATCGAGTCCGACCACTCCATCGCCCCGGAGGAATCCAGCACGGTTCCGTCCCCATCCACATCCTCCGGCACCGAAAAGGTGATCGAGGGGTACCAGGTACCGTCCGCCGGGATATCCACCTGGGCCACCTGCGTGGAGGTCAACTCCCGGCTCATCTCGTCCATCCCCCTCCGGAGCTCCATCGAAACAGACAGGTGGGCCTGAGCCACCTCCCAGCATTGCTGGTTCATCCGAAAAACCGCCACAAGCACTCCTGAAATGCCGACGACGATCGACATAGTCACCATCATCTCCATCAAGGTAAAACCGCCTCTGTGCCGGATCAAATCCATTCTCACCTCTGCGTCATCAAAGTGCTGATGGTCATCGAGCGCTCCCTTACCCGCTCCACCCAATCCACCTGAACCGTGATTTCCAGCGGATCTGCTGACGTATCCACGTAATCGACAGTGATCACCTCACTGTCAAGAGAGGTCAACCCGTTATCTTCGGCCCACTGGGTCCAATCCTGCGCAGTTACGTTAGACAAACCGGTCGACGACCTGTCCCTCATCGCTTCCAGAACGGCCCTCGCATCCGCCACCGCTTGGGTCGTATTCCGGCCCGATTCCCTGAGAGCAGCGATACCGGTGTATATCCCCAACAAAACGACAAGCGCCGTGACAAAAACCGCCATGCCGACCAATACTTCGATCAGCGTGAAGCCTGACGCACTGCGCCTTCTTTTATCCACCCCGGGAAAAATCATGGATCGCCCTTTCCCACTCCAAACATGCAGGGGCGGCAACCTTTGGGTCGCCGCCCCTGCATGTTTGGGCATGCTAGCGTTAAGCTAGCGCCTCTCCGCTGTTTATTCGATCGGCGTACCCGTGTCGTCATCACCAACCCGGATAACACCCGTCTGGTCCACGAAGAAATGCCGCGTTCCCGTCACGCCATCCACTGTTGGAGTAGCAATCAGGGTATACTCGTTATCGCTGACCTGGGTGAAAATAAAATCATATCCTTGCTGATCACCATCCGTCAGCTCATCCGGCACATACTGGGGATCCGCAGCGCTCAACTCATCCAAAGCATCCGGATAAGCTGGAGGGCTCTGCGCCGCCCGGAACGACTCCAAGGATGACAGCAGCGTCCTCACATTTCCGATGGCCGCGGTCTCATTGGCGTTATGGCGCGCTCTCAAAAGGTTAGGAACCGCGATGGCTGCGATGAGCGCGATAATAGCGACTACGATCATGATCTCCACGAGCGTAAAACCCTTGGAGTTCTTACGATTTAGAGTATGCATTTTATAATCCTCCCATTTACGAATTTTACACAACTCATTTATATCTAATGAATTACAATAATCTAATAACCTCTGATTTGAAGTATACCTGACTTTTCTAAAGAAATTAAATGGGGGTTAATTAACAAAAATTTGGCTATAAATCTAGCCTGAAAATACCTGCGTCAGTTTGAAGATCGGCAGGAAGATCGAAATCACGATGCCTCCCACCACAACACCTAAAACGGCAATGATCAACGGCTCGATGGCGCTAGTCAGTCCCGCTATTGCCGTATCTGCCTGATCTTCATAAAACTCGGCAATCTTGGTGAGCATGTCATCCAGCCGGCCGGTCTGCTCCCCCACGGCAATCATCCGGACAACAAGCGGGGGGAAAACCTTGCTGGCCGCCAGCGGTGCCGCGATATTTTCCCCCTCCTTGATCGAGGCCCTCACCTGAAGAACAGCCAGCTCCACCACGCGGTTCCCCGACGTTTCGGAAACAATCTCCAGCGCCAAAAGGATCGGAACACCGCTTCTGACAAGCGTGGAAAGGGTGCGGGCAAATTTGGCAATCGCGACCTTCCGAACGATCGGCCCGACAATGACCGCTTTCAGCAAAAAGCGGTGGAACCAAAGGCGCCCATTGGGCGTCTTAATCAGGCGGCGGAAAAGAAAAACCGCCGCGATGATCAAACCGATTCCGGGAAGGAAAAAGGCCGCCATCAGGTCGCTCGTGGCTATGAGAATCTGTGTCGGGAGAGGAAGATCCACATCCAACTGCTCGAACATCTGTTTAAAAACGGGGATCACTTTGATCATCAGCAGCGTGGTGATGATCAGAGCCATCGAGATAACGATCGCCGGATAAATACAGGCCGATTTGACTTTCCTCTGAAGGGCGGCGCTCTTTTCAAGATAAGTCGCCAGCCGGTCCAAAACATCGGCCAAATGGCCGCTGGCTTCCCCTGCCCTGACCATGTTGACGAACAAAGGGGAGAAAACGGCGTTCTGCTTGGCAATGGCAGCCGTCAGGTTCATGCCCCCCTCTACCGCCTCATAGATCTTGATCACCACCTGCCGGAGCTGCGGATTTTCGAGTTGGTCCGAGACCGCCTCTAAACCGCCGACGATCGGAATACCGGCATCCACGAGGGTGGCCAGCTGCCGGGAGAAAATAGCCAGGTCATCCGCTTTTACCCTCCCGCCGAACGCGGGCGAACCGGCGACTTTCTTGATATTAACCTCCAGAACGATGAGCCCCTGCCTGTGGAGCGTTTCGAGCATCGCTGACTTGGAGTGGGCCTCCAGAAAGCCTTTCACCGTCCGGCCATCGTCCATCTTAGCAACATAAGCAAAAACAGGCATCGCTTTACTCCTCGTCTTCGCTGGTTACCCTCTGCACCTCATCAAAGCTGGTCCGGCCATCCAGCAGATGAACCAGCCCTTCCTGCCGAAGCGTTCTCATCCCGCGTTCCACGGCATATGTTTTAATCTCATCGGATGACTTTCGAGCGATAATCATCTCCCGGATCGCGTCGTCCACCAGCATCGCCTCTAAAATAGCGAAGCGTCCCCTAAATCCTGTTTGACGGCAATAGCTGCAGCCCTGCCCTTTGTAAAGGAGCTGGTTCTTCTCCAGCTTCAGGCCCGCCGCTTTAAGGCGCTCCGGCGGCACCTGTTCGGGGATTTTGCACCGAGGGCAGACCTGGCGGCACAAACGCTGGGCGGCCACAAAAATAAGGCTGGAAGCCAGCAGGAAGGGATCCACCCCCATATCTATAAGCCGGGTGATGGAGCTGGAGGCGTCATTCGTGTGAAGAGTCGAGAGGACAACCTGCCCGGTGAGAGAGGCCTTGATCGCGATATCGGCCGTTTCGCCGTCCCTTATCTCACCCACAAAAACCACATCAGGAGCCTGCCGGAGAAATGACCTCAGCGTGGAGGGAAAAGTCAGCCCGATCTCCGGGTTGACCTGGACCTGCGTGATACCCTCCACCTGGTACTCCACCGGGTCCTCGATCGTCATAATGTTTCGGACCGGCTGATTCATCTGGGCTAACACGGAATAGAGGGTCGTGGATTTCCCGCTTCCCGTCGGACCCGTGATCAGAAGCATGCCGTAGGGCCGGGCAACCGCCTTCTCAAAAACGGCGCGGGACTCCGGCAGCAGTCCCAGCTTTTCCAATCCCACCGAGAGATTGCCTTTGTCCAGCACGCGCATGACAACCTTATTCCCAAAGGAGATCGGAAGCACGGAAACGCGGAAGTCCACCTCCCTGTTCTCCGAACGGACTTTAAAACGCCCATCCTGCGGGAGTCGGTTCTCCGTGATGTCCAGCTTGGAAAGGATCTTTAAGCGCGTGACGAGAGCGCTCTGGTGCCTCTTCGGCAGGCGAAAAACCTCTATCAAGGAACCGTCCACCCGATACCGGATTCTGATATCTTTCTCATAGGGTTCGACATGGATATCGCTGGCGCGCGCCTTCAAGGCTTCAATGATCATCATATCCACCACCTTAACGATCGGAGCTTTTTGGCCGGCCATGCCGAAGGCGGTCAGATCCACGACATCCTCTTCTGAATCGGATTCCTCCTCCATCTCCTCCGAACCGCCCATAAATTCAGCCTGGGAACCGGTGTTCAAAGCCTCCGGAGAGAAGCCGGGATGATACAGCTTTTGGATAGCCTGATCCACATCCCTTTCCGCCGCGATGACAGGGCTGATGTCGAGCAAGGTCGTCATCGCCAGATCATCCAAGGCCAAAATATTCATCGGATCGGCCATCGCCACCGACAATCGGTTGCCGATCCGGGAAACGGGTACAACCCTGTATTGGCGGGCCATCCTTTCAGGGATTACTTCAGAGAGGGCTGGATCAATCTGATAGCGGGCCAAATTGATCGGCGGCAGGTGAAGTCCTTCGGCGAGCGTGGCGAGAAGGTCCTGCTGGCTGACCAAACCCTCCTCCACCAGAAGTTGGCTGAGGGTCTTCTCCCTCGCCTTGGGCGATTTCAGCGCGGTTTCCAGCTTCTCCCGGTCCACTCCGCACGTCTCGACAAGGAGATCTACGACTTTCTGTCTTAATGAGTTTGCCATCTTATTCTTGAAATCCAACCGTTGTGCGGGCCACCTCTTCCAGAGGGATCAAACCTGCCACTGCCTTTGCCACCGCATAATCTCTGAGCGAATAAAAGCCGGCAGCCCGAGCAGCCCCCTGCAACTTAACGGAAGAAGCCCCCTGGTCAACCAATCTTCGCAGGTCCGAGGTGATCGGAACAGCCTCAAGCAGGCCGATACGGCCGGCCAACCCGGTACTGCGGCATTCGACGCATCCCTTCCCCTTCATGTAACTGCCATCGAGAGGCAGCGCCATCCGCTCAAGAAGCTCTCTCGAATGCCGGACCGGCTGCTTGCAGCGCGGACAGACGCGGCGAGGCAGCCTCTGCGCCCCGACTAAAAGAACGCAGGAGGCGATCAAATAAGGCTCGATCCCCATGTTGGCCAACCGGGCCACCGCACCGATCGCATCGTTCGTGTGCAGTGTGGAAAGTACGAGGTGCCCGGTTAAAGCCGCCTTGACCGCGATATCTGCCGTCTCTTCATCCCGTATCTCGCCGATCATGATGACATTCGGGTCCTGCCGGAGGATGGAACGCAAAACCGTAGCGAAGGTCAGCCCGATTTCGGAACGCACGGCTACCTGGTTGATCCCCGGCAGGTCGTATTCCACCGGATCCTCAACAGTCACGAGATTCTTTTCCGGCCGATCCACCAAGCTGAGCAGTCCGTAAAGAGTCGTTGTTTTCCCGGAACCGGTCGGCCCGGTGATCAAAACCATCCCGTGCGGGTGCATCATCGCCTTCTTTAGAACCCTCAAAGGCTCAGGATCGAAACCCAGCTTGTCCACATCGAGCCTTACTTGGCTCTTATCGAGGATCCGAAGACAGACTTTTTCACCATAATAGGTGGGGATGACAGAAACGCGGAAATCGACACCCCGACTCGCCACTGAGAATTTAATCCGCCCATCCTGCGGCAAACGGTGCTCGGCGATGTTCAGGTTCGACATCACTTTTATCCTCGATACGACACCAGCATGCATCGCCGGAGGCAGCGACTGCCCTTCCCGGAAGACCCCATCGACCCGGTAACGGATCCGAAGGCGCCTTTCAAAGGGTTCGATCAATATATCGCTTGCCTTCAAAGTCACCCCTTCCGTCAGGATCGCGTTCGTGATCCGAACAACAGGACCTTCCTTTGTCAACCGGATCAGATCCTCGACCTGTTCCGACCCGCTGGACTCTTTCCTCTCGGCAAGAACCTCGATAGAAACAGGCCCTCCTTGAAGTTCCTGCAGAGTATCGGCGATGACCCCTCCGTATAACCTGTTGAGCGCGTCTTGAACCTCCTCCTGCGTGGTAATCAAAGGGGTCAGGATCATTCCGGTCGCCTGGCTGAGATGGTCCAGCGCGAGGATATTCATCGGATCGGCCATCACCACGGTGAGCTGTTTCCCCATGAGGGAAACCGGAATAATTTGGTAATGGATGGCCAACTTCCGGGAAATCAGCTTCGCCATGTCGGGATCCAATTCCATTTTTGAGAGACTTATAATCGGTATATGAAGTGTGCGGCTTAAAACCGCCGCGAGGGCCTTGGCCTCCACCAATCCCATCTCGATCAGAACCTGGCTTAAAGATCCTCCCTTTTCCCGCTGAAGGGCCAACGCCTTCTCGATATCCTCCTTCTTGAGAAGTTTTTCGCTCAAAAGAACTCCAGCAAGCCGCTCGCTGATCCCCATGGAAGCTTTCTGCAAGGGGTCCGGTTTGGTCATGGCTTGGCTCCATAACAACGCCCGATCGCCTCAATGACATCGCTCATCGTAGTCACAAACACCTGCACGGAACAGCGGCTGAGCATCTCGATGTCTTCAACCGCCTTCGCGTTCAACGGATCCGCCATCGCCACCGTGAGAGTGTTGCCAATCCTATCGACGGGGATCAGACAATACTGCTTCGCGACGTTCTCCGGGATAAGGATTAAGAGTTCATTGTCAATGGCGTAATGTTTCAGCGGAAGGTACGGGAAACCGTATTGGGCGGTAAGCGCTTGGGCGACAGCCTCCTCCGTGGAATAGCCAAGCTCAACGAGGATCTGCCCCAGCAAGCCGCCCTTCTCCTGCTGAATTTTAAATGCCTCGCTTAATTGCTCCGGGGAGATCACTTTCCGCTCCACCAGGAGTTCGCCCAATTTTTTTGCTATCATCCATCCCCCGCAGCGACATGGCTTACCCTTCGGTTCTTTATTTGTGATGAATCAAACGCAGGAATTCCTCCGGATCGGATGAGCGCCCCAAGGCCTCTTCATAGGAGACGTCACCTCGGACATGCATCTCGGCCAACGAGTGGTTCATCGTCCTCATCCCTTCCCGATGGCTGGTCTGGATCACCGAATAAATCTGGTGCGCTTTCCCTTCACGGATCAGCGAGCGGACAGCCGGATTGGCCATCAGGATTTCTATCCCGAGAACGCGGCCCATTCCACCCGCTTTTGGAATCAGCTGCTGGGTCATAACCGCCAGCAAAACGAAGGAAAGCTGGACGCGCACCTGCTGCTGCTGGTGAGAGGGAAAAACATCCACGATGCGGTTCACCGTCTGGACAGCGTCGTTCGTGTGCAGGGTCGCCAGCACAAGGTGCCCTGTTTCCGCGATGTTGAGAGCCGACTCAATCGTCTCGAGGTCGCGCATTTCTCCGATCAGGATCACATTGGGGTCTTCCCGAAGCATATGCTTTAAAGCGTTGCCGAAAGAATGGGTGTCCATCCCTACCTCCCGCTGGTCGACAATCGCTTTTTTATTCTTATAAACGTACTCGATCGGGTCCTCCACCGTAATAATGTGGCAACTGCGGTTGCTGTTGATCCACTCGACCATCGAAGCCATCGTGGTGGATTTTCCGCTCCCAGTGGAACCGGTAATCAGGATCAGTCCCCTCTTTCTCCGGCACAGTTCTTCCATGATTTTTCCGGGCAGGCCGCATTGCTCAAATGTTCGTATTTCTGCCGGTAAAAGCCGCAGAGCCACGCTCACCGATCCCCTCTGGAGAAAAACGTTAACGCGAAAGCGGCCCATGCCGCTGACGCCAAACGAGATGTCGAGCTCTCTATTGGTTTCGAACATTTTTTTCTGCTCGGGTAATAACAGGCTGTAGGCAAAAACTCTCGTGTCTTCGCCGGAAAAAACCGGAAACTCGGTTAAGGGGATCAACCCTTCGTCCACACGCAGCATCGGGTGGGAATTCACTGTCAGGTGGAGGTCTGAGGCTCTCCGTTCGACCATCAGCTTCAGCATCTGCTCCATCTGGGGCTTTAACGCTGTCTCTCCTTGCAGAGTAATGATTGTCGCGCCCATAATTTAGTAGCCCTCACACCTTGGTGTGGCCTGGAAGATCGGGGTTAATCCTGTTCTTCCCCTGCACTTTGGCCAGTTTCATTAACTCCATTGCTTTATTGAATAACTCATCGCTCGTTGAACCATCCAAAGGATTTTCACTGATCCCTCCCGAGATCGTCAAAGGCTCTGGAATTTTCTGGCCCTCTTTCACAAAAACGCTGGTCTCGATCTTCTTGCGGATCCTTTCGGCAAGCTGAATAGCCTCCCGCTTGTTTCTCTCCGGAAGAATGAGGCAGAATTCATCTGGACCGATGCGCCCTACCCGATCCACATCGCTGAGCTCCCCGCGTATCAGGTCCGCCGCCCGCACGAGAATCTTATTCGCCGACTGCTGGCCATGACGCTCCTGGATCTTCTTGAAACCATCGATATTCAGGATCATGAGGGAGCAGGGGTGGTGAAACCTCATGGACCGATGGATCTCCTCTTCCAGCCGGTTTTTCGAGTAACGGGCATTGTAAAGTCCGGTCAGATCATCGAGGATCTCCAACTTCTTAGCCCGATTGACGAGCAGATCGTTCTCAATGGCAATCGCCATCTGTTTCGCAAAAACCCTCAGGATATCCTGCGAGTCATCGTCAAAAGTAAAGTTCTCTTTTGAGTTTCCGCATACCAGGACCCCGATCACTTTGCCCATGCCGACCAGCGGCTGGCAAACAGCGTTCAGCATGCCGAAATACCGGCATAAAAGATCCTTTTCCTCCTGGATTCCCGTATTGGCGTCAAGAACGAGCATCTTCCTCTCCGAGGCGCAACGGTGGAGCCAAGGAAGAGAAACCGAGACGTTCGCGGCCTTATCCGCTTTCGATCGGTCCGCGCCCATGGCCATCCGGACGACAAAGAGATCTGGGCTGCTGGAAGGCTCGAGAAAGAGGTTGAGTTCCACCTCTTCCAAATGGCTGAGCTTCTCCAGAATAAATGCGACGATCTCCTCCACCTTCGCCGATTGGGTAATCAGATTACTGACCTGCAGAAGGTTTGAAAACGTCACTATCCGGCGGTTGATCTCTAAATGCAGATGGCGCGACTCCTCGCCGTAGACCTGCAGCTGGGCCATGTTCTCCCTGACCCTATGCGTGATTTCATTAAGCGATTTTCCCAGGGCACCGATCTCATCTTCGGTCGTCACTTCCACCTGCTGATCTACCTTACCTTCGGCAATCGTTTTCGCCTCTTCGGCTAATCTCACAACCGGGATAACAAACGAACGGGTAACGACAAAACCCAAAACAGAGATGCCAGCCGAGATGCCTATCAGTATCCCGATATCCCACCAGGTCTTTAGATGCGGGGTGGCGTAAGTCGTCACGATGTAAATGAGAACCAAAAGGGGCACAACCGACATCAGGCAAAAAGCGACGATCATTTTCTCTCGGAGCCCCCGGGACACGAGAGAAAAATCCGACTTTACTATTGGGGATCTCTTTGGCATCTTTCCCTCATCCATCGGTCAATTTCATCTTTATGGAAACGCCACTGCCGACCAATTTTAGTCGCCGGGATGGAACGATCCTTGGCCAGCCGGTAAACAGTGAACCGGCTTATCTGCATATAGGCCGCGACCTCTTCTATTGTCATCAATCGATCCATAGAAGACTCTCTATTATCTGCAATCTAACTTCATTGAAGATCACCATACACAGATGATGACCACTCGGTGCAAGTATGGATTATTCCTGCTTGTTAATTCAAGGTTCTGATAACTAGACGCAAACTATACTTTGCACAAACAATCCGAACTCAACAAGGGATCAACAGAGCTCTATTATTAAGGAAGGAGGAGCTTAGAGCTGGCTCTTAGGAGTAAAGGGACCTGCGGACACCGACCGAGAGGATAATTCCGACGGCCACAAGGCAGGTCAGCGTCCAGGAACCGCCATAGCTTAAGAACGGCAGAGGCAGACCGACGACCGGCATCAGTCCCATCGTCATGCCGATGTTGACCATAACGTGGAACCACAGCATCGTCACCAGTCCGATGATCAGCAAACGGCCGAACGGGTCGCGGGTTTGGGTCGCGATCAAGATGCCCCGGGAGAAGATCACCACGAAGAGGGCTAAACAAACGGTCGTCCCCAAAAAACCCCATTCTTCCCCAACGATCGAGAAGATGAAATCGGTGTGGCGCTCGGGCAGGAAGTTGAGCTGGTTCTGCGTTCCGGAAAACCACCCCTTCCCCAACAGGCCGCCGGAACCAATGGCAATTTTAGACTGGATTACCGTATAGCCGGCGCCTAAAGGATCCAAGTTCGGGTTCATGAAGACCATCAGCCGGGAACGCTGGTACTCCTTCAACCCGTGCCAGAGAATAGGGGAAACGGCGACACCCGTTCCGAGAATAATCCCCAAAACCTTGAGACGGATTCCCCAAACAAGCAGCATGGCCAAAGTCACCGGAATGAAGACGAAGGCAGTCCCGAGATTCGGCTCTTTTAAAATGAAGCCTATCGGAGGGACGACCAAAGCGCCCACGAAGAAAATGGCCTTCCAGCTGAAACTGGTCATCTCCCGGTGAGAACCGAGATAACGGGTAAGAGCCAATATGGTGGTGATCTTGGCGAACTCAGAAGGCTGAATCGTCAATCCGCCGAAACTCAGCCAGCGCTGAGCGCCGCCCCGCGTGACCCCGGCAACCAAGACGATGGCCAGTAGAAGAAGATTCAGCGCGTAAAACGCGTAGGACCACTCGAGCCACCGGTGATAATCGAGGTTCACCAGCAGGATCGCCAAGACCGCCCCGATCGCCGCCCACATGAGCTGGCGGTTGATGTAGCTGACGCCTAAATCCTGGGCCTTCTGAAAAGAGGCGCTGTACAGAGTCAGAAGCCCGAGTGCCAAGAGACCGAGGGCCGCAAAAAAGAGAGGTTTGTCAATCCCCCGAAACTGACGCCTGTTAAGCATGGGGTCAAATATACCCCAGCTCGTGGAGACATACCAGCATGTCCCTCGCCAGGAAAGCGGCCTCCGCGCCGCCCCTCCCCCCATGATCAAGAAAAACAATGAAACTGACCTTAGGGTGATCCGCCGGCACATATCCGCCAAACCAGGCGTGAGAAAGCCCTTTCGTCACCTGCGCCGTTCCGGTCTTGCCGGCAACCGGAATGCCGGGCAACTGGGCGAGGCGGCCGGTCCCTGTGTCGGAACTCACCACCTTTTCCATCCCTTCTTTCACGCGCGCGATCACCTCGGGCCGAAGCGCCACCTGCCTGCCTTTAGCAGGCACCCTCATCTCCGGCTCCCCTTCCACTTTAAGGAGGAGGTGGGGATGCGGGGAGTAACCGTTATTGGCCAGGATGGCAAAAAGCATCATGACCTGCAGCGGGGTTGCCGTCAAAGCCCCCTGTCCAATACAAAAAGAAAGGGTGTCTCCCTCCTGCCAAGGCTGATGGACAATCTCTCTCATCCAGGCCGGATCCGGGACGAACCCGTTGTTCTCTCCCCGCAAATCGATCCCGGTACGAGTACCGAGCCCGAAGAGGCGCGCCGCCTGAGCAACCCCATCCGCCCGGATCCGCCGCCCCGTATTGTAGAAAAAAACGTCGCAGGAGTGCTCCAGGGCGCCGGTCACCGTCTGCCGACCGTGCCCTTCCGCCCACCAGCATTTAAAAGCCCTCGCGCCAAGCTGGAAAAATCCTTTGCATTCAAACGTGGTGTCCCCCGAAATCTTGCCCAGCTGGAGCGCATGAGCCGCGACAGCTATCTTAAATGTCGAAGCGGGCGGAACAACCGACCAGATCGTCCGGTTGAACATCGGGTTCTTCGGAGAGTGGAGATAACGACGCACCTCCTCCGAACGGTTCGAATCGAGAAAAGCATTGGGGTCGAATGATGGGGAACTGACGAGGGCCAATATTTCGCCGGTCGCGTTGTCCATCACAACGATCGCCCCCGGTCTCTCATCAAGAAGTTTATAGCAGAATTCCTGAAGCCGGCCGTCGAGCGAGACCGTGATCTGGCGGCCCGTTTCCGGTTTTCGGAACCCAAGCTGCCGGACCATTTTCCCCCGGGCGTTGACCTCCACAAGCAAGCCTCCCGGTTTTCCGCGGAGGACATTATCGTACATCTGCTCCAGGCCGTCCTTGCCGACGTAATCGCGGTAAGAATAACCGTAAGACTTCAGGCGGGTCAACTCCGCCTGGGAGATAATGCCGATGTATCCGAGCGCCGATCCCTGGGCGGCGCCGAGAGGATAATCTCTCTTCGGCACAGGGCGGACCATAACGCCGGGAAGATCTGTTTTATCCTCCTCAATCCGGAATGCCGCCTCGCTGGAAAGATTCTTGACGATCGGCACAGGTGAAAAGGGGCCCTGAAAACCTTTCCGGTACGCTTTAGCCATCGCCTCGGGAGATTGTCCCACCAACGGCTGGAGTTTCTGCCAGAGAGCGCCGGGATCTTTGATCTCCTGGGGAAACGCGGCCAGCTCAAAGCTCATACGATCCTCCGCGAGGGGAACGCCGCGCCTGTCCAGGATCGCCCCGCGTGAGGCGGGAAGAGGGATGAGCCGCGTCCTATTCTTCTCCGACTTCCCCCGATACTCCACCCCGTGGATGACCTGGAAAGAAAAAAGGGCCCCCCATAAAAGAACCACGGTAGCCAGAATGATCCGCTGGAGGATCAGAATCCTCATGAGAAAATCCCGGTTTGGAAAACCCTTATTCGTCCGTTCACTGAGCCACGAAGAGGTCAATCCTCCGCTTGTCACGGACTTTGAGAAACCGGCGAAAATAAGGAAAAACCCAGAAAGCAGACCCGCAGTTGGCCGCGACCGCCAAAGGAAGGAGAAGCCCCCATCCCCGGCCCCAACCAACCGTTTTTTCCGCCAGAACAACTAATAATCCATAAACAACCCATTGGAAAGCGGTCAGAAACCCTGCCCAAACCGCCTGGATCAACGGATCTTCCTTCTCAACAAGATGCTGGCTTTGGCCGAGCAGCCAGCCGATAAATCCAAACGAGCAGGCAAACCCGCCGAAAAGTCCTCCTGTAGCCAAATCCTTCAACAAGCCAAGGAAAACCCCTTCGGCCCACAGGAACCGCCCGGAAGAAGCCTGAAGACCGCGGAACACAAGAAATATAAAAAGAGGATCCACCAGGATCTTCGCCAGAGGGATAATCGGCAGGAAAAGAAACTCGATGATCCAGAGAAAAACGATTAAGAGGCAGACTCTGTGGAAGGCCATGTCACGACCAAGACCTCTTCAACAGCGCTTAAATCGGCCAGCGGACGGATCCGGGCAGACTGGAACAGGTGGGAAGGATCTCCCATGACGGCCGATATCATGCCGATGGGAACATCCCCCGGACAAAAACTGGTTCCTCCGGAAGAGGAGACCAATTCTCCCGCTTTGAGATGAGCGTCAAGCGGCACATAGGTAATCAACGTCTCTCCCGAAGCGGTCCCCACCATCAAGCCCATGACCCTCGAAGAGGAGGCTGTGGCCGCCACCCGGAAATGCGGATCGTTCAAAAGGGTAACCCTGCTCAAAGAAGGCCCCACCTCCGACACCCGGCCGATAAGTCCGGCAGGGACAATCACCGCCATGCCGGACTGAATCCCATGACGGCTTCCTTTATCAATCAACAGCGTCCGCGACCAAACGCTGAACTCGCGCGACGCCACTTCGGCGGAAGTAAGCCGCCACGCGCTTTTAACCTTCAGATCCAACAGGGCCCGCAGGCGGGCATTCTCTTCAAACAACTCCCCGTGAACCTTTTCATGGGCCCAGAGGGTTTCAACCTGCTTGTGGAGAAACCGGTTTTCTTCCTGGAGAAAAGGCCACTGGAGCAACCCTCCCCCTAACCTCCGGAAACCTACCTGAAAGGATTGGACTGCCATGATCGCGGGCTGAAACAAGCTGGCGAGTTTTAACCTCAGGGAACCCCCTGTCTCCTTGGGGATGGAGGGCAGCCAAAAAGGAGAGGCAACTAGAAATACAAGGACAGTGTAACGTTCAAGCTTCCGTCGCATCAAAAAATGAGCCGTAAGTTTTAAACCGTAAGGATCAAAGCAGCCAGCGCTTCAAGCGATGTGTCGCTTAATCCTTACCGCTTAATCCTTACGGCTGTTTTTAAGATTCACTCCACCGGGAAGAAGCCGTGGCGACGCGGCGCAGAGTCTTCAGGTCGCTCAAATACTTTCCTGTGCCCAGAGCGACGGCCGTGATCGGATCGTCGGCCAGGTGAAACGGCAGGCCCGTCTCCTCCGCCAAAAGGCGGTCAATACCCTTCAAAAGAGATCCTCCTCCGGCGAGAACCACGCCCCGCTCAATGAGGTCGGAAGAAAGCTCCGGCGGCGTCCGCTCCAAGGTGATGCGGACCGCTTCGACGATCTGGGCAATCGGCTCCGCCAAAGCTTCCCTGATTTCCTCAGAAGAGATCGCGACCGATTTAGGCAAGCCGGCGACGAGGTCCCGCCCCCGGACCTCCATCGTGACCTCCTGTTCAAGAGGATAAGCGGACCCAATCTTCACCTTAATCTCCTCAGCCGTCCGCTCGCCGATCATGAGATTGTACGTTTTCTTCAAATGCTGGATGATCGCGTCATCCATCTCATCGCCGCCCACGCGGATAGACTTCGAGAAAACGCTATCGGACAAGGAGATGACCGCGATCTCGGTCGTCCCGCCGCCGATGTCCACAATCATGTTTCCGGCAGGCTCATGGATCGGCAATCCGACTCCGATTGCCGCGGCAATCGGCTCAGGAACGAGATGCACCTCCCTGGCGCCCGCGTGAAGCGCGGAATCGCGCACAGCCCGCTTCTCCACCTCGGTAATGCCGGAAGGAACGGCAATGACCATCCGGGGACGCACGAGAACCCGGTGATTGTGCACCTTTTTGATGAAATGGCGGAGCATCTGTTCGGTCACGTCGAAATCGGCGATCACCCCATCCTTCATCGGGCGTATCGCTAAGATGGAACCGGGCGTCCGGCCAAGCATCCGTTTGGCCTCTTCCCCTACCGCCAGTACTTCACCGCCGCCCCGAGGGATAGCGACAACGGAAGGCTCGCACAAAACAATCCCCTGCCCTTTAACAAAAACAAGAGTCGTGGCCGTTCCCAGGTCAATCCCCATATCGTTGGAGAATAAACCGAGAACTCCGTTATAAGCTTCGTCGGACCAATGACCGTTGTTAGGCATGGAGAATCTCCCCGAAAATGTTGGTAAGGGTGTTTCCTGCTAAGATTTACAACGCAGCTATTCTAACAGCCGGCGTCGAGGAGTGTCAACTACGAATGAACTTGAGCTTATCCCAGAAATCGGGGAACGAGATATCCACCCACTCGGAACCAGTGATCGACGATGGCTCCTTGGCTGTCAGCGCGGCCACGGCCAGAGCCATCGCGGTCCGATGGTCTTGGAAAGAGTCCACTCTCGCCGCATGGAGCCGGGTCGGCCCTTCAATGACGACCGAATCCCCTTCCGAACGGATATCCGCTCCCATTGCGGCAAGACCGGTGATCATCGAATGGATCCTGTCGGTCTCTTTGACCCGCAGCTCCCCCGCCCCTTGGATCACCGTCCGGCCTTGCGCCTGCGTGGCGGCCACCATAAGAATAGGCAGTTCGTCAATCACGCGCGGAATCATGCCCGATTCCACCGTAATTCCCAGAAGAGGGCCGTACGCCGCGTGAATGTCGCCAACCGGCTCCCACTCATCGCCGGTCCGGGAAGAAATCTCTAATTTCATTCCCATCCGGGTCAACAGATCCAGCAATCCGGTCCGTGTCGGGTTAAGCCCTACCCCCCGGGCCATCACCGACGATCCCGGAACAATGCTGGCCGCCACGAGAAAGAAAGCGGCGCTGGAAATATCCCCCGGAACAGCAAGATCGCGCCCCTTCATCCGGCCCCCGGGCTCCACAGAAATTTCAAACCCCTCCTTCCGAACAAGCGCACCGAAGAAGCGGAGCATCCGCTCCGTGTGGTCCCGCGACACGGAAGGTTCCACGACGGTAGTCACCCCTTCGGCGTAAAGCCCGGCTAGCAGAAGCGCCGATTTCACCTGAGCGCTGACCACAGCGGGCGCGTAGCGGATGCCTCGAAGGTGGCCGCCATGGATTGTCAGGGGAAGGCGGTCCGGCCCGTTGGGACCGTCAATCTTGGCCCCCATCTTTCCGAGAGGTTCGGTCACCCGTTTCATGGGACGCTTTGACAGGGAGGCGTCTCCGAAAAGGGTTGCGCTGAACGGCTGTCCCGCCAATATTCCCATCAAAAGGCGTGTCGTCGTGCCCGAATTCCCCATATCGAGGAAACCGGTGGGAGCTTTCAACTTGCCGTGCCCGGCCCCGTAGACGAGCAGGTCCCTTCCTTCCTCTTCTATCTTAACCCCTAAAGCCTGAACCGCTTTCCGGGTCATCTCGACATCGACCGAGCAGAGGCAGTTGGAAACGCGTGTCGTCCCCTCGCTGATCGCTCCGAACATGAGGGACCTATGGGAAATGGATTT
The DNA here is from genome assembly GCA_964373715.1 of uncultured Planctomycetia bacterium. GTDB lineage: Bacteria > Omnitrophota > Gorgyraeia > 1-14-0-20-64-10 > 1-14-0-20-64-10 > CAMTXI01. Next base: position 31,848 of record CAYJVR010000001.1, on the reverse strand, counting down.
ATCTCCGGGAAAGGAAACCTCTCCGTGCAGGAACGAACCGGGATGAACGGTCATATCACTCATAGGGCAAATGCTGGAAAAAAGGAAGCCGTAAGGAAGCGGTGGATCATCCTTACGGCTTCGCCTCTACGGGAGGATCAAGAGGTGACCTGAACCAGGTCCCCCTCTTTAATCTGCCCTTTCTGCTCCTCGATCAAGACTGTGGCAGCCGCCATATTGTCGTAGAGCCGCTCCACCTGGGCAGATCCGATCTTTTTACCTGATCGGCTGATCTCCACGCGGCTGCCGCTTTGCAAACCATCTTTCGCGCCGATGTTAACGACAACGAAGTTAAACTCTTTATTGACGACAAGAACTTTCCCTTCCAACCCGGCGCCTGAAGAAACGGCGGAAGCCGCCGGCTTTGCGCCCCGAACAGCCGCAGCTGCGGGAACAGCGGCTGCTCCTGGAACAGCAGCCGGATTGACCACAATCCTTTCCGCATCAGAACTCTGGGCGGTCAGCATCTCCTTGACCCGCCGCTCCAAGGCCTCTTTCGCCTGCCGGAGGGTCGTCAGTTCGTTGCTCAAAGCCTGATAACTCTGCTTGGCTCTGGCCAACTCATCCGAAACCGCCTTCTTTTCGGTTTCCACCATTTGCATCTTCTTATTCAAATCGGAGGCTTGCGTCCTGGCCTTGTTCAGTTCGTCCGATACGGCATCCCGGGAACGTTTCTCTGTGGCGAGTTCTTCGGACAGTTTTTTCGCCTGAGTGTTAGCATCGGTCAACTGGGTCTCAAGGGTCTCCTTCACCTTGGCGAGCTCATCCCTCTCCTGCTCCAAAGAAACTTTAGCGGCTTTAATCTTCTCAAGCTGGTCTTCAACCCATATACGGCGGGCCTGTTCTTTATTCCTGTCCAGGAAGATAACCACTGCGCCGACAAGCGCGCCGATTAAAGCCAACGATAACAAGATGGTGCTGAGTTTGGGCTTCCCCATCATTTTCCTCCGTTCAAACGGTATAACTCCAAGAACTGCGCCATAGTATCACACCCATTTTTCATGACGCAAGTTTTTTCAACATGCCGCGTAAATCGGCAGGTAGAGGAGAAACAAACTCCACCTTCTTGCGGGATCCGGGATGGAGGAAGCCCAAACGGTGGGCGTGAAGGGCCTGCCGGTCCAGCCCGGCCTTCACCCCATACCTCTGATCTCCCAGGATCGGGTGTCCCACATGCGCTAGATGGACCCGCAGCTGGTGAGTGCGCCCGGTCTGCGGGGTGAGCTCCAGAAAAGTCGCCGCGGGAAACCTCCGGATAACCTTGTACCGGGTTTCCGCGTCGCGGCTCGCTCCATAGAGAACGGTCATCCTCTGACGCCGGTGCGGATCACGGCCGATCGGCGCTGAAATCGTCCCCTCATCCCGCTGAACAACCCCTTTGACGATCGCTTGGTAAACTCTTTTGACCGTCCGGTCGGCGAATTGGCGGCTGACCGCCCTGTGCGTTTTATCATCTTTCGCCACGACGAGAAGCCCCGAGGTGTCCTTATCCAAGCGGTGGACGATGCCGGGTTTAAAGGAGCCGGCCGAGGAAGAAAGGGCCGTTCCATGGGCCAATAAAGCGTTCACCAGCGTCCCCGACCGATGCCCGGGAGCGGGATGAACCACCAGGCCGGCCGGCTTATCCACCACCAACAGCCATTTGTCTTCATGCACGATCTTTAAAGGTATCGGTTCCGGTTCCAAATCGAGGATCTCGGGAGGGGGAATGCTAACGTCGATCCGGTCGCCGGGAGAAATACGGTGCGAGGATTTTTGGGGCCTGCCGTTGACGGTCACTCTCCTTTGCTCAATCCAGCGCTGGACATTCGAACGGGAGGTATCCGGGATAATCATCGTCAGGTACTGGTCAAGCCGCTGAGAAAGGGCGCCCGCCGGAACATCGACATGCAGCTCGCTTCTCACGGAGGAGACGGCCTTCATTTTCAGCCGCCGCGCCGGTTTTTGGACGCCAGCGAAACCATTCTCTTTAAGAAGGGAGCGGAGATCGAGACGGCGATCAGCAGGAGGCTGAACCACTGGAACACCGTCAATCCGAGAGCTGTTTCCGGGTTATCGGCGCGAAAGAACTCGATCACGAAACGCCAGCAGCCGTACATCAACCCATAGACAATCGTCACTGTGCCGGCCCGGAAACCGGCCTTTTCAATCCTCTTCAGCAGGCAGTAAAAGACCAGCAAAACACCGGCTTCATAAAGCTGGACCGGATGGCGAATCACGGTATCCCCCGGGAAAATCACCCCCCACGGAAGAGTGGTGGATTTCCCATAACAACAGCCGTTCAAGAAACAACCGATCCTGCCGACGGCATGGGCCAGAACCAGCGGAGGAATCATAACATCCAAAGTCAGCAGGACCGGAAGCTTCTTGGCCCGGATAAAACAAACTCCGGCCGCCATCCCGGCTGCCAGCCCGCCGTAGAATACCAGGCCTCCGTGATCCAGCCGGAATATCTCCAGCGGGTTTACGAGAAAACTCTGGAGATTCAGAAGAACGTAAGCCGCCCGGCCGCCAGCCAAACCGGCCACAAGAGCGGTGAGGGCAAGATTCTGGATAACCACCGGATCCAACCCTGCGGCGCGCGCCCGCCGCTCGGCGACAAACAGCGCCAGGAGAAACCCCAGCGCCAGCATGAGACCGTAACTGTACAAAGTCAACGGGCCGAATTTTAGAAGGATAGGGTGCATTTTCTAAGCTGTTTTAATCCTAATTGTAACGTAGAATTTGCCAGGCGATCAGGCAGGCGCCGACCGTGATGCAGGAATCGGCCAGGTTAAAAACAGGCCAGACACGAAAATCGAGGAAATCAATAACCCCCCCGAACCGGAACCGGTCAATGAGGTTGCCCACCGCCCCGCCCAGCACCAAGCTGAAACTTAAAAGGAAAAGGAACCCCCTCGATTCCACCTGACGGAAGAAAGACCAAAACAACGAGACGACAAGCACCAGAGTGGCTAGGGAGACCGGGATGCTGTATCCTTTCATCAGGCCGAAAGCCATGCCGGAATTTTTTACCAGCGTCAGATGGAAAACACCAGGGACGACAGGGTAGCTTGAAACACCGGCGAGAAATTTCACCATCCAGGCTTTGGAGGCCTGGTCCAGAAAAAGAACCGCCAGGGTTAAAGCGAGGATGCGATTCGCCACAAAATCTCAGCCGCCGAACCCAAAAGAATCCACGCCCCGGCGTTTCGTCTCCTCTTTCGACTGGCATTCAATGCACATGCGGGCATAGGGAATCGCCGTCAACCGGCGGCGGTTGACCGGTTTGCTGCAGGAAAGGCAGTCGCCGAACGTCTTTTCATCCACCCTTTTCAGGGCTTCGTCAATCTCGTAGAGTATCTTCTGGGCGTTCGTCGCCAAGCCGAGGGAGAACTCCCTATCATAACTGTCCGTAGCGGAATCGGCGATGTGAAGCGAGTAACCGGACAAATCGCCCGCCGCATCGCGCGGGGACTTCAGGTTGTCCTGCTCGATCTGCTTCATCGCTTTGAAGACCTCCTCCTTTTTCTTCTGGAGGAGTTTCTTGTAACGGTCCAGGTCTTTTTTCAGCATTGTGAGCTTCGCATTATATCAAAGTTTACCCGCTGAAAAGGCCGATTTCGAAATATTTTCTACGCACCTCCGGCAGAGTGTTGGGTGTTCGGCTGAGGAACCCACGGAGGTCAGCCTCATCCAGCACCTCTGGCATTTCTCCCCGGCCGCGCGGCGCACGGTAAAGCTAACCGGATCCCCAAGCTCCGCTGTTTCATTCATCCGGAGGCTGGAGACAATGCAGGCCGACGCAACCGACTCCTGCCGGGCCTTAAGAAAATCCCACAACCCTTTGTCTCTGATGGCAATCTCCAGCTCCGCCTCCAGGGAATCTCCGATCGTCCCCTCCTGCCTGGCCTTTTCAAGCGCCTTCATCGCCTCATCCCGGAGCTTAAAGAGGCGGGACCAAACCTCTTCCAATCCCTTGTCCCGCGGCAGAGCAACCGGATCGGGCCAGGCCGAGGCGTGAACCGACGGCGCCGCTGCCGCCGGATAAAGGGCGCACCATGCCTCCTCCGCTGTGACGGGAACAAGAGGGGCCATCAGCCGGATCAGCGATTTAGAGATCTCCACCAGCGCCGTCTGAGCGGAGCGCCGATTCGGGCTCTGGGGATGGCTCGTATAGAGCCTGTCTTTGATCACATCCAGGTAGAAGTTGGACATCTGGATCGTGCAGAATTCATGAATCGCCTTCACGACCCGGTGGAACGAACAGCTCTCGTAAGCGTCGGTCACCTCTTCAACCAGCCCGCTCAACCGGGAGACGGCCCACCGGTCCAACTCCTCCATCTTCGGAAAAGGAACCAGATCCGGTTCCTGGACATCTGAAACATTGGACAGGCAGAATCGGATCGTGTTCCGAATCTTCCGGTAGGAGTCGGCGACCTGGGAAAGGATCTCCTTGGAAAGGCGGATATCCTCCCGGTAATCGGAAGAGGCCACCCATAGCCTGAGCACGTCGGCACCGGAAGCGGCTATGACCTCTTGCGGGGCGATCACGTTGCCGAGCGACTTCGACATTTTCCGGCCTTCCCCATCCACCACGAAACCGTGGGTCAGCACGGAGCGGTACGGGGCCTTCCCCTCCAGCGCAACACTCGTGATCAAGGATACCTGGAACCATCCGCGATGTTGATCCGACCCCTCCAAATAAAGATCGGCCGGCCAGCAGAGCCCTTCCCTCTTTTTTAAAACCCCTTGATGGCTCACACCGGAATCAAACCAAACATCCAGAATATCGGTTCCCCGGTCAAAATCGGCGCTTCCGCAGGAGCAGGCAAAACCGGCGGGTATCCATTTCGCCACCGGCTCGGTAAACCACTTGTCACTGCCCTCCGGGTCCCCCTCGATCCCGTTGGCAAAGTTCTGTATGACGCGCGGATCAAGCTGGCCGTTTCCGCATTTCTTGCAGATGACAGCCGGGATCGGTATCCCCCAAAGTCTTTGCCGCGACAGGCACCAGTCGGGACGCAGGCCCACCATGCTCGAGATCCGATCCTTCCCCTCGGCGGGGATCCAACGGACCTCCTTGTCGATCACGCTCAACAATTTCTGCCGTAAACCTTCATGTTCGATCTTGAGAAACCACTGGTCGGTCGCCCGAAAGATGATCGGGTTGTGGCAGCGCCAGCAGTGGGGATAGTCATGTTCGATCGCCGCCTCTTTCAAAAGAACACCGGCCGTCTGAAGTTTTTTGATCACCTCCGGATTGGCCGCCTGCACCTGCTGGCCGTTGAACTCAGCCGCCTCTTTCGGCAAACCGGCAAATTTCCCCTGCGCGTCAACCGGCGCTACAACCTCGAGGCCATACTTGCGGCCGGTGGCAAAGTCCTCGGCGCCGAATCCGGGGGCGGTGTGGACAAGTCCGGTCCCGTCCTCCATCGAAACGTAATCGGCCAGCACCACCTTCCCTTGCCGCAGGCCGAACGGGTGCTTGTAGGCCAACCCTTCAAGCTGTTTGCCGTCAATCTCCGCCGCCAGAGGCGCAGAACCTTCCATCCCGTGAGCAGCCAGCATCCCCCTGGCCCCCGGCGGAGGACTCGACAGAACGATCCATGCTTCGTCAGACCCTTTCTTCCACCAAACGCCGTACCGGAAAACCGGATGAACCGCCACCGCGACGTTGCCCATCAGTGTCCAGGGGGTCGTGGTCCAGATCACGAGATGGAAACGCTTCGCCTGTGTTTTTCCAGCCGCCATTCCGGCCAATTTGCAGGAGGATTCCGGAGTCAGTTCGAACTTCACGTAGACCGACGGCGAGGTGTGCTTCTCGTATTCCACCTCCGCCTCGGCCAGCGCCGTCTCGCAGGACCAGCACCAGTTGACCGGCTTCCGAGCCCGGTAGACAAACCCGCGAGAGGTCAGCATCGCCAGCGTATTCAGCGCGGCGGTGACATAACCGGGATCCAGCGTGAGGTACGGATTCTCCCAGTCCCCCGCGACACCGAGCCGCTTGAACTGGTCGCGCTGGATGCCGACATACCTGCGCGCGTATTGGCGCGCCTTGCGCCGAAAGTCGGCGATGTCCACCTGGTGCTTGGAGACCTTCATCTCTTTCATCAAAGCGTATTCGATCGGCAGGCCGTGGCAGTCCCACCCGGGCACATACGGCGCCCTCTTGCCCCGCATCGTCTGGTACCGGACGACGAAATCCTTCAGGGTCTTGTTCAGCGCGTGTCCCATATGGATGTCGCCGTTCGCGTAAGGCGGGCCGTCATGGAGGATAAAGGAGGGCGCTGCCTGGCGGGAAGATTGGATCTTTTTGTACAATTCCTCCTTCTCCCATTTCGCCAGCATGACCGGTTCGGTCTGCGGCAGGTTCCCCTTCATAGGAAAAGAGGTTTTCGGCAGGTTCAGCGTACTCTTGTAGTCCATTAGAGTTGTTCGATCACTTTTGAGATCAGGTGCGTCAATTTCGGCTCCGCGGTCCGGGCGGTTTCCAATATCTCCTCGAGCACGGCCGGCTTGAGTGTTTCCGGAATGCACATATCGGTAATGCAGCTGACCCCCAGGATCCGCATCCCGCCGTGGACCGCCACCAGAACCTCTGGGACGGTGGACATCCCCACCGCGTCGGCGCCGATCCCCCGCAAAAACTTGTACTCCGCCTTTGTTTCGAGGTTCGGCCCCGCCACCGCCACGTAAACACCCCGGTGCGTCCGAATCGCAGCCTCCGCGGCGATCCTCTGGGCCAGGTCTATCAGCTTCTCGTCATAGGGAACCGACATGTCGGGAAAACGAAGACCTACCTTATCGTCGTTCTGGCCGATCAGGGGATTCACTCCCATCAGGTTGATGTGGTCGGCGATCAGCATCAGATCGCCCGAAGAGTACGAGGGATTCATCCCGCCCGCCGCGTTGGAGATAAGCAGCGTATCCGCCCCCATCGCCCGCATGGCCCTCACCGGATAAGAAACCTGTTGGGCCGTGTACCCTTCATAAACGTGGAAGCGCCCCTCCATCACCACCACCCGCTTTCCTCCGACCCGGCCGAAAACAAGCTGGCCCTTATGGCTTTCCACCGTCGTCTTAGGAAAGTGGGGGATATCGGCATACGGAATTGCCTTGGCATCCTGGATTTTCTCCCCGAAACCGCCCAGGCCAGTGCCCAGGATCACGCCGATATCGGGAGTGTCGGAAACCTTCGCCCGGACGGCACGGACCGTCTCCTGAAGCTGCTCGGAAAGGGTCACCCGTTTACCTTATTCTCATGCCGATATCGAGCAGGGTCCTCACCAGGAAATGCTGCAGCCCCTGCAGGAGGAGAAGGACCACAACGGCCGAGATATCCAAGGGGCCGATCGACGGAATGAGCCGGCGCGCGGGCTCCAAAACGGGATCGGTCATCTTGTGGAGAAACTGGACAATCGGATTGAACGGGTCGGGACTGACCCAGCTCATCAGGACACGGACGATGAGAATCCAGGTATAGATCGTCAGTGTGCCGTCCACCATCTGCGCCAACGCGGTAAAAAGATTGCCGAAAACAAACATGGTTAACTTCCCAGCTCCTTTGCTCTGGAGGCGGCAGCGCGAATACCCTTTTCGATCAGAGGGCCCAATCCCCCTTTCTCGAAGGTCTTGAATGCCGCTTCGGTTGTCCCCCCCCTGGAGGTCACCTTACCGCGCAAAACGGCAGGATCCTCTTTGGAAGAGGCGGCCAGCGCGGCCGCTCCTAAGGCCGTCTGCACAACCAGGCGCTTGGCCACATCGGCGGAAAGACCAAGAGAAGCGCCCGCCCGGATCATACGCTCCATCAGGAAAAAGAAGTAGGCCGGACCGGACCCGCTGACCGCGGTCACGGCGTTGATCCATTTTTCCGGCACCCGGACCACCTCCCCCACGCACCGGAATATCTTCTCCGCATTCCCCAGAGAAACCTCCGTCGCGTACCGCCCTCCGGCAATAGCGGACGTCCCTGCGCCAACCAGCGCCGGAGTGTTCGGCATCACTCGCACCACCGGCACCGCCTGATTTAAACGCTTCTCGATCCAGCCGGTGGAAATCCCGGCGGCGATCGAAATCAGAAGGGGCTTATGCTTGAGGAACGGTCTGATCTCATCGATGACCGCTCCCATCTGCTGGGGCTTGACGGCCAAAAGGATAACCGAGGAACCGGCAACCTCCGTGTTGGATTTCGCGGAGCGGACCTTGAGCGAACGGCCTGTCTGCCCGAGCTTTTTCGCATCGGCATCCCATACAACAACGCCGCCGGCGGGAATCAGCTTCCCTTTCAGGATGCCACGGACCAGCGCCTGCCCCATATTGCCGCATCCAATCACGCCAATCGAAAGCTTTTTCATTCTCGCCCCATGCCCCCCGCCCCGTGCCCCTCGTGAAATATCGCCGCACCTATACGGACCATTGTTGCACCTTCCTCCACCGCCACCTCAAAATCGTTGCTCATTCCCATCGAAAGTTCATTCAGGCCTAATCCGTGCGCCAACTCGCGCAGCTGACGGAAATACGGCCGGACCGTTTCCGGGTCTTCCGCCAGCGGGGCCATCCCCATCAGCCCTAAAAGATGGAGCCGGTTCAACCCTCGCACTTTCTCCACCAATCCGGGCGCTTCTTCGGGCGACACGCCGGAACGGCCCCCGATCCGGGCGACGTTCACCTCCACGAGCACCTCCACGGACCGTTTCATCTCATCGGCCGCCTTCTGGATCCCCTCCGCCAGTTCGGGGCGGTCCACCGACTGGATCACATCAAAAATCTCGAGCGCCTCTTTCACCTTGTTGCGCTGAAGATGCCCGATCATGTGCCACGTGAGCTTCTGGCGGTTAAGCTCGGGCTGTTTGACGTTCGCTTCCTGGACCCGGTTCTCGCCAATCTCCTGAACACCGCAGGCAGCCGCCTCCTGGATACGCTGGGCGCTCACCCCTTTGGTGGCGCAAATCAAGCGGACGCAGGAGGGCTCCCTGCCCCCGTTTCGGGCCGCCTGGGCGATCCGCGCCCGGAGTCGTTCCAGGTTTTCCTTAACCCCACCACTTGGCTTATCCGCCGGGGACGGATTGAACCTCCGATTTGACGGGCTGTCGGGCCCTAAGTCAGGTGGTGGGGTAACCATGAAAAAGTTATTATACAGGGTTTCAACCCGTCGCGGAACTTACGATGTGCTGCAGGGAGGCTCTTGAAGAACGAGGGATTCCCTCTTGGCGGGAGTCAGCGCGGTGTCGAGTTTAAAAGAAGGGTCCGCATCCTCATCCGGGCGCTTCATCAGCAGCCATTCGTTCCCTTTCATCCCAGGCCGCTTGAATTTGACGAGAGCGAAGACCCCTTTAAGCCTCTGCCCATTCAAAATAAAACTCAGCTTGCCGTTTTCAATCCCCTGCTCGGGGACCGCCGGGTCTCTCGGCTCGAAGGTCCCTTTGTCCCAGATCACCACCGGCCCGGCGCCGTAATGCCCTCCGGGGATCACACCCTCCCAGCCGCCGTACACCAGAGGGTGATCCTCCACCAGCACTGCCAGCCGCTTATCCGAGGGATTCATTGAGGGGCCTTTCGGAACAGCCCATGATTTCAGAACTCCGCCGATCTCCAGCCGGAAATCGAAGTGGAGCCGCGACGCATGATGTTCCTGCACAACAAATTTAGGCATGCCCCCATTATAACCTCCATCACAACAAATCTTCTGGCCAATGAACCCTCAGAAAGCGGTAGCAACATCGTTGACCGCCCAACAACAGGGTGTTAGGGTGATTCCATGCGGATCTGTTCCCTCCTCCCGACAGGCACCGAGATGGTCTACGCCCTGGGGTTAGGCCGCCACCTCGTCGGCCGCAGCGGCGACTGTGATTACCCGCCTGAGGCCCTCCTCAAACCGACGGTGGTGGTCAGCCGGGTCGCTCAACTGGCGCCGCAGGACAGCCTGAAAATTCATGAGGCGGTTTTAAAACTCCGGCGGGAGGGGAAACACCAATTCCAACTGAATATCCCCGCGCTCAAGAAACTGAAGCCGGACCTCGTAATCACCCAGAACCTCTGCACGGTCTGCGCCGCTTCTCACACGGAGGTAACGGCAGCCCTCCGGGAGATTTCTCCCGAACCACAAACGATTTCCCTGAGCGCAACCAGGCTGGAGGGAATTTTTTCCGAGATTATGCTGCTGGGCAAAGCGACAAAACGGAAGAAGGCCGCCGGTCAACTGGTCGGCCGCCTTAAAGAAAAAATCTCCCGGATTCAAAAGAGGGTGAGCCGGGCTGAAGAGCGCCCCCGGGTCTGGTGCTGCGAATGGCTTGAGCCGCTGATGGCAGCCGGCCACTGGGTTCCGGAACTTATTGAGCTGGCGGGAGGACAAGACCCTCTGGTTTCGAAGGGGGCCGACTCCCGGTGGCTTTCCTGGGAACAGATCAAGCGGATGGATCCCGAGGTCATTATCGTGATGCCCTGCAGTTATTCAATCCCGCAGACGCTGAAAGAAAAACAACGGCTCACGAGGCGGACCGGCTGGAAAGAACTAAGCGCCGTCCGGAACAAGCGGGTTTTCGCCGTGGAAACCGGTCTCTTTCACCGGGCAGGCCCGCGTCTCATCGAAGGCCTGGAACTTTTCGCACATCTGCTCCATCCGGAACAGGCGCCTGCTTCCGCCGCCATCAGCTGCCGTTTCCGCCCCTTATCCTAAGAGAGGTCTTTGAGTTCCCCCCCGAGACGCGAAACCTTCAGGTCAACCCTCAGCCCATGGGCGGACCGCAGATGGATGGAGAACCCTTCATTCATTTTTGCCACCTCCACCAGCGGGCCCAGCGGCGGCTTGACATCAAACTCTTCCCATATGGACAGCGCCGTTAAATGCTTGAGGATGAATTGGCAGCGGATCCATTTCGCCGCCTCTTTCCGGAAAAGTCCGGCTCCCATGAGATTTTTCGCAGCCGGTCGGGCCGTCTCCAGCACCAAAACCCCTTCATCTTCCAGCCGGAAATCGGCCCTCTCAAAATCAGCGTTGGCTAACTGTTTGGCAAGCTCTCGAAGCTCCTCTTCCGTCTGAAATTTCATCGAATTCTCCACCCTTTAAGATCCACCGGCCGGCTCCAAAATCCCTTAAACGAGTTCCTATACCGCCTTGGCCATAAACCCAAGACCAAAAATCTCCTTCTTGTCCTTACCTGTATGGTAATACGGATTCCAGAAGAAAGCTGTATCTCTGATCAACCCTTTTTAAAGTAGGCAAATTGTTGGGCAAACGGCCTCACCCGCTCTTCGAGCTGGCTCATCTCAAGAGCAGGCATCTGCCGGAACCGGCCGGCCGCCGCCGCATTTTGTTCCACCTCTTCAGGGCTGGAACATCCGACAATGGCGGTGCTGACCCCCTGCAGAGAAAGGACATAGCCGAGCGCTTCATCCGGCGACAGCCTGACCGGATCCTCCATCAGAAGACCGTGCGCCATCACTTTCATAGCGATGACGCCCATTCTCTTGTCTTTTGCGGCCGGCAAAAGCTGCTCAATGAAGGAGTCCCGTACCCTGTCGGCGGGGTTCAGCGCCGTCAGCACAGCATCAAAAGAATAGCGCCTCGCCGCCTCGGCCAAAATGGCCGGATCGTGGTGGCCCGTAATCCCAAAGAACCGGACACGGCCTTGAGCTTTCGCCTCTTCCAAAGCGTGGATGGCCCCGTTTTTTGAAAAAATCTGCTCCAGGTCCTCTTCCGTCCTGAGGTCGTGGAGCTGCCACAGATCAAGATGGTCGGTCCTTAACCGCCGCAGAGAGTCATCCAGCAAGCGCAAAGAACCGTTTTTACTCCGGTCGTGGGTCTTCGCGGCGAGAAAAATCTTCTCCCTGCTGCCCTGCAGGCCTTCCCCGAGATAATCCTGGCTCTGCTGGTAAGCGGGGGCTGTATCGAAATAGTTCACCCCCAACTCAAGCGCCTTGCGGATCACCGGCACCGCCTCCTTCATCCTGCCGGTCGTCCGGAGGACACCTTCCCCGCCAAGCCCAAACAGCGTCACCTGACAACCGGTTTTACCCAGAGAGCGGACTGGCAATTTGTGCTCCGTCTCCTGCGCGCCGGCTATTCCTCCCGTCGCTTTAAACAGGCCGAGCGATGCGACCGATTTGCCGATCCAACCTAAGAATTCACGGCGGGTAAAATCCATATCAAACCTCTCCTAAATTCAACAGCATACATTTCAACGACCCGCCCCCCTTGTCCATAAACTCGGAAACATCCACGGGGCACGGGATCACCCCTCGGACCCGGACCGATTCGTAGGCCTGGGTGGTCAACCCGTCCGGCATTAAAAGAACAAGCGACTTCTCCCCATAATAAGCTGCCGTAATCTGGAAACTGTTAGCGGCAAAAGCCCGCCCGTCCGCCCGGCTTAAAGGGACCAGCCGGCCGCCGAACCGGCGCCGGAGCATCTCTTGGGAATCGCCCGACAGTGCCTCAAGATAAACCAGCAGATACTCTTCCCGGGGACCGAACGGGCACAAGACAGTGTCTCCGTGGTAATGGGCCTCATCCACCAGCTCAAGAGGAATAACATCGGATCCCCCGACGATCCTCTGCAATGCCGGAAAAACCGACCGGTCGGACCTGAAACCGAACACCCGGCGGTAAGGGGGAAAACCGGGACGGAAAACCCATCTCTGTTCTTCCAGCCGGCCGGAGGTAAAAAGATACGTCCTCTTTTTCGGATCCCCTGAGGGATCCCCAACCGGAAAAAAATCGGCCTCCCCTTCAAACCTGGCCGATGCAGGAAAATCGAGCACCGTTAAAGGAAGCTGCTCAAAAAATCGCCGGTAATGTTCCTTCTCGGAAGCACGGCCCGGGTGAAGGTTGCTCAGATAAATCTTATCGCCGTGCCGAAAACCGGAATTCGCCGGATAAACCAGGCCGGGCAGTCCCTCGGCCGGAGGGATCACAATCACCTTGATCCCGTATCCCTCGAACCTCCGCTTGAGGTTAAGCCACTGGGCCATCGCCCGGGCCCTATCCACCTTTTTACGCCGGCCCCAAAAACCGCGCGTATGCGGGTTGGCGCCTGCTTTGATTTCAAAGAAGGAGGGATCTCCCAGCAGGACGGTCTGCGCCATCAGAGCGCCAGCGCCCTCTGGGACAACGGCCTCGAATCATCCAGAACGGCCACCGGGTAAGTGCAGTAGTAGGTTGAAAAAAGGCCGGTCGGCTTGAAAGAGCCCGATCCCTTCGTCCCGCCGAAAGGGAGCTTTCCGGTAGAGTAAATCGTCCCCCGGTTGAAATTGACCAGGCCGGTATCCAGTTTCGGGAAGATCTTCTCAAAACGGGCTTTGTTCCGCGTGAAAACAGCGGTCACGAGGCCGTAAGAGACCTCGTTGTTCAGCACCACCGCTTCCTCTTCATCCTTGCAGATGTAGATCGCCGCATCCGGCCCAAAAATCTCTTCCTTCCTGTAATGAAGCGACTTGTTCCGGTCCGGCCGCTCGCACAGGTGAACGCCCGGAAGCACATAATAGCCGCTGCGTTTTTCCCATTTTCCGAGCGCCTTGCCGTGCCGGAGGCTCTCAAAACCTTCTTCCTCCGCGAGCTTCATGTACTTCTGAAATTTCGCCGCCGCGTCGTGGCTCACCAACGGGCCCATTAAAACGGAGGGATCCAGCGAATACCCGATCTTCACCCGGTCCACGGCCTGCAGGAACTCGGCCAAGAAGGGCTTCGCCGCTTTCTTATCCACGATAATCCGGCTGGTCGCGTTACAGCGCTGTCCGGCCATTGAGAAAGCGGCCACGGCCAGCTCCCTCGCCGCCAGTTCAACGTTCGCGTCCCTCAGCACGAGGCCCGCGTTCTTTCCCCCCATTTCGAGAGCGAGACATTTCTGCGGAGCATCCAGCGTGGCCTTTCTGATTGCCTGGCCGGTGGCGGTCGATCCGGTGAAGAGGACCCCCGCGACCTGAGGGTGCTCCACCAGCCGTTTGCCCGTCTCCGAGGATCCCTGGACAAGATTGAAGACCCCTTTTGGGAAGCCGGCAGCGTGGAAACATTCCGCCAGCATCTGGCCGACGAAAGGGGTGAATTCGGACGGTTTGAAGACCACGGTGTTGCCGGTCAGGATCGCCGGGATAATGTGGCTGCCGGGCGTGTGCGCCGGGAAATTAAAAGGCCCGATCACAGCCAGCACCCCAAGGGGGCGGAAGCGGCACTCCCCGCGGACGCCGGGACCCGCATCCACCGAGAAGGGCTTGATCAGCTTGAGACCCGCGTCTACGATCTCATCCACCTTAGCGACAAGCCGGTCCGTCTCTCGTCCCGATTCGGCGACCGGTTTTCCCGCCTCGCGGCTGACCAGTTCCGTCAACGCGGGCAACTTGGCTTTAAGGACCCGCTGAAAAACCCTCATCTTGGCGATGCGGATTTTCAGCGACACCTCCGACCAGGCCTGAAAAGCCTTGGCCGCCTCCGACACCGCCTCCTCCACAATCTCCGGAGCGATGACCACCTTCCCCACCGGATCCACAAGATCCCCGGGGTCTTCGCTGATCAGCTCCGTCCCCCTCTTGGGCCGGACGAACCGGCCCCCTAGATAATTACCGAGAAACGCGACAGACATGGACATTCTCCCCCATGCCGACATTTAACAGCTCTAATCCCTCTTTTTCAATATCCAACCTGCCCGCGGATAAAACACCCCTTGCCAGAACGGCGCGAAAAAAACCTTCTTTTTCAGTGGCAGCAAGAATCCTGCCGTCGGCGGACCGCTTCAAAACCCTCACCGGCACGATCTTTGTCTGCCTGATCAACCGGATATCCCGACGCCGAGCCGAATAATAGGGACCTCCGTCAAACGGTTCGATCTGCGGCAGCTCCTTAAACCCGATGGACCTGAGCAGCGCCGCCGCCCTCTGGGCGTCAGGATGGACCGCTCCGATTGCCGCCTGCACCGAACGGGGCAAAAGAGCGCAATAGATCGGCTCCCTCGGAAGAAGGGCCCATATAAATTCCTTGTTCGTTACGCTCAAACGGTCCGCCTTCTGGTACGGCAGGCCGGTAAAAATCCGACCGATCCTCTCCCAAAACGGCGATTTATTCCCCCTGCCCATCGCCCCCCGGTATTCCACCAGCACGTCCCTTTCAAAGCGGACCGGGTGCATCGCCATGTAGAGAAACCTCACGTACGACAGCTGAAGGCCGCACTGCTCTTGAAGTCTCCGGTAAGCGGGTAAAACAATCAGTCCCCCCACTTCGGTCGGCCCATCCTCCGTGTAGCCCAACCGCATCACCCGATGGGTCTTCCGTATGCCCAGCGTGCGGCTCCGTTTCATCACGGAATCAAGCGCCAGCCAGAGATGCGGGTGCCCCGGAACACCGTGCTTCGCAATAATCAAAGAACAACCGATGATCTTCCGTGAATTCCGGTTCTTTTTCTCTGAAACAAAAAGATATTGCGCCTTCGATCTGTGAACCTTCCCTCTGAAAGAATCTTCCGACAGCTCAAGCAGGCGCCGGACGTGCGCGCGGTCGGCAGGAAGGTTGTATGAATCCAAAATCTTCGCGAGAGCGAAAACCCCCTCAAAATCCTGAGGCCCCCCTTGCCGGATTAAAAGCATGCTTTCTCCAGGAAGTTTTTATAAAATTTAACCGCCCCCTTTAACTGACGGATGCTGTTGGCCTCATTCGGCCGGTGGATGTTTCCGGCCGACTTGCCCGGGCCGATCACCACCGAAGGAATCCCGACCCGGCTGTAGAGCCCCGCCTCGGTACAGCCCGACTTCG
This sequence comes from uncultured Planctomycetia bacterium, assembly GCA_964373715.1. Taxonomy (GTDB): domain Bacteria; phylum Omnitrophota; class Gorgyraeia; order 1-14-0-20-64-10; family 1-14-0-20-64-10; genus CAMTXI01. The sequence goes on along the minus strand of CAYJVR010000001.1, from coordinate 16,091 downwards.
CCGCCACCTTGGCCGGCAGGCGGGAAGCCTTCAAAGCCGACAGGGCCAGTTTAGCTAACGGGGCCTTCTTATCTAATTCCAGAGGGGGGTTATCCCTCTCCAGATGGAACTGCCACTCGGGCCCCGGATGGCCCATCTTCTCCCACAGCTTCTTCTCCAGGTTCTTGATCGCCTTGTAAACCGGTTTGCCCGGAAGCGCGCGAGCGTCGACGGTGAGACTCCATCCCTCTTTTTTCTGCTGGAGCCAAGTAAAATTCCATGTCATATGGGGCGGTTTGAAGGCCGGATCCCTCTCTTTCCCGTGGGGGGTTAAAAGCTGGCGCGCGGAATCCATCGTCCAAACCATCTCCTCCCAAGGCAGTTTCGGGTACCAGCCCGGAGCGAGGCGCGTCGCTTTAATCTTTTGTTTTGAGTTGGAGGAAAACGCCGTTTTAGGCCTCCCGCCCAACGAAAACCGGAGCGACGAGGAGGCCGGAATCACGTTATGCCCCGATCCTCCCTCCCAGGAGAGGATGTGGATCTTGCCGTATTTCTTGGCGGTATTCTCCAGAAACCGGGCGGCGGCATCCACCGCGTTAACGCCCAAATCCGGCGTGCTGGAGTGGGCGGCCTGGCCGGTAAAAACAGCGTCATAAACCCACTCAGCGGAGTTGGGCCGGTAAAGGCCTTTGTTCTTAAAGATCACTTCCGCGACGGCCAACCCCTTATGGCGGGTCACGAGAGACAGCCCGGTCGGCTCTCCGACAAGGGCCATCTCCGGTTTCGGCAGGTCCCCCTGACAAAACCGGGCCGCTCCGCCCAGTCCCGATTCCTCGCCGAAAGTGCCCAGCAGGATGACGGAACGCTTCATCTTGCGCGGATCAACCGACGCTAAAGCCGAGAGTTTGCACAGGATGTCCAGCTTGGTGTCGGCCGACCCCAAACCGTAGAGGGCGTCGCCGCGGACGGTCATCTTCCAGGGGTCCCCTCCGGTTTTGGTCCAGAGACGCGGATCTCCGGAATCGACGGTATCCAGGTGGGTCGCCAAAAGAAGGGGCTTTTTCCCTTTGCCCGCCATACCAACCACGTTCATGAAGATCACCTCTCCCGCCCGGCTGTCCTGGTAAGAAACCGCCAGTCCACTCTTCCGGAAGAGAAAACCGACGTAGACGGCGCAGTCCACATTGCTGGACCAAGTCACCGTATTGAACCGGACGAGGCGTTTTGCCTCTTCAATCAGATCGAAGGGGGCGGCCATAGTTCGTTCATAACTCCATCCACACCGGATGCCTTCAAACGCTTTAAGTCAGCCCAGCTGCGGGCAGTCCACACGTAGAGTTTCAACCCCGCTTCATGCGCCCGCCGAACGGCCCGTTTTGATGCCCATTTCTTGTAGACCAGCAGACCCTCCAACCGTAAGCGTTTCGCCATTCGAATCCGTGCCGCGGTCACCGGCGCCCTGTAGCCGGTCACCCAGAAGAGGGGGTTCTCATCCAACAGGTCCCGCCACTTTCTTAAGGCAGGAACTGTCCCTGCCCCCACCCACACATACCGGCTCCACGCCGGCTTTTTCAAAAGGGCAGCCAAATCAACCTCTCCACCCGACTCTTTGACATCGAGGAAAACGCGCACTTTCCGGGAACGGCAAAACTCGAAAACCTGTTCAATCCGGGGGATCTTTTCCCCTCTAAAAAGAGGAGAAAACCAGCCGCCGGCCTCTAGATGAGAAAGGGTTTCCCATGGGGTCCTGTTCAACCTCCTTTTAAGGCCGACCGTCCTCCTTAAATCCCGATCGTGAAAAACAACCCAGATCCGGTCCTCGGCCCGGCGCAGATCCACTTCAACAGCCTGCGCCCCTCTGGAAACCGCCTCACGCAGTGAAGCCAACGTATTCTCAGGGGCATGCACCGGATCTCCTCGATGAGCGATGAGATCAAAGATCTTTTCCACGGCCTCATCATATCACATTCAAAGAAATTCTTAAGGCGTATCCTATGGTCCCATTGGGGGTTGCACCTTCGTGGGCATTGCAGCCTCATGCTGTCATTGCGAGGAGCTATGAAACAGAACGTTTGCCGGTTAGCCCGTTTGCGAGTTTGCCCGTTAACCCGCCAACCCGTAAACTGGCTAACTCGCTAACACTCATACCCCCTGACCCTCTTCCGCTTCTCGTGATGACTATAAAGGGCAACTAAACCGCTCTGTTATCTTTTTTCCGAGCGTCCTTGACGATTGGCACAAAATTTGCTATACTTAGCTTAATCTTGTTGGAAAAACTCCCAAGTCCAATGGAGATAACACCTTCACAAAAACAGCAACAACAGCTTACCCTCACTCCCAGCCTTCGGTTGGCTCTGAAAGTGCTGCATATGCCTCTGATCGAATTGCAGGCTTATCTCTACCAACAGCTGGAGGAAAATCCCCTGCTCGAAAAGGTGGAGGAGTCGCACGAGAGTAGCGATACACCGGCAGAAACGAAGCAAACGGAGGATGAGTCGCCTGATTTAGACAGCGTCTTCTCCGATTTGTGGCGTGAAACAGACACTTACCGGACCCCGCACCAGGATGAAGAGGAATTCCAGCCGGATGTCGCCGCCCGATCCAATTCTCTTCACGAACATTTAATCCACCAGCTCTACAGTCTCCAGGATACAGAACCTCTCCGGAAAACCGCTGAAATCCTGCTCGGGTGGCTCGATCCGGATGGATATTTACGGTCCCCCCTGGAAGAGATCTCCGAAGCTGAAGGGCTGCCTGTTCCCGAGCTGGAACAGGGATTAACCCTTATCCAACGCTTCGATCCGCCCGGCGTAGGGGCCAGAAACCTGCAGGAATGTCTGCTGATCCAATTGAGCCTGAGGAACGAATCGGACAGCCTTGCGGCTGAGATCGTCAGAAGCCATTTCGACCTTTTCGTCAAAAGAAAACTCAGTCAGTTGGCCTTAAAGCTTAAAACGGGCCCGGAACAGGTGCAGGAGGCCGCCCTTCTTATCGGGCAGCTTGATCCAAAACCGGCGAGGAACTTCTCTCCGGATCTCTCCCTGGCAATCACTCCGGATTTGACCGTCCGCCAACTGAAAAACAACGGTTATGACGTGGAGCTCAACGACGAAGACCTTCCGGCGCTTTCTTTGAATACCTCCTATCGGGGGCTCTTGAGGACCAAAACCGTGGATTCAGAGGCCAAAAACTTCATACGGGAGAAGATGCAGCAAGGAACCTGGCTTTTAAAAGCAATCCGCCAGCGGAAAACCACCCTTCTTTCGATCGCCAAATGCCTTGTAGAGCTGGAGAAAGATTATTTCACCCACGGGATTCAGCACCTCAGGTCTGTGACCCAGGAAGAGGTGGCTCACATGATCGGCTGCCATCCCTCCACGGTCAGCCGGGCCATCGCCGGAAAGACGATCCAGACCCCTTACGGGATACTCTCCCTGGAAACCTTCTTCGGCGGAGGGATCGAAGACCCGAGCAACTCAGGAAAGCACCTGTCCGCCCAAACCATCCAGGCGGAGATCGAGAACCTCATCTCCCAGGAGAAACCTTCCAAACCGCTCAGCGATCAGGAGATCGCGAAAGCTCTTATTGAACGGGGCTATCCGGTGGCCCGGCGGACCGTCGCCAAATATCGGAGCCAGCTGAATATCCTGCCCGCTCATTACCGGCAAAAAACAGGTTAGCTTGTTTGCGAGTTGACGGGTTAGCTAGTTAGTGGGTTAACTGGCTAACCGGCAAACTGACCAACCGGCTAACTCGCAAACAGGCCAACCGGCTAACTCGGTAACTTCCTACGAGGAGGAACTGCCGGTCCAGCCGGGCAGGTTCCTGAAAGCGGAGAACACGGTCTGCGCCAACTGCATCAGCTTGCGCAGCAGCTCAATGTCATCGGCGGAAAAGCGGGACCCGTAATCGGTCGTCCTGAGGTTAAGAACCCCGATCGGTTCTTCGCCGGGCTGAGAAGAAAACGGCGCCACAAGGGACGACGCGATCTCGGGCCTGCGCATCCTCAATCTTAATTCAGGATCCTGGACATTCTCATCCAACAGGAGAATTTCCCCCTTCTCAATCGCGTAGGCGGCGATGTTATTGCCTCCCTCAAGCCGGGGCGCCTTGACGAGATCCTCACGCAGGCCATGGGCCGCCGCGATACGGAAAGACCTGCTTTCCGATTCATACAGCATCACCGAACCGCCCTCCGCCTTCGTCACGGTGCAGGCAATATCGAGCAGCGAGTGCCAGATTCTTGTCGTGTAATGCTTGAGCACCAGCTGGTCAACTTTCGGCGTGGCCGGAACAATCGCCTTCAGCTGTTTGCTTTGGTAGGCCAGCTCAAGAATGGAGCTGGTCACCTCTTCCAGCATTGAAAGAAGCGATTTGAAAGAACTGTACGTGTAGGTTTTCACCGTCAGCAACTGCCGCCAGATCTGCTCCGGATCGAAGCCCATCTCCGCGGCGCGAGTTTGGAACGAAAGATAGTCCTCTCTTGGTCCCAGGATGATCGGCCCAACCACGAGGTATCCGACAATGGAGCCGGCGGTGGCTTTAAGCGGAACAGCGGCGAAAGAATACCCCAGAGGCCGCGTCGTCGCCGTGGTCATATTCGGCAGGGCGTCAAGGGATGGGAACAGCTCCTCCAACTCTTCGCCGACCACAAGCAGTTCCATCAGCTTTTCGGAATCGGTTCCGGCCGGCCATGTGGGGTCCACCAGATGTGTCTTGGAGGGGGAGATGGTGCGCAGACCTACGCCGAGAACCAGTGAAAAACGCGTCTGAAGCCTGAGCCACCGCTCAGGTTCAATAAGCTCCAGCAGAGAGGAATTGGCCTCCCTCGTTTCAAAACTCATCGAGAAGGTCTTTCTGAATTTTCAGAGCTGTTAAATGTCAATAGTCCGTCCGGAGACGGTCAGGATCGATCGAGAATTTCCGTAGCTTATGATACAGAGTTGCGCGGTGAATTCCAAGACGTTTTGCAGCAAGGGACCTGTTGTAGCCGGCCTCCTTGAGCACCTTCAGGATAATCTCCCTCTCCGGGTCCCGCAGCGCCTCCTTCAAAGTCGCCGCATCGTCGGAGAGATCGCCGTTGTGGTTGTTGTCCATGTCAACGATATCGGCCGACTGCCCGCGCAGGATGTCCGGCAGGTCCTCGGAAGCAATGATATTTTTTCGGTTCATGACTATGGAACGCTCGATGGCGTTTTCGAGTTCGCGCACGTTTCCGGGCCACGCGTAAGAAGAAAGGATGTCCATCGCCTCGGGGTCAACCCCCTTCATATTCTTCCCCATCTGGTCCGATATCCGCTTGACGAAATAATCCACGAGGATCGGGATATCGGTCGCCCGGTCCTTCAAGCGGGGCAGTTTCAGCGAAATAACGTTGAGCCGGTGGTAAAGGTCCTCCCTGAATTTCCCCTCTTTAACAACCTGCTCCAAATTTCTGTTCGTCGCCGCAATGATCCGGACATCCACCCGCATCGTCCGGCTGTCCCCCACCCGCTCGAATGTCCTTTCCTGCAAAACCCTCAGAAGCTTCACTTGCATGGCCGGCGAGAAGGTGTCGATTTCATCCAGTAGGATCGTCCCTCCGTCGGCCACCTCGAAGCGCCCCTCCTTGTCCCGGATCGCTCCCGTGAACGCCCCGCGGACATGCCCGAACAGCTCGCTCTCCAGAAGGGTCTCCGGCAAGGCGCTGCAGCTGACCTCCACAAAAGGCTTGTTGCAGCGCCTCAGGTCGGCCCGGTGGATCGCGTGAGCAATGATCCTCTTGCCGGTGCCGCTCTCACCTCGCAGCAGTACCGTCGCCGGGCTCTGCGCAATCAGCTGGATCTTGTCGCGCAGGTCCTTCATCGAGGGATGCTCGCCGATGAAGCCGGTGAACGGATCTCCCACCGGTTCTTCGATCGACGTGGTGGTCGCCAAAGCCCTCTGCACGGTCGCTTCAAGCTCCGCTGGCTGGATCGGCTTTGTGAGGAAGTCGAAGGCCCCACTCCTGAACGCTGAGACGGCCGCGCTGAGGTTCCCGAACCCGGTAATGAGCACGACATTGATGTCCGGATATCGCCTCTTGATATGCTCCAGAAGGTTCAGCCCGTCCACCTGGGGCATCTTCATATCGGTTAAAACAAGCTGGAAATGCCCGTCCTTAAGATGCTCCATCGCTTCCGAGCCGTCCGCCGCGACCTCGACGTCAAACCTTTTGCTCTTGAGCTGTTCGTAAAGGGAGCCCCTGATCAGCGGGTCATCATCCACCACAAGAATTCGGTTACGATCCATTCCGGCTGTCCTCCTTGTCCTGGGGCGCCAGAGACACGCGGATATGGAATGTGGTCCCAACCCCGGCTTCGCTGGTGAAACCTAAATCTCCGCGGGACCGTTCAACAGCCTCCTTGGCAATGATGAGCCCCAAACCGTTTCCTTGGTGAACCGGCTTGGTGGAAAAAAACGGTTCGAAGATCTTACTCTGTGCCTCGCGCGGGATGCCGAAACCGGTGTCCGTGATCTCCACGTGCACGTGGGCGTTCTTTTCAAAAGTCCGTATCGTGAGCGTCCCGCCCTTCGGCATGGCATCGAAAGCGTTTTTGATGAGATTGACAACGGCATACTGGAGGCCGGCATCCATCACCGGCGGCAGGTCCGATTCAAACTCTTTGACGATGCGCACCTGCTGGAATTTCGCCCTGTGATGGACAAGCAGTATGGCATCGTCGATCAATTGATTTAGGTTCGCCTGCCGGCTGACCGGCGTAGTCGCCTGGCGCGAGAACTCGAGGAACGCCCGGACCGCCCGGACCATCCTGTCCAGCCCTTCCTTCACATGGACCAGGTATTCCCTCTCAGGCGCATCCTCCGACAGCTTCTCCATCGCCAGGTGCGTGTAGCGCAGGACCCCGTCCAACGGGTTGTTCAGCTCGTGCGCAATCCCGCGGGCAATCTTCCCGATCGAGGCCCGGTATTCGGTGTGCCTGAGCTGTTTCTTCAAGCGGACAGTTTCGGTAATGTCGGTCAGCGTGAGCACCAGCGCGCGGCGCCCGAACGGATCCTCCAGAATCACTCTGGCGGAAAATTTGATCCAGCACCCTTCCGGCAAAGAGAGTTCAAATTCAAACGGCTCAGGCGGAGGGGAGCTCAGGATAAGCGGAGAAAAACTCTTGGCGAAACCGGTGTTCTTCAGAAACGGCAAAGCTTCAAAGAGAGTTTGGTTGAGGATCTGGTCCTGCTCGGCGCCGAGTAGTTTTAACGCCGAAGGATTCACCGCGCAGATCACGGCCTGCTGATCCACCACGAGACAGCCATAAGGAAGGACCGAGATGATTTGTTCCCAAATCTTTGTGTCAGTTACCGTTTCGCCGTGTATAACCATTGGGGAGTCAGCACCTAGAATATCGCCTATTTCAGACATAGGCGAAAACACTCGTTGTACAACCGCCTTTTAGAAATGTCAAGAGAAAGGTCAACCCATCGTTGTTATAGGCAAAGTATAGCCAGCCAATCACGTTAAAACAAGACTATATTAAAATTTATTTACTATTAATATCATCTGCCGTTGCAAGTTAGCCGGTTTGCCTGTTCGCGAGTTAGCCGGTTAAACTCGTTAACCCGAAAACCCACTAACTGGCTAACCCGTCAACCCGCTAACTCGCCTGCCCCAGCGCCTCCCAATCGGCAAGAAACCGGGTCAGCCTGGTCCGGCTCACAGCCGGATCCTCCTCCATAGGGGTTGAGATCCTCACCAGCGTGCCGGACATCGGTTTGCCGCTCATCAAATCTTTCATCAGCCACCACTGCTGCTGGTAATAGCTCGGTGTGATTTTCCCGTTGGCCGTGAACCAGTACCAGGCCTCGAAGCGGTCTTGGTTCTGAGCGATCACCAGCCGCATCAGCTTCCTTTCGGAACCGCCGACCGTGACAGGGATGGCCCCCCTCTCATCAATCTGAAAGTCGGAACCTACAAAACAGATCTCCGGGGGATGAAACGCCGCCCTGTTGCTGCCGAACCCGCCGACACGGGTAAACAGCACCGCCCCCTCCCCGGGCTTTTGGTATTCCTTGACGGTGACATCTTTCGTCTCCAGTATCTCAAAGGTCCGGTTATCCACCGGGATCGCCGTCCCGGCCCAATCGCCGATCAGATCCGGCATGGGTAAAGTCACCGGGCTCCCTTGCGCGGGAACCGAGGCCGCTCCCTTGCCCGCCCAGACAAGGAGCCCAGCCAGCGCCAGAACAATCAGCGCTACTGATTGAGGCCGACGGATGGAAGAGACCATTTTTGAAGTTTCTTGCTGAACCAGGCCAGCGCCGCTAACGCCACGCCGAAAACAACGAAACCCGACCCGTAATGGATAAACCCCTCGGCGATTTGCGAGCCGTAAATCGCCGACAGCAAAACCAGCGTAATGATCCGGATCATGTTCGCCGCCAAAGAGATCGGGATCGAAGCCGCCACAAGGGCCGCCCTCTGCCAGTTCTTCGTGCCGGCGGGCATAAGCGCGGTCCACAGAGTTGAAAGGGCGATCAGGCTGATCAACGACCGCAGGCCGCTGCAGGTGTCATCCACGACAACCGAAATACCCGGCATCTGAATCATCGAACCGGCCCGGACAACCGGTATGCCGATCAAATGGATAAAGCCGGCCGCCAGTGTCGCGGCCAGAAGCTTCATATGGAAACTGACCGAGATCAGTACAACGCCGGGAAGAGGAACCATAAAAACAAGGAAAAGCAGAGGGAACCGGATTTCCCAGAGAAACCTCCAGCCGAAGACCGTCCAAACCAAGCCAAAAACAGAGGCGAGCATCGCGAAACCGGAAATAACTCCAAAAGAGAGCCACGTGGCAATCAGATGAACCAAAACAGAAGGGACCAGCAGAGTCAACCCGGAATAACTCTGGCGCTGGGGAATACGGGATAGGGCTTCCCTCTTGCGCCAGATCAGCCAGCCGGTGGCTATCGGGATAAGCCAGCCGTGCGAATAAAAAGAATCGGCCGCGTCAAAACGCTCGGCCATCCAGCAGAAGGTCGGCCAAAAAAGAAGGACGAAAAGAGCCGCCCATCCCGCAAGAGACAACAGTTTTGTAGAGAAACCTTTTAATACCACGAATTTTACCGTCCTTGAGCCGCGGGGGCCGCCGGTGCGTTCTGCTGTACCGCTGAAGGCGCTATCTGGCTCTTCGTGCTGGCGGCAGTGTTTTCAATCTTGATCTTTTCCAGCTGATTCCTGGCTATCTTGGCATACGGATGACGCGGAAACTCCCGGATAAGCTTTGATAAAACCTCTTCCGCCTTCTTGGGGTTGCCCAAGTTCTTCTGATAGATATGGCCGAGGTTCATCAGAATAAAGGCCCTGTCCACCCCCTTGGAATCCACGATCTGTTCCAAGGTTTCCGCCGCTTCACTCCAGCGGCGAAGCTGCTGGTAGGTGACGGCCAGGTAGGCTTTTGCGGAGGCTTCCAAATCTTTCGAGGGAGCATTAAGGATCAGCTTCTTGTACCAACTGATCGCGCTCTCATAGGAACGCAAGGCCTGGGCCTGCTCCTTGCGCTTCTCATAAACGGCGGCCACATAAAGAGGGGCCTGAAGTCCCTGCAGAGTCCAGGAGTGGTAATCGGTCAACTCCCGGTAAGCCTTAACAGCATCATCCCACCGTTTCTCGGCCTCGTAAGATTTCCCGACCGCCATCCGGGCGCTGACACATAACAGCTGAAAACGATGGTAGTCCTGGAGAACCAGCGCGTACTTCTCGCGGGCCTTGCTGTACTTCTTCTGGTACTGGTAGAGGGTGCCGATAGACAGCTGCGCCTTGCCGGCCCACTCTGTGCCGGGGAGCTTGGCGATCACCTTCCCGTACGCGTCAATCGCCTTGGAGTACTGTTCCGGGGTCGCTTTAGCGGGGTCTTTCAAAACCGAGGCGCTGACCTTCTGCGCTTTCCAGAAGAAACGTTCCCCGCTGTACGACTGGCTGCACCCTGAGGCGATGAACGATAGACAAAGAAAAAAAACAAGAGCGTTACGCAATGGCTGGTCCCTCCTTCACTTGGGGGTTAACGGCACGCGCCGCTACTTGATTATCCGCCAATCCCCTCGCCCTGTTATGAAGACACCAGAGATGGGCGGCCGCCACCGTCAAGAACGCATCCACCGCTGTCCACAAGAACAGGCGGGCAGCCACAAAAAGGAGCGCGATTTCAGGGGTGTCGTGGACAATCCAACGGGTAGTCCGCTGTTCCGGGAAATAGCACATGAAGAGGAATAGGGGGGCGGTAAAGACGGCCACAACGGCCAAGGTGCTCAACGGATGCTTCAAGGACTCCACAACGGCCTGCAGAATCGCCTTCCACCACCTGGAGCCGTTGAAAACGGCGGCCGGAATCGCATAGACCAGAAGCCACTGAAGGATGACGGCTATCCCTATCGGATACAGGATGGATAAAGAACGCTTGTAGAAAAACCGGAGCAGGATATCCATTCCGTACCTTCCGACAGCCCAGGTCACCAGCCAGATCATCGCGACCGTCAGGTAATGCACACGCCCGCTCACAAGGGCGTTCCTCACCGACAGGGTCTCCCCCCGGTGGCTCTGCTGGACCATAACGCAGGCGACACCGGTCAAGAAAGCGCCGACGACCAGCGACGCCACCATGTGGGTGTGTTTCATCGAGTAGTAGAGAAACCACATATGCCAAGGATAATGGAGCACCCTGTCGCTGAAGAAATAGCGGATCGGCGGAGCCAGCAAGGTGGAAAAAGGAGGATGCGGAGCGAGCCAAACCAGCAGAATAAAGAACAGCTCCACAATCGCGGTGGCAATAAAGGGGAGAAGAAGCTTCTTGCGTGAGCTCAAAATTTTAACGGTCTCGCCCCATGCTTTAACGCCAGATTGAAACCGGTCTACAAATAGTCGCACCACGGTGTCCTCTCCAGAAAGGTTATGTAAGAGAAACTCTTTAGTTTACTTCAAGAACGGGAGATTCGCTTGCGGGCTTTAAGACGCTGCGAAAAGGCCATGCCGGCGGCGCCGGCTCCGAAAAGGGCCATGCTGGCCGGTTCAGGGCTATGGACTACCGGGTTTCCTCCGGAGGTCACTCCGGAACCGCCGGTTCCGCTGCCGCTTCCGGAACCTGAGCCACCGGAAGAACCGCTGGAAAGAACGGAAAAACCGCTCACCCCTGACCCGCCACCAAACCCATCAGAAAAACCGGATCCCCCTCCAGCTCCACCACAACCGGCTGAGAGGAAGACCGCTGATCCGACCAGAACAATTGACCACATATCAGAACTTTGAGACATACCTAAACACCCCTTTCCATTAAATCCATACAATGACGTATATATAAGTAAGCAAATTCCATACCAAACTATTAAAAAAAACTACATTTTTAGCATAAATGCTACATACTGAAAAACATAGGGTTATATAGTCAACAGGCTTTAGCTAGGTTGTTCTACGGCGAGAGGTGGTTTCTTCTTTACACTAAAGCAGAGGACATTGTATATAAAAATCAACATATAATCAAGTATTTTCGACACTTTGTAGGCGTCATTTCGAGGAGGTAGAGAGCTGTGTCATTGCGAGGAGGTAGAGAGCGTTGGCGGGTAGTTGGTCGGTTCGCCGGTTAACTCGCAAACCCACAAACCCGTAAACTGGCTAACCCGTATAAGTTGGTTTTGCAAGAGATTGCCGCGCCCCTGAAGGGGCTCGCAATGACGGGAAGGAAAAAAGCAGGCCCCCTTCGCAGGGGGCCTGCTTCGCATTGGGCCCTACACTAGGTTGTTAGGATTCTCTCTTACGAGCGAACCGTCTTCCGGCGAATCCGCCGAAGACCAGCAACCGCCGCTCCAAAACCAAGCAGCATCATGCTGCCCGGCTCAGGAATCGGCCTGAAGAAACCGACATCCGGCAAGCGGTCATCTGCATCCCCACCACCGTTGTCAAGGAACGCAAACCCATTCGCCGAAGCCCCAACAGTCGCGCTAGGATCGCTGGACAGCGGAATGAAATACTCGTACACGCTGCCGAGTTTGAAGTTCGTCCCCTCGACTCCCGTCAACAGGGTAGTCCCGGTCCCGTTCTTCCAGGTCATGGCCTGCGCGCCACCGGCCGTATTGGCGGTGTGAGTCAACCGGCGGTCCACGGCATCCGTGAAGAGACCGTTCGCATTGGAATCAAACACGATCTCGACAAACGCCGTGTTCGACGTCGCTCCGGCATCCTGATCCGCCAGCGTTGGAGCACTAAACGTCGTCAAAAGCATGAAGACACCACTAGCGTCATTAATCAGCCGGAACTGATCGATATCGTAGGCGTCGGCAATGCCGCCTTCGTTCGGATCAAACGCCTGGATGAAAAACCCGTCCCACTCCGGCGTGAAAGTCGTGGCGCCGTCAATCACAGGCACGGCGGAGGCGGTCCCTGCAAAAGCCAGGAGACCCATCGCCAGCACGGCTAACCATGCAAATTTTTTCATTGTTTTATTTTTCTCCTATTCCTAATGTTTACCCAATGCACTGCCATATACGAACAAATGAAACCAAACCGCACAATTAACGGAGCCCGACACCCTTGCCTGTGATCATGACCAGGAACGTGGCCGCCAGGATCCGAAGATCCAGCATCAGGCACATTCTCCTGATGTATAAAAGGTCAAACCGAAGCTTCTTCTTCACATCCGTGATGGACCGGTCATACCGGTAGTAAACCTGCGCGAGCCCGGTCATCCCCGGTTTTACATAAAGCCGGTCGCCGTACTCCGGAAACTCCTTATTGAGCTGGCTCACAAAACAGGACCTCTCAGGCCGGGGCCCGACGAGGCTCATCTCCCCCGTGAAAACATTGAACAACTGAGGGAGCTCATCCAGATGGCTCTTCCGGAGGAAACGCCCGATCGGCGTCACCCGGGGATCGTTCGAGGAGTGCCAGGCCCACACGGGACCTGTAGCCGCTTCGGCGTCCTGCACCATCGAACGGAATTTCAGCATGTTGAAGAACTGCCCCGAACGGCCAACCCGTTCCTGCACGAACAAGACAGATCCCTTCGAGGTCAGCTTCACGGCAACCGCCACGAGAAGCATGAGCGGCGCAAAAACAATGATGAGCACGGCGGAACCCACCAGGTCAATGACCCGTTTTAAGGCAAGGCGCCACCAGAATCTGGAGACCATGATGGATTCCGGATAGCTGAGAGAGAAGAAACCGCTTATTCTCTCCATCAACTCCTGCTGCACACTCACCCACCGCGCAACCAAAACTGTCATCGCTACTCCTTAAGACCTATTTCTCTTGAAATATGAAAACACACACCTGACAAGGGTATTAATAAAGCAGGTTCTCTGCCAACTCAGAGCCTTTTTTACACAATTCAGAACAAAACTTAACTCCTATGTTTATAATAACTTACAACAACTATCTCTCTGCTTTTTTTACTTTACGGCCTTACAAAAACAAACCAAATCGGTTTTGTCTGAGCGACACAACAGAAACGTTGTGTCAATTACACAACACCTAGATCCAACACAGCAGTAGGCGCGCTTCAGAAGAAACGGCAGGCCGTTACTCTACCCTAATAAAGAGCAGGTTTTATGCCAGTCAAAAGATCGCTAAAACTAATCAAATTTAAACAATATTCAATCGATCGGTTAAACAAATCCGACATCTGACTCGACAGTTGTTGAGCGTTAGGCGGTTTGCGTGTTCGCCAGTTCGCCGGTTTGCCAGTTCGCGAGTTAGCCGGTTAAACCCGCTAACCCGAAAACTCGTAAACTCGAAAACCCGCAAACCCGTCAACCCGTTAACCCGTTAACTCGCTAACCCGTTAACCCGTTAACCCGCCAACTCCAAACTTTAAACTGCCCCCTGCCCCTTGCCTTACCGGGACCGCTCCCACACCGGCTTGTTTCCCTGGAAACAGTAGCGGAACAGGCCGGCCAGCATCGCCAGATTGCCCAAACAGAAATAAAGGGGGGCGGAAAGGATCCGGACCACCCAGCCCCTCTGCTGGCACAGAAATCCGGCGTAGGCGCTCAGGTAAAACAACCCCTGCAGGGCCAACACCACCGCCCGGAGAGAAGCCGGCAAGAAAAAACTGCCCGCCAGCATAGCCACCATGAATAACGGCGCCAATGTCCGGAGGATCTTATGGGAAAAGAAGCTGAACGCGACCCACCCGCAACGGGGATTCAGCATCCCTTTCAACTCCACAATCTGTTGGCAATTGCCCACCGCGATCCGGCGCCGCCGGGAGAATTCCCCTTCCATCGAGGCGGTCTCCCTCTCAAAAGCCAGCGCTTCGGGTTCATACACCGCCCGGTACCCGGCCGCGACGATCCTCATCGGAACCAGGTAGTCGTCGTTCACCGCCGATGCTCCGAGCGGAGAATAAAAGCCCTTCCGGATCGCGTAAAGGGCCCCGTGCGCGCCGAGGATCGAATGAAGGCGACTCTCCTGCCGCTTGATGAAGGTTTCATACCTCCAGTAAAGCCCCTCCCCCTCGCCCCGAAGATCTCCCCCGCTCCCCAATTGGTACTGGCCGCAGACGCACCCAACTGTGGGATCATTGAAATTCCGGACCAGCCTGCCCAGCGCCTCGGTATCCAGCTCGCTGGAGGCGTCCGAGAAAACGACGATCTCCCCGGCCATCTGAGGGACTACCCTGTCCAGCATGGCGGCTTTGCCGATGTTCCTCTCCATCGAAAGGAGCCGGACCCCGCGGTTCTCAAACTCCCTCGCAATCTTTTCCGTTCCGTCGGCGGAGCCGTCGTTGGCGACGACAATTTCCAGTTTCTCCTTCGGATACCGGAGAGAAAGGCTGTTCTCCAGCTTCTGCCGGATATGGGCTTCCTCATCGAAGGCCGTGATCACAAGGGACACGGACGGGGTGATCTCCGCGCGGGCCGGCTCTTTCCCGAAAAACCGGGCCAGCGCAGTCACCGCCACTGGATACCCGAAGTAGATGTACAGTAACGTCCCGAAAGAAATCCAAAAGAGTGCGCTCATTGAAATTGTTCGCCGGTTTGCCGGTTAGCCAGTTTGCGTGTTCGCCGGTTTGCCGGTTCGCGAGTTCGCCAGTTAACCCACAAACTCGCCAACCCGCTAACCCGAAAACCCGCCAACCCGCTAACCCGCCAACCCGCTAACAGCCCTTCACGCATCGGGGACAATCTTTCTCTTCAACTGTTCGTACCAGTAAACGCCGAGCAGTTTCTTCAACAACCAGATGATCCTCTGCTGGCCGACCGCCCACCAGAAAGCCGGCCGCCATCCCTCCACCATCGAGATCACCCCGTCGAGCGAAAAGGGCCGGCGCACGACGATGCGCCGCAGAGCGAGCGCATTCGTCTCCGGTCCGTTGGTGCCGATCTCCGACACCCAGGCCGCCTCATAACCGGCTTTCCGCACCGCCTCGGTGACCGTCTGATTCCAGAAACCGCCCGGAGCGGCGATCGAGTTGACCGGGACGCCGAGTTTCTGCTCGAGAATCCTCTTCGAATCGGCCACCTCCGCCTCCACCTCTTCGCGGGAAAGTTTCGTGAGCGGCCGGTGCGTCATCCCGTGGGAACCGATCTCCATCCCGAGAAAAACCATCCTCTTCAGGTCTTCCCAGGTGAGATAGCCCTGTTTGCCGATGAGACCCACCGTGATGAAAAAGGTGCCGCCGAACCGGTACCGGATCAGCAGAGGGGCGACGCGCTCCAGGTGGTTCTTGTAGCCGTCGTCGAAGGTGAGAACCACCGTCCGCTTCGGGAGATCCAGTTTGCCCTGCCGCCAGGCGAAAAATTCCCGGGAACTGGCGGTCCGGTAGCCGAGCTTTTTCAGCCGGGAGAGGATCGCCTCAAACTCCGCCTCGGAAATGTTGTAGAACGGCTCCCCCTTCGAGCCGTCCCCATTGTGCACTACGTCGTGCAGGGTCAGCGCCACTATCCGTCTTGTCCGCTCTTCAACTGTCATAGTACGAAAACTCCGTTTGCCGGTTCACGAGTTAACCGGTTTGTCAGTTAGCCGGTTTGCCAGTTAAACTCGCTAACCCGAAAACCCGCCAACCCGTTAGTCAGTTGGCCCGTTCGCGAGTTTGCCGGTTAGCCAGTTTGCGAGTTTGCCAGTTAAACTCGCTAACCCGAAAACCCGC